>CAZCDU010000004.1:26373-115017 GCA_964497125.1 uncultured Victivallales bacterium | reverse complement strand
ATTCGGTTGCTTCACTTCGATTCCTTCCAAACAAAATAGGGCGACGCGTGACAGACACCTTCGTTATCCGGCCCATGCCCCGTATCAACTTCAGCCGTCACCACGTACCAGTGCTTGCCGGGCAAGACAGTCTCATCCACCAGGTCGAGTGTCGCCTGCTTCTCGCCCACTTCCGTCCACGGAAGCAACTCACCATCACGCATCAGTGTCACGCGCCGAATGTTGTGCCCGCAGCTCACCTCGACGCCGACGCGCATCGGTTCATCAGCTGCGAGTGTGACACTCTCCCCCATCGCAACTCCCTTGCAACGGGTCGTCATCGCCACCCGTGAGTCGGACATCGCGAATGTGTAGCGATTGCGAATCGCCTCCCAGACACCATCAGCACTGACCTCCTTAACCCAGAACCCCGTGAGGCAGAAATGGTTCGGCGCCCACTCCCTGAAGTGATCAGTTCCCCCAACCAGACCTACCTTGCAGCCCGCATCAAGGAATGGGTTCGGGAACTTCGACGAGTGCTCCCATTCACCCAGCATGGCATTGCCGCGCCCCTGCATCGCTTCCATCGCGACTTCAAAGTGCGGGTCGAAATGCTGCAGGATCTGTTCGTCAGGAATTGCATCCCCGTGCACATGGCGCATGACAAACACCGAATCATGCGGCAGATCCTCGCGCATCTGGCGCAACAGTTCAGGATAACGCTTCTTCTGCGAGATCAGAATGCGCTCCAGCTTCTCGAACGTCTCACGATTGCGACTATAGAGATTCATGTGCCGAGTCCGATAAATCCCGGGCTCGGATGCGTAGAGGATGACGTTATCCTTGCCCGCCGTGGATTCAAGCTGGTCGTATAGCCATGTGCTTTCGATCCCGGTGGTATGCGGGGTGTGTTCTGTGATGGCAAACACGCGGCACCCCAGTATATCGCGGGCAAACCGGACATTCTCGCGCGGACTGCCATCGACGGCGCAGACACATTTCGAGTAGAGAGAGTGAATATGCAGGTCGCCCCATATCAGCTGGCGTCCCTCGTAGGGAGATACCAGGGGCGGTGGCTCTGGCGCGACATCCCTGCAGGCAGGCGGCATGCGGTATTCCGCCTTTTTCTCGTCCTCAATCTCAACACGCTCGAGGGCGTAATCGGGGGCGAAGCTAACGAGATCAACCTGGTGGCGCTCGCTCTGCTTGGAGCCTTGCCCTCCCACATTCTCATGCGTTGGCCACAAGCCAACGTACTTGCCATCCAGGTAGACGAGTCCGAAGCTCGAATCAGACATCGTCGTCTCGGGAGTGATACGTACTGGCTCAGTCCAGCCGTCACCATCACGCCTGCACCACGACATGTCCCAGCCGCACGCCCGAAAGCCGGTGTAACGGTGCTGCTTGAAACCAACCACGGGCTGTCCGTCTTCCATGAGAACGAAAGGCCTGATAGGCGTCACGTTCTCATCGCCGATCGCGCCGAACCCGCGTTCTTCGACCGGGAGCGTCCCGAGCGACAGCGCAGCTTCACCGGGCCTCCATTGCCACACAGGAATCGTTCGGTGCAACCCGATCTGGCAGCTATACCCAAGTCTCGGCGTGCTCTCCGCGGTAACATAGAGCACCCCGTCGCGGGCACACCAGGCGATATCCGCGTTCAGCAGCATGTCACCTTCTGCAAGTTCGCATGACGACTTAACGGTGGAACCGTCAAGATAGAGCAGGGACACGGTCACATCGTTGGCCGAATAGTTCTCGTACCCCAGCACCGAGCCCTCTCCTGCAGCGCACAGCACCGGCTCCCTGCCTCCGGCCTGATACAGCACTGTGCCATTTGCGTCAGCCAACTCAACCTGCGTGGAATGCGGTCCCGTGTCGCTCTCGAAAGCGAACCGCAGCCCCTGCGTTGTCGCAGCCAGCCGGGGACAACGAATGACGTGATTGCGTGACAGGACGGTTCGCGTTTCGCCATTCTCAAAGAGCACAAGATGCCACTGACCAGCCCGCCGCTCGACCCAGGCCAGCGTTGGGCCGTCCACCGGCTCCCGCGGGGAGACCGGCCCCTCAAGCCGTTCCGCCGCCGCAATACAGCGCGTTGTAATACCCTCGCCGTCCGGCAGGACCAGTGAAATCTCGCGAGTCGGATCCGACGTCAGCTCCGACCACCGGCGGGCATGCGCAGCCCGTTGCTCATAGGAGAGATCCTCCGGAACTCTGACGAACTCCTTGTCCCTATTACTGAGAACAAGCACCCCGCCAAACCAACCATCAGCACACACACCGGCGCAGGCGCTATATCCATTCTCTATCGACTGAGTCATACGGGCTCCCTTAACTAGCCTGAAACTTCACTCGTTACACTCGCTTGTTTCGAACGTCCAACATCGAACATCGAACGCCCAACATCGAACGAAGAGAATTCCAGACTTCGATGTTCAGTGTTGAATGTTCGATGTTCATTCTCAGTTTCACCCCTAACTACCCCAAGTCCACTCGCGGACGCAACTGACCTCTGACATCTAGCGATTGATCAGCTCAATCGCCTTCTCTGCGAAGCGTTGCCCCAGGATCTTGTAGCCATCCTTTGTGTAGTGAAGGTCATGCTTGACGGCACCGTTCTTGCCCGGCTTGTCGTTCAGGTCATCGGTATCCACCCAGGCGCCACGCGCATCCGCCTCGGCAAGCTGTACCTGAACATCACGCAACATGGTCCAGTGCGGATACCGCTTGTTCGTCATGTCAAAGTCGCTGAGCCGCCCGATAACGAAGTTGATATCCTCGCGGCCAAGATCCTTCCTGAGCTGATCGAGAAGCCCGGCAAAACTCGCACCATAGACCTCACCATGCTCCTCCCGCGCATCACGCTCGCCCTGCATCCAGACAAACGTGATGGTCTTGATGGCCTGCCCGGCAATGGCTGCGTTGACTTTGTTTATCAGTCGATCATAAAGATCTCCCGTGTCCTCCGGGGCCTCACCTGTCGCCGGTTTCCATGTCTTGTACCAGCGGCGAATCGGCTGTCCGCCCATCGCATCCTTAACAACGATGGTATTCTCCTTTCCGAATGCCTGCTCCACTGTGGGCGTAAACGAGATGTCGGGATTAAGCCCACCCATATTGGATTGCCCCGAGAGAATGAAGAGATGTTTCGCTGACACGGTTTCCTCCGCACAAGAAGACGGAGGCGCAAGCACAACGCACATCCAGCTAACCATAAGAACCAAGACCACTGCTTTTCCGCACATCACTACTTCTCCTTCTTCGGGCGCATGGATTGGCGATATGCCATCAGCGCTTCGGTTTCGCCGGGATCACCGGCTTCTTTCATTAGTTCGTGCATCCGTTCATCCAGTTTGGCCTGGAGATCGGCATGCTCGGGTTTGTTGATCAAGTTGTTGAGCTGATAAGGATCCTGCTGATTGTCGAACAGCAGCCACGGACCGTAATCCAGGAGCGTCACGTAGGTATGGCGTTTTGTTCGCACACCGCGCCACGGCGTCATCGCATTCATGTTATACGGGTTGCCTCCCGGCAGCGTCTTCATGATCAGAACGGCATCCTGCTGATCGGACGCCTTACCCTGAGCCGCCCCGGCCAAGTCCTTACCATCCACCTCAGGGCAATCGAGCCCCGCCAGCGACAGCAGCGTCGGCATCACATCAATGGGTGCACACAGTGCGTCCGTGCGCCCTCCCGTCGGCACTCCCCGCGGATACTCCACCATCAACGGAATGCGGATCGACTCCTCGAGCGGGTTCTGCTTGGAAGCCATCCGGTGACTCCCCAACATATCGCCGTGGTCTGACGAGAAGACCAGGATCGTATCCTGCGCCACACCGGCATCTTGCAGGGCAGCGCGGATCTCACCCATGCAGTCATCGAGCGCAGCCGTGTGCGCATAGTATCCCTGCAGGTACTCCCGCTTCAGCAGATCATCATCCTCCACCACCTTGCGGCGCTTGGCTCGCTTCTCGCGCAACGCCTCGGCAGGCTCATCCCGCTCAAGCAGGAAGTCCACAATATCCCGTTCGGGGACATTCTCACGCAGGCGAATGCTCTCAAGCGGAATCCGCTCCTTGTATTCATCCGGAACGCGGTTGTACGGGTCGTGCGGTGGGCCCCATGACATGAAGAGACAGAATGGATTGCCCCTGTTCCGCTTGATGTAGTCGACCGCAAGGCCGGTCTGCACGATGGCATCGTACCCCTTGAAATGGATCTTCTCAGGCGTGTCCGTACAGTAGAAGTGGTCCATGTATTGGTGTGTGCAGTTGTTCACCGCCCAGTAATCAAACCCCATGCGACGATGCTTCGGCACAAAGGGATTTCGATTCCATTCAAGGTGCCACTTGCCAATGTACCCGGTCTCGTATCCCTGCTCCTTGCAGACGCTGGCAATACTGGGCAGGCCGTCCTTGTATCCGGTATCATTGCTGACGGTGCCATTGGCCACGGGATGCAGCCCGGTGAGCAACATCGCTCGGTAGGGCGAACAGACCGGACACGTACTGATTGCATTGTCGAAAACCGTCCCCGACCGCGCCATCGCATCGAAGTTCGGAGTGGGAACCATGTCGTTCCCATAACACCCCAACA
The DNA here is from genome assembly GCA_964497125.1 of uncultured Victivallales bacterium. Classification (GTDB taxonomy): domain Bacteria; phylum Verrucomicrobiota; class Kiritimatiellia; order UBA8416; family UBA8416; genus CAYLXP01. The sequence goes on along the minus strand of CAZCDU010000004.1, from coordinate 110,439 downwards.
CATGCGCCCGCATCTGATCGGCAAAGATAAAGATAATGTTCGGCTTTCGGCTGCCTCTCTCTGCAGCTATCAGGTCATTCCCTATTGCTGCCGCAGCACCCGCTGCAGCCGTCTTTATGAATTCCCGTCTATCCATTGCTTTCTCCTTTACCGGCAATTACGTGCGCCCAATTATTCAGCGTCAGGCACTGCTCACGCGTGATCGTGCGCTTATCCACGAGCCTGTAAGGCTCATTCAGCACTCCAACGTTTGATGCCCGGGAAAGCGTCCTCGGGGCCGCTGCCCGCCAGCAGCTCATCAACCCGTACCGCCTTGTGATTCTCCCAGGTGCCGTGGTACATGTTGCCATCGCAGGCCTGCAGAAGTTTGGTTGCCATCTCCTTCAGCTTCTCCGGTCGCTCATCGGCCAGGTTCTTCTCCTCCTGGTAGTCGTCCGGCAGATAGAAGAGTTGGAAGCGGCGAACCGGAGTCAGGTAGCGCACCTTCCAGCCATCAGGCGTCACCAGGGCGGGGCCAACGCTACCCGCAAACACGACATAGTCATGCTGCTCTTGCTCCGCATCCTTGAGCACCGGCAGGAACGAAATGCCATCCTTCCACTCGGGCAATTCCACCCCCAGCAGATCGGCCATGGTCGCCATAGTATCGTAATTGGCCAGCACATGGTCGCATACCGTCCCTGCCTGCGCATCACCCGGGTAACGGACAATGAAAGGAATGCGTGCGCCTCCCTCAAGGCTGAAGAGTTTCTTGCCGCTGAAACCGTCATTGCCGTTAAAAACATCACCGGACAGCTCCGACGTGTAGTTCAGGTCGATGTGGTCGTATGCCCGCCCGTCGAGCGTCTGCCAGCCGCCCGAGCACCGGCCTGCTTCGGTGTAGTAGCTGCTCTCATGCCCATTATCGGATGCAAAAAGAATCACGGTCTGCTCCAGGATCCCCAACTCCTCGAGCAGCGCGTAGATCATGCCCACCGTATCGTCAAGGCGCAGGATCATTGATGCGTACTCCTTTTCCCACAGCGTCAGCCCCTCAGCATCCTTAACGCCTGCATGGACCTCGGGCACGGCCGTGGGACCGTGCGGCAGCTGCGAGGGGTGATAGAGGAAGAAGGGCTCGTCCTTGTGCTTGCGGATAAAGGCCTCGATCTTCTCATTGAAGAGGTCCTGTGAATAGACAGCCCTCCCGCCGCGGGCCTCACTGCGAGCACGGTTCTCGGGAGTCTCTCCCTGGTAGGTGGTACCGCAATCGGCATGCTCATTCCCGGCAATCTCCACCATGTCGCCGTTCTCCCAGAGAAACGGCGGATAGAACCCATGACAGCGCGCGTGGTCGTAGTAACCATAGTGGTAATCCCACCCATGTTTCGCCAAGCGCTCCGGCGTCGTCGCGAACCCCCACTCCAGCTTGCCGACCTGACCGGTTACCAACCCGGCCTGCCGCGCGATGTCAGCGAGAAAGACCTCGTCAGAGCGCTCGTTGAAGCTAGTGTTGTTGATCAGCTCGCGAATCTCGTCATAGTTGCGACCGCCGGTCGACAGTTCCTTGTAGATCCCCGCCTTGTTGTAACTCCAAGCGCCGGCATGGCAGTCGTGGTAGCCGGTCAGCAAGCTAGCGCGGGCCGGGGCACACACGGCACACCCATAGGCATTTGAGAAACGTCGACCCTCAGCCGCCAGGCGGTCAATATTGGGCGTCTTGAAATACTCCTGCCCATAGCAGCTAAGCATTCCCCTCCCCAAGTCGTCAGCGTAGATATAGATAATGTTCATACAGTCACTGCCCATCCTTCAGGTTCGCCGCACCGTCTGCAGAGACATACAGTCGCGGCGAATCAATCAGTTTCAGTTTCGCCCCCAGGCGTCCTTTCTCTATAGCAGCTTCTCAGCCATTGCAGGGCTCACTGATCCGTCCACTCGGAAACGAACGACCGCCAGGACGCTTCGCGTTGACTGGGGTCACCGATCACCTGCCACAGCCGCGCCCGTGCAAAGGCAGTACCCGCAAGCGGCAGGCGTCGTTGCGCGTCTGCGTACGCTTTCAGCAACGGATCGCTCTCGGGCGGACAGCGACGCTGGACCTCCTCCACCAACCGTGCCAGCCGTGGGCCCACGAACCAGGGGATTGCTGCATCTGTCTGGCTGCGGTAGCTGCGCGGGGCCAGGTACTCAACGGCAGGACGATCGTCTGTATTAACCGGATACGCGTCGAACAGGTCACCGGCCTCGCTGAGATTGCCGCAATAGAAGAACAGGCTGCTCTGCGATGCAAACGGCAGCGATAGGCGATCCAGGTCGCGAGATGTCGCCCCGGTAACAGACTGCAGCCTATCGGTCAGGTTATCCCCAACCACCGCAGGTAATGGTTTGTCTCCCTTATGACCCACCAATGCCACGACTTCATCGCCCGGCTGGAAATTGGCACGCCAGAGTGAAACGCGATCGAACACATCCGTCATCGTTCGGGCAATGATCGAGAACTCTGTCTCCGTCACCTGGTACAGGGGTATCCACTGGAAGAACACGCCATCAGGGCTCAACCGCTTCTCGATATTCCGGAAGTGCTCCCGCGTATAGAGGCTGCCAACGCCGGAACGGAAAGGAACAAACAGGTCACCGTTAACCATGTCGAAGTGTTCACGGGTTGCCATCAGGTAGTGGCGACCATCTTCCGCGAGAACTGTCGCCCGCGGATCGTCAAACAGCCCCCCGGTCATATCGTAGCCATCGACGTTCGTCATGTACTTCTTTGCCGCCACAATCACCTCAGGCACCAGCTCGCAGACAACCACCCGCTTCACGTTCTCAAACTGGGAATGCAGAGAACTGCCTGCTGTGATGCCCGTGCCCATCCCGAGAAAGAAGATGCTCTCCGTCTGCGGGTACACCATCAACGGAAGATCGGCCTGGAACTGCTCCTGTCGAAACGCCCCGGTCGACCCTAGCCCGTAGTGGGAATTCATCTTGAGCGAGAGCCCGCGTTCATCCTGGGCAACCGCAACCGTGCAACCGCTCGTCTCCCATGTCTCCAGGATCGTCTCATTGGTATGCCGCATGGGGTCGATGCTGGTAATCGGCAACCGCGTAGGGTCGAGCCCGGAGAAAACTGCCATCAACAGGAACACCCCGGCCGCGCGAAGAATGATGCCCCCCATACTCCACGTCACCGGCAGGACTACGGCCGCCACGACATACACGACGGCGATGAGCTGCGTTGTCCCCCACATACCAAAGGTCCCCATGAACACAAACCCGCACACAAGCGACCCCAGGATGGCTCCCGAGGTGTTGATGGCGGCGAGGCGTCCCAGGCTTTGGCCGACCGCTCTTGCATAGGGCTCTTCGGTCTTCATCAGGAAGGGAAACACCGTGCCCAGCAGAACGGCAGGCGGACCGATCGTCAGGAAGCCCTTCCCAAAAATCATCATGATGTAGCTCCCCCAGGACGCTCGCATTGCCAGGATCTGGAGAGAGTCGGTCAGTTCCATGAAGATAAACGGAGCCAATGCCACGGCCAGGCCGCCTGCGAGGAGTAGTGTGGCCAGCAACGAAACAGCCGGCAGTTTCAAGCGCGCAAGACGTGAACTGATGAAAGCACCTACAGCGAGGCAGAGCAGCACAATGACGAGGATTGCGGCAAACGTGTAGACAGAGTTCTCAAGCACCTGGGCGAACATCCGGGTCCAGACCACCTCCAGCGCGAGAAACCCGAATCCCGACACAAAACACACGACCATCAGAACGCCGTGCTTCAGGGAGCGCGAGGGCAGCTCCGAAGCGGCATCGGAGCTTGGCGTCGATTCACCTTGCGCCGGCGATTGCAGAACTGCTCCGCGTGCCAACCGAAAGGCCACGATCGCCACCACAGTGTTAGTCAGCATCGCAGCGACACAGGTGAGCCGGAAGCCCAGCCACAACGGCAGGAAGAACCCGGCCATGAAAGCGCCCAGTGCAGCACCGAGGGTGTTAACACTATACAGTAGGGCCGCCGTTGTCCCGAATCCCGATCGTTCGCGAATCAGGTACTGTCCAAGTACGGGTATGGTCCCCCCCATGAAGAGAGCAGGCGGAATAACCAGGACGCAGGCCAGCGCGAACTTGACAGCGAGCAGCATCCCGCCCGTCCCGAGGCCCTGGTACAGGAGGGGATACACGGCATGGTACCCACGCAACACGGCGAAATAGAGCAAGGCGGTGAAGGCAATGCCCACCTCAAGCCAGGCAAACGTGCGCAGCGGATTCTTCAGGCCCTCGCATCGCCGCCCCCAGAACCAGCTACCGATCGCCAGTCCGCCGAAGAAAGCGGCGAGTGTTGTTGCCGCAGCGTAGGACGTGTTTCCAAAAAGCAGCCCGAGCTGCTTCATCCACAGGACTTCATAGACAAGCCCCGCAAAACCGGAAGAAAAGACGAGCAGGAGGAAGAGCAGACGATGCTGGTTGAAGATCCTCTTCTGCGATTCATCGTCCCTGCTCATGCGACTCCTAAGTACTTTTCCCCAACAACGTCCACCGTTTCACCTCGGCGGCACCGCGACGCGTCCGCGGCCAGGCCTCATCGCTGGCGGCACGCAACAGTACCCGTGCCGCAAAACAGGCAGCATCGCTCAGATCATGGGTAGCAACCTTCTCCGGCGTGTCAGCCGCCATGTGGACATAGTGCTGAACGCCCGGGCCTTTTGATCCACCAGCGACAGCTGCCGTCGGCACGCCCTGAAGAATAAGGGGATAATGGTCCGAATGGCAATGCTCCCGGTTCAGGGCGAAGACATCAGCACCAATCTGATCCTGCAACAGGGCGACACACGCCTCACCCTTGGAGTATCCATGGAAAGCCAGCCCATAAGGCTGCCCCAGGGCCGGCGTATCGCAGTTGAGCATGAAGCGCGCCTTGCGGAGCTCGGCACGATGTGCCTTGGCATACTGGTGTGATCCAAGCAGCCCCATCTCTTCTGCCGCGAATCCCATGAAGCGTACCGTTCGTTTGAGATGCTTGCGTTGCTTCGCCAGCAGTCGTGCCACCTCCATCACCATCACGGCTCCCGCGCCATTGTCAAAGGCTCCCGGACCAATATCATGAGAATCCAGGTGGCCCCCGATCAGAACCAGTTCCTCGGGAGACTCGGTACCGGGCAGCTCGCCCACCACGTTCCAGGTTGTGTCCTGCTCACATCTGCCATCGCTCAGCAATTGGAGCCGGATCGTGCCCTGCTTCACCTTGCGCCTAAGTTCTTCGCCGTCCTCGAAGGCAATACTCACGGCAGGAATCGGCGCAGCGCACCCATCCGCTACGCTTCCGGTGTGCAGAATCATGCCCTTGGTGCCATTGCTGACGATGAACCCCACGGCGCCCGCCACCACGCACTGCTCGTAGATCGGCTTGCGATGCCCGCCCGTTCCGTCCGTAAGCACCAGGCGGCCACGGATCTGTTTGCGACAGGAGCGAATCGCATCGGCGGAGCCGCTCCCAATATCAATCAAGGAGGCCTTGATGCCTTTGGCGCCTGTTGCGGCTCCGTAGGGCAGCGCGTAGCAGTCATATGTCCGAGACGGTGATGTGGCTGCGATAAGGCGGGCAGCTTCACCGCGTCGCCAGGCGGTGAAGTCAAACGATTCAAGCTGTGCGCCCTCAAGCCCATAAGCAGCAAACCGATCGCGCATGAATTCGGCCGCGTGACGATACGCCGCAGATCCCGCAAACCGCGGCCCGATTTCATCACACAGCGTGTAGAGGTTTGACGCCACCTCACTCGCTGTCCCGGAGTCACCGAGAAGTCGCTTGTCTATGGCCGAAAATGGATTCTTGGGCATCGCGAGGTCTCCTTCAATGCTGACCAAGAAGGATACCCGAGCATCACCCACAAGTCACAGTCAATCCTTGCGACACAATAGAGCCATGATTGCGACAGGGGAGACCAGTCGTTGGTCATTTGGATCGCTCCGCTGAGCAGGATCGCGTGATTAGCGGCTTCACCACGTTGACGTAAGGCGCAAACTGTAGGGCGGGAATGGTTGAGTCCCCGAAACCTTCCCGCCGTCCCCCGATGCAACGGCGCACAATCACACGCCGGCGGGAAGGACTCGGAGACTCGCCCATTCCCGCCCTACAGTTGGATCGTGCATGATCTATGCGGTTGCTCCATTGGAAAGGGGCCGCTGAGAAGACAGGCACGTTCCAGAGCTACTCTCGCTCCCGAGCAGACTCGGATCATACGCGGGTGAAATGGGCAGGCGCTATTTACGCCCTAAAGGGCGAACTACGAACGCGGTGCTACATCGATCCGGCGTTTGTAGTTCGGCCTTTAGGCCGTATCCCCCTGACGGGCAGTTTCGCCCCGGGCGTCGTGCCTCCTCCAGATTAATCATGGGTTAAACTTGAATTCGTAGGCCGGTCACGCTCCCGCATACGCTCTGCAAGCAACAGGAACACGCTCGCCGTCCACGTATAGGCGGGATCACAGAGCGAGTCACCCGTGACGGCATCGTAGTTCTCAGCAAAACCACTCTTGCCGCACATCCGGCAGAATTTCTCAGACACCTCATCGGCCAGCTCCGTGAAACCGCATCGGTCCAGTCCCGTAACCGCAATGAGTGTTGCCGGCGCCCAGATGGGGCCCCGCCAGTAGCCGTCTTTCTGGTAGCAATCGCTATCAATCCGTTCGGTTGCAAGCCCCCAGTCGGTGAGGTGCCCCTGCATGCCTTTCCTGAGGCATTCGCGTACGTCCGCAGGCAGTCGATCCCCGAGAATGAGTGGCAGCCATGGAATCAAACTTTTCGACTCAACCGCTTCCCCACTGTTGGCAAGGCGCGAGACAAAATGGTCTCCCATCCACAGCTCCCGCATCAGGGCCTCGTAGATCCTGTCAGCTCTCGCCTTCCAGCAAGCCGCCTCGTCGCCCCTGTCCAGCTCAGAGGCCAATTCCGACAGCACATCCATCTGCAGCACCAGCAACGCCGCCAGGTCCGGAGCCACGAGCGGCACCCCCTTATCAAACATGGTACTATTGTCCCAGCCGCTGTCATTGCCATGAAGGTAATAAGGCAAAGCAAATGCGGAGCTCTGCGCCTCTGACTCCCTCTCACTTCCGCACTCCGCATTCCGCGTTCCGCATTCGGAACTCCGCGTCCGATATGTCATCCACCAATCCGCCTGGCGACTGAGAGAGACGTACATGGTCTCCATGACATCAGGAGCCGGACGTTCCGGCATACGCCTCAACATCTCGCCAAAGGCCCATCCGTGCACGGGGGGCTTGGAGAAGTTGTAGTGCCGGACGACATCATTGATGCTATCCGGATAAGAACCGAACTCATCCTGGTGGTCAACGAGCGTTAACATCTGATCAAGCGACAGTTCCGGCTGCCCCGCGGCGAGGGCCATGGCATTGAAACACTGGTCCCAGCTCCAGACGTTGGCCATCCAGTTTTTGGACATCAGAAGCGTCGGGCGCTTGATCAAACCGCACGGACCGACCGTGAAAGCCCAGTTTACGTAACTAGCCAGGACACGCGCCTGCTCGTCCTGCGGCCGAGCAGGCGGCATCGCGTCGAGGAAGGCCGAAAATGCATCCTGCGATGCAGCCAGGCAGGCGTCGAAATCCGCACGATCCGGACGCTGCCATGTGCTCCAGAACTCATCGATTGCCAACTCCCAGCAGTCATTCCCGGGCGCCGAGACCGTGGCGAAGACGGGGTACATCGGTTGTGTTGGAACGTGCTGCGTCCGCTCAACCGATCCTTTGAGGACCTCAAGCTGATACCGTCTCAACGCGGCCCGTTCATTGATGACGACCCGGTTCGGGGCCTCGCTATAGACGAGATGCCTGTCCCCAAGCCGAAGCGCCATGCCCTGCCCGCGCATGCGAACGGTGGAGGCGGACTCGAAACAGATTTCGATCGACGCATCGCCATGACGAAGGAGCAATGCCCATGGTTTTGCCGCTATCTCCGGCGTCACAATCTCGCCGTCAACAAGCACCTGCAACGGAAAGACATTATTGGGTCTGCTGTGGTAATTCCGCAGAAAGAGTTTCTCTTCGCCTCTCGGAATGGAAATCGCCATCCAGGAACCAAAGTAGCTGAAAGGCACCTGGGATACATCAAACAAGCTCTCTGTCATCACGCCTCCACTGGCTAGACTACCTCACATCTCTCGGAACTCCCAACTTGGAGTACGGTGGCAGTTATACTCATCGTTGCTGCCATGTCGAGTCATCCCGGAGGGATGCCAGCTATTAGCCGGTGGTTGAGCGCAGCGACACCACCGGGTACAGCCCAAACCACGAACCGCATCCCGGAGGGATGCCAGCATAGGCGCGTACCACCATGCGAACAAGTCGCTGCCATCCCTCCGGGATGTGGCATTCATACTTCTCCAGTCCGGTGGTGACGCTCGTTCCTCACGCAACCACCGGCTAATGGCTGACAAGCCTCCGGCTTGCTTCAACAGCAACACCATGGCAAACGATGTGAGGTAAAATGAGGGCGATGCCTTGGTCCCGTATATTCTGGCCCTTTCAGGGCGTGGCCCCTATTCGGACGCCTCCACGGGCTAGACCAAGGACCAACGTCACCCATACTACGCCGCATACCGGGACGCGACCGCCGCACAGATCTTCGCTAGATTCTCTACGTCACAATCATCGAAGACGTCGGCGTCCGTTGAATCGACATCCAACACGGCAACAACCCTACCGGATCCATCCCTCACAGGAAGTACGATCTCGGCCTTGGTCTCAGACGAGCAGGCAATGTGGTCGGCGGCCTTGCTGACATCGTTCTCGAGCTGAATCGCGTTCTCACGCACACAGGCGCCACACACCCCGCGACTGATGTCAATCGTCAGGCAGCCATGTGTGCCCTGGTAGGGACCTACTTTGAGCGTGTCATCAGTCACGCGCCGGTAGAAGCCAACCCAGCTGAAGGTGTCGAACGTCTGATAGAGCTCACAGCTGATCGTCGACATCACCGCGACGACGTCGGATTCGCCTTCGATCAGCGCTTCGATCCGCTGCAGGACATCCTTATACAGGTTCTCTTTCATAACTCCCGTCGCACTGTTTCTGCTAGAGCGGTTTAGGCAATTCTATAGCCATCCAGCAAGCTCCCTTCGGCGACGCCCGGACACAGGCTCCCCGATGAGAATCGGGGAAGCCTGTCCTACACGGATTTCACAACATCTGGCGTTGTAGGACGGGCTTCCCGAGTCCCCGAGGGAGCCTGTGCTACACGGATTTCACAACATCTGGCGTTGTAGGACGGGCTTCCCGAGTCCCCGAGGGAGCCTGTGCCCGAAACCGAATACGCGTCACACTACGCCAGCTGTTGCCAGTAGCCGTTCATATCCACGATCGTTCCCGTCTCACGGGATTCCTCCATCCCCAGGCAGGTAAAGGATGCCTGGACCCCATCTTTCATCGTGGTGGGCATCGACACCCCGTTTAGCATGCAGTTCACGATGTCCCGGGCCATCGGCTCTTCGGCACCACCGTGGTCGTCGCCCTCAATGGGACGAACCGTCTCGGTCTCGCTCTCCCAGCCCACAGGCGTGTACTCGAGTGTACCCGTCAACACATTGCCTCGGATCGTGCCATTCGTGCCGCACATGTAGAAGCGCCGCTCAAGCTGTGCGCTGTGCATGCAGTAGTGGAACGAGACACGGGCGCCACTCTCAAGCTCCATGATCGCAACCTGGTTGTCGATCGTGTCCTTGTCATCACTAAAGGGCGTGATGTTGTTCTCATCGCCAACTGCATAACCCGTTGCCAGCCCCCGGTCATAGTAGCGGTAGCCTTCCTCACCCACGGGATAGCGGTCATTGTAGTGGGCGTTCTCCGCTTTGAAGAAGCTGAGCCCGCCAAAACTGGCAACACGTGACGGCCGGCTATCCGTCATCCACAGCATGATGTCCATATCGTGGCAGCATTTCTCCACGATCATGGGGCCACTCCACTCGCCTTTCCGGCGCCAATTGCCATGCATGGCCGCCCCATGAAATGGCGCCAGCGTCTCGTTGAACTCCATGCTGATCAGATCACCAAGACGTCCCTCATCGATCCACTGCTTCATCGTGCGATAGAACGCCGAATAGCGCAGAACAAAGCCCACGGCAAACTCCTGCTCAAGGTGCCGCTCCCGCACCGCCATGATATCGAGACAGTCCTGACGCGTCGTGGCAACCGGCTTCTCGCAGAAGACGTGTTTGCCCGCCTCAAGCGCTGCGATGGCATGCTCGCGATGCGCTGTATTGAAGGAACCGATGAAGATCCAGTCCAGTTCGTCGATACCAACGACTTCCTCAACGCTCGAGCAGACTCTCATCTCCGGGTTTGCGGCCATGACGCGCTCAACCGCTTTGGGTGACGAGTCATAGAACGCATCGACACTGATCTCGCCATCAGAGACGGCCAACACTTCGTTCAGGACGTTCTCTATCCTGCGCCCGTACCCCAAAACGCCAACATGCTTCATTCGTCACATACTCCTCTATAAGTTCCATTAGCCCGGACAAGGGCTCAGCTATGCGCTATAGGTGTCCACCAAACTACGGACCTGCAGTGCCTTCTTGAACTGCCCGAGCGTCAGTTTGCGTTCAGGACAAACATCAACAACCGCCGTACGCCCCTGACGCAAGTGCATGAAGTTATCCGAGTAGCTTGCATCAGTGCCGGCCAGCTCCACCCATGCCCACAGGGCCGGGTTCCTGGACTTCAACGACACACGAAACGTCCCGTCCTTGAGGCGCTTCACGCTAGTCGATATCCCGGGACGCTTCGCCAACCCAAGATGCTTGGGACGAGCGAATGTTACCAGGTTCGTTGATTGTGGCTGTCCCTTGACAGACAGTTCAAGCCATACCATCAGATCCCGCTCCCCATGCACACCAAGCGATGTCAGCAGCTGCGCAAGCTTCAGCGTATGTACGCAACGGTTCCCGTTCACCGGTGTCTTGACCGTCTTCTGACCACCAACCAGTTTCTTGCCGACCGCGTTGGTAACCACCCACTTCAGATCGCCACGGTGCGACTTAAGAAGATCACTCGTAACATGAATCTCAACCGTGCCGTCCTCTTTGTTCTCCAGGCCGCTTACCAGCACCGGGGCAAAGAAATGACGCGCCATGTAATGCAGAGCCTTCCATCGGCCATGGTAGTCGATGGATGCCCAGCTGGCGACGGGCCACACATCGTTCAGCTGCCAGTAGAGCGTTCCCATGCCGCGCGGCATGCTGCGTCGCCAGTGTTCGCAGGCATACTTGATCGCCATGCCCTGGAGAATCTGCGAAGCCCAGAGCGTCATGTCGAACGACGTCGGGACCCGGAACCAGTCCAGCATGTACTGCATGATCGTCGTGTTGCCAATTCCAGAGCGCTGATGATGCTCCATCACCGCTGTCGTCACGTTACGATCCTCCGGCTGCGTGTATCCGCGCACGGTCTTGGGTTCAGGGAACGACTGGAACCCGAACTCACTGTTGAAGCGATGGTCACACGTGCGGAACCACTCGAAGGGCTTCTTGCCATGCCACACGCCCCAGAGATGGGCATCCCCACAGTCGGGGTTGTTGATCTCGGTCCGATCACCGAGGGGCGAATGCGGGCTACTGGGCCAGTAATCCGTACCGAGGCCTTCGTCGGCAACAGCATCGGCCAAGAGCTTATCGAAAAGGTCCCCGTACTGCTTCCACGTCAGCAGAATCTCCGTCTTGCCTTCGCCTACACACTGCTCTTCCAACTCGTTGTTGCCGCACCACAGGGCAATCGAGGGATGATGCCGCAACCGGCGCACGTTATCACGCGCCTCGGCATCCACGGACTTCATAAAGGGTTTCTCCCACGTGGGGTACGCTATACAGGCGAACATGAAGTCCTGCCACACGCAGATCCCCAGCTCATCACAGATGTCGTAGAAGCAGTCATCCTCGTAAACGCCCCCACCCCACACGCGCAACATGTTCATGTGCGTGGCAGCTGCATCGCCGATCAATCGCCGATAATCGTCCTCGGTCCGCCGCCCGATGAGTGCATCGACCGGAATCCAGTTGGCGCCCTTGGCAAAGAACGGCACGCCGTTGACCACAAATTGAAAGGACTCACCCCACTCGTCAGCATGACGGTCAAGCTGCAGCGTCCGCAGGCCAATCCGTTTGGTCACAGAATCCAGAACGGTTCCAGAAGCATCCGCGACGTCAACCCGGACCTCGTACAGCGGCTGCTTCCCCATACCGTTCGGCCACCACAGCTGCGGATCCTCCACACTTACGTCCAGCGATATCGCCTTGCCGCTTGAGCTCACAGCCTGCTCAGACACAACCTTGCCTTTGAGCAACACGGTGGCTGCAACCGAGCAAGCCTTCCGAGATGTCTTGTTCAGACGGACGCCAATATCCAGCCGGACCTTGTCCGCTTCGTGGTTCTGCCGAATCGCCACGTCCGCGACGCGTGCATCAGAATACGCAACCAACCGGACATCACGCCAGATACCGGCAGTCACCAGGACGGGGCCCCAGTCCCAACCAAAGTTGCAGCCCTGCTTGCGAATCCAGGCCGGATAAGCATGCGGATGACAGCCGCCCGCCTGTGACCGGAGGGGCAACTCGCGGTTGCGACGGCGGGTATACTCATTGACGGACCGGAACGTCACGCGTATGGCGTTACGACCAGGCTGCAGTAGGTCTTTCACGTCCCATGCAAAGCGCTGATGCATGTTGACCGTCTTGGCAACGGCCTTACCGTTAAGCTCGATCTCAGCAAACGTATCCAACCCATCACACTCAAGGGTCGCCGCGGTCTCGCGAAGCAGGGCCGCCGACACGTTGAACTCGCGCTCATAGACCCAGTCGCTCTCGCCAACCCACTGAACGCTCTCTTCATTCTCGCGGTAGAATGGATCCGGAATCTGTTTCGCTCGCAGCAGATCCGTCATCACCTCGCCCGGCACGCGTGCCGGCACCGAAAGATCGCTCCCCACGTGGGAAACCGTCCATTTTCCATTCAGATTTAGCGTTCTCATATCCTGGCTATAGCTCCTGTGTTTGGGCAGGGTGTCTTCGTTCGATTATCGAGAAGAGAATATCCTCCGGTCGATCACGCGCGATAGCGGCCCCATACGACATAAAACGTCGCGAATTGCGACAGAGATGACCCGCGAACCAAAAGGGACCTCTATCAGACTCTCCTGGTGACTCTTCGTTTGCCCTCTATTCGACCGGAGGAATATCCAATATCGAACAAGGAATATCCAGCCGAACAAATGGGAGAGCGATTGCTGCGAATGACACGACTGACGGCAACACATTCTCTGCACTCGTTCACGTTGGAGATTGGACATTCCTTGTTGGGTGTTGGGTGTTGGGAGAGGGACTACCCCATCACGCCTGTACGACGCTTGGCGCGGTAGGCGGAGGGCGATGTGCCCTCTTCGCGCACAAAAGTTTCGTAAAGCACCCGCGGACTGTTGAACCCGGAGTCGATCGCCAGGATCTTGATCGGTGTATCGCTCTCAGCCAGTCGACGCTTGAGCCGCTCAATACGGCAACGCGTAATCTCCTGCATGACCGTCCTATCCAGCAGCTCCCGGAAGCGACGCTCAAGCGTGCGGCGCGTGGTTGCCGCGTGCTGCGCCACATCGCTCACCTTGATCGGTTCATGGGTATGCTCAAGAATGAAGCGCATCGCTTTTGCGACCAGCGGATCCTTGACGTTGGCAGCATCGGTTGACCGACGCGGCAGGAGCGAATGCGGTTCAAGATGCAGAATCTCGCGTTTACCACGCTTCTTCGTCCGCAGCTGGCGATCAAGCATGGCGGCCGCCTCGTAACCAACACGCCGGTAGCCCAGGTTGACGGCTGTCAGCGAAGGACTTGCCAACATACAGAGATTCGGCTCGTTGTCGGCACAGACGAGTCCCAGGTCATGGGGAACCGCCAAGCCCAAGTCCGAGGCAATGTCGGCAATGTGGCGGCATAGCAGATCGTTGGGAACAAACAGCCCCAGCGGTTTGGGCTGCTTCACGAGCCAGTTCCCAATACGCTTGGTCCAGTTCCGCCAGGTTGTCGCATTGGCGCCGACATCACGCGGTGCAATGATCCGAGAGCAGCGAAATCCTCGCGCCTTGATATAGGCCTCGAACCCAAGAGCGTCGCCGTGAATCAGACGCGCATCACACATCTCCGCCTGTGACATCATGCGGCGATTGAACACAAAACCGAAATGCTCGAATCCACGTGATACCAGGTGCTGGCCTACCATACGCCCGGCCTTGGCAAAATCAGGAAAGACACAGTTGATCGGGACCGTCACCCGCGAGTCGCGCCACACATCAACGATGGGAACCCCGACCCGTTTTGCCTTATCGACAAGCTCAGGTGTTGCCTGCGCCAGGATCCCATCGTAGGGCTGCTCTTTCTTGGAAATCTTGAGATCCGCCTCTGCAAAAGGCGCCAGGATACAGTCGAACCCGGGATGCTTACGGCTATAGTCCCGCACGCCCCGCCAAAGCTGTTGGTCTTCGGAATGTAGGTGCTGGGCGTTGATCGCCACGCCAATTCGTCGTCTTTTCATCCGAATAGTGTCGCCCATCCAAAAGACAAAGGCAACACAAATGCGGCATCAACACCACATATTAGCGACGGCGGCGTCTAAAGCGAGACAGCCGACCCCAGTCCGAGCGTCGTGCCCCTTGCCAGAACGACGTGAGCCGCGGACAGATCCTGGTTGGCTACACCAACCGATTTGAACAGCGTGATCTCTTCGGCCGACTGTCGTCCCGGTTTCTGTCCCGACACGACCTCCCCCAGCTCCGCATGAATGAAGGACTCATCAATGAGCCCTTCCTCGCGGGCCAGGATCAACTCACCGGCCTCTTCCCAGGCGGCTTCGACCTCGTCGACAACCACGCGTGAACGGGCCACCGTGGCCCCCGGAATCTCGCGCTCATCGATCTTGTAGACGCCAATTGCATTGATGTGCGTTCCCGGCTCAACGTCAGCGTCATCGAAGATCGGAGTCCGCGATGTCGTGGCTGTACAGACCACGTCAGCATCGGCCAGCGCCGCACTCGGCGTCGTGGCCACGTTGACCTCAATCTTCAGCGCCTCAGACATTCGCTCCGCAAACGCCGCCGCGCGCACGTGGTCGACGTCATAGACCGCCGCCGTGCGGATATCACGAACCGTGCAAACGGCCTCGAGCTGCGTCGAAGCCTGGATGCCGGAACCGAAGATGGCCACGTGCGACGCATTGGGCCGCGCCAGCACGTCCGTGGCCGCGCCGGAGGCTGCGCCAGTTCGGATGGACGTCAGTACAGCCCCGCTCATCACCGCCAACGGCGTGCCACGCTCGGCATCCACCACCATTACCGTGGCCTGAATGAACGGCAGTCCCCGCTCAGGGTTGTCGGGGTGCAGCGTAATGATCTTCAGACCCACCTGGTCCAGGCGCGGACTGTAGCAGGACATGACTAGCGCATCTGCCTGGTGCTCGGGCAACTCAATGTGGGTTCGCATCGGAACCGTGACTTCACCAGTCGACAGTTCCTGAAATGCCGCCTTCATTGCCTCGACGGCCTTGGCCATCGGCAGCGCGGTCCGCACATCAGAAGCCGAGAATACATGGAAGGGTTGTTCGAAATCGAGCATCAGTCGAGCTCCGAGTCGATATCATGATCGCTGAGATCGATCCAAATGGTTTTGGTCTGGGTGTACTGATCAAAGGCCTGCAGCGAGTTGTCGCGACCGGAGAGTCCGGAGAGCTTGTAGCCGCCGAACGGTGTCGTCACATCGCCTTCGCTGTAGCAGTTGACGCTGACCGTGCCCGCGCGAAGATCCTTCGCTTTGCGCAGCGCCTTCCGGACATTGGCCGTATAGACGGATGCCTGCAGGCCGTACTCCGTGTCATTTGCCAGCTGCATAGCCTCGTCGTCACTATCGACGGTGTGCACCGTCAGGACGGGGCCAAAGATCTCTTCCCGGGCAATGGTCATGTCCGGCGTCACGTCGTCGAATATAGTCGGTGGGATATAGAGACCGCCACCCTCTTCGATCGACTCTCCGCCCGTGATGAGCGTCGCGCCCTCCTTCTTGCCGGTTTCGATGTACCCCATTACGGTGTCGAAGTGAGCCTTCGAGACGATGGCGCCCAGCAGGTTGCTCGGCTCCAGCGGGTGCCCGAGTTTCCAGTCGCGCAGCTTGTCCAGTACGCGCGCCAACAGGTCGTCCTTGATCTTGCGGTTGACAATCAACCGGCAGTTCGCCGTGCAGTTCTCGCCCATATTCCAGAACGCCCCATAGACAACGTGCTCGGCAACCGAGTCGAGATTCTCGGCGTCCTCAAGGACGACGGCCGGGCTCTTCCCGCCAAGCTCCAGATTGATCTGCTTCAAGTTGCTGCGAGCCGAATACTCCAGCAACTGGCGCCCGACATCCGTCGAACCGGTAAAGGCCATGGCGTCGATGTCCGGGTGCATCCCGATCGCCTCGCCAACAACTGAGCCACGTCCCGTGATCACGTTTAGCGCCCCGGCGGGAATGCCGGCTTCCGTCGCCAGCTCGGCGATGCGGAGCGAGGTCATGCTCGTAATGGCAGCCGGTTTGACAATCACGCTGTTACCCGCGGCCAATGCCGGGCCCACCTTCCACGCAAACATCAACATGGGGAAGTTCCACGGAAGCACGCAGGAAACCACACCCATTGGCTCGCGCACGATGAGGCCCATGGCATCGTCCGTGGTGGGTGACATCTGCTGATACAGCTTGTCGGCGGCCTCGGCATTCCAGCCGATGCACTCGATCACCTCGGGCAAGTCCAGCATGGCGCAATCCCGGATCGGCTTGCCACTGTCAAGGCTCTCCAGCACAGCCAGCTCATGCCGGTGCCGCTTCATGAGCTTGATCAGGTGGATCATGTGCTCCTTGCGCTCATGCGGATGCATGCGGGACCAGGTGCCCTTCTCAAAGGTCTGCCTGGCCTTCTTGACAGCGTAGTCGAGATCCTCCGGGCCGCAGGACGCGATGCTGGTCAACACCTTGCCCGTGGCTGGATTGATGGTTTCGTAAGTTTCACCAGACTTCGCAGACGTGAACTTCCCGTTGATGTATGCATTGGACGGGAACGTCATACTGTCGGCGATGGCCTGGTATTCGTCTCGGGTCAGTAGATCGGACACGGTAAATCCTCCATCTATTCGGCGGCAATCCGCGCGACAGCCGTTCTGGCAGCCTGCACGGCATCCCGCATGGCACGTTTCAATTCTTTCTTCATCGGACGCAACGGCAACCGGACCGGACCCGCCGGCAACCCGTTCAGCTCGCAGCCATACTTGACGCACTGCACGAACTTGCCGCCCCGCTCAAGCACGGTCATAACGGGGAGCATGGCTTTCATAAGCCTGCGCCCGCGAGCAAAATCGGCATCGGTCACACACGCCCGAAGCAGGGCCAGGCATTCGGGCAGGAAGAAGTTGGCTGCCGCGCAGACCCAACTCTGAGCGCCCCACACAAAGAACTCCAGCGCTTGGTCATCGGCACCGCAGACAAGCTGAAGGTGCGGAAACTCCCGCGCCAGCATGTGCACGCGGTTGATGTCTCCACTGCTCTCCTTGATGCCGTGGAAATTGGTACTCTGCCCAACCCGCTGCAGGAACTCCTCGCCAAACGAGGTGCCCGATCGTCCGGGATAGTTGTAGAGCATGATCGGCATCTGCGCTGCGCGGTCGACCTTGAGCGCGTGCAGAGCCAGTTCCTTGTCGGTTGGTACCGAGTACGGAGGCACAGCCAACAGTAGAGCGTCAGCCCCCGCCTTGCGCGCTGCCACGGAAAACTCACAGACGACTTCAGTCCGGATATCGTTGACGCCCGCCACCCACGGCACACGGCCATTGATAGCCTTGTGTGCGAACTCAAACTGCCAGACGCGTTCCTCGGGAGTTAACGCGTAGTTCTCCCCCGTCGTTCCCCCAATAACAATAGCGTTTACGCCCTGCTCAATCTGCGCCTCAATCACGCGAGCATACCCATCCTGATCGATGGAGTAATCCTCGAGAAACGGCGTAATGACCGGCGTATAGATGCCTTCAAATTTCAATGTCACTGCCTCCTTGTATCTATCAACTCCCGCAACACTACATTCAGACACGGGATCGACGAAGGCAGTCAGCGCGACAAAGGCACCACGCGTTTGCGCCAGCGTCAGGAAGCAAGATTGATGTCGCTCTCGCGCCTGCGAAAGACCGGAATCCGCTCCAACGGTGCATCGGCTATGACGGTTGTACCACCCGCAACGTCCTTGCCCGTCCAGGCGTCGCACCAGTCACTTCCCTCGGGCAGGTATACCGACCTTGACCGCAGCCCCTCTTCAACAACAGGAGCGACGAGAAGGTCTGGTCCGAACATAAATTGGTCTTCGACTTCCCACGCAGCCGCATCGTCCGGATAGTCCACGAACAAGGGACGCATGGGCGGCAGGCCCGTCTCCTCGGCCGTCTTCATCTGCTCCATGATGTAGGGGCGAAGCCGCTCACGCAGACGAATGAAGTCAGAGAGAATCTCACAGGCGTCTTCACCGTAACTCCAGACCTCGTTGGCCACGTTCGGATGGTTCGGGTCCGCCTTGCCCTCGTCGGCATCCTCTTTCGGGGCAGAGTCCCTGCGCACACCGTGAATCCGCATGACTGGGCAGAACGCACCGTACTGGAACCAGCGCACCAGAAGCTCCCGGTAGCTGGGACTGGAAATGTCGCCACCATGGAAGCCGCCAATATCCGTGTTCCAGACGGGAATTCCGCTCATGGCAATGTTGAGACCGCCGGCGATCTGGCGGCGCAGAGAATCCCACGTCGACGGAATATCCGCCGACCAGACGCAGGCGCCATAGCGTTGACTGCCCACCCAGGCGGAACGTCCCAGCATCATGGGGGCTTCCTCTCCGGCCGACTTCAACCCCTCGTAGAATGCCTGGTAGTGGCCGTGGGGGTACATTCCGGTAACCTCGCGCCCGGTACCGAGATAGAAGCGGGTGTTATCCGGTTCCAACGGAATCAGCTCGGGCTCCATCGTATCGAGCCAGAAGAGGCGAATCCCATGCTTCACGTAGCCTTCCGCAATCTGCTCCCAGAGATACTTGCGCGCCTCGGGATGGGTCGCATCATAGAAGGCCTCCACCGCATCACCATCCTGGTGTGACGCGCCGCGCTCATTGCGCAGTAACAGGCCGTGCTCCTTCATGGGTTTGTAGTTGTCGGACTTGACGTTCACGGTCGGCCAAACCGAGACCATGCATTTCATGCCCATGGACTCCAGTTCCTCAACCATGGCCTTCGGATCCGGCCAGCACTCGGGATCGAAGCTCCAGTCCCCCATCGTCGCCCAGTGATGGAAATCAATCACGATGACGGAAACGGGAAGCTTCCGCCGGTGATATTCACGTGCGACTTCCAAGAGTTCCTTCTGCGTCTTGTAGCGGAGTTTGCACTGCCAGAATCCCGCGCCCCACTCAGGGAACTGACTGGGCTTGCCCGTCACCTCGGCGTAACGCTCAAGGATAGCCGCCGGGGAATCGTCGATCACCACGTAGTAGTCGATCTGGTAGCCCTGGTCCATGGTCCAACGCGTATCGTTGCGTCCCAGCGCCACGCGTCCCAGTCCGGGATTGTTCCAGAGAAAGCCGTACCCCTTATTCGAAACCATGAAGGGAATCGATACCTCGGAGTTGCGGTGCATCAGGTCCATCATGCACCCCTTCTGATCGAGGTAGCCGTGCTGACGCTGGCCAAGGCCATAGAGTTTTTCGTCATCGTGGGCAAAGAACCGCTGGTCGATCTTCCAGGCACCGCGCTCCGGGACAAAGGTCCGTCCCCAATGCTCGGCCGTGGTCTTACGCCGCTCCTGCAGTACCACTTCGCCATCGGACGTGCGGGAAAAGGTCATCAGTCCCATACGCGGAATCGTGAGTGTGCACGTGATGTTACCGTTAACCAGCGTCACCCCGGCATCGTCGACGGACACCTTTACATCGCTCGGTGTAGGCGGATCAGGCAGCAGGCCCTGCGGCACATCACGGAAATTGCCCTCCCGTGTCACGCGCACCCGCACCCCGTTCTTACCCCAAGGCATCACCCAGACCTTCTCGTGGTTCTTGTTCCAGATGAACCCATTATCCTGAATTGTCGTATACTGCTTCATCTCTCTATCTCCACTATTCAATCGCAGCCGTTAGGCTTAGCGTCCTCTCTAACATTCCAAAGCACAGGCGGCGCTCACGAACATGCATCACCCGCCGTCCCGCGCATCCAGTTGGCGACAACTGGATGTCCTCCAGAGGAGAGCCTGTTGTCTCCAACTGGCTCATCCCCCGTTCTCTTCCGGAGCACCTCCCGGGAGCTCTCAATCGCGTGCTCCCCCTACAGCGTTTCCTCCAGAAAAATGTATGTCGTCCCATGCGTGCTCTTGACGGGGTCAACAAACTTCACCACGTCGCCATACCGCAAACTTGGTCCTGCGAACACAAGCAGCACCGCTGGGCGTGGAGACTTCTTCGCGGCTGCTCGCTTCTTCGCCTCCTCTTCGATAATCGAACGGACATCCCCGGGAGTGGGCGCGGGGTACGCCTGGGGCTTGAACGAGGGCTCATAGGATCCCTTCGACCAGATCGGCTCATGCCACACCAATTCACCAACCACGCTGCCGTCCTTGGCAGCCAAGTGCAGTTCCCATGGCTGGGTTGGTCGTCCCTCAGGCGTTGCCCATCCCTTCTCCGGCACGAAAGCCCGGTAGTAAAGCTGTCCTTCAACCGGTGGCCTTGCCCTGGCAATACCCATCGACTCCAGCACGGCCATCACGGCGCACGTCTTGACGACGCTCTGGAGCGGCAGGCTGTCACCAAAAGTAGGTTCTAGCTGCGGTGCAATCCCCTGTTGCTTCATCGCCATCAATCGTTTCATCACCGGGGTCAGTTCACCAGCTTCAACAAGTACCTCGCCACTTTGCCCGACAAGCCGGCAGGCAACCCCGTCGTCCCCCTTGTCCACCGAAAGCTGCAGAATCTGCTTCTTCGGTTTGCCGGTGGTGTTACCGGGAGTCATGATAACCGTGAGCAAGTCGCCGGTCTCGAAATAGACCTCGGAATTCACCACCTGTCGGCCATACACCTCGCCCTGGTTGACTTGGCGGGGTACGTCCAGCATCGCCGTTGGCTCGTTATAGATAGATGCAACTGAACGCGGGTCGTAGGCGTCCGCAGCATAGACCTGTTCCCCCGACTCGCCAGGTGCCGTGACAAGCATCGAGCCCGTAAAGACAAATCCCTCTTCAGGAAGCGTATCTCCGGTTTCTGTATCAAAGATGAGCTGTTCAATAGGAATCACGTTCTCCTCGCCGTCGACACGAACATCCAGTATGACGAGATCACCATCAGCCCAGAACCGAAGTGCCCGCGGGTCGTACGGGGCCCCGGGCTCAAGCCCGATGAATATCAGGGCACGGCGCACATCACTGGGCTTGGCGTGTGACCAGAGCAAGGCCTCGTAACCATGGCTACTCTCCTTGTCGATCAACAGGAACTCTGCGGCCTCCTCTGCCTGAAGCCCCGTGCTCTCGCAAAGCACTTCCACGGAGCCCGCTTCACGGTCGGCAACCAGTCCCGGTAGCACCAGGATGTTCGGGTTGTTGGCGTAGGTCACCCGGTTTGTCTCATAACGAGCCTTCGCCACAGGTGCTCCCGTCGGCTGCGGACCAAAGGCATCAGAATCGTCCTGGGCCAGGGCGGCAGACGTCATGAACACCATGGACGCCACCAACACGCATATCGTTTCTCTATCTCTCATCATGAACTCTCTCTGGACGGCTTCTCCGCACGCATCACGGATTCCTCCGGTACAATCGCAATCAAGCCCCGCTGCATCAGATCCCTAAGGTACTGCGTCACCAGGGCGCGGGACTCCAAAAAGGTAAGGTTATCAGATGCACACAGCTGATCGATCAGATTCTCTACAGTCAGCTTCCCGTCCAACACTTCAAAGAACTCACGAGAGAGCCCTGTCAGTTCGTAACGTTTGCGTTTTCGAGCGTTAACAAATGACGCCAGCCCCGCCAGCAATCCGCCGTAGCGGAGCTCGACTTCGACGAGAACGACGTCCGGACGGTGCTCCGATGGCGTGATACGCAGCTTCTCGTTGCGCACCGGAATCGTATGCAATTGCGTTTCAAAATCGAGTGCTGCGGTCATTGCGGGAAGAGCTCCTCATCGGTGAGCAGACGGACCTTCTTCGGAGCGGCCTGCATGCAGGCGTAAAGCCGCTTCTCATCCGTGTTGTGCCAGATCCGCCCCACCCCATGCCAGTAGGATGAAAACAGCCGGTCCATGCCCTTGGTTCCGCGAATCTCTGTCGTAAGCTCGACAGCCTCCATGCCTCGGAACGTGGTCTTCTTCGCCGTCAACACACGCCCTTCCTGACTCGTCACCACCTGCCGAATGAACGACTCCATGTCGCCGCCGCGAAGCAGTTCCCGTGGTAGCCCCCAACGGTGAACATCAACCCGGTGCATGTTCTTGTGCTGAAACTCAAACCAGACGTCTGCCGGCCGGCAAATCGCCCTATCGATTTCGAAGGCCTCAGGCAAAGAACACCTGATGCCAAATGCGGCCCAGGACCGTTGTGAGCCACTATTCGCCTTGAACGACTCCAGGATCGGTCCCCACACCTGCTTCATGCGCTTCTCACTGTAGTTCGGAAAGACCCAAAGGAGGGTCTTCTGGCACTCTGGCAGGTATAACAGCGCCTGGCACGGCTCGCCCTCGTGACGAAAACCGACCTTGAACTTGCCGATTCGCGTCGTCCGAATGCCCGCAAACCCATGGCTCTGATCGTCATCGCCCTCCTGGAGATAACGGCGATGGTATTCGGTCAGGGTACGCTCCTCGTCCGGCATTCGCTTGCTTGTCTCCCAGGACAGCCGGCCAAGCGACCCATGACGATCAACGAACTCGAAACGCCCCGTTGGAGCAGCAATCGAGTAACGGCTCGCCTCCCAATGATCGGGAAGCTCAAACGCAAAGTCATACCAAGCTAAGCGCATAGAAAATACCCGAAATGAAATACCCAATTACCCAAATACCCCAAGCACCCAAAAGAATGACGAAATACCCAAGGACCCAAAGAAATCCTAAATACCTAAGCACGAAGGAGAGACAGTACACATCAAATAATCAAAGCGCAACGAATGACACGAACTCAAGACAGACCGCATTCCCAAATTCGGACTTCCTTGGGTATTTGGGTACTTGGGTATTTGGGTATTTCATTCGGGTACTTGGGTACTTTAGCGCGCCCCGCGCTTCTCGCCAATGCCACCGACTTCGATATCCATGTCGGCAACATTCTCGATGCGGTCGATCTTGCCGTCGGCAATCCAGACAATGCGATCGGAAGCTGCAAGCATCTTGTGATCGTGCGTTGCACAGATCACGGTGACGCCGGTCTCCTGCGAGAGCTTCTTGAAGAGCTTGATGATCTCTTCACCCGTGTGCAGGTCAAGGTTGCCCGTCGGTTCGTCGGCCAGCAGAATGGCCGGCTCGTTGGCCAGTGCCCGCGCAATGGCCACGCGCTGCTGCTGTCCACCCGAGAGCTCGTCAGGACGATGCGTCAGCCGATCCCCCAGTCCCACGTACGTCAGGACCTCATCGGCCCGCGCGTGCGCTTCGGGTTCATCGATCCCCAGGAAGATCTGGGGTAGCGCCACGTTCTCACGGGCGGTGAGGAAAGGAATCAGGTTGTAGCTCTGAAACACATAGCCGATATGACGGCATCGAAAATAGGAGCACTCCAGTGATGAAAGCGAGGCAATCGACACATCGCTTACCCGGACCTCGCCACGTGTAGGCGTATCAAGCGCGCCAACCATATTGAACAGCGTCGATTTACCGGAACCCGACGGGCCCATGATAGAGAGATACTCACCACGGAACACATCCAAATCCACCCCCGCCAAGGCAAACACCGTCTCGCCCTTGGTGTTATAAACCCGGTCAATGCCACGTACGGAAACTAGAACTTCGTTACTCACGCCTTGACCTCCCGAAGCGTCAAAAACACCCACATAGCCAAAAAATACCCAAACACCCAAATACCCAAATACCCAAAGAAGTCCGAAACCCGAAATCCGAAAACTGTATCTGCAACTTCCTTCATACCTTCAGCCTCGGTAGATCTTTGCGAATATCAAGTGAAGTTCCTTGGCTTCCTGCCATAGCGGCTTCGCTTCCTCTCGCAGTTCCGGTACTGCTCGCACGATCATCCTAATGAAGAACTTCGCTTCACGTGCCTCGCGCTTGCATGTTGCGATTGAGTTCTTAAACGCTTTCTTTGATGGAGCATCATCCGCTTCACAGTAGTTAGCTCCAACACTTGTCCCAGCCCCAGAGAGCTGATCGATCAAACGCTTCGTGATCGGACTCACCGGGACCTTCTTCAGAAAATCAATTACGGCCTCCCCAAACAACGCCGTCCGCTCCTCCAGATCATATGGCTTATCCCTGTCAGCCTCATCCATTGGTGATCTCCCTGTCACAGAAATTCTGGCTTGGGTATTTCGTCATTCCTTGGGTGTTTGGGTATTTGGGTATTTGGGTATTTAATACGGTAACGTATACGCTGCTTTACTCATAAAGACCACACCGATAGCCAACATCGCCACCAGTCCGGCGCCCACCATATAGCCGGCACTAACAACCGGAATCATTTTGCGCCAATCTTTGCCAAACTTCTTCTGGAAATGGAACTTTCCGATACAGGCCCCTATAAACGACAGAATCAACGAGTGTGGCAGCGACTGCCCCAGACCGCGGATCACCCCATAGAAGAGCATGATAGGCACATTGAGGGTGGAAAGGACCGTAGCCGTTACCATCGCCAGGCCAAACCCGAGACCCACCTTGGGTCCACTCAGCGCCTTTTCAAACTGCGAATACTCGCCGAGCGTCGAAGAGTAAAGAAGACAGGCGTTCCTAGCCTCAAACTCCCACATCTTCTGCGCAAACGGATACTGCGCACTCGGGATCGGCGCCAGGCTCCAGATGAAGCTGGCGAAGACAAGCGAGGCCGTGATGATGATCGGATACAGCACAACGTTCGCCTTCCAGATGGAGGTAAACTTGCACCCCAGGAGCTCAGCTTTGCGATAGAACATGGTCTGGGTACCATAGTTGCCCTTCGGTACAGGAATGAACCAGATCATGACGCCTTTGTAGCCAGACAGAATGAAGGACAGCTCCCGAATGAACGGAATCTCGATAACCTGCCCGGCCAGACCTTCGAGTTTTGCCGAAACATACGAGATCAATGGAGTGTACAGGAATCCGAAGAAGAACATGACAGCGAGGACGCCCTTGTGCCAATCCACCATCCAGCCGCCCAGCAGGATAAAGAGCGACGTACAGACGATATAAGTCAAGAGCACCCAGCGAGGACGGATGTCGCCGCGCCCCTCGGGGAACGTCGAGTCCTTGCGCTTGGTCTTGTCCGCATTACGCACGCTCCGGATCACGCCCCAGATACCGATCACCGCGATTGCGAGGGAAATGCCGATACCAAAGCTAAAGTAGAAATCGATGTTGTTGTTGAAGAGAATCTCCAGTGTGGAGTCACCCTTTTCATAGGTGGTCAGGACACCAAAATGATAGAGGAGCGGATTCGCCACCATCGTAATCAATAACCCGATAATACCGCCCAGCACCGCGTAGAACGGCATGACCATGCCGGTGATCAACTGTGCCATGTTAAGCGATATGCCTGTTGCGAAGGCAGGCAGGATATCTTTGGTGTACTGCGACCAGTCCACAAATGGAATGGGAAGAATCTGAAGAGGGGTCCCGAAGATCGCGCCGGTGATGGTGGGTAGCGCGAGATAGATCGTACTGAAGCCCATCCCCATCGCACCACCGATGCAGAACAGCCGCCAGCGTCGGACAGCCGTTGTCTCCTCAGCGTCACCACCTTCCACCTGTTCAGCGAGGGCCACGATTCCCTGTGCACCCATCGGAGCCATGGGGAACGGAAGCTTCTCGATGTCACTGGTCTGGTGGAAAAGCCCGTATCCGACAATCGTCGTGTTGAGCCGACCGAACAGCATACCAAAGGCCATCATACCGATAGCAGGCAACCATTCGAGCTGGAAGAAGCTACGGCGAGCCAGCACGTCCGGATCGTTTGGTGCCACCCACACGGGAATGTCCGCGTTGATACCAAAGGATGTTGCCGCGTCACTCTGCACCAGGAACTGACGGAAGAGTGGCGTACCATGCACGCCCTGCGACATGACGGCCCCGCAGATATAGAACAGAATAAACAGGTTCGCACGATTCAGGTTGGCGTTGGCGCGCTTGGCAATTTCCACGAAGAGGATCACCGTCACCCACTGTGCCGCACCGCCGATGCCCATGCCGGCCACCAGCTCCATATACATCGCGCCTGGGATCATGACAAATGCCAGGAAAACGGCACCTAGAAGCGAGGACATATTGAAGCCATCCGTGAACGTCGAGGGCACGTCCATGATCGCCCGAAACTCTTCTAGTTCCTTATCTTTTTTATCAAAATTGATCATGCCGAAACCCTTTCGCTTTCCTCGCGATAGTGCATGACGGTGCTGATCGGAAGCGAACGCCACAAGAGGAACTGCTCTCTCAAATCATCCACGAACACCCGGTTACCCCGTAACCACGCGCCGTCGGTCCCGCTGACCTTGTGCAGCTGGACGAAGATCTCATCGATGCCCTCAATCTCCGAGGGACGTGCCGACATCGTGAATCTCTGCATCACACCAAGATCGAACGGTGCCAGCGAAACATTGGCACGGATACCGAGGTTGCCCTTGTCGTCGACCTTGAACAACTCGACGCCCGATGCCGCGAAGCTGCCAATCGAAGCGTCACCGTGATTCTCGAAGTGCTCGCCCACAAACGCAAGGATGCCACCCATATCCTCGGCCGAGACCGTGAACGGGAACACGAAGTCAATTCGACCTTCCTCGGGGGCAGGCATTTTCCATTTGCGCGCCACGCCCGGGTTAGCCGACCGCCCCGCCTTGATCGCTGGATAGATCGTGGAGATCATGACCATGCCCATGACCACGAAACTCGTGAGCACCGATGAGAGTGACGAGAAGTTCATCTCGGGAGGAACAAACCACCCCATCTCACCACCGGCGGATACTAGCTTGGCAACCAGCTGGCTGACCAGGTAGCCGCCCATACCACCCATGATGGCGTAGACACCCGACTCGGCGAAGAACAGCGCGCCGACTGAGGGAGGCGAGAGCCCCATAGCACTGTAGGTGAAGATCTCCTTTTCCCGCTCCACAATCGACCCCAGAAGCGAATTGAAGATGATCAAGCCACCCAGCAACAGCGGAACAATCACAACCGAAAATCCAGTTGCCTGCAGCGAGCTTGAGAAGAAGAACTTGTTGGCTCCCTCGGCGCTCTTGGCCATGACCGGTCCCACGAACATCTTGGCGACCGCTTCGGCGGTCTCATCGA
The DNA here is from genome assembly GCA_964497125.1 of uncultured Victivallales bacterium. Classification (GTDB taxonomy): domain Bacteria; phylum Verrucomicrobiota; class Kiritimatiellia; order UBA8416; family UBA8416; genus CAYLXP01. Next base: position 82,915 of record CAZCDU010000004.1, on the reverse strand, counting down.
CGTCGGCGCCATCATCCGCATACATCACAATTGCGTTCAGCCGCGTTGGCTGTTTTGGGCCGTCGAGCTCAGCCAGAACTCCGGGCACGGTGACACCGACACTACGTGCCGAACAGTACGTAAATCGTGTTGTATCCACGTAGGCGTCATCGGTCAGCTCATTGCCCGCAGTGCCGCCGCCGCTATCAGGTTCGATTTCGTTCTGCGAGGCCTCGAAATCAGGCGGCATCAGCTTGGATCGGTCGAGGTACTCAAGTTGGTCAAGGATGACGGTATTCATTGCCCCGGCATACGTGAATGCTTTGCCTTCAATGCGGACGGTGTCTCCCGGCTCCAGGTCCATCGCCTCAGCCACCCTTGCGCCAAGATAGAGCGGCGGTAGTTCGCCCGCATACTCGGCAAAGCCCGGCAGTGCTTTGGCAAGGTTCTTGTCATGCGACGCTTCAGCAGGATCAAACGCGACCATGCCCTGCAGCCGCTGCCACTTGCGATTCGCTTCATTGTAGGCGACCAGCAAGTCACCTTCTGCGGTGCTCTGCGGGCCGCGGAAAAACGCCTCGCGGCCGAACGTGGACCACTCCCTCGCATAGAGGGCGGCCAGTGATTCATGAAGCATGCGCGGCATCTCCAGCCCGGAGAAACGATGCAATTCAATGCGGTTTGGCCCATCGCCCTTGCCCGCATATTCCCGGGTAACGCCGGTAGCCGGCGTGAACGAGGCAAACACGACAATCGCGAAGGTGAGCAGAATAATTGTCAAGCCGGTCAGGAACGTCTTGAGCGGGCGGTTGCGCATGCCGGAAATACCGATCAGCACGGCCGCCAACCCCGTGCTGCTGTCAGAGGCAACACCGTGAGCACTGGTGCTGAGCCCCTGCATGGCGCGCAGCTCCTTCTTGAACTTTGACATCACAATCCAAATCACCAATCCGCTGAGCAGAATAATGACGAAGGCCAGGAAGATGATCAGCGGCGATGACGCCACCTGGAACGCCGGGTGCACAAGGTAGAGCAGCACGAACGATCCAATGAAGAACGCCACAAAACCCAACACCTGCCGATAGATACTGGTGGCGCTAATGAAAAGGCGCTCCATGATGAAGGCGAATGGCAGCGTCAGTAGCAGCAGCAAGACCACGGCGCGAACCATGTCGTTCGTGACCTCACGTAAGGCAGGCGCGACACGCGACGAGATGCCGGCCGAAAACGCTTCATGCGCCACCGCTTCAGCCACCGATTTCTGCTCGCGAGAGGCCTCCGCGGATTCCCAATGTTCTACCGCGTCCGCGTGCAGACTCTCCAGTGAATCGTTGACGATATTCTTGTCCCGCAGAATCTGTAGTCGTGACTCATTCAAGGTCAGATAGTCACGCGCGGTCTGGCGGAGAACGTTGAACGCGTAAAGCTGCGTTTCGTTAACGGGAATACCTTTGCCACGAGGGTCGAGCTTGGAGCCACCTAACAACAGGAGACCTGATTTGGCATAGACTTTGATGAGGTCCTCTTCATCCGAATAGAAGGCGGTGAACCCCTCCCCGGGTAGCCGGTAACCTTTTAGCGTCTCATCGGTTTCGCCGCGCGCAATGGTCGGGATTGTGGCCTCGAAGCCGCCCGGTATCAGTGGCGTGTTGAGCATACCGCCCACGCCGGAAAACAGTCGTGGATCTGCCCATCCTGAACCACGTGGGAAACACTTGAGTCGACCGCCACCGTCATAGGCAAACGGGGCAAACTTCGTGTGGTTATAAAGAATCGGCATGAAGATATGCCCGGATGCACGCATTCGGGATGCAGCGGCGTAGGAGTGTCCGGCAAGCGCTGGACTCTTCTCGCTCTGGTTGGGTGCACAGAAAGCGATTCCGTCGTCCGGCACGCCTGCCAACTCCGTCTCGGACCCACGTGCAAACTGCAGGAAGCGCAGTCCCCCCTCTCCCCTGAAGTGCATCACGGCATTCTTGTGCGATGTGGGCTCAGCCAGGGGGCAGATCTGCGAAACGACCGGATCGGTAGCCAATGCTGAAGCGAAGGCCGTGAGACGGGGCGTCAAGGATTGAAGATCGACGGTCTGCCGGTAGGGCATCTCGTCCCCGTTCAAAGGGTTAGCCACGGTCACCAGCTGATAGCCGAACACCTGCATGGCGTGCGCCACGCGAGAGGCCGCACTTCGAACAGACGGCGTACAGAACTTGCCGGGCAGAACCAGGGATGTAGCGGGTTCAACGAACAGCCCCTCGCCCGGCGCGCCGTGCCCCCTAAGTGATGCGTCCACCTCTGCCAGCGACACGATGTTCTTCACGTAATCACCGAGCTTCTGAACAGACCACTTCATGTTCTGCGAGTGGTAGAACATCTGAGAACCGGTGCTCTCCATGTTCAGCGTCCACTCACCATTCGCGTCCGCAAGATCAACATCGAGATGCAGCATCAGTCGCTTGGCACACAGCCGCTCAGCCAGAGCCCGATGGGTGATATTGTGCGCGATCAGGTTCTTAACATCGAGCACCTCGCGTTTCACCGTGTCGATTTCCTCAGACGCAATGTCAGCAAAGAGCACGTGGTTCGTGACCTCACGATCGTTGAACTGGCGCCGCATACCGTTGAGGTCGCCACGTAGAGCCTGGATCTCCGCTTCCTCAGCCAATAGGGCATCCATGGCAGCCTGGTCGGCAGGCAACAACGTCTTCAGGCGACGCAGCGGCAAAAGCTGCTCGCGCACCAGCTGGAGTTCGTAGTTCAACGTACTGACGCGTGCGTTTAGACGCTTCTCGACACGTGTGACCAGCTCACCTAGCAGCGGCGAGTCCTGCTTGAAGAAGTTGTCAGCGGCGAGAACCTCCATGCGTTCCTCGGACTCCTTCAGCATCGTCTGGTAGTCTTCAACCCGCTGATCCAGCTCGCCGCTCTTGCCGCGCCGCAGGGCAAAGTAGAACATCCGAGCCCCATCCTGGGCGGCGTAGTGGCTTCCCAGGAAGACGACAAATACACTACGCTTCAGCGGACGCTGACTAAGCTCTACGGCCGTTTCGGCCAATAACGCGCAGTTGGCGGCTCTACGCTCCGACGGTGACAATTCAGGAATCACGCCAAACGTATCGACGGTTGCCGTCAGAACAATGGCCTCTTCCTTGTCGAACTTAAACGTAGCTCCTGCCTCGCCCGGGATCTCCGCCCATAGATTGACGCCCTGTACATCCTTCCATTGGGTCTTGATCGAAACTTTGGCCCGGCGCCCCGGCGCGTCGGAAAGCAGGCCTGCACGTTCAGCATCCGCTTTCAGCACAAGCAGACGGGGGAGTTCAACGGCTTGCTGGATAAACTGTCGGCGTACCTGCCACTGAGTCTCAGTCCCCTCGCCCACAAAAACGATCGCGAGCGCCCCCTGGCTGTAGACCTGCAGCATGTTGGGGGAACTAAAGTTGAGCACGGCGATACTACCCTCGACGGACTTGCCCTCCATCTCCGCCAGCGTACCGTCGCCCAGGTAGACCAACGGCCCCTCGAGAACGTTGCCACCTGTCGTGTTGTTGGCCGGTCCGTTGGGTCCCAGGGCATAAACGGATGTGATGTCGGTGCCATCGACGCTCAAACGACACTCGCTGGTCTCCGGGACGAGCGTGTCATAGGTCTGGCGGTGCATCTTCAGCCCAGCATCGCTCAGCGTCTTCTCAAGGTGCTCAAGGCTACTGACATACGCCTCACTCCCGGGAAGACGATGATCATGCTTCGTCAGCTCCTGCATCACCGACTGGTAGATCTCTCCTGCGGGGAGCGGAAGGGCGAAGAAGAGCGAACATCCAACAACCAACAACCAACGTCCAACGTCCAACAGAAACCGTCTCCTCCCTGGGCGTTGGGCGTTGGACATTGGCTGTTGGGTGTTGAGATCTCTTTCCCTACTCATGCTCTTCCCCCAGGCTCGCCTTCTTGATCTCGAGGTCTTCGCTCAGCTCGATGCGATCAACGTCGCCATCGGCGATCCAGACAATCCGGTCACAAACCGCCAGCATGTTGTAGTCGTGCGTGGCACAGATGATCGTGACGCCATCCTCTTTGTTGAGCTCGTCGAGCAGGTGATGAATCTCTTTACCGGTCTTGATATCCAGGTTGGCGGTCGGCTCGTCACAAAGCAGCAGCGACGGCTCGTTTGCCAGGGCGCGCGCAATGGCGACGCGTTGCTGCTGGCCACCAGACATCTCTTTGGGTCGGTGATTCCAACGCTCACCCAATCCCACGCGCTCCAGGAGGCGCATGCCGCGCTCGCGAGCATCATCCGAATGCATTCCCGCAAACACCATGGGCAGCGTGACATTGTCCAGCGCCGTCATGACGCTATTCAAATTGTAGGACTGGAAGACATAGCCAACTTTGCGGCAGCGCAGGAAGGCCAGCTCCTTGGCGCTTAGCTGCGCCATATCGACGGCATCCATGAAGACACGCCCATCGGTTGGCGAGTCCAGCCCACCGACCATGTTGAAGAAGGTACTCTTGCCGGAACCGGAAGGTCCCATAACGCAGACGTACTCCCCGCGATAGATGCAGAGATCAATTCCGCGCAAGGCCTTCACCGTTTCGCTACCACGCTGGAAGTACTTTTTAACCCCCACCGCCCGCACCACGACCTCTTTGTCCGCGGCATATACTTTTTCATCAAAAGGCATACAGGAATCTCCGATTGCCGATTGCCGATTGCCGATTATTCAGGACCACGCTCTTCATCAGTTCTTCTCTTGATCTCGATTGTGCTCTGCCGTCCGTCGGGATGCAGTCATGATTGATACAATCTCGTTTGCCTCCGACCAAAGCGGTCTAATGCGATCACTTGGCAAGATGCCGCCCTCCATGATGATCTCAAGCCAAAATGCTGTCTCATCAGCCTCTTCGATCACCGTTCCTAGCTTGGAGATGAACTCAGCCTTAGATCGCGCTCGACAGGCAGCCCTGTAATTCGCGCCCGTTGATGACCCGGATCGCACCAGTTGTCCCCCTATAGCACGGCCTTTGATGCTATTAGGCAGCTCGTCAACGACCTCTAGAACTCGCAGGGAGAACATCTTCGTGCGCTTCTTTAAATCATCCTGATTCATTGTCTTACGTCTTCTCTCCATTCGGCAATCGGCGATCATCAATCGGCAATTCCCCTATTCGACTCTCATTGCATCCATAGGGGCCATTTTGGCGGCCGCGCGTGACGGGTAGACCGAGGCCAACATGGCAAGAACGATACCGATTACGACTGTCGCAATCGCACAGTAGAACAGGTGTAGCGCTGGGAAATGGGCGAAGACGGCGCCTCCCAGCATGATACCGGACTTGATCACAGAAATGACCATGCCAATCAGCATCCCTGCTGTGCCCCCGACAACGCCCTGGATCGAGGCCTCGATCAGGAACTGCTTGAGAATGAATCCATCCGTGGCGCCCAGACACTTCATCGTGGCGATTTCACGAAAACGCTCCGTGATGGACATCAACATGGCGTTGGCAATGCCCACCATGCAGACGAGGAAAGAAATCGCAACCAGGAACATCTGCCGCCCATCCAGGAAGCGTGGCCCGGAAACGGAGCTGCTCGACATCGCCGGCAACTTGCCCATCAACGCGCGCAGATGTTTCACCCGGGCAAAGCGGTCCGATACAGCCGCACGCTCTTCAGCCGAGAACGCGTCGCCCAACAGAGCCGCGACCTTCTCGTCTTTAAGCATCAGCAGCTTTTCTTCGAGACCAGGCGTTGCCTGAAGCTCTACCTTCCACGCCTCACGCATTTTCGGCGTCTGTATCAACTTGGCAATGCGATCCTCGAGAGCCGACACCTGTAGAATACGGCTAATACGCGCCATCGTTTCGGCATCCAGGTTAAACCCGCTTTCCTCCACGATTCGACGCCACCGCTCAACATCCGCATCCGATGCGGTTCCCAACCACTCCATATCGGGAACGTTCGCCCCCGTTACCGCGTCCAACTTCGCCTCCATGGCCGATACGGTCTGCACACGGGCATCCCGGACCGACTGCAGTGAGGCAAGAAACGTGACACGATTGTCGAGGAACGTGCGCAAGGTGCCTTGATCCGAAGGAAGCCGAACAGAGCGCATCTTCTCGAGGGCCGTCACAAACGCCTTCCATTGGGCCTCATCGCTCAGGAACTCGAAAATGGCGCGCCCGGTATTCTTCTTAACGAGAACGACCCGCTTGCCCGGAGAAAGTGTGCGGAAGAAATGCAGGAAAAGTTGCTCCACGTGACATTCGGCCACGAGATCACGGGCGGCTTCCTCAGTCACCCCGGAGATCCGCGCGAACTCGGCCACGGCGGCGGGGTCGTCCCGCATGCCCGACAGCTTTGCGGAGAGGTCACGGCTGGAATAACGGTGGAACAGATGCATGAACATGGTGTCCGCCTCGCGCGCCCGTTTCATCTCCTCATGAACGCCGACGGATGTCGAACGCACCATCAAGCTTTCACTCAGTAGTACGGTAAAGAAGGCTACGGCCACTACCACCACGGCCAGCGTCAGCGACGACCGGAAAAGGCGATACGAGATGCCCTTTCGACAGAACCGGAACGACTTCTCAAACGAGAGTGTTACCTGGTCGCGTACATCGATGTTCTTCTTCTTTGGCATCAAATCATCCAGAAGTTAACTGGCTCGGCACCCGTGATGCTATTGTAAATCAGCCCCACGATAATAATGGTGGCGATAATCATGAACTCACCAATAATGAAACCGATGAAGAGCGGTTTGACACTACGGTACACGCGTCCGCCGCCCACCTTGACGATCAGAGTTTTGATCACCCATCCCAATAGGAAACTGGTCCAGAGCGAACCCGATGTCCCGACAAAGATAAAGAAGAGTGGATGCAGCGGCCACCCGGCAAAACGAAAGCGTAAGAGATAGCAGCCAACCACGGCGGCCAACCCCGTCAGTACCAACCCCATCGTTTTTCCTTCGGGTCGGATAAGTGCCAGCTTGGAAAATCCTCCGGCCGCTTCCGAGGCCTCATATTGACCGAAGTCCATCATGGCCAGCACCTGGCGCACGCCCTTGGTCCACTCCGCGCGCTCCCCCTTAATCAGGTTTCCTTCCCCGTGTGTGTAGGCCAGTGTAATCACCGCCACGAACCCGATTAACAGCGCAGCCACGATCGCCACCTTGGATATAACGGCAAAGCGACGCAGGTTGACCTCGTTGTCATCGAGGACTTTGAGGCTGGTCGCCATGTAGGGCATCATCAGCGTGGATGAATTGGTGCCGGTCATGACACTGTTCAGGAACATCATGAACATCACGGGCCCAGCACCAATGGCCGCCGGCCCCAACAGACCGCTTAGCACTGTGGGCAGCGACCAGCCGGCAGCGACAGCGGGTACCCCCGTTTCACACACCAGGCGAGTCACAACCAGGAACACCAGCAGCAAAAAGCTCACGATAACCCACGCCATCAACAAGCCCACCCCCATCGAGGCGGTAACAAGAATCAGCGCCACGTAAGAGGCAAGAAACACCCGCGCAGCCCAGACACCCCCATGCTCCTCAGCACTCCCAACCGCTCCCGGCCAGATGGCTTTGCGAAGGATCGGAAAATAGTAGGTGCGCCCCGTGTAGGCCAGGATCAGACCGAAGGCAATGAATCCGCCTGCACGAAACGTAGAAAGGTCACCCGTAGGTACCGGACTTCCCGTTATCATGTAGTACTGTACCCCCAGAATTGTCGCCAGCGGAACGGTCAGTCCAATCGACAGGCTGACGTCTGTTGACACGAAATAGGCGATCCCGATCAGCGCGAAGCTTACCGGCATCCAGTGCAGGCTGAAGGAAGCTGCATTGGAATCCGCGATAACCGGAAAGAGCCGGGTCCAGCCCAGCACATACTCCGTCGGGATCGTGGGCAGGTTGTTCGGGAACCACGCATGCAGATACCGCAGCACATTCATTCCGAAAATCAGACCGAACCCCACCCAGAACAGGCGGCTGCGGAAAATCGAGCCGCCGGGCTTGTCCGGATCCTGCTGAATCAGGGAGTCCACCACGGATGCCAGCGGGTAGCGGAGCTGCTCATGGCGCGTCCACTGCCGGTGCACCATGAACGTAAGGGCCAGCAGACAGAGAACCAGGAGCAACAGAAACGGCATCCAGTTCAGGATCGGACCGATCCATGCGCGATACGGTATCGAAGAGACCTCAACACCACCCTGAATCATCCCGAAATGCGTCTGCTCCCCAATCACGTCGCCATTCAGACCGCGTGGAAACAGCCGGTCCGGCAACCGCGTGGTCACGCCGGCTTCCTGCCAGTTGGCGTTGGTCGTCAGCTCTTCATAGCGTGGCAGCACCACGTGCCGTACCATGCTGTGCTGAACACCGGGTAGCCACGATACCATCGCCATCAGGCCGAAAATGACAGCCAGCTCACGGGCGCTCAGGGCCAGTGGGCGACAGAAGCGACCGGCAATGGCATTCCATCCGAGCGACAATAGCACCGTAATGAAAAGGGGCAGGACCGGAAGATAGCCTTTGATCGAGTAGTTCAGCTTGAGGACAACTGTGCTGTAGACAGGGAACATGGCGATAATCAACAGGCAGATCAGGCCAATAATCATTGATTTGGCTGTAAATGCGCGACTATTCATCGACCATCCTCAATACGACTCTACAAGACACTCCGGCACGTGAGGGGGAAGCTTACCCCCCAGCCTTCGTTGCACAAAGCACGAGATTGCGACTTGCACCTAACACAGATGCGACGTCTCGTCTAAACGGTTGTTTCGCCGCGCACCCCATCGAACTCAATATAGGCGGATTTGAAGCGGGCGTAGTTCTCACGCGTCTCGAAGACCTGGCTGTCATCCCAGAGGATACGCCAGTCGCCATCGGCCTCAGGCCAGAGAAAGACCTGTCCCCAGATCAGGCGATTATTGGCGTCGATACCTGGGTGTTCCGGCGTGTCGTCCCCCGAAATACGAAGCAGTTGCTCGGGAGAAAGCAGATCATCGACTGCGCAGGAGAGGTTATCTTTGATCCAGTCCGAACGCGTCGCCATGGCAACAAAGCCGCCACTCTTGCTCATACGCTGCACGGCCCAGGCCAGGCACACCTTCGGCGGCGCGACACCAAGCTCAGCGGCAATGGCCTGGATCGTAGCATCCTGCATGTCCGCGCGATGTTCCTTGAACGTATCGCGAGCCGGGCGGTTAGGTGAGCCAAGTGACATGTAGCCGGTACACACAACGTTCTCCGACTCGAAGTAGCGGCGTAGCTCGGTCTGCTGCATCAGCGGATGCATCTCCATCTGGTTGGCAACCGGACGCTCGTCCGCGGCCACATCGCGAAGGAGCAGCTTCATTGAGGCTTCGGTGTGATTGGACGTGCCAATGTCCGCGATTTTGCCGGCCTTTTTGAGCTTCACGATCTCGCCCCATGTCTCCATGAAGGCCTCGTGTATATAAGGAACGGCATCCGGATTGCGGTGATCAGTTCCACAGCCCGGCGTGTGAACGTTCGGCCAGGGCCAGTGGTTCAGGTACATATCGATCTTATCCACGCCCAGGGCTTTCAGAGTCGAGTCCAGCGCAGGAGCCACATCGGCCGGACTCATGTGGCCGTTCCAGAGCTTGCCCGTGATGAACAGTTCGTCGACCGAGGCAATGTACCCTTTCGCAAGCGCTTCACGGATGGCTTCGCCAACGACGTCCTCGTTCTCGTAGGCCCGGGCCGTATCCAGGTGGCGCCACCCCAGCCGAATCGCCTCAACCGTGGCGTCCTTCATATAATCCTGAGCCCAGTCCGAGTGGAACGTGCCGAATGCCGCAACAGGCATCATCACGCCACTTGCCAGCTTAACCTGGTGTACCGCGGCAGGATCAATCGGTTCAATGCTTTGGTCAAAACAGACCTGTTCGCTAATGTTCGCCATTCCTGACTTCCTTTCGCTTCCTTTAATCGATTTACGTAAACTCTATCAACGCCGGAGGCAGAGCCGGTGTCGCTCCGGCTTGTGTACAAACATAGTCCGCGATCCGCGCGGCCCGTTCATGCACCGCGCTCAGCGGCTGCCCGGCAAGCATTCCCATCACAACGGCCGCCGTGAAAGAATCACCTGCCCCCACCGTATCGGCAATCTTGAGATCAAGACTGACTCCGCGATACGACTTCTCTGTTTCTGTATGAATCCAGCTTCCATCGGCGCCGCAGGTTAGAATCACGGAGGTTAACCCAAAGCGCTCAATCAGCCGCTGCGGCAGCGCATCCAGCTCAATGTCGGCCAGCCCCACCATGGAGGCCACGATGGGGAGTTCTTCGTCATTGAGCTTCAAGATCGTGGCCGCGACCAACGACGACTTAACGATCTCGGCCGTAGCAAAGTCCTGGCGCAGGTTGACATCGAAGACCCGCAGACAGTCGGATCGCGTTGCCGCCAGGAACTGCCCAATCGTGTCGCGCGAGACGGGATCACGTTGCGCCAGCGAACCAAAGCAGACCGCGTCGCAACGGGCAGCCAGTGCCGCCAACGCCTCAGACCAGGGAATGGCATCCCATGCTACCGGTTCATGAATCGTATAGCTGGGTTGCCCGTCCGCACCGAGGGTGACATCGACCGTGCCCGTTGGCAGGGAATCCACCACGGCCAGGCCATCACGCACGATTTCCAACTCAGCCAGTCGCTCTGCAATTTCCTGACCATCTGCATCGTTACCCACGGCGCTGGCAACGACCGCTTCCGCGCCCAGTACGTGCGCATGGTAGGCAAAATTGGCCGGTGCGCCCCCCATGAGCTTTCCGCCTGGAAGCATATCCCAGAGGATTTCCCCCAGACCAACGACGACGATCTTCTCACTTGTGCTCACGGCTGCTCCCCTGCGATACGGCTACCTACTCAAGGTCGATCATCACCTTCATCGACTTCTCGCCTTCTTCCTCGATAAAGGCATACGCGTCCGAATACTGTTCAAAACTGAAGTGCTTCGAGACCAACGGCTCGGTCTTGACTTCGCCCGAGGCGATCCACTTGACCGCCTGCTCCCAGTCCTCGTGGCGATACATCATTGAGCCCTTCACATCCAGCTCGTGCTCACAGATGACTGACATATCCACCTTCGGGTGCTCGCCGTAGACGCCCACGATCAGAACCGTCCCACCTTTGCCCACAGTCGCCACCAGTGAGGCCAGGCTGGCCTCTACGCCGGCAACTTCAACCGCAACATCATAGCCATCCGAACCAAACTCACGCTTCACGGCGTCGGCCAACGGCTCCTTGGTGACGTTACAGGTCGTTTCGATTCCCACCTGCCGCGCCACATCCAGCCGGAAGTCGCTGACATCCGTGATCAACACCTTGGCTGCACCACGACTCTTGCACGCTTGTGCGACGAAGTTGCCAATCGTGCCCGCACCGGCCACAACCACATTCTTGCCGGTCAGATCGCCGGCCCGGCCCGTGGAATGTGCCGCAACGGCAACCGGCTCCACGAAGGCCCCCTGCTCCGCCGCAAAATCAGCAGGAAGCGACACCAACTTGTCGGCCTCTGTCACAAAGTAGTCCTGGGCTGAGCCCGGTGCCTGGAATCCCCGCACCTTCAGGACCTCACACGCGTTGTACTGCCCGCGACGACAGGGAGGACACGTCCCGCACACCTCCTGGGGAGTAGCCGTTACTTTGTCACCCACTGCAACGCCCTCAACACCTTCGCCCACCGCAGTCACGATGCCGGCGTATTCGTGCCCCTGGATCAAGGGATACGTCACGAAAGGGTGCTTGCCATGAAACACATGAATGTCCGATCCGCATACCCCGATGCGTTGCACGCGTATCTGTACCTGTCCCTCGCCCGGTACGGGCTCCTCAACATCCCGGAACTCAATCTGTCCCGGTTCGGTCATGACGGCCTGTCTCATAAAGCTTCTCCTGTGTGCCGAGTAAACTATACGATTCTGCCCGCACGTCAAACTTACTTCTTGCGACATCAATATGGACCTTATCCGACACCCCGACTTACGGTGATATAACATCTCTTTGTCGCATTTGCGCGGTGTTGCAGAACCCCCGTTCAGAGCTAATGTGTAAGCGCATAGACGCGTGCTAATGGAGCACACGGGAAAGGGAACCATGGATCGCAAGCTATTGAAACGAGTCTGTAATCTCCCCGGAATTCCGGGTTTTGAAGATGCCGTCCAGGAAGTGGCCATCGAAGTACTGGAAGCCTGTTGCGACGAGGTCAAACGGGATCCCGTGGGCAACGTCATCGCCCTCAAGAAGGCTACGAACCCACCCCGGGGACGCAAGAAGCCTCTTAAGTTGATGATTGCGGCACACGCCGATGAGCCGGGTATGCTGGTGATCAACATTGATGCCAAGGGCATGCTCAAGTTCCGGTCAATGGGAGGGCTGGGGTCCGAGACAACGCAATCACAGCGCGTTCTCATCTACGGCCATGGCAACAAGCCAATACGCGGTTGCGTGGTCCCCAAAGGGGGCAACAATGGCAAGGCCGCGCCTCTGGGGGATCTCGTCATAGACACGGGAATGCCGAAAGAGGAGGTTGAGAAGAAAATTCCGCTGGGCAGCCCAGTGACCTTTGAGAACGACGCATCCGTGCTGAACGGCAAGATGTGGGTGGGGCGCAATTTTGATGACCGCATTGGTACCTATTGCTTGCTCGAGGCCATGCGCCAGGTCAAGACCACCAGTGTGGACGTCTACGCGGTGAGCTCCGTGCAGGAAGAAGTCGGGCTGCGAGGCGCTCGCGCCGCGGCCGGCGGAATCTGCCCGGATATCGGAATCGCCATTGATGGCAGCATGTCAAAAGGCGCCTACAACGATGGCGGCAACCTGTGCGAACCGGGCAAAGGCACCGGCATCTACATGGTTGATAAGCTGACCATCGGTCATCCGAAACTGGTGAAGTACCTCTTCAACATGTGCGAGAAGCACAAGATTCCACACCAGCTCAATATTGGTGGTGGCACGGATGCCGCTGCCATCCAGCAATCCCCCGGCGGTGTCATCACCACCACGGTGGGTGCCCCCGTACGCTACATGCACTCAACAGTACAGCTTTGCCATGCCGATGATATGGATGCTACAGTCGCTCTGCTAGTCAAGTTCATGCAGATGGCAAACACGTTCTACAGCAGCCTGAAGTGAAGATAACCCATATAGGCACAACCCCTATTCGCATCCCGCTGACCTGCTTCTTCTATAATTCCGAGAGTGCAGGCACTAAGCGTGAGTGGAATGGCCGGCTCAGCCGGGTGACACCCAAGCGCCCCTCCCCCATCCTTGAATACGTCCTGGTCCACATCGAAACCGATGAAGGACTGATCGGACTGGGTGAGGCCCCCGCTGACATCGGGTTCTTTGGACAGACGCTCGAAGCCATTCAGATCGCTATCGACGACTATCTTGGCCCGCAGCTTGTCGGGCGCGAGCCATTCGATATTGAAGCGCTCATGGATCACATCGACTACCGGGAGAATTCGTGCGCCAAATCGGGCATCGACCTGGCCCTTCATGATCTCGTCGCCAAGGCACGCGGCATCTCCGTCGCGGAACTGCTCGGTGGGGAGCAGCGGTCACGAATCCCCGTTGCCATAGAAATTGCCGGCGGTTCGCCGGATGACATGGCGAACGAATGTATCAAGTACATGAAGATGAACGTTCGCGCGTTCAAACCCAAGATCGGCAGCATCCCCGAGAAGGACGCGGAACGACTACGCGCTATTCGCGATGCCGTTGGCCCGGATGTCTCCCTGCGGGCCGACGCCAACCGGGGCTACTCAGCCGCTGAAGCCATTCAGTTGTGCGAGCTGGCGGAGAAGCACGACGTGGGACTCGAGTTACTGGAACAACCCTGCGAGGCATGGGATCTGCCCGGCATGGCCGAAGTGCGCCGTACGGTGAACATTCCGATCGAAGCCGATGAGAGCTGCTTCGGGCCGCATGATGCGGAAGCCGTTGTGCGCGCAGAGGCAGCCGATGTGCTCAACATCAAAATTGGTAAGGCGGGCGGTCTCTGCAATGCCATGAAGATTGCCGATATCGCGGAGAACGCGGGCCTGGAGTGCGTGCTCGGGACCGGGTTTGGGACGGGGGTGAAGATTGCGGCCAAACTGCAGCTCGCCTCCGCCATTCGGGAGTTCACCGGCGCCGTCGAGTTCACGGAGCTCGGCCTGCACGGGCCACTGCTGCAAGGCGAGATGGACCCCGCCCTCTCACTCCCCCTCGATGAAGATGGCTGCCTGCCGGTACCCAACGGCCCCGGCCTCGGCGTAGAACTAGACCAAGCCAAAGTCACCGCCGTAACCACCCCCTAATCATCGCTGTCGCAAACCCGTGCCACCCTCTCCGCAAATGGGTGCTTCCACGGACCCTTAGAAATCGGCTATCTTCCCGACATCTACAAAGCCAATCCCATCGTTCTACAAGGCAAGGAGAACAGCCATCAAAACAGCAGCCAGCATCGCCGGATTCGACATCGAACTGAAGCACAACAATCCTGCCATTGACGTCACCCTCACCCCGCGTCAAGGCGAAGAGCCGGGCATTGAGTACCTCGATTTCAAATTGACGGCTGAGAAGCCGACGCGTCCCGAGTCCATCACCCTGGTCTGGGACTACAAGAGCATTGACGTGCACCAGCGAACCTGTGCTGAGCAGCGCCCCAACCTCGGCGGCTGCGGCCGCGCCCGCACACGCAGCAGCGCCGCAAACAAAGCCCCCGTCTGGTGCATGTACAACTACTCCGGCGAGAACCGAATGACCATCGCCGTGGCCGATGCCATCAACACCTGCGAGATCAGCGCCGCACACCAGGAAGAGACGGCTATCCTTATCTGCAGCGTTGAGCTGCTGATCGACCCCATCCCGCCACTGACCGAGTATGCCACCACAATCCGCTTCGACTCCCGCCCACTCACATACTCGGAAGCCCTGCAGTCAGTATCCGATTGGTGGGCCGCCATGCCGGAGTACACCCCGGCCGTCGTACCCGAGCACGCGCGCCTGCCGATGTACTCCACCTGGTACAGCTACCACCTGGGGATCACGCCCGAAGCCATTGAGGCCGAGTGCAAGCTGGCAAAAGAACTCGGCATGGAGTCGGTCATCGTCGACGACGGCTGGCAGACCGAGGTCAAGCACCGTGGCTACGCCTACTGCGGTGACTGGGAGGCCGTCCCGGGCAAGTTCCCCAACATGCGCGCACACGTCGATAACGTCCACGCCGCCGGCATGAAATACCTGCTCTGGTTCAGCGTCCCATTCGTGGGCGTGCACACCAAGGCCTACACCCAATTCAAAGACAAGTTCCTCAACCCCAACAGCAAGGGCGAGTGGTTCGTGCTGGACCCACGCTTCCCCGAGGTGCGCGAATACCTGATCGGCGTCTATGAGCGTAGCATCAACGAGTTTGACCTCGACGGCTTCAAGCTCGACTTCGTCGACTGCTTCGGCACCCACGAAGACACCAAGGACGCGTTCGGCGACGGCCGCGACTACCAGTCTGTTCCGGAAGCAGCCGATCGGCTGATGAGCGATATCATAGCGCGCCTGCGCGCCATCAAGCCGGACGTCATGATAGAGTTCCGCCAGGGCTACATCGGCCCGGCCATGCGTAAATACGGAAAC
The DNA here is from genome assembly GCA_964497125.1 of uncultured Victivallales bacterium. Lineage (GTDB taxonomy): Bacteria > Verrucomicrobiota > Kiritimatiellia > UBA8416 > UBA8416 > CAYLXP01. Next base: position 67,294 of record CAZCDU010000004.1, on the reverse strand, counting down.
ATCTTCCGCGTCGGTGACGAACCCAACAACGCCGGCGGGAACCGGATCGGTTCGATGCTGCTGAAGACTCTCAGCGGCAACACGGCCGTGCACTCCGACATGGTTATGTGGCACTACGAAGATACCGTCGAGAGCGCAGCCATGCAGCTCATCCACGTACTCTTCACTGTTCCGCAGATCTCAGTCCGGCTTGCGGATGTACCGGAGAGCCACGTCGCCATGATTCGCCGCTACCTTGCCTTCTGGCGTGAACATCGCGATGTACTCCTGGATGGCAAGATCGAGCCACTGCAGCCGCAGTACAACTATCCGGCGGTCATCAGCGAGACCGACAGCAAGATCGCCGCGGCAGCCTACGCGACCGGATTCATCCCGCTCCCAGCCGTGGGTCAACGCGCCCTGCTGCTGGCCAACGGTACGCTCGAGAAGCGCATTGCGATTGAGCTCCAGGACGAGCTGAACCAACGCCACGTCCAGATCTGGTCCTGTACAGGGGAACTCGTCCTGGACGAAACCCGCGACTTTGCCGCCGGCCTGCACAGCCTGCCGATTCCACCGGCAGGTACGGCCGTTATTGGCTAGGCCCCCAAGACGCCTGGATATGCTGGAGAAGTCCTTGCGTTCAGTCCTGTTCGCGTCCCAGGAAATGGCATTCGCTGACCGGGACGCGCATATCCATGGGCGTGCCGCTGTCGCGATGGTCGAGATACTCCCCTTCCCCGCCGGCAACGCGGCCGAGTGAGAAGGCCAGGAACGGCAGGTCTATCGCGCGCTCGACGGTAATGTTCTTGTCGACCAGCAGCGGCCAGGCAATCCCCGATCTCTTCAAGGCGTCCCTGATATAACGCGCCGCGCTCGCCTGGTTGCGCGATCCGCCATGCCGCGGCCCGGTCTCCTCGCACAATGCCCTTAGATGCTCATTTGCCGTTCGCCGCAGAAATGTCCCGTCATGCGTTGTGCTCCCTATTGCTACGTAATCAGGCCGACAGTTTCTCAAAAAGACGCTATCAACACAACATCAACTATCATATAGTGATCTTCAGGCATATTGATATGCATAGACAGCGACTATATTCAGAGCGTAAACGCGCTCGCCCCCGCTCTTTGCCAGGAGGCAGATATGCTGCAACAGGAATCGGATTCCGGTTGCATTGTGCTGTGCTGTTAGCTGCGATCATAGGAGGAATAGCGATGGGGAGGGATCTTGAAGGTATTGCGTGTCGGTCAGTACATCTTGGCTACAAGGCACCGAAGGGAACGGCATTCTACAATGAACTGACGGTTGAGACGTCGGCCGAGGGGACCTACTTCATGGCGTGCGGCTTCCGCATGGGATACTTCGGCATCCAGGAGCAGTCGAATGGACGCAAGGTCGTGATCTTCTCTGTATGGGACCCCGGTCAGCAGGATGATCCCAACAGCGTTGTGAACGAGAAACGTGTACGCGTGCTGCACCATGATCCGGATGTCGACGTCAAGCGCTTCGGTGGCGAGGGGACGGGCGGACAGTCCTTCTACGAATACGACTGGGAGATTGGAAAGCGCTACCGGTTTATGGTCAAAGCCACGCCCCGTGACGACCGCACGGCGTTCTCGGGGTATTTCTATCTACCGGAGAAGGAGACATGGAAGCACCTCGTCACCTTCGAGACCATCAGCGGCGGCAAATCGTTGGAGGGCTACTACAGCTTCATCGAAGACTTCCGCCGCAACCGCATCTCCACCACGCACACTCGCCGTGCCCGCTTCGGCAACGGATGGATCAAGAATTTGGCCGGCGAATGGCAAGAGCTGACCACCGCCCGCTTCACCGCCGACAAGAACCCCGTCATGAACATTGATGCAGGTATCGACGCCCGCGACTTCTATCTCGTTACCGGCGGCCCCATAACCAACGCACATACGCCACTCTGGGACCACATGACACGCCCAACCAGCGATCAGAAGCCACCGGCCATGCCAGAATAGCGCCGATTACTCAAGGGCTTGCGACGGATCAGTGGACCAATCTTCAACCTGTAGCCCGGGGATACCTGAGAAGTCCTGGCTGTTAAGCGTTGCAACGATCAAGCCGTGGCGCTTGGCAGTCGAAGCGATAAGAAGGTCAACGACCGGCCTGGGTTGCCCGCTGCTTCGAAGGACGGCCGACGTCTGCCCAAAGACAGCGGCCACGGTCTGATCGAACGGAAGTGCGGCATACCGATTCTCCAGGAGTTCACGGTATCGGCGCCAGTATTTCTCGGACTGCCGCATCTCCAATCCTTGAAGGAGTTCCGCCACACAGATCGCCGACGTGCACACAGATGTGTCTCCCTGGGCGCTCCAGCGATCCATGACCACCGACAGGGGGTGGTCCTTGATCGGCTGAGACAGCACAGAGGTATCAAGAAGGTGCGTGAGTGCCATGATCAGTCCTCGATCCTGAAGTCTGAGATCTCAGGAGGCCGCTCGGGCGCCTCGAAATCCACCGCATCGTCCTGCTCATCGGCACCATGCGTCGCCATATAGACCTCCCGCCGCTCCTTGATGGTCATGGGCTCCCTCTCCACGGGGTCAATCCGCACGAGCGGTCTCCCTCGCTTGGTCACTGTCACAGGCTCGTTTGTTGCCGCTACCTGTTCACAGATCTCAGAGAGATGCGTCTTTGCCTCAAATATGCCAACCCGTTTCATGCAGCCACTATACCAGTTGACTAGTTGGTTGTCCACCGGAATTGTAGAGCCAATAGCGTCAGGCTACTGCTTTCTGATGTCCCATAACGTATTCCTGTCCAATTCTCTCGTCAGTAGCGGCTTGGCCGCGCGCAACGGTCTGACCGACACGGCGACTCTCTGACACTGCAGTTATCGTCATATCTTTCTCAGGCATCAGCATATGCACACGGGGCGTCTCTAGGGTACAATGCCGCCATGTAAGCACCCGTTGTGCGGTGCGTGAGGAGGAAAGCGACCTATGAGGCATGTAGCCGGCCATCTGCCCGTCTTGCTGTGTGCGCTCCTGCTAACCGGCCGTCACGGTGCGTCTGCAGCGACAGTGACCTGGGACGGTGGCGGGGCAAACAACATCTGGACGAATGGACTCAACTGGAGTGATGACAGTGCCCCGACCGGCGGCAACGACTACGTTGTGGATGGAGCCGAGATCACCAGTCCGGGCGATGTCGACCCAACTTCAACGGTCACCTACACGTTTGGCGGGGACAGCCTGAGTGTCACCAACGGGTCGACCCTCCTGCTTTCCAAGCAGAACCCGGGCGGGACGGACAAGGTCACGCTGAACATCACCAACCTGGTCGTCGAGGATTCCACGATCGAAGTGCAGAGCGGCAGGAACTACGATCTCTACCTGGACGACAACCTGCACCTGGCCGGAACCTGCGATATCTTCCTGTCGACAGGCTCGTATGCGCGGCGATTCTATCTACGGGGTGGCATGACCGGATCCGGTTCCGTGTATCTTCATCGCCCGTTGGACGGGGGTACCCGCGCACTCACATTGGTGTCGGGGAATTTCAGTGGGTATGCCGGTGACTGGACGATTGAGAACACCGACGACTCAGCGGCCATGGAACTGCGCTGTAACACGGTCTCGGGCTGGGGCAGCGGCGATGTAACCCTGCGGCGCGGCGGGACCCTCGACCTGAACGCCGCAATCACTGCACCGGGAAGCACCATCGTGATGGGACATTCCGCCGCCACGCTGGATCTCGGCAGCGACGTGCACAGCGTCCTGGCACTGGTCATCGGGGGCCACACGGTGCCGGCCGGCACGTACAGCGCCGGCGACCTGGCCAACCTGGGCTACGGCGGAACCTTCCTGGGTGGTGGATCGATCACCACAACGTTCACCCCCACGAACATCACGTGGGACGGCGATGGTGCGGACGATGCCTGGACCAACAGTCTGAACTGGAGCGACGACCAGGCGCCGCGTTTGCCTTACAGCTATGTCGTGGATGGCGCGGTCGTCCAGGATCCCGGCGGCACCCAGGACTGGCAACCGGTCACCTACACGTTTGGAGGCGGCAGCCTGACGGTCACCAACGGCGGCACGCTCTACCTGCGCAAAAGCAACAGTGGCGGCAACGACTACGTCTACGAGTACATATCAGGCCTGACGATTGCAGACTCAACCATTAAGCACAAATCGGCGTCGAAAATCTCGCGTCATTTCATGGAGTACCCGATCACATGCATTGGAGACAGCACAGTTTACTTTGAAGGCGGAACGTATGGCAGCCACCTGACCTTCGAGGATGGACTCACGGGCTCGGGTTCGTTGCGTGTCTACCGCAGCGCCATCGGGCACCCCGGCGATGGTCCAACGGCAAACAACTCCACGCGCCTGCGTCTGAATGGCGGCGATTACAGCGGATATTCCGGCAATTGGACCGTGGAGAGCACGGCTGCCGGGGAGACAATCTACCTGCTTGTCAACACAACCTCGGGTTGGGGCTCCGGCAATATGACACTCGGCGTCTCGGCCTACCTGGGCCTCAACGCGGCCGTGACGGCCGGCGGCAGCGACCTTTCCATGGACACCAGCGCCACGCTGGACCTTGGCACGGAGGCACATGCGGTGGACTACCTGCGGATTGGTGGCCACAGGATCGGGAGGGGCACCTACACGGCCGGGCAGCTCGCGGCGCTGGGACACGGGGGAACATTCACTGGTGTCGGCACAATTACCGCGACAAGAGCGGCCCCGGCCACCTTCTTCATCGTTCGATGATGATGACAGGGGCGATGAAAAACATGAGAGGATACCGAGTTATGATCAGGATATGGATTGCAGGAACGGTTGCATTAGCAGCGCTGGCCTTGGATGCCGCGGGAAGCGACAAGCCAAATGTGCTTGTCATCATGGCGGACGACCTCGGCTACCACGACCTCGGTTTCCAGGGCTCGAAACACATCAAGACCCCGCACCTAGACCGGTTGGCCTCGCTGGGTGTGCGCTTTACCGACGGGCATGTCGCGGCATCAGTCTGCAGCCCGTCACGCGCCGGCTTCATCACGGGCCGCTACCAGCAGCGCTTCGGTCACGAAGCCAACTGTCCGCCGGTTCAGGACGGGATGGACGTGAACGAGCGCACCATGGGCCAGGCGTTCCAGGAGCTGGGTTACCGCACCGCCATCATGGGGAAATGGCACTTGGGCGACCAGGAGCAGCACTACCCCACCAAACGCGGCTTCGACGTCTTTTACGGCCTGCGCGAAGGCAGCCGCAGCTTCTGGTTCAATGAGAAGAAGGATCTCAAGCCGGGAAACATGCACGCGGTCGAGCACAACGGCAAACAGGTTCGGTTCGAAGGGCACTTCACGGATGCACTCGGTCAGAGGACCATCGAGTTCATTGACGAGACAAAAGACCAGCCCTTCTTCGTATTCCTCTCCTTCACTGCCCCACACGCGCCGTTGCAGTCGAAGCCCGAGGACATGGAGGCGCTCGGCCTCAAGGATGGTTATGCCGGACTGGTCTACGGCATGGACCGCAACATCGGCGACGTGCTGGCGGCACTTGAACGCAACGACAAGATGGACAACACTCTCATCTGGTTCCTGAGCGACAACGGTGGCACGACCAGTAAGGCGTCCAACGCACCGCTTGGAGGAAAGAAGGGCACCAAGCTTGAGGGCGGCCACCGCGTGCCGTTCATCCTCTACTGGAAAGACCGCGTCCCCGCCGGCCAGGACTACAACGAAATGATCTCCGCCATGGACATCTTCCCCACCAGCCTCAAGGCCGCCGGCGGATCATTGAAGCAGGAACGCCCGTTCGACGGTGTGGACCTGATGCCCTACATCACCGGCAAGCGGAAGGGCGTGCCGCATCAACAGCTCTACTGGCGCAAGCTCGAATGCGCCGCCGTGCGCGACGGCGACTGGAAGCTCTTCCGCATCGAAGGCCTCGGCCCTGCCCTCTACAACGTCAAAGACGACATCGGCGAGCAGAAGAATCTCGCCCAGCAGATGCCGGAAAAGGTCGCACAGATGGAGAAAATGCTCGTCCGATGGGAGCAGGACATGGTCGAGCCGTGGTGGGGCGAAGGCAAGCAGTGGACCACCGTCCGCTACAACTACCACAAAGCCTGGTTCGAAACCGGCAAGCCGCCGGGGAAGAAGAAGTAGCTACTTCTTCCCTTTCTTTCCCTTCTTGCCTTGCCGTTTGTTGGGTTCCGGCAGCGGAGCGATCAATCGGTCCCATTCGCGGCCCTGTATCCACATGCCATGCCATGCGGGCGGTGTCGTCTCGTCCGACGCGGGATTGGCCGCGTCTTTCAGCTCGGCAAGCTTGGACTGCACGGCCTTCATCTGTGGCTCATATTCAGCCACCTCCGTCGGCGGATTCCAACTGACATCAGCCGCGACCAGGAAGTCCGGCAGCCACTTATCCAGCATATTGCCGTGCCAAACGCAGGAGATCAGTCCGAGGAAATGATCCCGCTCGTTGCCCAGCATGGACCATTCCGCCAGATTGCGGAACGCCTTCTCGTAGCTGGCTTTGCTCATCGGACCGTGCGACGCGCTTGAACCGGCGCCCATCAGCACCTTTTCAGTGCAGTCGGGTGCGAGCAGCGACTCCATCTTCTGGTGCTTCAGGTGTTTGCTTTTGCCGCCTTCGAGGGCGCGGTTGCCGTAGGACCACGGACAGCGGATGACGATATCCTTGTACTCTTCAGGGGTGGCCGGCGCATCCGACCAGACAATCAGTTTCGGTTGCTGGTTATATTTGGCCGCCACCGCGAGGAGTCTCGGGATGAGTTTCGCCAGATGCTCGGCCTGTTGCTCCGCCGGCATATTGATCTCGTCCATGCCGAGATGGACATAGGGGAATTCCCCCGCGGCGAACCATTCGTCGTAGACCGACTCGAGCAGCGCGAAGGAGCGCTCATCCGACGGAAGCAGATGCGCCCGGGTGTAATGCGTTCCGAATCCCTTTCCATACGACTTTCCGGCGGTGGCCAGAACTAGGTCATGGTAGTGCATACGGCGTGCGCCGGCGTGGCCGAGGGCCTCGATTTCCGGGATCACCTGAATGCCGTGCAGCGCGGCATACTCGACCATCTCCTTCACTTCAGCCATGGTCAGGGCTTCCGGGTTCTTGGAGCCCAGCGGATTGTTGTCATATTTGACCGCATTGAGTTCATTATCGCTTTCGCGGAACAGCATAAAGTTGAGTTTGAATGCCGAGTTGATTCTGATGATGCGTTTGATATGGGCCAGCCGTGCCGGCGCCCGTCCAGAATCCACCATAAATCCGCGCAGCTCGTAGCGGGGATAATCAGTAATCGTGCAACCCGCCACGCTTTTGCCGTCGACCAACTGGCGTAATGTCATCGCACCGTGGAAAAGCCCCTGCGCGGTATTGGCCCGCACGACAGCGCCCTTTGCACCGACCGCAAGTACATACCCCTCGTCCTTTCCTTCGACGGACTCCAACGACGGTTTTTCAGATGGGTTTCCAAGGTAGAGTTCGAATGCCGCGGCATCCTTTTTCTGGTTTACCTCCAGCTCCAACCCGTGCTGTTCCTTCAGCAGATCCGCAAGCCGCGTACCGGCAAACTCGCCTTTGGCCGAACCGTCGCTGACCACAATTATCTTTGTCTTGTCGGAAATCGTGAACGAAGCCTTGCCGGGCTCGCACTTTTGAGGCTGCGGCAACAACGAATCGAGCAGGCCATTACTCTCCGCGAAACCAGTCGCCGTCATTGCAACCAACACGCCCGCCAACAAAATACCACTAATCATTCTATTCATAATACTTCCTTCTTTCTTGCCATCATCCTTGGCGAATTATTTCTTCTTTTTCCTGCCCTTCTTTTGCCCATCCTGACCTTTTGGAGTCAAGGGAAAGGCGGCGTCGGGAGTTCGCGCCGTTTCGAGAATCTGTTCAGCCCGTTGAGCCAGTTCAGGGTTGGAGGCGGCCAGGTTTTTAGTTTCACCGGGATCGGTTTTAAGGTCATGGAGTTGAATCGGCCCCATGGAGCCGGCCTTTTTATCCCACGCACGGTAGGCTTTCCATTTGCCGGCAAAGCGGATCGCCTGCATCGGGCCGTTGCGTTCATTGAATTCCCAGTAGAGATAGTCATGGTTTTTCTGCTCCCGCCCCAACAGGGCCGGCACAAAAGAGATGCCGTCGTTTTCGGGAGTCTCCGCCCCCGCCAGCTCGGCAAAGGTCGCCATGATATCCCAGAGGGCAAACGGTTGATCCATCACACTGCCGGCTTCGATTTTTCCCGGCCAAGTGACCACAGCCGGCATGCGGATGCCGCCCTCCCAAAGCCACATCTTTCCCCCTTTGAACTCCCCGCCGCTTTCGAAGAAGGAACTTTTATAGTGCCCATTATCACTGGTGAAGAAGATCAGGGTGTTATCCAGCACACCTTTCCTCTCAAGCGCCTCTTTCAGCTGGCCTATATAGGCATCCATATGTGAAATCATTGCGGCATAGGAAATATTGACATCCGGGTCATCGCGATAATGGCCCACTTTTCCCTTTCTCTTCGGCCAGCCGAGGTTTTCATACTGCTTCCAAGAGGACTTGGGAGCCGAAATTCCTGTATGGGGAATGGTATACCCGAGGAAGGCAAAAAACGGCGTATTGCCGGCGTTGTCGTTGATAAAGTCGATGGCCTTTTCGGTAAACACGTCATCGGCATAGACTTTTTTCTGATTCCAGTTGGTCTTCCCCTCGGCAACCACCACTTTTTCGTAGTTATGCCAATAATACTCGGGCCAGTGATAGTGGGCTTCCCGGTGTGTATTGAAGCCCCAGAACTCGTCGAAACCCTGCTTCAACGGGTGACCGGTTCCGGCCTCCAGGTTTTCATTCAAGCCCCACTTTCCAAAGTAGCCGCAGGCATACCCCGCCGACTTGATCACTTTGCCAAGGGTCTGATCGTTTTCATCGAAATCGATCGTTTCCCCCGACTGGATCCAGCGCGGGTTGGTCCGGATTTTACAATGCCCGGTATGGCGCCCGCTCATCAGCGTGGCCCGGGACGGGCCGCAAACCGCAGAGCCGGAATAAAAATCGCTGAAGACCATTCCGTCCTTCGCCATCTGGTCAAGATTGGGCGTTTTGATTTTCTGCTGCCCATTGAAACCGACATCGGCAAAGCCAAGGTCATCCGCCAGAATAAAGACAATGTTGGGTTTTATGTCCGAGACACCCTGGCTGGCAAATAGAGAGCCAGCCAGCAAGAATCCCCCAACACCTAGAAGTAGCCTTCGCTTGTTCATTCCGTCCCTTTACGACCCTTTCCGGCCTTCTTCTTTTTCCCCTTCTTTTCCTTCTTCGCATCCGGGTTGTAGTCCGGGTTCTTTTCCGTAGGAATGGGGGCCTCGGTAGCGCCGTGCCAGGCAATCAATTCAGCGAGCAGCGCGTCGCGCATTTCGGGGTTTTGGAAAGCAAGGTTGTTGCGTTCTCCCACATCTTCCTGAAGGTCGTAGAGTTCAACCGCGTTATTGCCGGGAACCGCGGCCTTGCCGCCATCGAGAACCCATTCTTCGTGGTAGAGGTAGAGCTTCCAGCGGCCCTTGCGGATAACGGTGACCGGGCGGGTGCGGAAGATCTTGTCGCGCCCGCGCGGAACCGGCGAGTCGAGATAGCCCGGCATGTGCCAGAAGATGGACGAACGGCCCAGCTTGCCGCTTTGCTTGAACAGGGGCAGCAGGCTCTCGCCGTCCAGCGTCTTCGAGACCGTCGCTCCGGCCATGTCGATGAACGTAGGGAAATAGTCAATCTGCGTGACGGGTACGGAGCAGACCGAACCGGGCTCGATCACGCCGGGCCAGTAGGCAATCATCGGTTCGCGGATGCCACCCTCGTGGTAGCACCCTTTCTTGCCGCGCAACGGCTCCTGCGAATTCGCGTGGCTGCCGTTGTCGCTGGTGTAGATGACGAGCGTATCGTTTTCCAGCCCCAGTTCCTTGATCTTGTCCAGCACGCGGCCGACGCTTGCGTCGAGGTCGTAGACGCAGGCCTTGTACCCGTTGGCAATTTTCGCGCGGGTTGACTCCCGCGACTGCACCGGCCCGTGCGGCGCGTGATGCGCAAGGTAGACGAAAAACGGTTTATCGCGGTTGGCCTCCATGAAGTCCATCGCCTGCCTGGAGAGGTCGAAGACCCCCTTGGGATCGGAAGGCGGCCCCTTCTTGTTGCCCTTGGCTCCTTCGGGAAGCTCGCCCTCGCCAAAGCTGTCGTAGGTAACATCGAAACCCTGCTCGCTCGGCAGCGCGCCGCCGCCCCCGCCCGACTCGCTTTTGCGTCCGCCCGCGGAATAGAGGTGCCACTTGCCGAAGTGGCCGGTGGCGTATCCCGCAGCCTTCAGCGCGTCGGCAATGGTCACGTCCTCGATCGCGAGGCCATCGCGATTGGGAATCGGAATCAGGCGCATGTGGTTTTTCGGGCCGCGGTTGGTGCTATGCACCGCAAAAACATGATGCCGCGGGGAATAGTTGCCCGAAAGCAGGCACGCACGCGAGGGCTGGCAGTTTGCCGCGCCGGCATAGGCATCGGTAAAGACCATGCCACGCTGGGCCAGGTCGTCGAGCACCGGCGTTTTGAACTCGCCGTCGGACTGATAGCCGATGTCCTTCCAGCCCTGGTCATCCGCATAAATCAAAACAATATTCGGTTTCCGGTCTGCGCAGGCGACACCTCCCATGAACAGTACCGACAAAAGCAACATACCTAATCGAATATTTCTCATTACAATCCTCATTTTCAGGGGCTTGGTCGCCCTGTGTTATTTTCCGGAATCAGAACAAATACAGCCGAGCAGTTAAGCGTGAATCCACGCGTTACGTCTATAGACTTTCGTCTAAATACAGATACAGAATTCGTACAACCAAGTCGAGCTATGCACCGAATATGCCATGTTGCCTTCCAATGTATGGATAGCGATTGCAAGCTCATTGGCCTGCCCCGCTCCACAGAGGCCTTATGGTTTATTTTGACAAAACCGAACTGCACCAGTTCTCGAAATAGCCTTTCAGCTGATCGGCCTTTTCGGGCATGCGTGAGTAAAGGTTTTCAGCTTCGCCGACATCGGTCTTGAGGTTGTACAGAAAGTCGCCCTTCACATCGTTGTATTCATAATGGTCGCCCACCGTGAAACGCCGGGATGCCGTACAGTTGCGCAGTTTCCAGTCGCCGGATCGAACCACGAAATCCTTCGTGCGACGCCCCCGGCTGAGTACCAGATATTCGTGGTTGTCGGCCGTTGTTTTTCCGCGCAACAACGGCTCCAGCGTTTTTCCATCCAGTTTATCGTGCGCGCGCGCACCGGCAGCTTCGACGAGCGTCGGATAGATATCCATGGTGGAAACCAGTGAATCGAGCGCTTTGCCTGCGCCATATTTCCCCGGCCAACTTACAATCAGCGGAATACGGCTTCCCCCTTCCGCTTCGCAATATTTGTTCCCCTTCAAAGGGAGATTGTTGGATAGGGTGTAGGGTGCACCGCCGTTGTCGGACAGGAAAAGGACAATGGTGTTTTCCGTCAGCCCCTGCGCCTTGATCGTATCGAGGATTTGTGCAATCCCGTCATCCATGCAGGCGAGCGTTGCGAGATAACGCTTTCTTAAATCCGGGTCATGAGCGCCGCCCTTTCCCCATTTTTTATGGAAGGCGGCATAACTGCCCTTCGAACTGTCCCATTGCGGGAAGGGTTCAAGCCCGAACTTTTTCTCGTATTCAGGATGCCCGACATAGACCGGATGGTGCACGGCGTTGTAGGAGAGATGCAGGAAGAAGGGCTTTCCGGCATGGTCGCGCTCAATATATTCAACCGCATCGTCGGTGAAGAGTTCGGTGGTATAGGCATCCTTGAACTCAACCATTTTGCCATTGCGCTCCAGCGGGCCGCGATGCGACGGCTTGTTTTTGGATTTGAAGGTTAGCTGGCGATAATCCCAGGTGTGGTCGTTAAAGCCAAAAAACTCGTCGAAGCCATGTTTGAGCGGATGTTCGTTATCGCCCTTCTGGCCATTCATATGGTTCTTGCCGATCTTCTTGGTGTTGTAACCCAGTGCCTTGAGTTCCATCGCAATCGTCTTTTCGGTCGTAGGGAGACCGCCCTTGCCATACCAGTTGTTGCCCCAGCGCTGCTGGTAGCGGCCAGTAGCCAATCCGGCGCGCGCCGGCGAACAGATCGGCGAGGTCGCATAGGCATTGCTGAAATAGGTGCCCGCCTTGGCAATCCGGTCAATGCCCGGCGTCTGCACATCCTTGGCCGCAAACGGCAGGAAGCTCATATCGGCATAGCCGAGGTCATCCGCCAGAATCAGCACAATGTTTGGTTTATCCTGAGCCTGTCGAAGGGGTTGTTCGCCCGCGCAGGCGACTCCTCCCACAAACAACGCCAACAGAAACAATATACCCACTCGAATACTCTTCATTACTTCCTACCTTTTTTCGATGCCACTTCAGACACCGGTTTCCAATTCCCCTGCGAATCCTTTTCCAGTCCCTTGTCCCCGGAGCGTTCAATCCATTCGAACAACTCGCCTTTCAAGGATGCTTTGATCTTTTGATGCTCCGGCGAGTCGGCCAGGTTGTTGAGCTCCCACGGATCCTTCTCGAGGTCGAACAGTTGCTCGTTCTCTTTTTTCGGATTAAAGAAATAGGCCTGCTCCGGGGTCAGCCTCCCGTCCTGGTTCATTTCCCGCAGTAGCGGAAGGAGGGGCCGGACGTTGGGTTTGTCCAGATAGGCCTGCCCCGCATCGTACGGGACCTCCGGCATAAAGTTGCGGATATATTTATAGCGTTTCCCAACCACGGTGCGGCTGCAATCCATGATTTCGTCCCAGCGGTCGCGCGCAGCAAAGATGTGCCTATTGGGTTGGTATCCCGGATTGGAAAGGAACGCCTGCCCCTGCATGTGGGCAGGTTTCTCCACCCCCGCCATGGCCAGCTGGGTGGCCGTGAGATCAATGTTCGCAACCAGGTCATCGACCACCTTGCCACCTTCGATGCCCTTCCCCCAAATGATGAGCGGGCAGCGGATGCCGTCTTCGTAGAGATAGCCCTTGCCGCGGATCTGGCAGCGGCCGTTGTCGCCGATCCAGATAATGATGGTGTTGTCCAGCTCGCCGCGCTTTTCGAGATCGTCCATGAGCTGCTTGGTTTCCAAATCCGCCTGCTCAATCTGGTCGAGATAGGTGGCCCAGTCGAGCCGCACTTCCGGGGTGTCGGGCAGGTACGGAGGAATTTCAACGTCGGCGGCATCGACCGGATGCGCTGAATTTTTGCGCAGGTCCTGCCAGCGCGGATTGCCCGCTTGCCGATGGGTGACCTGCAACTGGACCTGATGAAAGAACGGCTGTCCGGGCTTGCGCTTGGAGGGCTTGTCGAACAGCTGCTCCTTGAGCTTCACATTGATGTCGGTCTTGGACGACTTGCGTTTGATGATCTTCGAACCGTTGAGGCAAACGTACCCCGCCTGCCGCAGGTAGTGGGTCATGTAGTGAAGGCCGGACGCCCCCTTCACGCTGCTGCGGTGATGGTGTCCGCCGCTGGAGGTCTGGTACATTCCCATCATCAGCGAGGTGCGGCTCGGCGAACAAATCGGCGAATTGGTGTAGAATCGCGTGTAGCGAATGCCCTCGGCGGCCAGACGATCGAGGGTCGGCGTCTTTACGCCCTGGGTTCCATAGCACGCCAGATCGTTGCCAATATCCTCCGCCATGATAAAGAGGATATTCGGCTTCTTCGCATCGGCAAAAGATTGCGTCGCGATAGCCGTTGCAGTCGCTATTGCCGCTGTGAATCTTCTTCTATCCACCCTATCTCACCTCAATTGCATCAATGCACATGCCACCCTTTTCAATCGTAGTCAGGCGAATATGGTTGGCGCCGGAGTCGATCTTGATTTTCACTTCAAGCATTTTCCAGTCGGTGCCATAGCCCGCTGTGTTTGGGAAGAACAGCTTCCCGTCCACCACCTTGCCGTTCACCGTAAGCTTCATGGCGCGCCCATCCGCGCCGGGGCGCTTGCCGCTGTAGCGGATAGCGAGCGTCGCGGGGCCGGGGCTGCCATCGTTTTCCTGGTACCACTCGACATAGGCCCCCTTCTGGTTGCCAAAGTCGAGATAGCCCTTGCCCTCGAACCCTTCTCCCGTGGAGGAAAGCTTCGCGCCTTTAAACTTGGCGTCCTCGGCCTGCTCGCCGCTACCCATGTTTTGAGCTGGCGCCTTTACGGCATTTTCATCCGGCCAGTAGATCCCTTCATCCCGCCCGAATTTTTCCTCCATGCTAAAGAGGAGTTTTTCGCCGGCGAACACATCGGCCTTAACCACCGTGTTGGGGTCAACCGCAAAAGCGCCGGTGTATGCCGCTGACGGCTTCGAGCCATCGGTGGAATAGAGAATCTTGAAATCGTACGGCTTGCCTTCGCCGCGTATTTCCAATGCTTGGACATCAATGGAAATCTTGTCGGAGGTCATCAGTTGCTTTTCGCCGCAGATCGCGCCGACCACCACGGAGAGCGGCCCCTCGTCGGAGGTGGTTTGCAGGAACGCGCGCGCCAGACCAAAGAAGGCGGTACGCGACGTGGCGATATTGTTTTCGGTATTGACCGGATTACCGCTTTCGAGCGAAAGGATGCGCGCCGAGCCGTCGATGTGATAATGGATGCGGTTTTCCGCATACGGATTCATCACGCCGTTTTTATCCTGCTGCACAACCGTAATGATCGGACAGGCCTCGCCTTCGACCGAAAGCGCGAGCTTGGCCGGAACATCGGCGGTGGTCTGGCTTGCGCGGACGATTTCCTTTCCACCCTTGTAGCCAACCGCTTCGATTTTCCCGGGCGTCCACGGCACCATCCAGTCGCACTGCATCTCATCCCATTTCGTTCCGGGCTTGTCCTTGCCGAGCGATTTTCCGTTGAGGAAGAGTTCGACTGCGTCGCAGTTGGAATAGACCCAAACCGGGACCTTCGTTCCGGCTTCCATCTTGGGATGCGTCCAGTGCGGCAGGATGTGAACCATCGGCTCGGTGGTCCACTGGCTCTGGTAGAAGTAGAACAGGTCCTTTTCGAATCCGGCGAGATCGAGGGGTCCGCCCATGAACGCGCGAAATGGCCAGCCGCCATGCACGTAGCCCGCTTCGCCCAGGTAGTCGAAGCCCGTCCAGCGGAAGTGGCCGGAATGCCACGGCAGGTCGCGCGCCAGCTCCCAGTTCTTGCGGGCGGTGATCCGCGTCATGCCCGTATCGTAGGAGGGGTTGAACTGCTGCTTCTTCTTCCGGTTTCCCGGTGCCGTCCAGTCGTAGGTGAATATTTCCTCTTCGGTCAAATCCGGGCACGGAAACGGCCCCTTCCCCTCAACAATCTTCGGCGGCTCCGACTTGAAGCGCCACCAGGTCTTGGATCGATAGAATCCGCGGACCTGCCAGGTATGCGGCGCCTCGGTGGATACAAACGGCTTGTCCGTCTTGTGGTGCGCGAAGAACTGCTGGTTTTCGCTATGGCCGTTGACACCCTCGATATCCATGTCGTCCGGGTTGGCGTGGCCGGAGGTCACCAGCCGAGTCGGATCCACTTCGTGGCACACGCGGACGATATCTTTCGCCACATCGCCGCGCGTTTCGTTGCCGACACTCCAGACCACGACGCATGGATGGTTGCGGTCGCGCTTGAGCCAGGCGCGCAGGTCGCGCTCCCACCACTCGGCGAAGGCCTGCTTGCCATAGTCTTCCGCCGCCTTCTTTTTCCAGCCATCGAAAATCTCGTCCATCACCAGGAAGCCCATTTCATCGCATAGGTCGTAGAAAATAGGCGTCTGCGGATTGTGGGCCGTACGGATGGCGTTGCAGCCCATATCCTTCAGCAGCTGGAGCTTCCAGCGCAGCAGCTCGTCGGGATAGGCCGCACCGACCGGACCGGCCTCGGAGTGGTCGCAGACCCCTTTGAGCTTCACGTTCTTCTCGTTGATCCAGAATCCGGTCTTTGCCTCCCAGCGGATGGCACGGATGCCGAAGCGGGTTCTCACCTCGTCGTCGGCAATGCGCGAAACCAGCGTGTAGAGGTCCGGCGTATCCACGTCCCAGCGCATTGGCTGCTTGACCGTCAGCGTCTGCTTCACCGTTGCAGCATCGACCGTGATCGAGTTCTTTGCGACCTCCTTGCCGGTCGGATCGAGAACGACCGTTTCAAGCACAGCGCCGCTGAACTTGCCGGCCAGCTCGGTTTCCACCGAAACCGTCGCCTGTTGATCCGACACTCCCGGCGTAGTGACGTAAATGCCATCCTTCGCGACCGAAGCCGCGCCGGTCGCCACCAGCTTGACGTGGCCGTAGATTCCACACCCGTGATACCAGCGCGCCGCCGGTTCCAGGCTACTGTCGACCCGGACCGCGACGACGTTCCTGCCCGGCTTGAGATGCGGGGTCAGATCGTAGTCAAAACTAATGTAGCCATATGGGCGCTTGCCCAGGTGCTTTCCGTTGATCCAGACTTCGCTATTCATGAACACCGCATCGAATTCGATGCGGACATTCCTGCCGCTCCATGAATCGGGGATTTCGAAGGTTTTGCGGTACCAGCCAATACCGCCCGGCTTGTAACCGCCGCGATCCGTCTGCGCGGCATCCTCGGCATAATCCGCCTCGAACGCCCAGTCGTGCGGCACGTCAAGCGCCCGCCACGAGGAGTCGTCGAACGCCGCCGCCTTGGCCTGCGGCAAATCACCCAGCTTGAATCGCCACCCCGTATCGAAATCAGCGACCTCGCGGGCCGACAATGAAACAGCGGCGCACAACGACTGGGCCAACACCCAACTCTTCACAATATCGTACCCTCTCTTTTCCATGGATATCGCGCCCTTGAATCTACCAGGTTGATTTCGACATAAGCTTCTGCTCTTGAGCTAACGACAGGGCCTTGTGAAGGCGCAGTTCATTGATTCTCAGGCCTTTTGCACCGGTTGCCTTCACTCTGAACCTGAAACGGTCGCTTGTAGCAGTGACGATCTTCTTGAGTTGGTCGGCCCTCTTTGTCCGCCCAAATCCTTTCCCAAGCGAAGGGATTGCTGCAATCGGCTGCCATTTGTTATTCGTCCATGCTTCAATATCAACAGAGAAATCATTCTTCTTGAGAAGATCCGTCGTCACAACGCTCACAAACACCGAATCAACAGCTACAGGATCTGCAAAGGCCTGTTCGACAGTGACGTCCGCATTCATATCGCCTACAGCAATTCCTTTCCCCACATCGTAGTCTGTAAGTGATTCAGGGGGGCCTGTGAATCTACTTCCGGCAACAGTTGTTTGAAGGGGTCTGGCTGACCTGTATTTCGGGTTCAAGATCCTTACCTCGTGCAGATTGTGACCCCAGGCGCTTCCCGGGCTGATGAGGAATTGGCACGGCGTGCCTGCCAATAGATAGTCTCCAGGTATTTCCAGGTTACGCCTTTCACAGGCAACGACTTCTCCTGTTCTGAGCAAAACACGGATGCAGTATTGCCCACTGTGATAATCCTCGGCGACAACACCGGGCACCCATACTTTACAGTGGTTGGGTAGCCACCCCCGCATTACCGGTGTAGGCAACGGCAGTGTCTCGGTATATGACAGAGGAACTCCGTTGATTGTGTAGTTATAGTTCAGTGTTAACTCGCCCTTGTCACCGGGGTCCATTTGGATCTTAAAGGCCTTAACCTGTTCTGCCGCCAGCTTCTTCCTCTCTCGCTTTGAAGCGTCTGCGGGTGGGCCTTGTGTTGAGAAGTCAATTCTGACCGGAGCTTTAAGATGTTGCCTGGTTGAGTCAGTACAGATCACTGTCCCTTTCGCTTCCAGTGCCGGGTATGCTGCGCCTTGCTGATCAAGGCTCTTCAGCCAGCGGCTGGCTAAGCTGATTGGCTGAATAGTCACGGAACACTCAAGCTGGGCTTCCACCTTTCCCTTGGCCAGGTCTTTTCTGAATTTCTTCTCTGCAGCTTTCGCCGCGGCCTTCTCCTCCTGTTTGCTCAGGTTCCTGGCTGAGGGCTCATCGTCTTCCTCTACGACCCCATCCACGGTACAAGCAGATTCAAAGACAATGCCGTGAACAAGCTGTAGCAATCGGGCCCTGTGTGATTGCCTGAGGCGCGGGATGGAACTAATGCTTCTCACAACTGTCGGTACCTCTCGGTTCAGCAACTCGAGAAGCTGTACGCCAAGCTCTTCCGTATCAGGCAGATCACGCAGCGTCTTCAGCGTAGAGGTAAAGGCGCCGGGCGCCGCCCCACCAAGAATGGCTTCAGCCAGAGCCCAGTTTCTGAGCACATGATTATGAAAGGCCTTATCTCCGAAAAAGGCTAATGGATAATCCTGCAACCTGGTGCTTCTGTAGGCAGGAGCACCGGTAATGGCAAGATTACGCTTATGCGCGTTAAGCAGTATGACATAGGCCGCTGTGCGCCAGTGAGGAGATCCTATCACACCGTCGCCACCATGATATTCCGTTCGTGAGTTGTTCTTGTTTGCAAACCCGTCATACTCACGATAGGTGACGAATTTCCACAAGTAGGCGGACATGTTATTCTGGTGCGCTTCCGGCCCACAGTTGGCAATGGCCATGGATGACCAGAAGAAATGCAGCGTCTGTGTGGCATGTCCGTTTTCAGCGGTACCATAAGGCGCCGTGGAGTAGCGTTTGACCGCCGCGTTCATAAAGTGCCTTGCCCCACCACTCATCAGACAGGCAGGAACAAAAGCGCCCGTTCTGCAACCGCCACTATGCCCCTCATTGACCTCGGTATTGTGCTTCCCGGTTCGCCCATACGGAACGACGCCGCCCGCTGCCAGTGACTGAACTCGCCTGAGCATTCTGTTGAGAACGACTCTGTCTGTTTCACCTAATGCACCACCTTTATCCGCAAGAGCCAGGCCGCAGGCAATAACACTACTGGAGCCCGTGTAACCGTACCCGCCATAACCCGGTCCACCGACACTATGCCCGCACGTGTAATCGGAAAATACGCATGCCCTGGCATCAATCACATGCTGCCTTAAGCCGGGAAGTATGGTCTCATCTCTTGTTCGCAGATAATACTCCGCCAAAAAGATCAGCCGTGTTCCGCGAACATAAGCCCATTTTCCCTGGCTGCTGCGGGCCACATAGTGTGCCGCCTTCTTGATGCGTTCATTGTATTCCGGGTTGCCCGTGGACAGTAGAGCCAGGCCACACATAGCGGTGTGAAAGGACTGTGACGAATAGGATTTGGCTTTGGGCCAACTGCCGTCAGGAAGCTGCTGCGCAACAAGCCGATGCGTCATCACAGCATTGACATTCAGCGCCTTCGTGCCTGTAGGACTATAAACGGACCCGAAACTGCCTAGCTGTGGGATCGGAAACTCGATTTCTTTGAGATACCGACTGAGTGCAGGCGGAAATGCAGCAGGTGTGGTGGTTTCAATTGTGCACAGGATCTTGCCATCGCCGGAATGTGAGGATTCAATTCGCCCAGACAATGTCCAATTCCCTTCAGGGATTCTGAACTCTCCCTGGAGCTTGTCAATGGGAATGGACGTCCCTGACCCATTGCTCAATTTCGCCTCACATGAGATTGCGTTCTTCGAGAGCCTCTTGCCCAGTATCCTCTTATCGCCGGTCATAAAGTCAATTCTGCCGACGTGACCAGCCTGCATGGGAACAGAAAACGCAAACGGTTGTGTGAGCTTTTGAGACCTGAGTGTTTTCCATTCTCTGGCAGGTTGAGCAACCTGTCTATCTCTGGTCCCCGAAGGCAGGCGCAAGACGGTCAGCTTGATCTTCCCTCGCCCTTCCGCAACATCAATCAGCTGGCCAGCATGGAATTCCAATCCACGAACCAACAGCCCCGCAAACTTCTGTGGGAGGAGGAGGGCTGTGGCAGTTTCCAGGGGAACATCGTCAATCTTGAGGATCAAATCCCCTGTCTTCAAATAGCCTTCTGATGGACTGCCACTCTTGACATCAATGACTTCAAAGTTGCTGAACAGAAGTCCGTCTTTGTCGCACAGGGCTTTGGGAAAGAACTCCTTGACCGCACTTGCCTCTCCCCAGGTCCTGTCGTGCATATAGGTGCGAACGCCAAGCGGACCCAGATTGATGTACCATTTCTTCCAGCCATCCGGCTTGCTTGACGGGAAGTACGATGTGTATGGACCCGGATTGCGTTTCTCCCACTCTCCCATGTCCTCAATCTTCGCACCGTAGGTAGATTTCCATTCGGCAAAACTAAAACTGACAGGATTGCCGGGTGATAGTGTGCGGCCGGACTCTGAAATGACTGATCCAGCGACTTCTCCAGCCTCGTGCTTCCGCTCTTCCACTGGAGTCGCTTCAGGCTGTGTCGTCTCTGCCAATATCCCTTTCTGCTGCGGCTCTGGCCTTAGGAAGAAATAGAAACACCCGCCGATGAGCAATATCAGCACAATGGTTATGGGCAGAGCATGGCTTCTCTGTTGCCTGGTGGGCCTTTGCCTGCGCCGAGAGGCTATTCGTGGTTGCGGCGCCCTTTGAACCGGCACCTCAGCGTCAGCAGAATCAACGGGGGAGACATGAGCAGGGACAGAGAACTTTGAACCACATGGACATTCTACCCTGGCGCCCGCCAGCGAATCATCCCCTTCAAACTCATCGCCACAATGAGGACATAGGATCGTTATCACATAACGCTCCTCATTGGGCTGTCTTCCTCTTCTTCTCTTTCTGTTTCTTTGGAGCACGCGGCGCCGCGGGATTTCTGAACACGGCATGCTCCGTCCGCGCGCTCACGAACAGCTTCGCCATCGTGGCAACAATCTCGGGATGCGCCGCCGCGACATCGTTCTTCTCTCCCAGGTCTTCGGCCAGGTTGTAGAGCTTAATGGTTCCACCCGCCCTGCGATAGGCTTTCCAGTCACCTTTGCGGATGGCCTGCTGGGTTCCCAGCTCCCAATAGAGGTGTTTGTGTTCTGCCTGCCTCCCCTGCCCCAGCAGCGTGGGCAGCAGGGAGATGCCATCGGTATCGTCCTGCAGACGTGTACCTGCCAGGTCGGCAAAGGTGGCCAGCATGTCCCATCCGGCAGAGACATGGTCCGACGTCGAGCCGGCCGCAACGTTGTCACCCCATGTTGCGACGAACGGCACACGAATGCCTCCCTCATACAGGGAGCCTTTGAGCTTGTTCAGTTCACCGGCTGAATTGAAGAAGGATGCTCCGCCACCACCCGCGTTCGTGGGTCCGTTGTCCGAGGTGAAGATGATCAGCGTGTTGTCGTAGACGCCCAGTTCTTTGAGCCGTGCCACAAGCTGCCCGACGTAGCGGTCCAGCCGTGTGATCATCGCAGCGTAAGTTGCGTGGGGCGTCCTATTGGGCAGGTAGCCGCGACTCCTGGTGTACGGCTTCTCGTCGGGCCAGGTCTTACGATACTCGGCCAGCCCCGGGTCGTCCTCCGGCACTTGTAGCGCCACGTGCGGAATGATCGTGGCGTAGTAGAGGAAGAACGGCTGCTTGTGGTTCTGATCTATGAAGTCCAGGGCATCCTTGAGGATCAGGTCGGAGGCATAGTGCTTTCCGGTGAGCTGCTTCCCGCCCTCGTTGCCTTCCAGCTCCACGCGCTGGTCATTGCGCCAGAGATGCGTGGGATAGTAGTTGTGGGCCACGCGCTGACAGAGATAGCCGAAGTAGTGATCGAACCCCTGCTTATTGGGGTCGCCCGAGTTCCCGGGGCCGCCCAGCCCCCATTTTCCCACTGCACAGGTCTTGTAGCCGGCCTTCTGCAGTATGTTGGCGATCGTCTGCGTGCCTTTGGCGAGGGGGTATTGTCCCTGCCCTTCCGGATTGTCCTCGGAGGGAGGATTCTTAAAGACGCCGGCCGAGTTGTTCCGTACCTGGCTATGGCCCGAGTGGAGCCCGGTCAGGAAACAGGCCCGCGTAGGAGCGCAGACCGCCGATCCGGAATAGTGCTGCGTGAACCGCATCCCCCGTGCCGCCAAGGCGTCTATGTTCGGCGTCTTGATCCGGGTCTGCCCATAGCAACCAAGCTCGTTGTAGCCGAGATCATCGGCCAGGATATAGATGATATTGGGCTTCTTCGCTTGCGCCAGCGACGCCAGGCCGACCGACACAGCGGTCGCCAGTAACAGTTGTTTGATGGTTGTATGCATGACTATTCCTTCTTTCTGTTATGTGAATGCACTGCGGGGTACTTGAGGGGGGCGTCCGGTGCGCGAAAGACCCACGGCTTCCACGCTTCGGTCGCCCGCTGCCAGTCCTCCAGGGAACGGGTCGGATAGGTCGAGGGCCAGCCGCCGGTGCGGAACGCATCGCTCACGCCCTGGTCATCGACCGACGTGCGCCAGCGATCCAGTTCAGACAGAAGCTCAGCTTTCACGGAGGCAAACGCGGGATCACCAGCAACGTTGTTGATCTCGTGCGGATCATTCTGCATGTCGAACAGTTCAAACTCCGGCTTGGTCGGCGCGAAAAAAGCAACCTGAACGGGATTGAGCTTGCCCTGCATGTTGAGCACGTTCATCTCGGCCAATATGGGATACATGCGTTCCTTGTAGTTGTTAAGCTGCAACCACGCGCGCTCGGGCATGAGGTTATGGATCAGCTTGTAGCGCTTCGAGCGCACCATCCGCATGGCGTCGTGCGTACTGTCCATCTTGCCGCGCGCCGCAAAGACGTACCGGCGCCGGGCCGGCTCGGGACCCAGCAGATCCTTGCCGTGTAGCGCATGCGCGGGCTTGACGCCGGCTGCCTTCAAGATCGTGGCGGTGATATCGATGCTCTGAACCATGTCATCCTTCACCTGTCCCGGCGAGATCACCCCCGGCCATCGCACAATCATGGGGATGCGAACGCCACCGTCATAGAGGAACTGCTTGCCGCGGATGTGGCAGCGGCCGTGGTCGCCGATCACGAAGACCAACGTGTTGTCGGTCAGTCCTTCATCGTCGAGCCGCTTCAGCAGCTCGGCAATCTGGCGGTCGCAGAGCTGCATCTGCTCCAGGCCGTTGGCCCAGTCCCGACGCGCCAGTGGCGTGTCAGCGTAGTAGGGCGGCAACTCAATGTCGGCCGGATCGATCGGACGCTGTGGATCGCGCAACCAGCGACGGTGCGTGCCCTGGAGTGTAATCTGCGCGAAGAACGGCTGTCCTTCGCCACGTTCGCCCCAATCCTTGCCCATGAACCCCAGGTCGCCCGTGAAGTTGCAGTCGGTCTTCTTGCTCTTCATGAGGCACGTGTAGTAACCCGCCTCCTTCAACAGCAGCGGCAGCGGCTTGATGCCGTGGGGCAACGGTTGTTTATCCTTCTGGCCGGTACGGTGCTGGTGGGCACGGACATAGTTCTGATGGAAGCCGGTGATCATGGCCGAGCGCGAGGCCGAGCAGACCGGCGCCGTGGCGAATGCGTTCTCGTAGCGGATCCCCTCCGCCGCCAACGCATCGCAGGTGGGCGTGGAAATGCCTTTGGTTCCGTAGCACGAGAGATCGGTGCTCCAATCCTCCAACATGATCCAGACCACGTTGGGACGTATTGCCGGAGTTCCCGCCACATCCGCCCTTCCGGCCAGGGCCTGCTCCACATCGCCCGACAGCGGCAGCAGGCGGTAGCTATAGCGATAGGACCTCTCAAGCAGACGGTACTGCGGCAGAGGCTTGGCGCCCCAGGAGTTGATTCCACCGACACCGCTCTGGGCGGCGTCGATGTTCAGGAAGATATCCTCCGAGCGCTCCATCTGGAAACTGTAGGCCGACGCGTCCATGGTCTGGCTGCTGTAGTGACTCGCCCCGACGTTCAACGGGGCATCCACGGCCGCGACCAGCAGGCCATGGCCCTCGCCATCTGTCAGCGCCGCCCACCGCACATCGGTCTTGTTGCCGTTCGCCTGCGGGCGCGAGTAGTCGACCCATTGACCGTCAACCGTGCCGGAAAAGGCTCCGATTGGCTCGAAGTTCCGATCGGAGTAGGTCTCCCCGCCACGCCCATACCACGCGAGATTCTCGAA
Source organism: uncultured Victivallales bacterium (assembly GCA_964497125.1). Taxonomy (GTDB): domain Bacteria; phylum Verrucomicrobiota; class Kiritimatiellia; order UBA8416; family UBA8416; genus CAYLXP01. The sequence goes on along the minus strand of CAZCDU010000004.1, from coordinate 43,321 downwards.
GGCGGCGGGGACCTTCCACTGCATGCCCACGCGCAAAGGCGGCAACATGGCCGGCTTGGTCTTGGCCAGGTTGAAAGAGGCCTCGACAACCACCTCGCCACTGGCGAAGACGGTGTAGACCGACGCGAAGCGGGCCTTGGTTTCGGGCATGGACTTGTTGATCGTGATTCGGACAGCATGGTCCATCTTCTCGACGGCGGTCGACTCAACGACGAACCCGGAGCCGGACCGCTCCCAGGCCTCTGCGGGACGGGGACGGTGACGGCGTTCGTTGTCATTTCGGGCGCGCGCCAGGTCGGGTCTGCCGCCCGACACCACCAGGTCCCTGCCGTTGGCCTTGTATGAAGCCAGAACGCCCTGCCCCTTGTCGAAGGCAACTTCAAAGTCCTGCCCCTTGACGACAATGGCGTCGGCCGATTCGTCCACCGCCACCGTTCCCTTGGCGGGAGCGAACACGGCGGGTGTCTCGATCGGCAGCTTGAACTGGTCCCATGCCAGCAGATGCCCCGCCGGAACGAGCGGGTGGTAACCCGGTTTCGCGCGGAACTCCAGTGTCAGGAAGTACTCATGGCCCGCAACTGATTCAATCTCGGGGATCCCAAGCCTGACGGTCCGCTCCGTATGCGGCGCAATCTTGAGATCGGTAATCTCGCCTTCGCCCTGCTTGCGGCCGTTGGCCTCGATACGCCAACGGCCCGTTACCGCCTCATCGAGCATCGTGAAGTCATACCAGTTCCTGATCTTGACCGTGCCGGCCGCCAGGTCAACCGGGATTACGTGGGCGTTGCGCTGGACATACTTCATCGCGTAGCAGGACGGGTGCGGAACCTGGTCGGCGTCGAGTAGGCCGTTCATGCAGAAGTTGCCCCTGTGGTGGACACCCTCGGGCGTCTCGAACCAACCACCATAGGCAAAGAAGGATGCCTCTACCGGTCCGATACCGCTGTTTTTTCTGAATGTCTCCGGCAGGGGCAGACGGATGCCCTGGTCCATCCAGTCCCACACGAACCCGCCTTGGGCCAGATTGTCTTCATAGAAGATATCCCAGTACTCCCTTGCGCCGCCAACGGAGTTGCCCATGGCATGCATGTATTCGCACAGGATGAAGGGCTTGACGGCATCGCTCTGGGTGTAGCGGGCCACGCGCTCCGGGCGCGCATACATCGTATTGACAATGTCAGTATTGGTGTCGCCGGTCCGCTCGTAGTGAACCGGACGGGTCGGGTCACGCTGTTTAAGCCACTCGTAACAGGCGCTGAAGTTCGGACCATCGCCGGCTTCATTGCCCATCGACCAGGTGATGATCGAGACATGGTTCTTGTCGCGCTCGACCATGCGCTCAATACGGTCGAGGTGCGCGGCTTTCCACTCCGGCTGCTTGGCCAGTGACGCGTTGCCATAGCCCATCCCGTGGCTTTCGATATTGGCCTCGTCCCAGAGCATGATGCCGTATTCGTCGCACAGGTCGTACCACATGGGCATGTTGGGATAGTGGCTGGTCCGTACGGCATTGAAGTTGTTCTCTTTGAGTAGCTTGATGTCGCGGATCATCGATTCGCGATCGATGGTATGCCCCGTATCGGCGTGGTGCTCGTGACGATTGGCGCCCTTGATCAAGACCGGCACGCCGTTCACGCAGAAACGGCTGTTCTTGATCTCAACGCTACGGAATCCAACGCGCTGCGGAATGACTTCGATGACCTTGCCGCCGCTGTCCCTGAGCGTGATCAGCGCGGTGTAGAGCGTCGGGGTCTCGGCGGTCCACTTGGCGGGGTTGGGGACGGGAATCTCCAGTGAAACCGACGACCTACTCCAGGATTGTGCGATGGGTGCCGGACCCGGCTCACCAGGAGGTTCGCCCTCCAGGGCATGGGCGCTATCGATGGAGGGCGAGGCTCCTGCCGAGCCGGAACCTGAACGGCGTGGTTCTGCCATCATTCCGTCACTCGGAGAGCGGGCCCTACCCACCTCTGTCCCCGATGGACCGAGGAGTTGCAGGTCAACGGAACCTGTGGGGTTGAGGATCTCGGCGTCGACCGAAAGGACGGCATTCTTGCATTGATCGTCCAGCTTCGTCACCACTGTGAAGTCGCGGATGTGGGGGGCCGCGGTACTCCAGAGGTAGACATCACGGTATATGCCTGACAGCCGCCAGAAATCCTGGTCCTCGAGGTAGGAGCCGTCGCACCAGCGGTAGACCTCTGCCGCCAGCACGTTCTCGCCCGGCTTGAGGTACCGGGTGATGTTGAACTCGGCCGGGGTGCGGCTGCCCTGTGAGTAACCGACCTTTTCGCCATTGATCCAGAGCGTGAAGGCCGACTGTACGCCATCGAAAACGATACGGGTCTCGCGGCCATTCCAGCCCGCGGGGAGATCGAACGTGCGACGGTAGGATCCCACCGGGTTCCAGTCGGTCGGCGCATGGGGCGGGTTCTTCGGAAAAGGATATCGCGTGTTCGTATAGATCCGCAGACCGTGGCCTTCCATCTCCCAGTTGGATGGCACAGGGATGGTGCCCCACCCGCTCGCGTCGAACGAGGTCTTGTAGAAATCCACGGGCCGTTCGGCGGGGGACCGGACCCAGTTGAACTGCCAGTCACCGTTAAGCGATCGGAACCAGGGCGAGGTGGTGCGGTCATAGCGTAGCGCCGCCTTGGCATCCGGATAGACCATCATCGTCGCGTGTGGGGCCTCTCTGTTGAGATGCAGAACATCCAGGTTGTTCCATTCCGGGCGCTGCGCGGCCGTTGCCAGGCTCCCGACAACCAGCAGGCCTGTCAACAGCCCGTACGTTCCACACATATTCACATTCCTCATTTCTGCTTGCCTCTCATAGTATCCGGAACCGCGGCTCGGCAGGAGCCTCGCCCTCCATTACCTGGTTGTCGATCCTTATCGCTATTCTGGAGGGCGAAGCTCCTGCTGAGCCGAAACGACGGCGAGACGGCCGACTCAGTCCTGACCCTTCCCGAGCGCAATATCCAGGACGATCACGTCAAACGGCTCCATCTTCAGCGTGAGCGTGTCCCCTACGGCGGCCCGGATAACGTCACGTTTCTCCGGATAATGCCAGCTCACGTCGGCATGCGTGTAAGCCGGGTCGAAGCCAAGCGCTGTGGGCTCGAGTGCCAGCTCCACGTTGACGGCCGTCTCACTTGCCTCCTGCTTCTCCTTGATGAAAACGCGTCCGGACAAACCTCCCTTACCCGCCTTGTTTTCGATCTTCAGGGCCAGCAGGTTGGGTCCATTGAACCGGAGCCGGCCCGATATATCCAACTCGAACGCCTCACCGTAGCCATCCTGTCGACCGACCGGGACGTCATTGAGAAACACCTCGGCTTTCTCGTCGATACTGGTGATGCGCACGACGGATGCCTTGCCCTTCAACTCCGGTGGCGCGTCAAATGTGAATCGGTAGGTCATGAAGCGATTCGTATAGGACTGGGCGCTAGCGGTTGTCTCCCACGCAGCGGCATCGAAGCCGGGTCTCTCACTGCCCGCCGGCACGTCGCGCCTGTCGTCGGTTCTGTGCACCTTCCACGGGCGGGCCAGTTCGAGGCCCGTTTCGCGCGGGAGACAGCGTATGAACGCGATGCAGCGATCGCCTTTTGTATGGGCATAGCCATACGGTTCCTCTTTGATCACGTTGCCAAGAATGAGGCGGGTGGAGGCGGTCAGGACATCGTTGTTGGCGCGGGCCCACTTCATGGTCTTCGCTACGAATGCCCATTCCGGATCGGCCAGCAGCTCAGGCGTGAAGTACAGTTCCCACATCGTTGTGCCCCGGGCGAAGTACATCAGGATGTAGTGCTCCCACTCCTCGATGGTGCAGGGGTGCTTGAGGGAGAAGTTCCCCTTCACCATGCCGTGGGTCATGATGGAGTTGTGCGGAAACTGGAGCTTGTTGGCGGCGTTCTTAGCCATCTGGTGATCGCGACCGGTGATCGCCCGTTCGCGCGCGGTGCCCCTGCCTTTGAGGCTGACGTCGCCGCCGCCGAACCAGATGCAGTCGCAGTGCATCAGCCACCACGGGCTCATGTTCATCGAGCTGGTGTAGTTCAGGAACACGTCCGGGTTGAGCGACTTCATATAGCGCATCAGGCTGAGCTTGCCCTCGGTCTGCCCCTCGATCTGCGCTTCGAGCGGCTCAACGCGGTGACCGTGATCGGGGTTGTCGCAGATGAAGTAGTTGAAGTCGTGCTTGAAGTAGTTGACGTTGTCTTCTTCGATGTACTTTTTCAGGATGGCCCTGAAATCGCGGTTGTAGTTCTTGCCCAGCAGACAGAAAGCCGAGTTGCGCTGATTCACTTCATAGCCGTTTTCACGGCCCCACCGACGGTTCAGGCCGGAGAACCCGCCGCCGATCGGCACCCACAGTCCGAGGCGGCAGCCCGGCAGCGTCTCTTCGATGGACCGACGTAGCCGCGTCAAGCCTTCCGGCGACTTGGGCTGATAGATGCTCTTGTGATCCTGCCAGCCGTCGTCGATCACGAAACTGTCCAGCCATGCACCGCACTGGTCGACCAGCTTCGCCCTGAACCCCGTCAGCGTGTCGCCGTACTTGTCCATGCTCGGCCCGCGCACGTCATACCAGGAGTTGTAGACGGCAATCGGCTTCGGCTGCGCGTAGCGTATGGTAGGCAGGTAGCGCTCCAGGAACCAGTTGCCCACCTCGCCGGCCGGCGCGGCGCCCCACACCGCCTTCTTCGACCGGAACGTCCCTTTCACGTCCCATGCCGGAAAATGGGAACAGGTCACCGTACGGTTGGTGTACCCGTTGTTGCCACGCGGCCACTCGAGGCCAAAGAAGAAGTCGTCAATGTAGACCGGCTGCCCCTGGTTCTGATGGGCGAACGTCACACCGGAGCGTTCCGTGCCGCCGCGTTGATACGCGAGAGGCTCGTGCAGCCCGGCGTGGCTGCATGTAACGTGATCGACGAACGTGAGGCCTTCTACCGTCACCTTCGCAATAGCAAGCGTCTTGCCCTCCGGGACTGTCAACTCCAGCCACTTGCGACCGAAGAACTCCCCATCCTGCAGCGTATACACCAGCCGGATGTCGGTGCCCGGCATACGCTTGTCCTGCAGCGTGATCGTGAGGCACTCGCCACTGTCGGATTTCACGCAGTCGGCGTCCACCACGGTAGCCGTGGCCGAAGTCACCAGTGCGGAATAGTCATCCAACTGAATCGCGAAAGCCAGGCCGCCGATGCTATAGGTGCGCCCGGTATGCCCGTTGCCGATCGCCAACGTCCTGAGCGTCCCGCCCTGCCAATTGACCGTTCTGGATACCAGGCCGTTGTCGAGCGTGTGGCGCGTGGTCGACAGCGGCTCCGCCATGGCGACGACCGCTGAAAGCGCGAAGAGACAGAAACAGATCCTGTGTCTGGACATGGTGAGCGACCCCCTCCCTCTCACTGTATGCTCACGAGTGTTCCCGGCGGGCCGGCCACGACAGGCAGCGAGGCGGCGGGCGGACCGGCTTCCTGGCCAATGAGCCCGGGATCGATGCCGGGGTAGTTGGATTTGTACGTGACGTGGATCGGGTTCCAGGTGGTATCGCCGGGATCGCCAACCAGCCAACTATTCAGATCGGAGGCCATCTGGTTGCCCACGCCCAGGTACCGCAGGTAGTTGCCGTATTCCTCGGGGGTCGACGGATCGTCGGGGTCGTCCGCATTCTCCACATCGATGTAGTCAAGCAGGTTGACGGTCTCGCCGATGTCATCGGTCAGGTTGTAGAGCTGGTACTGGTCGAAGCCGTCAGCGGTCCCGGAGCCCGGGTTGTAGTAGGGATCGTAGGCGTAGATATACTTGTAGCGCTTGCCATTGATCTCCTTGATCATGCATGAACTGGCATAGGCCCGATTATCCATGTAGCCGGGGAAGTGGTAGAAGATCGGGCCACGATCACGGGGGATGCCCTCCGGATCAAGCAGGTGATCATACAGGGACACACCGTCCAGCGGATGGTTGGTTGCGTCCGGATAGACCCCGCCGGCAAAGTCGAGCATCGTGGGGTAGAAATCAACCACGTGGATCAGAGTATCGGTCACTTTGTTGGTCGGAATGGTGCCCGGCATGCGCGCAAGGGCCGGGACGCGGATGCCGCCCTGGTAGTGCATCCCCTTCTCCCCGCGCAGGGGCGCATTGGAGGCATGCGTTCCGCCGTTATCCGAACAGAAGATCACAAGCGTGTTGGTCGCGATTGAATCGGCCGTATCGCCGTCGCCGTTGGGGTCATCCAAGTAGTCCATAACCCGGCCCAGGCTGTGGTCCATGCCCTCGATCAGCCCCCCATACGACTTCTCGTTGTGATGGGAGCCCGGTGGCAACGCATCATACTTCGTCTTAAGGTCGGGACGTGCCGTAATGGGGCCATGCACGGCATAGAAATGGAGCTGCACGTAGACCGGGTAGTTCGACATCGAACCCGACGAATGGTCGTTCATGAACGACACGAAGGCGTCGGCCATCGCATCGGTGAGATGTTTCCTGGGCGAATTGGTCAAGACGGTCGGATCGTTGCCGTTGTTATAAGGCACCAGGTTGTTGGTGATGTAGTCGATCGTGTAGTCCGCGGCGAACGCATCCAGCTCCGGGCCCACTTTGCTGTGGAACTGCTGCCCTGAAGCGAGGTAGTTCCCGGGCGCGCCGTTGTTGTTGCCGCCGTAGTTGTAGTCGAACCCCTGGTTCAGGACGAACGTTGAATCCGACGGATCGGTCGCTCCGGCGTGATACTTGCCGAAATGGGCGGTCACGTAGCCCGAGTTGTAGAACGCCTCGGAGATCATAACCGCCTGTTCGTCGCCCGCGGCGTGCTCGTCGCCCTGGTCCGCCGGGGTGGTGTAGACCGTCTTGCCTCCCTGCCGGTTGAGCGAGGCCACGTTGTAGACCCCGTTGCCGTGACGGGGCGAGTACTGCCCACTCAGGAGCGCGGCACGCGTGGGCGCACAGTTGGGCTGGGCATAGGCGGAACTGAACATCACCCCCTCCGAGGCCAGGCGGGAGAAATTGGGTGTCTGGAAGAAATCGGACTCATGGCCCAGCGCCAGCTCCGGCACATCATGGTCGGTCCAGCCCCAGTCGTCGACCAGGACGAAGACGACGTTGGGACCTGTGGATGCCGCCGGGCGCTCCGGCGGCCCCGCTCCTTCGCTGCCCAGGATGGCGAAGGCGAGATCCTTGCCGGACTCCACCTGCCAGCTGCCCTGGTTTTTGATCAGATCGCCACCCGCATAGCCATCGTCCAGGTCCACCTCGAGCCGGAAATCGGCAGTCGTGGTCGAAACCGCAAAAGCGTAACCCCCGGCGCTGACATCGACCGAAGAGGAGAACAGGAACTTGATGAAATCGCCCTTGGCGAGTGGATTGGGCAACGCCGCGGTATCCGAATGCAATGCGCCGCCGGTCGGCAGGCCGCTACCATCCGCGGCATACAGTGACACGGTGATGTCACCGTAGGTTGCCACACTCCTGATCTGGAACATGACGCCGTCAATCGCGATGCCTTCTGCCAGGATGAAGCTCTGTCCCTTCGTGTTGCCGTCCTCGACCGCCGAGTAGCCGCTCGAAGCATTGCTGTCCAGGTTGGAGACCAGGGCGTCCGGCGGAATGGCGTTCGTGACGCTGAGCGTTGCCCCGTCGGCGGAGACCGTTACGGTAACACCGGTACTCGAATATCCGATCGAGAACCGCGTGCCGTCGCTGCTGGTGACCTCGTCATCGGCATTGTCGAACGTGCCGCTGATCGAATCGGCCGTCAGGATCTGGAAGCTGTCGCCCCCTGCCGGGGTGAAGCCGGGATCGACGGTGACCGCGAGGGCACCGTCAAGGGCGGCGGCGCCATCAATGGCCACGTGCGCATAGTCGACGGCCTGTGTCGCCGTGCCGGCCAGGGTCACATCCAGCACCGCCGTGGGCTCGGCATGGTAATCGCCCCGGATGCTGCACACGCGCCGGGCAGGAATATTCGACGCGGTTGCGGGACTCACGGCCTCCAGCACCACGTCGTCGATGGCGCCGTACTCGCTGCCGCCCGCATCCGTGGATTCGAGGCGCAGATAGAGTGTGTGGCCGTCCGCGGCCGCCGTGGCGGTGAAGCTCTTGTTGGTGAAATCATAGCCGTCCGCATAGTCCTGTGTGGGGGTGGCCGTTACGGATCCGACAACCTGCTCGGTCACATTGCTGTAGAAGAGCGTGGCGGTGATCGTGTCGTTCGACAGGTCCCAGTTCCCGGCGCCTGCGTGATAGAACGAGAAACCATAGGTGTCATTGGTACTGATCGTATACCCCGTGTTCACGGTGGGGCTTGTCTGCCCGCCCTTGCCGACAACCCCGCGGTAGCTTCCGCTGCGCGGATTGTTGGTGTTGCGTACATTCAGCTCCTGGTCGGTGCCGCTGCCGCTGTTGTACCACTCGTCTGTCTGGCTGAACTTGGTGCCGATCCCCGATTCAAACCCGCCGTTGCCCAGGAGCGAATGGGTCGTTGGGCCGCCCGACGGCAGGGCAATGGCATCGGCGCCGGTCACTGCCAGTCGGCCCTCGTGGAGAAGCGTGGCATCGATCGTGCCGCTGCCTTCGATGACCGCGTTCGTCCGCAGCTCCACCCAGCGCAGCGATTCCAGTGTCCCATGGTTCAGAAGCACCTTGCCATGCGGCTTCAGGCGGATCTCGTTGCGGCCGTTCACGGTGCAGTTGCTGACGTTCAAAATCTGCATGGCATTGGAGGACGCCCCCGCTATCTCCAGGGCCAGGAAATCGAGATTCGTGATCGCAGCGGCCGTGTTGTCCGATCCGCCGGCGTTAAGCATCTCCGCAATCCAGCTAAGCTGCGGCGCCCCATCATCCCTCTCGTACTCGGTCTGGTTGACCGCGTTGGAGTAGATGTAGGCCGACCAGTTGTTGGACGAGGAGGCATCGGCGCCGTCGGCGCCGGTCCAGTCATGGTAAGTAACGGCGAACCACGCCGGCTCGTGTGTGCGCTCGCCGTCCACCAACTCTGTAAGCTCCGCCACGAGAGCCGGATGGGCCGAGGCGATGTTGGTGGCCTCGGCATGATCGAGGGCGAGGTCATAGAGGTACATCGTCGTGTTGCCCCTCGACTTCATGTTGTCGCGGATGATGGAGCGCGAGGTTCCGACCTCGTGAATGATGAAATCCCGGGTGCGCTTTTCCTCCGTTCCCGTCAGGTAAGCGGCCAGCGAAACGCCGTCGACCCCGAGCGGCGTATCCACACCGGCCAGCTCACAGAACGTCGGCAGCCAGTCGGTGCCATCCACAACCCGCTGCGTGTTCGTCCCGGCCCGCAGCACGGAATTGCTGTGGATCATGGCCGGCCACCGCAGCACCATGGGCACGCGGATCCCGCCATCGTGAATGCTCCCCTTGGCGCCTTTCAGCCCCCCGTTCAGGTCCATGTCGTGACTGCCCTGACCTCCGTTGTCCGACGAAAAGACCACCAGTGTGTTGGCCGCGACCGAATCGTTCGTATTGCCGTCGTTGTTCGGGTCCTCGAGCGCATCGAGGAGGTTCCCGAAGTGCGCGTCGATGCGCGTGATCATCGCGGCGATGTTTCTTGACGCGGAATCGACCCCCACGAAGTCGGGATCATTGGTATACGCGGCATTCCAATTTGGCAGAGACGTGATATTGCCCAGGGGCGTGTGCGGAATCTGGGGGTTGAAATAGGCGAAGAACGGCGTGCCGTCCGCATTGTACTGCTGGGCCTGCGTACGGACGAAGTCCAGGGCCCGGAAAGCGTAGAAGTCATCACAGTAGGCCGTCGACGGATAGGCGGGGTCGTTCTGGTAGGCCGGATACTCAGGGTAGTCCGCGTAGTTCGTGTAGTTCGACATGCTGTTGGGGATCAGGACCAGGTTCGCGTCGCCAGGCAGCGCATGCCACAGCGTGGGCTGCCAGAAGGTATGCGCCCGTACGTGGTGCAGCTCGGCCAGCACGTCGTCGAAACCGTGGCTGTTCGGGAGCGTCTGAAGGTTCACGATCGCCGGGCTGTTGTGGTCGGAGGACCCTCCATACCCCCACTTGCCCCAACAACCGTTTACGTACCCCGCGGCCTTCAGTGCGTCGGCGATGGTCACATCGTCGGTCCGGATGGCCTTCCTCGAGTTATCCGGGTCGTTTCGATCCGCGTAGTTGTGCCCCTGGTGCAAGCCCGTCATCAACGACGACCGTGACGGTGAACAGACCGTCGCCCCATAGCCCCGCTGGAAGTTCACGCCAGCATCGGCCAGTGAGTCGATGTTCGGGGTCTGGACCGCCGGCAACCCCGCGGCACGCCGCGCATCCTGCCCATTTCGCCCAATCGACCCCCACCCCAGGTCGTCGACGAGGAAGTAGAGGATGTTCGGCTTCGCTGCTTCAGCCGAAGACGCCAGGCAGACCGACACAGCGGCCGCCAGTAGCAATGGCTTGATGGTCGTACGCATGACTATTTCTTTTTGCTCTTCTTACGACGCTTCTTCGGCCCCTCCTGTGACACCTCGTCTTCCGGATCGTCGGCCTTGGACTTGCCGCCACCCGCCAGACGCGGAGCAGGGACATAATCGCCGGTGCCGTCGATACACCAGGCCAAGTCGGCCTTGATCGGCGGAGTCTCCGCGTAAAGATCGTTGTTGGCCTTGGCGTAGGCGAGAGTCGCTTTGGCCAGCTCGCGAAGGATCGTGCGCGAGCCCGGATCCCGCAACAGGTTGGTCAACTCGTCCGGATCCTCCTGCAGATCGATCAGCCACGGGACGCTGGTGACCGAAAAGACCAGCTTGTAGCGGCGCGTTGCGGCTGCGAGCCAGGTCTTGGCAGACACCTCCTGGGTGGGGGTACCGGTGCTGCGGAAGAACGTGACGTCCTCCCAGCCGGCCGGGGCCTTGCCCGTCGAGAGGAGCGTCGCGGCGTTGCGGCCCTGTGACGCCACCTGGGGCGTAACACCCATCAGGCCCAGGATGGTCGGCTTGAAATCGACGCAGCTCAGAGCTTCATCAATTATCGTACCGGCCGGGATCTGTTTCGGGTAGCGGACAAGGAACGGGATCTTGGCCGATGCCTCCAATGGCACGCCCTTGTTATGTTTGCCGTGCTCACCGCACAGGTCGCCGTGGTCGGCCGTGAAGACCACGATGGTCTTGTCGAGCAGGCCGGTCCGGCGCAGGCATGCCAGAAGCTTGCCAACATTATCGTCGATGCACTTCACCATACCGAAGTACTTCTGCATCCCACTGGAGGATGTCCCCGCCTTTCCCTTGGCCCAACCCGGGGCGGCATCCTGGTCGCGCGACGCGGTGCGCGGTCGGTTGAACGTCACGCCGTCAAACATGGTGTCATAGGGAGGGCGCACCGAGTTGGGACCGTGCGGATCGGGAAGGCTGACCATGTACGAGAAGGGCCGGCCCTTGTTGGCCTCGATGAATTCCACGGCCTTATCGCACAGGAAGTCGGTCGCAAACGACTTCGCGTCGGCGCCCTTAACGCTGTACGAATTGCCGCCCTTGACGCGCGGCCCTTCGGGCGTGTCCTCGAACTTCTTCCAGTGGCCGCGATTGAACATGTAACGGTTATCGGCGAAACCGAACTGCCGTTCCGGCGCCCACTGCGGCTTGCCGCCGCCGTCCAGGTGCCACTTGCCGGCATAGCCGGTGGTATAGCCGCTACGGCGAAGCTCCTCGGAAAACGTTACTACCTCATCGTTCAACGGAACGTTGTTGTTGGTGACCGGGGAGTTCTGCGGATACAGACCGGTGACAAACGAGCCGCGCGAGGGCGAGCAGACCGGCGTCGTGGCGTAGAACCGGTTGCAGAGAGCGCCCTCCTTCGCAATCCGGTCAATATGCGGAGTCTCCACCTTGACCCCCTCCCCCCAGACGAAAGCCTGGTCGGGCGTGAGTTGATCGCGGTAACAACCCAGCGTGCGGAAGTTGTGCTCGTCCGTGTGGATGATGAGCAGATTGGGCCGGCCCTGTCCGGGCGCGGCGAATCCGCGGGAGGCCGTAAAGGCGAGCGGAGCAACCCCGCTCATAAGTAAGAAGCTGCGACGCGATAGTGTGCTATGCTGCATGATAATATGTTCCTCGTTTGTGCTGACAGTCTCTACCTGAGACACTGACAATAGCAGAACGTCGACCTACCCGACAGGGTGACACCTGCATAATTTATGACATTTCCTGCGCTCTCAATTTGACCCTGCAGGGGCTTTTCGTTAGATTCGTGCTACTGTGAAACGCCCGCGCAACATCCTACTGGCCCTGACTTTCTACTATCCTGACCTGCACAAAGGGATTGTGCGCTATGCGCGTGAGCGCGGATGGCACCTCGATGCGTCGATCACCCTCAGCCGCGCTTTCCAACTGGGCTGGCGTGGAGATGGCATCATCATGGGGCAACCTATTGGCGCGAGCGCAGCCCCGCTCAGACGCTTCCTCGACACGCTCGATCAGCCCCGGGTGGTACTGAGCCAGGATATCGTGTGCAACCATACCCGCATCGCTCAACTGGCCGCCGACTACTTTATCGGACGGGGATTTCAACACTACGCATGGCTGTGGAGCGCCCCTCACCGGCGCACAGAAGCATACAGCCAGGCCCTTGAGCAGCGAGGCGTGAAAGACTGCCACGCCATCACGGTGTCATCGAGCCTGCCGTGGGAGAAACGCTTCGCCCGCTTGCAGCGCCAACTGAAGCGACTCCCGCATCCGCTGGCCCTCTTCACGTTGGAAGATATGCAAGGAACCGAGGCGATCCAGGCGGCCCTGGCCGCCGGCCTTCGCGTGCCTGAGGATGTCGCCGTGCTGGGGGTCGACAACATGGTTCCCGTCTGTGAGTCCTCGGCGCCGCCGCTCTCAAGCATTGACATCGACCTCGAGGGCACCGGCTACCAGGCCGCGGCCATGCTGGACGCCCACCTGGATGGGCAACCACTGCCGTCGGATCCCATCATCGTCGAACCGAAGGGGGTCGTGACCCGACAGAGCACAGATATCCTGGCCGTGGAGCACCCCGAGGTCGCCAAGGCGTTGAGCTACATCTGGGCACACTACCGCGAAGACATCCACGTGGGCGATGTTGTGTCCGCCACCGCGCTTTCAGAGCGCTCGCTCTATGACGCCTTTGAGCGCCATGTGCATGCGCCCATCAAGTACCACATTCGGCGTGCCCGGATCGAACACGCCCGGCGGATGCTGCTGGCGACGGATCGCACCATTCATGCCGTAGCCGACGAAAGCGGCTTTCACGATGTCCGGCGCCTGCATGCAGCATTCAAGCTCGCCTTCGGAACGACACCGGCCGCGTGGCGACGCGCGCATCGTTCGGCACCGAAGAGCGGCTGAGCGTCCCTTCCCACATCACGATCCGTATGCCCCGGAAACCCACCGCGGGTTATGTCACATCATTCGCAGGTAGCATCATTTACATGAGGGGTTACTCGCTGGTATTATAGTGCGGACGAGTAAGGTCGGTTGCATCTGTGACGCGGCGCAGAGGCGTCGCGCCCGGGACGGCGCGGCATTGCGTGCACGCCCATGACAAAAAGTGGAGAGGAAGAGGTGAACAGTGCGTAGGTTGGGAACGATTCTGACGGTAACACTGGCCGGGCTCGCCATCCTGTCCGTGCGTCCAGGCCGCGCAGCCAGCACAAAATTCAACATCACAGACGGCAATTGGACGAACACCACCAAGTGGAGCGACGGAGCGCCACACTCTGGAATCGGCGCCTGGGTCGGCAAGGCCGGCGGCATCACCTGCACGATTGGCTCGGGGGATTCGGTAGAAGCCGAGCACATCCAGGTGGCTCGCGATGATGGGACCGCCGGGGATGCCGGCACGCTCGTGATCAACACAGGCGGCCGGCTCGACATGTCGGGCACCAAAGTCTCGTACATAGGCCACAACGCCAACGTTACCGGAACGGTCACGGTCGCGGGCGGAACGCTGAATGGTGGCGACGCTGCGCGGGACGTCTATTTCGGATATCACAACCCCAGCCACGGTGTGCTGAACATCAGCGCGGGCAGTGTCACCAACATCGACCTTCGGGTAGCAACGCGCAACGGCACGTCAGGTGAAATCAACCTGAGCGGCACGGGACTGCTTGTGCCGGGATCCATCCTAAGCCTGGGCGTTAACGCCAACGGCTACGGGCACCTGAACCAGACCGGCGGCACACTGAACGGCAACAACCAGACTCTGGACATCGGCGATGCGGGTACAGGCGTCTATCGCTTGAGTTCCGGCAACGCGACCAACCTCAACACCGTGTATGTGGGCAACGATGGCGTAGGGCGGGTGGAGCTGAGCGGTGATGGTCTACTCCAGAAAAGCGGCGGCACAACCTACATTGGAAGCCAAGCGGGCTCGACGGGCACTGTCGTACAGACCGGCGGCACGTGGGATCACAACAGTGTTGATCTGTCTCTAATCATTGGCCGGTACGGCGTCGGCGTGTACACCATCACGAACGGCCTACTGACGGGTTTGGACGCGATCAGGATTGGCAACGAGTCCGGTTCCTCGGGTCGCCTGGAACTGAGCGGGTCCGGCCGCATCGAGAGAACCAGCCCCGGCGACACCTTTCTGGGTGAATTGGCCGGCTCAACGGGCACGGTCGTGCAGACTGGCGGCACGTGGGACCAGAATGACTACAACCTCATCATCGGTGCCGCGGGGGCCGGAACCTTCAGTCTGAGCGGTGGATCGATCACGAACATCAATTACATCCGCCTGGGAGAGGAGAACTACGGACATGGCACGCTCAATATCAGCGGTACAGGCCTGATCATTACGGATAACGAGATGGCAATCGGCTACAAGGGCGACAGCACGGGAGTGGTGACGGTTGCCGGCGGAACACTGGCGTGTACCGATGACACCAGAGAACTCGTTGTGGGGCGCTACGGGACCGGCTCGTTGACGGTGAGTGGAGGGATCGTCACAAACTTCCAGCAACTCATATTGGGGCGGTTTCTCAAAGGGCGTGGCACGCTTGAGATCAGCGGTGGCACGGTCTATTGCGAGGACCTCCGGTTTGGCGAGGGGGTCGAAAGCACGAATACCGTAAGAATCATCGGCAGCGGGGCGGACATCACATTTGATGACGACATCACGGGCGCGTCGCCCTACACAACCTGGCATTTTGCGCCCGACGCCGGCGGCATCAGCACGATTAAGGTCGGAAACTCTCTGACCTACGGTTCGCCAACAGGGACCTTGGAAATCGATTTTTCCAATTTCGACGAGCACACCGACGAGTTGGTCCTGATCGACTACAACGGCAACCGCGCCGGTGAGTTTGTCGCGACGAACATCCTGACCGAGGAGTGGAGTGCCGAGGTCGAGTATGACGACACGGCCGACCAGGTGAAGCTGGTCAACATCCAGGGCCCACCAAAGGGATTCGTTCTGACGATCAAGTGACCTGGAGGAGATCTGAGATACTAGCAGAAGAAGGAGCGATGATGAAGAAGTATTGGACACTGCTGTCGGTTATAACGCTGGGGCTTATGATTCTTGCAGGGAACGAGAGCCGGGGAGCCAGCACGGCATTCGAAACCGCCGATGGCGCGTGGACAAACGGTCCGCTATGGACCTCTGGTGCCCCCCCCGTACTGCCGGAAGGTGCGCGGGTCGGTAAATCCGGCGGGGTGACCTGTACAATCGGCTCGGGCGATTCGGTTGTGGCCGAATTCATCCAGGTGGGACGGCGCAGCGGCACGAGTACTTCTGGGAATTCCGGCACACTCGTGATCGACACGGGCGGGCGGCTGGACATGGCGGGCACCGCCACTTCGTACATCGGCCACAACAAGAACGTCACCGGAACGGTCACGGTCGCGGGCGGAGCCCTGAACGGCGGCAGCGCGACGCGTGACGTCGTTTTCGGATACAACAACCCCAGCTACGGCGTCCTGAACATCAGCGCGGGCAGTGTCACCAATATCGACCTTCGGGTGGCGACGCGTAACGGCACGTCAGGTGAAATCAACCTGAGTGGCACAGGACTGCTCGTGCCGGGAGCCGCTCTGAACCTGGGCATCCACGCCAGCGGCTCTGGAACCCTGAACCAGACCGGCGGCACACTGAACGGCAACAGCAAGAACCTGAGAGTCGGCGATGCCGGCACAGGCACCTATCGTTTGAGTTCCGGCAACGCGACCAACTTCACCGCCCTGTATGTGGGCGACGATGGCGGTAGCGTAGGGCTGGTGGAACTGAGCGGTGACGGTCTGCTCCGGAAGAAGAGCGGCATCACCTACATCGGCAATGCAAGCGGGTCGAGCGGCACCGTAGTGCAGACCGGCGGCACGTGGGACCACAACGGAGACAACACCGAAACCGTTATTGGACAGGAGGGCGTCGGCGTCTACACCATCACAGACGGTCTGCTGACGGGCTTGGACGTGTTCTTGATCGGCAGGCTCAGCGGCTCCTCGGGTCGCCTGGAGCTGAGCGGGGACGGCCGCATCGAGCGAACAAGCGGTGGTTACACCCAGATCGGCTATGGGAGCGGAGCGACCGGTACCGTGGTGATGACCGGCGGCACATGGGACCAGGACGGCAACCGGCTCCAGATCGGAAGAACGGGCGTCGGGACATTCGATCTGAGCGGCGGGTCGATCACGAACATCGCCAACATCCGTTTGGGCGTAAACAGCGGCAGCGACGGCACACTCAACATCAGCGGCACCGGCGAGATGGAAACCGGCAGCCCCATGTCGGTCGGGTATGGCGCCGGCGGGACGGGTGAGCTCACGGTCTCCGACGGCTCGCTCACGTTCACGTTGGATAAGATACTCGACATCGGCAATAGCGGCGTCGGGACCGTCAATCTGAGTGGCGGGTCTATCACGGGCATCGACGAACTCCAGCTGGGCGTGAACAGCGGCGCACACGGCACACTCAACATCAGCGGCACCGGCATGATAGAAGCGGATAACGATGTATC
>CAZCDU010000004.1:0-26273 GCA_964497125.1 uncultured Victivallales bacterium | reverse complement strand
ACGGCACACTCAACATCAGCGGCACCGGCATGATAGAAGCGGATAACGATGTATCCATCGGATACGGCGCGGGATCGACAGGTGTGGTCACGGTTTCCGGCGGCACACTTCTCATGAATGCTATTCAGCCGCTCTACGTCGGCAATGGCGGGACCGGAACGCTGACCGTGACCGGCGGAACGATCACCAACGCGGCCACGATCCACGTGGGTAACAACGGCGCCGGTGCGGGGACATTCAGCATCAGTGACGGAGACATTTTCCCCAAGAGGATGATTGTGGGTGGAACCGGGGCCGGCACGTTTACGATCGACGGAAGCGATGCATCGATCACCCTCAAGCAAGCCGGCGACTACGCCTACAAGCAGAACGCGAACGGCATCCTGCGCGTGGTGCCGGATGCCGGCGGCATCACAACGATCACCTGCCCGAACAGCGGCACCGCCCCCGAACTGGACGGCACCCTCGAGATCGACTTGTCGAATTTCGACGGCCATACCGACGAGCTCGTCCTGATCGACCACAACGGGACGATCACGGGCACGTTCTCGGCAACCAACGTCCTGACCGCAGGCTGGACCGCCGAGGTCGCGTATGACGACACGGCCGATGAGGTCAGGCTGGTCAACATCCGTTCGGCTTCCACCCGGTTCGAGACATCAGACGGCGCATGGACTAATGCGGCGCTCTGGACGTCGGTACTGCCGACTGCTACGAGCGACGCCACGATCGAAAAGAGCGGCGGCATCACCTGTACGATCGCCACGGGCGACGACGCAGATGCGGCCGATCTGACCGTGGGCGATACCGATGCCGGCGCCGTGACAATGACAGGCGGGACGCTGGATGCGGAACGTCTGACCGTGGGCGACAGCACCGCCGGCGCCCTGACCGTAAGCGGCGGAACCCTGGACGCCGACTACCTGACCCTGGGAGCTTCGGCCGCGGGCAGCGGATCCGTGACCATCGGCGGCAGCGCAACGGTGACCATTGATACCGACCTGGAGAATGGCGCCTATGATGGTGTCATCAGCTACGGATCGGCCAATACCCTCACGATCAGCGGCAGTAGCGCCACGATTTATGCTGCGGATGATTATCGCCAGAACGCGGCCAGCACACTGCGGTTTGTTGCCGACTCCGGCGGCGTCAGCACGATGAACTTCGGGGACGAGTTCAAGGCCAATGGTGCCCTTATCGTCGATCTGTCGGGCATGGACTCCGTTCCGGATACACTGACCCTGGTCCAGTACAGCGGCACCCTCAGCGGCGGCTCGCATTTCGATACCGAGACGGTGCTACCGTCTGGATGGAGCGGGACTGTCGTGTATGACCAGGTGAACGACAGGATTGTCCTGACCAACATCACGACCACGGTCACGCGGTTCGACCGGCAGGACGGCGCATGGGAGACGGGCGCAAACTGGAACCCGGTCGTACCGACGGCAGCCTTGGATGCCTATGTTGGCAAGTCCGGCGGGGTCACGGCGACCATCGGTGCCGGGGTCGACGCGGTGACGGACGAGCTGCGCGTGGGCAACGAGCAGCCCGGCACGATCGTCATGACCGACGGGACGCTGACGCCGGCATCGGCACCTTCGGTCGGCTACGACGCAGCCGGCACGTTCACGCAGAGCGGCGGGGCCGTGAATGGTGGCGGACTGGCGTTCTATGTGGGGAACCAGAGCGGCGCCAGCGGAACCTACAACCTCAACGGCGGCTCCCTGACGAACGCGGCGCTCAAGGTCGGCGAGTCCGGCACCGGCAGCTTCGGCCTCAGCGGCACCGGACTCTTCAAGGCTTCCGCCAGCATCGAGGTCGGCGCGGAGATCGGATCAACCGGAACGGTCACGCAGACCGGCGGCACCTGGGACAACAACAACAAATGGCTCCAGGTAGGCAAGTACGGCAAAGGAACATACACCATCACCAACGGCACGCTGGACAACCTGAACTCGGTGCAGATCGGCAGGTATGGTGGTTCACAGGGAACGTTCGAACTGAGCGGCAGCGCCAGTGTTGTGAAGAACGCAAACTCAACCCATATCGGCAACGTGGCCGGCTCGTCCGGCACGGTGACACAGACCGGCAGCAGTACCTGGAACCATGCCGGCCAAGACCTCTACATCGGCAATTTCGGGGTGGGAACCTACAATCTGAGTGCAGGATCCGTAACGAACATCGATGAGATCTTCCTGGGTAGAGAGAATGGTGGACATGGCACGCTGAACATCAGCGGCACGGGTCTGATGAGTACGGCTAACCACATGACACTCGGCTACGCCGTCAAGGGGACAGGCGTGGTAGCGGTCTCCGGCGGCACGCTGCGGTGTACCGATAACAGCAAGGAACTCACTGTAGGGCGAAACGGCTCCGGCTCGCTCACGGTGAGCGGCGGGGTTGTTACGAACTTCCACCAACTCGTTCTGGGATACTATCTCAACGGCCGCGGCACGCTCGAGATCAGCGACGGCACGCTCTATTGCGAGGACCTCCGGTTGGGTTGGACGGGTGTGCAAAGCACCAATACCGTGCGAATCATCGGCAGCGCAGCGGACATCACCTTCTCTGACGACATACTCGGTGTTGCGACCAACACCACCTGGCATTTCGCCCCGGATTCCGGCGGCATCAGCACCATTAATGTCGGGGACGATTTCCTCAACAGTCAGCCCTCGGGAACGGTGGAAGTCGACTTCTCCAGTTTCGACGGGCACACCAACGAACTCGTTTTGTTCGACTACGGCACCATCAGCGGCGACGGCACCCGGGCCGCTGAGTTCACGGCAACAAACATCCTGACTGCCGGCTGGAGTGCTGACATCGAGTACGTGGACGGCAGCACGGATCAGATCAAGCTAATCAACATCAGCTCACCTGCGACGCGCTTTGAGACATCGGACGGCGCATGGACCAATACGGCACTCTGGACGTCGACGGCACCGATTGCGACAAGCGACGCCACGATCGAGAAGAGCGGCGGCATCACCTGCACGATTGCCACCGGCGACGACGCGGACGCGGACCGCCTGACCGTGGGCGACAGCAACGCCGGCGCCCTGACCGTGAGCGGCGGGACACTGGACGCCGACACCCTGACCCTGGGCGCCACGGCCAGTGGCAGTGGATCCGTGACCATCAGCGGCAGCGCAACGGTGACCATTGATACCGATCTGGAGAATGGAGCCTATGATGGTGTTTCCAGCTACGGATCAACCAATACCCTCACGATCAGCGGCAGCAGCGCCACGATCAATGTTACGGACGACTACCGCCAGAACGCGCTCAGCACGCTGCGCTTCATCGCCGACTCCGCGGGCGTCAGCACGATGAACTTCGGGGACGACTTCAAGGCAAACGGGACCCTGATCGTCGACCTGACGGCCATGGCCTCCATCCCGGATTCCCTGACCCTGGTCCAGTACAACGGCTCCCTCAGCGGCAGCACACACTTCGATACCGAGACGGTACTGCCGGCCGGATGGAGCGGGGACGTCGAGTATGACACCGTAAACGACAGGATCTACCTGACCAATATCGCCGTGACCGCAACGCGATTCAACCAGACGGATGGCGCGTGGAACGTGGGGGGCAACTGGAGTCCTGTTGTACCGACGGCCAGTCTCGATGCCTACGTCGGCAAGTCCGGCGGGATCACGGCGACCATCGGCGCCGGGGTCGACGCGGTGACGGACCAGCTGCGCGTGGGCAATGAGCAACCCGGTACGGTCGTCATGACCGACGGCACGCTGACACCTGCGACGGCGTCTTCGGTCGGCTACGATGCAGCCGGCACGTTCACGCAGAGCGGCGGGGCCGTCAACGGCGGCGGACTGGATTTCTATCTGGGGAGACTGAGCGGCGCCAGCGGGACCTATAACCTCAGCGGCGGCTCGCTGACAAACGCGGCAATCGGGGTTGGCGAGTACGGAACAGGCGCCCTGAACCTCAGTGACACCGGATTCTTCAAGGCCAGCGCCGGCACGGAGATCGCCGCGCAGGCCGGCTCAACCGGAACCGTCACGCAGACCGGCGGATGGTGGCACAACGGCGGCAAATGGCTCCAGCTTGGCAAGTACGGCAATGGCACGTACACCATCACAAATGGTACGCTGAGCAACGTGGGTACGACCTACATCGGCAGGTATGCGGACGCGCAGGGAACGTTCGAGCTCAGCGGGAGCGGTAGTATTACGAAGGGCGGCGGCCTGACGGCGATCGGAGATCTTACCGGATCGACCGGCGCGGTCGTGCAAACCGGCGGGACATGGGATCACAACAGCGTTGATGCCACGATGCAAATTGGCAGAGCGGGCGCCGGAACGTACACAATCACCGACGGTCTGCTGACAGGGCTGGATACGTTCGAAATCGGCGCCGAAACCGGCGGCTCGGGTCGATTGGAACTGAGTGGCAGTGGCCGGATTGAGCGAGTCAGCCCGGGAACGACCATCATCGGCAATGAAGCCGGATCGACCGGCACGGTGGTGCAGACCGGCGGCACATGGGACCAGGGCAACAAGTACCTGCACATCGCTGAAGAAGGCGTGGGCTCTTTCGCCCTGTCCGGCGGCTCGATCACAAACATCGCTATTCTGCGTCTGGGCCAGGTTAGCGGCGGAGACGGGACACTCAACATCAGCGGCACCGGCGTGATGGGTCTGAGAAACCTCATGCAGATCGGATACGCGAATGGTGGTACAGGCGTCGTAACAGTTTCCGGCGGCACGCTCGAATTCACTGCCGGCAGCCTGGATATTCTCGTCGGACGCGCAGGGAACGGCTCGCTGACCGTGAACGGCGGAACGGTAAGCGTCACGCGGAACATCAAGCTGGCGGACAACGCAACCGGTACAGGAACGTTCGAGATCAGCGGCGGCACGGTCACCTGCCAGGATATCGTCATGGGCAGCGCAGGCAGCGGCACCGTCGCGGCCTTGCGGATCGTCGGCAGCGGCGCGGCCATCAATCTCTCGGACGATCTCAGATCACCGACCGGCAGTACCGACACGTACTATTTCGCCCCCGATGCAGGCGGCATCAGCACAATCAATGTGGCTGACGATATCGATTTTGGCAGCGGCGGCAGTTCAACGCTCGAGCTTGACTTTTCGAACTATGCGCCGGACGCCGGCACGTTCACGCTGATCGACTATAACGGCAACCGCACGGGTGGCTTCACGGCAACCAACGTTACCGCACTCGGAGACCGTTGGTTCAGCGTCAATTACCAGGACGGGACTACGGATAAGATTGTTGTAGCCCTGTATGCAGACCCACCGACACTCTTCAAGTTCAGATAACCGGCAAGTCAGTCGATACCGCAGCGCTGCGCAAGCACTTGGTGAATCGATGATTAGCCTCACAGCTGGGGCGCAATTCTTAATAGAACCGAGACTGTAGAAGGAGCTGTTGCATGAATATCTGGGCAAGAGCATTGATTGTGAGTGGGATCGCGTTGGCGGCCGTGACGGGGAATGCGGAAGAGCAATGGCGTTTCCTGACGCTCGCGGATTGGCACTGGGCGGAGAAGTACATTGTCACCGGAGAGCCGCCGGTGCATGTGACGAAGGCCATTGCAGAGGATGTGGCCGCCGTGAAGATGCTGAAGCAGAACTATGGCGGCGATCTGATCCTGTTGCCGGGCGACAGCAACGGCGGCCATTGGGACCGGCCCGAGTTCATCAAGCGGAAGTTCCCCGGGCTCTCGGCTGAGGAGGCCATC
The DNA here is from genome assembly GCA_964497125.1 of uncultured Victivallales bacterium. Classification (GTDB taxonomy): domain Bacteria; phylum Verrucomicrobiota; class Kiritimatiellia; order UBA8416; family UBA8416; genus CAYLXP01. The sequence goes on along the minus strand of CAZCDU010000004.1, from coordinate 20,548 downwards.
CTGAAAGCGGGACACCTCTGCTATTCCGGGATGATCAACTCGTTCAAGCAAGGCGGCTATTCCAAGCTCATTATGGCGGTGGGCGACCACGAAGTGGGAGACAACCCCTGGGCACCCGGCTCGGCCGTGTCGCGCTGCCAACCCCAGTTCCGCGAAGCCTTTGCCAGCGCATTCAACATAAACCCCGACGGCGGCGACTTCCGCCATGGAGACGCGGTCGGCAACGCAGCCTCCCGTCCGCTGGGCACGAAGTACGAAAACACCTCCTATGCCTACCGGCACAAGAACGTGCTCTTTGTTACGGTGGACGTATTTCACCAGGAAGATCCGAACAAACGCATCGGCGACGAAGGTTCCGTAACCGGCACCGTCACGGGCAAGCACCTCCAGTGGCTGGACAACGTGCTGTCGGAAGCCCGGAAAGACGCGGGCATCGAACACATCTTCGTCCAGTCGCACCTGCCGGTCATCTACCCGGTGCGTAAAGTCAACAGCAGCGGCATGCTGATGGACAACGGCACCGAGAGCCCGTTCTGGCAAACGCTCCGCAAGCACAAGGTCGACATCTACTTTGCCGGCGAAGTACACGCCAACACGACCACCAGGGATCCCGGCTCCGACCTGGTGCAGCTCGTGACCCGTGGGAACTTCTTCAACAATTTCCAGACCGTGGACATATCGGCCGACCGCATCGAGGTGGTCTGCTACAACCAGAAGATCGGCACAGTACCATCGGACGGGGACTATGCGGTTTCCGGGCGGTTGGTGATCGACAAGTCCGGCACCAAGACGGTGATTTCCGGAGAGGGCGAGCTGGCGCTGCTCGATCCCGCCGGGCGCCATTTCCATTTCACGTTCGAGGAGAAGCTCAAACTCTGGAACAACCCGATCATGGGACTCTCCGGCCGTGCCAAGAAGGCGAAGGACAAGATCATTCGCGGTGTACGCTGTACCAGCCTCTTTCCGAATCTTGGCACGTTCGGCCCGCACTACAACGCGCTGACGGCCAACGTCGGGCTGGTCGACGGGGTCCATGGCAAGGCCGGGCAGTTTAGCGAAGAGAGCCGTATGGGCGTCTTCGCCATAGGGCCGATCCAGGGGGGGCATGCCCTCTCGTATGCGCTGTGGCTAAAGACCACGTCGGCAAAGAACCAGCTACTCGTAAACTCGGCCTCGTGCTGGAACCCGGTATTGAAAGGATTCCTGAACCTGAACCTGAACGACGGCGTCCCCGAAGTGATGATCGCCCCTGCGCAACGGCTCGTGGTCGACGGCGTGCGGCTCAACGATGGAGCGTGGCACCACATCGCGGCCAGCATGCCGCACGACGGATGCAAGCTCTCCGAAGTTGGAATCTATGTGGACGGCAAACGCGTCAAGACCCGCCTGACCGGTTCGGATCGGCCCCTGCATTTCAACCAGTCGGCGCGCCTGGGCTTCGGCGGACTGAACTACAGCAGCAAGGCCTTTGACGCCCTTCCGGTAAGGCCGTTCGAAGGCGCACTCGACGAAATTTCGATCTGGACCCGTAGCTTGAGCGAACATGAAGTTTCAGCTTTGGCCAACCAGGAGACGGGGGAGTAGGGAATGAAGCGACATGGTTCTGTAGTATTGTCTAGCGTCCATGATATCATGCAAACGTGATTTGCTGGCGGATTGATGTGTCTCACATAGCCGCGTAGAGGGGAAAGGACATCAACAATGAATGCATCGGCCTATAGAGTTGCCGTCATCACGCTTTGTCTCGCTGTGTGCACGGTCTATGGCGATACGGTCTTCCAGACCGGATTCGACTACGCCGTCGATCCGCTGTTGGGCGCGGGCGACATCATCTGGCGCGATGCCACGAACGGCCTGAACGGCGCAACCAATCAGATCGGCACCTGGCGCGGAAGCGTGCCATTTCCTGCCGGCGACACCTCATACCACACCCCGGGCACCAAGTCCCTTGGGATGCAGGACATCAGCGGAGACACGGCATTGCTGCTTGACCGCCCCACCGCACACGCCCATCTCTGGGCCGAGTTCACCGAGAACGTTGACGTCGACGGCGCGACCGTCACCTTCGACGCCTCCATCCGCCGAAGCCAGGGAGGCGGCAGCCACGCCAAAGATATCTGGGTCCGCGGATGGGACAGCGCAGGGGACGTCATCTTCTACCTCAAGCTGAGCGGAAACGGGAACGAGGCAGGAGAGATACTCCGCGTCGGCATCGTTACAAACGGTGTGACGCAGTGGGATCTGCCAGGTGCAACCGATGCCGACAATGACCTCAACAACGGCACCAACCTGGCCACCATAGCGGTCGCCATGTCGACCGCATCCTACACGGTCCGCCTGCAGCGCGGCGGCATCGACTGGACCAGCAGTGCCATCAGCTACGACGGCGCCCCCTCCGAGCTCGTCCTGCTGCAGTTCACAGGACAGGGAGGAAGCAGCCACGCCGTACGGTCGGGGTTTATGCTGGATGACGTACAGGTCACCGGCACCCCGGTAGACCGGGTCGTCTGGGAAGGCGTGAGTGAATGGTGGGGGTCGACAAACTGGACGGTCGGCGGCGTGCCAAACCAGAGCACCCCCTCAGCGGCAGGTCACCTGATACAGATCAACAGCGGCACAGTCCGGAAGACAGAGAACCTCCCGAGCAACGCGAGCAAATTCGAGTTCGGCGGCACGGGGGCCCTCAACTTCACTCAAAAATGCAGTCTCTGGTGGAGCTCTCTCGACATCAGCGGAGGCTTTCCGCTTACGGCCACCTATATCAGCCTGAATAACGCCATTGATGGCAATGCACCGAGCATGGTCAACATGTCGGCCGGATCCGTTACGCTTTCAGCAGCGAACGCGCTCAGGACAAACGTAGGTTTCGACGAGATCTGGTTCAACTTCCGGGCGGGGAGTGCCGACAACGTGACAATCACGCAGACGGACAGCCAGACGTCGTCCGCCGACTGCCTTTCCAAGAGAGTGGCGGAGGGGTACTTCCGGTTGGACGGCGTTCGGATCGATCCCACCGTTGACGGATCGGATGTCGCCGCCCTCAACGCCGAGCTCGAGACGCTTGCCTTGAACGACGAGTGGCTTGTCGTGACACAGGACGGAAACAGCCAGATCCTGACGATCGGTCAGCCGCCCCAAGGCACGGTTATGGCAGTCAGGTAGGCCATCAGCCAATGCGAAGTCGCCACAGCTTCCCCCATGGGCGGCGACGGGCATGTGTCGCGACAAGTCAGTCGATATCGCAACGCTGGGCACCCATGCGCCTACCTACGCTGCTCAACTGCAGGTATTGTCATATCATTCGCAGGCGCTGACGTTTACAGTTCTGACCCGGCGCTGCTACGATGGTCAGGTGATTGAGTTCAAGAGAGAGAATTGGATCGGAATACGTGCTGTCAGCTTTGACAGTACGCAGAGAAACGTAAGGAGACAGAAATGAAGCAACTGACTATCACAGCACTATGCGCGGCGGTTCTGACCGCTACCGCGGCGATGGGATTCGCCAAAACGCAACCGCGGCCCAACGTCGTGATTATCTACGGCGACGATGTCGGCTGGGGCGATGTGGGGGCCTACGGAGCGAAGCTCATCCCCACGCCCCACATCGACCGGCTCGCGGCTGAAGGCCTGCTCTTCACCGACGGTCACTGCTCCGCGTCGACCTGCACGCCGTCGCGTTTCTCCATGCTGACCGGTATCCAGGGCTTTCGTCACGGCGTACGCGTCCTGGCGCCTAATGCCCCGATGAAGATCACGCAGGGGATGTTCACCCTTCCGATGCTCTTCAAGCGCGCCGGCTACCAGACCGCCGTCATCGGCAAATGGCACCTCGGGCTGGGCAGCAAAGAGAGCCCGGCAAACTGGAACAGCGTTGTGAAGCCCGGCCCACGTGAGGTGGGTTTCGACTACTCGTTCCTGCTGCCCTCCACCAACGACCGCGTCCCGTGTGTGTACCTGCGCAATGGCCGCGTGGTTAATCTCGATCCCAAGGATCCCCTCTACGTCGGCAAGAAACCCGACGGAGTGACCTGCACGACCTACCCGGACGGAAAGAAGGACCGCTCGGCAATGACATTCTACCCCAGCTCCCACGGCCACAACCAGTCGGTGATCAACGGGATCGGCCGGATTGGCTACCAGTGGGGTGGCAAGTCGGCCCTCTGGGACGACCAGACCATGGCGGATGTGTTTGTGGATGAGGCGAAGCAGTACGTGGCATCGCGCAAAAAAGACCAGCCCTTCTTCCTCTTCTTCTCATCGCAGGACATCCATGTCCCCCGCGCCCCGCACCCTCGCTTCAAGGACAAATCGAAGCTGACCTATCGTGGTGATGCCATGGTGCAACTTGACTGGTCCACGGGCGAAGTCATCAAACTGCTCGAGGAGCACGGATTGACCGACAACACGATCGTAATCTGGTCCAGCGATAACGGCCCCGTCTATGACGACGGCTACGAGGATGGCACAACCGTACGCACCTCGACCCAGGAGGTCGACCGCGGACATGATGGCTCCGGCCCCTACCGTGGCGGCAAGTACCAGGTCTACGAAGGCGGCACCCGTGTACCGTTTATTGTCAAGTGGCCGGCCAGGATCAAGCCGGGCCGATCGGACGCGCTCGTGAACCAAATCGACCTTACCGCCTCGTTCGCAGCGCTCCTCGACGTCGAGCTGGCCGACGATGAATCCATTGATAGCCGCAACATCCTTCCCGCCCTCCTCGGCATCGATCCCACCGGGCTGCCCTACACGATTGAGGAATCCCGCGGCACACTCGGCCTGCGGCAGGGCGACTGGAAGTATGTCGCGGGCGGCGGGAAGAAGAAGGGCCGTACCCCCGGCCGCCTCTACAATCTAAAGACGGATATTGGGGAACAGCAGGATGTGGCGGCCGAGCATCCGGCGATCGTCAAACGCATGGCCACACTCCTGGAAACACTCAGGACAAGCGAGAAAGGCATTCGCCACCACGCCGTTCATGGCGGCTAGATTGGGCCCGGTGTCCGGACAGCACAACGAGACAGCTTATCAATGAAACACAAGCCCAACATTATCATCATCTACGCCGACGACCTCGGGTTCGGCGACATCGGTTGCTACGGCGGCACCGGTCTCCCGACGCCCAACCTGGATGCCCTGGCGGCGGACGGCCTTGCCTTCACGAACGGCTATGCCACGGCGGCAACCTGTACGCCCTCCCGCTACAGCCTCTTGACCGGCTCCTATCCGTGGCGCCATCCCGATGCACGCATCCTCCCGGGGGATGCGCCCCAGATCATTCCATCCGGCTCCCCCACCCTTCCTGCGCTGCTCCGCGAAGCGGGATACACCACCGGCATCGTGGGCAAGTGGCACCTGGGTATTGGAGACGGCCAGATCGACTGGAACCAGCCTATTGACGGCACCCCGCTCGATGTCGGGTTCGACCATTCCTTCATCATGGCCGCCACGAACGACCGCGTGCCCTGTGTCTACATTGATGGCGATACCGTGGAAGGGCTGGACCCCGACGACCCCATCGAGGTCAAGTACGGTGGTGACAACCCCTTCCCCGAGGTGCCGACCGGACGGGATCACCCCGAGCTGCTGCGGATGAAGCATAGCTGCGGCCACAACATGACCATCGTGAACGGTGTCGGGCGGATCGGTTTCATGCGCGGGGGCAAGGTGGCGCTCTGGGAGGACGAGACCATGGCGGATCGGTTCACCGAGCGGGCCGCGGCCTTCATCGCCGAACAGAAGGAGCGCCCCTTCTTCCTCTACTACGCCCTGCACCAGCCGCATGTACCGCGCCTGCCGGGCCCGCGCTTTGCGGGCACAACCGGCCTGGGCCCACGCGGCGACTCGATCGCCGAACTGGATTGGTGTGTCGGGGAGATCCTCAAAGCGCTGGACGAAGCGGGCTTGCGCGAGAATACGATGGTGATCTTCTCAAGCGATAACGGCCCCGTGTTGGATGACGGGTACGAGGACCAGGCTGTAGAACTGTGCGGCGACCACCATCCCGCCGGTCCACTACGCGGGGGCAAGTGCAGCATGTTCGACGGCGGTACGCGCGTACCGCTGATCGTCAGGTGGCCCGCAGCCATCCCCCCCGGCCAGACCGACGCCCTGGTCAGCCAGCAGGACTTCCTGGCCTCGCTCGCGGAACTGACCGGCGTTGAGCTGCCCACCGAGGCGGGACTCGACAGTCTCAACGTCCTCCCCGCCCTGCTGGGACAGAGCGCATCCGGCCGCGAGGAACTGATCGTCGAAGGCACACAAACGCGCGTGGCGTTTCGCCAGGACAACTGGGTCTTCATCCCCCCACACGATGGGCCTGCCGTATACGCGTATACGGCCGTTGAATCCGGCAATTCACTCTTGCCACAACTCTACGACCTGTCACAGGATATCGGACAAATCCGCAACGTGGCGGACGAGAACCCCGACAGGGCCCGCAAGATGCATGAGCGCATGGATGCCATACTGGCAAGCCGGCGCACGCGACCGGTCGAAACGTCGAGAACGGAGGCGAGCAGCGCACCCGACGGAGCCGGACTGAAAGTCTGTGCTGCGTAGGCTACGCGCGAGGCCCGCGTGAAGGCACACCTATGTCACAGCCCAACCTGATCTTGATCATCTGCGATCAGCTCCGCGCCGACACCGTCGGCGCCTACGGCAACCCCTGTGTCCAAACCCCGAACATCGATGCCCTCGCGGCGGCGGGGACGCGCTTCGATCACGCCTACTCGGCTGTACCCTCATGTCTGCCGGCGAGGGCTTGCCTCATGACCGGACAGAACCAGTGGAACGCCGGCATCCTCGGCATGGGCCGGGGACAGGGGCAGGTCCCGAATGACTACCCGCACACGCTCGCCGGCGAGCTTACGGCGGCGGGCTACCAGACCCACATGGTCGGCAAGGGGCATTTCCATCCCATGCAGTCGCCGATGGGCTTTGAGTCCACCGAACTGGATGAGGCCGGCCGCGGCGCCGTCGTGGACTTTGAGGACGACTATCGGCGCTTTTTCAGAGAGAACGCCCCACCCCACATAACGCCGGAAGACCACGGTGTCGATTGGAACTCATGGCATGCCCGGCCGTGGCACACCGAGGAGTACCTGCATCCCACGGCCTGGACCGGCACGCGTGCCATCGAGTGGCTCAAGCAGCGCGACACCAGCCGCCCCTTCTTCCTGAATATCTCCTTCGACCGCCCCCACTCGCCGTATGTACCCCCGCAGGCCTACTGGGACCAGTACATCAACAGCCCCACCCGCCCGGCCGTCATCGGCGATTGGGCCGCCTGCCATGACGACCCGGCTGAGGCCGCCGACCCCAACGCCTGGCGCGGCCGCATGACGCCCGAGCAGATTCACCGCGCCCGGGCCGGCTACTACGGCGACTGCTCGTTCATCGACACGCAAATCGGCCGCCTGCGCAACTGGATGCGTCGCTTCGACCGCGAGGCATCACGAAACACCTGGATCATCTTCACATCCGACCATGGCGACATGCTGGGCGATCACAACCTGTGGCGCAAAACCTACGCCTACGAAGGCAGCACGCGCATCCCCATGATCGTGACGCCACCCATGGCGAAGGGGCGCCCGGAAGTGGGCATCGCAAATCCCGTGGTCGAGCTGCGTGACGTGATGCCCGCCCTGCTGGACGCTGCCGGCGTTGCCTGCCCCGCCACCGTAGACGGACAGAGCCTCCTACAGCTCATGAATGGACAGGACAGTGGCTGGCGCGACTATCTGCACGGCGAGCACTGCACCTGCTATGCCGAAGAACAGGAGATGCAGTTCGTAACCGACGGCCACCGCAAATTCATCTGGCTGCCGCGTGTCGACAGTCGCCAGTTCTTCGACTTGGACAAAGATCCGGACGAATGCCATGACCTCATCAATGACCCGACCCGCCAGGACGAAATCGCGCTGTGGCAGCAACGCCTGACCGACGAGCTGGCCGCACGAGACTGCGGCTGGGTTGTCGACGGCAACCTGCACTGTCCGCCCGGCGAGCCGCTGGTGTCCCCCTTTCGTGATGAGCGTCGGCAAGCTGATAGATATACTTCATCGTCGAGGGCCCTATGTTTCTAAGTGTCTTCGAAATATTCAAGCAGGGGGTTGGTCCTTCGAGCTCGCACACGATGGGCCCCATGGTAGCCGCGCATGCGTTCCGTGAGCGCCTGCGTGAAAGCGGAGTGCCTGCGGGTGTACGGTTACGCTGCGTGCTGAAGGGATCGTTGGCGTTCACCGGAAAGGGGCATGCCACGGACCGCGCCGCGGCGTTGGGCTTGCATGGCTACCTGCCGGCCGCCCTGGTCGACACCGACGTCGATGCACTTGTCGAAGATGTGTGGCGGCGGGCAGCCATCGAGCTTGCCGGCAACATGATCAGCTTCAGCCCCGCATCGGACATCGTTTTCGATTGCGACGACACGTTGCCTGAGCATCCGAATGGCATGATCCTCGAGCTCATCGGCCCGGATGCGGAGGTCATCGATTCAGAGGTCTACTTCTCCATCGGCGGAGGGTTCGTCCGAACACGTGCCGAGATGGCGCTTCCGCCTTCGGAGGAGGCCCGGCCGGTTGCGTGTCCACACCCGTTCGACTCGGCCGCGTCAATGCTCGAGATGGCTCAACAGAGCGGTCTGACCATCGCCGAGATGAAGCGCCGCAATGAGCTCGTGACGCAGTCCGAAGACGAACTGAATGCAGGCCTGGACGCCATATGGCGCGCCATGGAGTCATCGGTCGCGCGGGGACTCAAAGGGGAAGGCCGACTGCCGGGCGCACTCGGACTGGAGCGGCGCGCGGGCCTGCTGCATCAGCAGCTCCTGGAAGATGCGGATGGCGGCACGATGACGGATTGGCTCTGTGCTTATGCCATGGCCGTATGCGAAGAGAACGCGGCGGGGCATGCGGTCGTGACAGCCCCAACGAATGGCGCGGCCGGCGTGGTACCCGCGGTCCTGGCCTACCGGGTGCGCCACGAAGGTGCCGACACGGAACAGACCAGGGAGTTTCTCCTGACCGCGGCAGCCATCGGCGGACTAATCAAGCATCGCGCCTCCATCTCGGGCGCCGAGGTCGGCTGCCAGGGTGAAATCGGGACGGCCTCCGCCATGGCCGCGGCGGGCCTGTGCGCGGTACGCGGCGGGAGTGTGGCGCAGGTGGAGAATGCGGCCGAAATGGCCCTGGAGCATCACCTGGGCATGACCTGTGATCCGGTTGAGGGGCTGGTCCAGGTGCCCTGTATCGAACGGAACGGTTTTGGCGCCGTCAAGGCCTGTGTCGCCGCATCCCTGGCGCTACGCGGTAGCGGCGAACACTTCACAAGCCTCGATGCCTGCATCGAGGCCATGAAGGAAACAGGCATGGCGATGTCCTGCAAGTTCAAGGAGACCTCTCTCGGCGGGCTGGCCGTGGCCTGCGCTGAATGTTAGCGTAGCTGGAACGGCCGCCAGACTGACAGCCTGCGCCCGTGTCCGGCACGGGATGGCACGCAGGTCGGCACCAAGCCGGTTTACGACCGAGGATGCGACCCGGAGAAGACGAACTATGAATGGTGGCAAAGGGCCATACGGCCGGCGTGATCAACGGTCAACACCGTGTTCGACCGGTCCGCGAATCCTGGTGCTCGGCGTGTTGCTGGGGCTGGCATCGGCAGCCTGCGCCCGCGACATTTTCGTCGCCACCAATGGCGATGACTCCGGTCCCGGAACACTTCAGCAACCCTTTGCTACGCTGAACCGCGCGCTTAGCGGCATCGCGCCCGGCGACACCTGCTATCTCCGGGCCGGGCGCTACCACGAGACGATCGAGAACATCACGCTCAAGGGAACGCGTGATCGCCCGATCACCATTACATCCTACAAGGGCGAACGCGTTATCTTAGACGGGACCGTTCGCATCGATGCAGTCTGGACCCGCCACAAGGGCGACATCTTCAAGGCAAAACTGCCCCGCGACATGTGGCAACTGTTCGTCGATGGAAAATCGGCCGTCGCGGCGCGCTGGCCGAACGCGCGGATTGAAGACGGGGCTGTGCTGGATGTGGCGAACTACGGCACAGCCGACAAGAAGAGCCCCAAGGATGCCGTCTACGATGAGCGGCTGCGCAATGCAAAGAGCAGTTTTGTCGGCTGCAACCTGGTATCGGTAGGCAACAATAATATCCAGAAGGTCACGCGTCACACACCGGGCGAGCCGGCCCTTACCTTCGCGCCACCGTTGGCGCGCTGGCGCATCGGGCACTACTGCCTGGAGGGACAGGCCTGTCTCGACGCGCCCTACGAGTGGTGGGTTGTGCCGGAGGAGCAAACGGCCTACCTCTGTGTGCCGGAGGGCGCAGACCCAAACGACATGGAGCTCCGCGGGAAGACACAGGACTACGCGTTGAACCTGCTGGGCGCCTGCCATCTACGGCTCAAGGGAATCACCTTCTTTGCCACGACGTTCTCTTTCAAGGAATCCAGGGACGTGCGCGTGGAGGACTGCGTGCTTTCCTACCCCAACCACCATCGGCGCATGATCAGAGCGCCGCGCTACGGGAACCCGGACTTCCGACGCTCTGCCTGCACGCAGATCACCGGCCCCAAAGACCCAGGACAGGAGAGCCGCAACGTCTTCCGCAACTGCGAACTCGGCTATGCCGAGGGATTCGGACTGCGGATACTGGGCCACGGCGACATCGTCGAGAACAACCTTTTCCATCATATCGGCTTCACCGGACTGGAGCGCTATCCCGTGGACATGGCGGGCACGGTTGACGCGATCTTCCGGCGAAACACAGTGCACTCCGTCGGAGGCTATGCCGCCATCCTCCCGGGCCGCGATTGCCAGGTAGAGCTCAACGATTGCTACCACGGCTCCGAGCTTACACACGAGAGTACGTTGATTCACTGTTTCACCGGCAACCAGGCCGGCACCGTCATCTCGCGCAACTGGACCCACGACTCGCACACCGCGATCCGATTCGACACGCCCAACAACGGCGAGCATGGATTCGACGGGACCGTATGCTCAAACGTAGCCTGGCGGGTGTCCCGCATCATACTCAAGGGCGACCGCCACAAGCTCCACCACAATACGCTATGGGACTGCGACGCCGAGGCCAACGACATCGTCATCCACGACACGGAATGGAAGGACAATGCCAATAGCGAGATCTTCGCCAATGCGGCCGACACTATCAGCGGTCATCGCAGCAAGCGCCGAGCTCCCACCGCACCGTTTCCGGGCAAGCAGCGCAACAACTGGATCGGCTATACGTTCGACCCGCAACGCGCGACGAGGGACGAGCTGCGCGACCCGGAGAACCTCGATTTCAGGCCGAAGCCCGGCTCCGTGCTGGCGGCCAAAGGCATCGGGGCCTATCCCACCGAGGCTTCGCACTACTGGATCCCGGGACGACAATTGGACCGCGCAACACGTTCGATCCCACCCGACGGCGCCGCGTCAGTACGGGCCGATGCCGACCTGATCTGGCTGGAGGGTATCGACGCCGTACGCCACGAGGTCTACCACGGACCCGACCGGCAGGCCGTGGCGAGCGCGGCACCCGATTCACCGGAACACCAGGGCACGTTCAAGAACAACATCTGCAGTCCGGGCACACTGAAACCGGGGCAGACCTACTACTGGCGCGTCGACGCCGTCACACGGAAAGGAATCCGCAAGGGCCATGTCTGGAGCTTCACCGTTAGTCACTGAAATTGAGCGCTGTCTCGAGCTACCCCCAAAACACGAAAGCTCCAACCACGCAGCGTTGGAGGCGTGGCGCGAGGCCGCCTTCGGCCTCTTCATCCACTGGGGGATCTACTCGATTCCGGCAGGCATCTGGAAGGGTGAGCGCATCCAACGACTGGGCGAACAGATCCAACGTCATGCCGCCATCCCTCAAGATGAATATGCCGCATTGGCATCGCAGTTCAACCCCGTCGCTTTCGATGCCCGCGGTGTCGCGCGCCTGGCAAAGCAAGCCGGCATGACGTACATCGTGATTACGGCCAAGCACCACGATGGGTTCTGCATGTTCAAGTCGGACTATACCAACTTCAACATCGTCGACGCGACCCCCTACGGCAAAGACATCCTGGCACAGCTTGCGGAGGCGTGCGCCGAAGAGGAGCTGAAGCTGGGAGTCTACTACTCGAACCCGGACTGGCATTTCGCCGGCGCCGTATCCCGCAGCCCGGCCAACCACTATGCTGTCTTCGAGCCGTTCACGCCCGAACACCTGGATTACTCCTGCAACCAACTCAGGGAGTTACTGACCAACTACGGTCCCATCTTCGAGGTGTTCTTCGACATGGGGCTCCCGACGACCGAGGAGAGCGTGCTGCTGGCGCAGACCGTCCATGAGTGCCAGCCCGACTGCCTTGTGAGTGGGCGGGTCATGAACAACCAGGGCGACTTCCTGACGCTACCCGACAATCACATACCCGGCAACCCGATCGCCCAGGCATGGGAAACGCCCTGCACCTTCTACCACACGTGGGGTTACAAGTCGTGGATCGAACGACCGCCCGAGGACGAGCAACTGGCGCGACAGATCGGCCTGCTCCAGCAGGTCATCGGCCGCGGCGGCAACTACCTCTTGAATATCGGCCCCCTACCCGACGGCAGCATCCTCCCTTACGAGCGCACCATGCTGGAGCGCATCGGCGTCTGGATGAACGACAACGGGCATGCACTCCTCGACAGTCGAGGCGCGCCCCATCCCCCTCCACCGGCGGTGGCAGGAGGGGACAGCATCGTCCTGGATGGGCAAGCCGGCCAGACCGAAGGCTTCTACAACAGCCTGCAGTACAACACCAACGTCCCCGATGTCCGCATGAGCTGGGAGATGGCGGACATTCTCCCGGGGCAATACGACGTCACGGTTTCCTACGAACTGCGCGGTGACCCCATGCCTGTGTTGGTGCGCCTGGGCGATACCGTACTCGAAGCTGAACTGGCGGCGACGACGTCCGGCGCACACGGAGAAGCCTTCTCTGACGGCAACGAGATTGAGGCCGAATCGACCGAGACGGGAACGTCGCGGGTGACGGTCCTCGGAACAGTGACGCTGAAGACTCTCGACCGTGTCACCATCGCACTCGAGAAGAATGCGGCAAGAGTCGACGAGGACGGCGTATGGACCGAAGCGGACATCACCTCGCCCCACCAGGGGCCCTGGTGCCTGAACGACACGTGGACGGCCCACCGGCGGGCCGTAGCGCGCTACTCCCTGGCAAGACTGACAGTTCACAGCATCGACCTGACACCAAAGGAGACCCAGACATGAGCAATACACGTCCATTAGCATTGGCCCTTGCTACCGTGCTCTGCGCGCTAATCTGCACTACATCCCTGGCAGGGACGCAACCCAACATCGTGCTGATCATGGGCGACGACGTCAGCCCGGATATGTATGGCTGCTACGGGGCCAGAGATGCCAAGACCCCCACCCTCGACCGCTGGGCTGAAGCGGGCGTGATGTTCAAGAGCGCCTGGGCTTCGGCGCTGTGTTGTCCGGCGCGCGCCCAGATCATGACCGGCTGCTATGCCACCCGCACCGGGTTCTGGAGCAACGGGTTCGCGATTCCCCAGGAAGACGGATCGAACGACCTGTTCAAGTTCTTTCCCAGCTTCGGCAAGCTCATGCAGAACGCCGGATACGCCACGGCGGTCGCGGGAAAATGGCACATCGGCGGCGCCGAGCACCAGGATCACCCGCGTGTCGGATTCGATGAGTATTGCATGTGGGAAGGCCAGAAGGAACTCGACCAGTTGCCCGGCAAACCGAAACACACCGGCGGCTGGGAAAACGACACAACCCCTTCGCGCTACTGGCACCCCTGTATCGTTAAGAACCACGAGAAGATGCCGACCAAACCCGACGACTACGGGCCAGCTCTCTTCACCGATTTTCTGTGCGACTTTATGGAACGCAGCGTCAAGGCCGGCAAACCGTTCCTGGCCTATTACCCCATGGTGGCCCCGCACGGCACGCGCACGGGCACGCCAACCTCCCCGCTCTATGGTGAGCCCGGCGACAACCAGGGTGACAAGGCGGAGAACGCGAAGCGTTTCCGCGCGCTCAACGACTACATCGACGTCCTCGTCGCGCGCCTGGAGCAGAAAGCGCGCGACCTGGGCGTTTTCGACAACACGATCTTCATCTTCACTTCGGATAACGGAACCGCGGTCACGGCCAAGTCACGCGGCGTCGAACGCGGGTGCCGGGTACCGTTCATCGCCTACGGACCCGCCGTCAAGCAGCGTGGCGCAACCAGCGAGATCTGCGACCTGGCGGACATCCTGCCCACCCTGTTGGATTTCGCCGGCGCCACTGTTCCCACAGCTGACGCGGTTGACGGCCGGAGCCTGAAGCCGTTCCTGACCGGCCAAACCGACACGCATCGCGACACCATCTTCGCCTGCATCGGCACCACGCGCCTGGCACGCTCACGCACGCACATGCTCGAAGTCGTGAACCCCATTCTCGGTGTGCCCCAGGGCCGCTTCTACTACTGTGGCGACAACCATGACGGCCACGGCTACGAACGGGTCGACAACAACCCGGAACATGCCGCGGCCCGCAAGGTGCTGGACGCCGTCCTCGCCAAGAAGCCCGGACTGACCGCGGATCACCCCTACCTGCGCAACGGCAAGGGCGCCAAATGGCTCAAGAGTTACACGGCACCGAAAGCAGCCGAGAAGCACCTGCACAACCACAAGGACTACCAGTTCTACGACGAGACGCTGTAGGGGTTACGAACAGCGTGCTTCCCAGGGCCGCTATTCCTTAACCCAGGTCGCGCGAGCGTTCTCTGCGATTTCCGCATCCAGCTCGTTCATGCGTGACCGGAGTTCGCTGACAATCTCCGGATGCTGATCGGCCAGGTCGTGTTGTTCGCCGATGTCCTCGGCCAGGTTGAACAGCATGATTTGCGGCGGCTTTGGTTCAGCCTGTTGCTGTTTTGCATTGCGGCGCACCCGCGGCTTCTTCACCAGCAGTTTCCAGTTCCCCTGGCGGATCCCCTCGATTACGCCACGGGAGGTGTAGTGGAGGAACTCATGGCGGGGTGATTTCTTCTGCGTCCCCATCCACAGACCTGACACATCCATACCGTCGATACGCTTGCCGCCGGGCAACGGCCTCCCCGTGATCGCGGCAATCGTCGGCAGCACGTCGATGGTTCCGGTCAGCTCGCCGCAAACCGTTCCCGCGGGAATTCCAGGTCCACGAATCAAACAGGGAACGCGCTGACCGCCCTCGAAGGTGGTGCCTTTGCCGTCACGCAGCGGGCCGGCGGAACCGCCATGATGCTTGAATCCCAGCCAGGGGCCATTGTCGGTTGTGTAGATGACGTAGGTGTTGTCGGCCAGTTTCAGCTCGTCGAGCGTATCGAGCAATCTACCCACTTCGGTGTCGATATGTTCGATCGTGTTGATGTACGCGTTCTTCGGGTCCGGATCCCGCACCTCGTCAGGCACATAGAGCGGGATGTGCGGCATGGAATGCGGCAGATAGACGAAGAACGGGTCGTCGCGATGCGCCTTGATGAAGTCGATCGCCTTCTGGGTGTACCGGCGCGTGACGGTACGTTGGTCAACGGGCAGCTCGACGATCTTCTCATCCTCGAACAACGGTGTCTTCCATTTCGTAAGCGTCGACTCCGGATCCGCCCACAGGATGTCCATCCCGCCAGGGCCGCCTTTCGGTCTCCCCTTGTTGTCCGGGTGGTTCATGTCATTCGAATAGGGAATACCGTAATACGTGTCGAATCCGTTCGACGTCGGGAGCACTTCCGGATGATGTCCGAGATGCCACTTCCCGAAGCAGGCCGTGGCATATCCCTGCGATTTCAAGTGATCGGCGATGGTATGCTCTTCGGGGCTCAGTCCCTTGGTCGACGCGGGGAACAGGACATGCTGATGCATGCCCACGCGCTTGGGGTAGCAGCCGGTCAGCAAAGCTGCCCGCGACGGCGAACACACCGGCGAGGCAACCATGAAGCTGGTGAACTTCCGGCCGCCGGCGGCCAACCGGTCGATATTCGGCGTTCGAATCGTCTCTGACCCGAAGCAACTCAAGTCGCCATATCCCTGGTCATCGGTGAAGATGATGACGAAATTGGGCGATCTCGCCCACGCCGAACCGGCACACAACGCTGCCAGCAACACCATGGCGGTCAACGCCCCTGCAAATGCTCGATGTTTCATTCCTTGCTCCATGTGTTTCGTGCACGCGTACTTCGGACTCCAATCAGTGAGTCAATCATTACAGGCGGTTGCATGGTCGGCAAGTCTATCGCCCGCCATGCCCCTTGGTGATGTGGCGTAGGCCTTTGATGGGCGGGTAGGCTTTAACCGCCGCTTCGCAGTCCTTCGCCGCTTCGGCCGCCCAGGCTTCCCATTCTCTGTGGAGCTGCTGGAAAAGATCGGGGCGCTGTTTGGCCAGGTTGTTTGCTTCAAAGGGATCCTTCTCGAGGTCGTACAGTTCCCATTCGCCCCGGGTGCCCTGCCCCTTCCTGCCGCCCTTGACGATCTTGTACTGATGGGTCATCCAGGCGTCCCAACCGTTGGCGTGGAATCCGATCGGCTTCGCGCGGCGTGACTGCTCGCCCTTGAAGAAGGGAAGTAGATTGACCCCATCCAGAGGCTTTTCGGCGGAGGGCTCGAGTCCGACCGCCGCAAGCGCGGTAGGAACGAAATCGGTGGTCACGATGGGATAGTCCGACACCCGCGGGTTCTTAATAACTGACGGCCATTCCACCAATCCGCACACGCGTATACCGCCTTCCCAGGTATCGCGTTTCCATCCCTTGAAGGCTCCGGTCGAACCAATCTGCGTATAGCTGAATTTGCCATCCTGGGCATCGGCATAGACGGGATTCTTCTTGCCCTTCAGGTTCGGACCGTTGTCGCTGGAATACCACAGCATGGTGTTCTCTGCGATGTCCAGCTCACGCAGCAGGGCGCGTAGCCGTCCCATCTGCGCGTCGATCGCGGAGACGTTGCTGTAGTAGTTGGCCGCTCTCGCATCAAGGTCACCGTAGTACTTCTTATGAAACTCCGGAATCGTCACCAGCGGCGTATGAACGGCGTGGAAGCAGAGATAGATGTAGAACGGCTTGCCTTCGGCCGCCATCTTGCGGATGAACGTCTCAGCGCGATCCATGATGATGCGGCAGTCATCGCCCTGCAGGCTCGGATCCTTCAGCGCCTCGGCAATTGGGATCATCACGCCGCTCTCGTAGTAGAGCTGCTTGTTCTGCATCAGCCGCGCCTTTGGATCCTTGATCCGGTTGGCGCGCGCGTAGGGATCGGCCGTGGCAACTATGTTGCGGGTGGAGAACGTCACATCGAACCCCGCCTCCCACGGCGGCATATAGTGGTGCTGCGCCAGCTCCTTGTCGAACTCGCCGATGTGCCACTTGCCGAAGTGTGCTGACGTGTAGCCCAGCGGCTTCAGGTACTGCGCCAGCGTGATTTCCTCCTTCGGCAGCGAGGCCTCGCCGAAGGCGGTCGGCGAACTGATGTTCACCCGCCAGTTGTTGCGCCCCGTCACAACCGTCGCCCGGGTCGGGCTGCACACCGAAGCCGCCGCATAGAAACGGTCGCAGCGCAGCCCCTCCTCCGCCATCCGGTCGAGATGCGGAGTTCTGATGACCGGATGTCCGTTGTAGCCCACGTCCCCCCAGCCCTGGTCGTCTGTGAGGCAATAGATAAAGTTGGGCAGTTCAGATGCGTCTGCCCGGAAAGTGGGCATCGGCAACAGAAGCAGCAGAAGTAAAAGATGTCGCGTCACAGTCTTCTTCCCCAGGCAGTTCCGTATGCGCTTCAGGGGAGACCGTCACGCAATATCCGCCCGGCATCTGGTCCTCTCAACCAGTTTCTCTGGCCTCGACGGATGAGCACCTGTACATTGGAACATCGCAAGGGCATGTACCTATGTCAAGAAAGGCAGACGGTCAGCGCCAAGGGTGTGGGCTCTAACGCAGGACGTAAAAGAAGAGGAGTGACCGAGATGACAACGGACAGAGCGATGGCAGCGTTTCGTAGCCGGGCGTGGTGTGGGAGAGTACCCGTGGCGGCGGCTGTGCTGATGCTGATGTCGGCCGGCCCACTATCTGCACAGAAAGTCAGGAAGGGCGTGCCGACGCCGGCGGTTGAGAAGAAGGACCAGATCTGCTTTGCCATGTACACGGTGCATGAGGGCACGCTCAAGATGACGGCGCAACTCTATCCGTTGGCGGATGAGGATAGCCGTGAGATCGTGCTTGAGATCAAGCAGGACGGCACGTGGCAACAAGTCGCCGCCGGCAAGGTCAGGGAGGACCTGTACGGTTCGCCAACGCCCCAGACGAAAGCATGGAACGTGCTGTTTCGCGTTGAGGGGTGGGACCATGGCCGGGACTGGCCTTACCGCGTGGTCGCACTCGATGGCGTGGCCACCTATACCGGCACCATCCGCAAAGCCCCGACAGACAAGAATGAGATCGTGGTGGCCGCTTTCACGGGCAACTCCAATCGGGACCGCAGTCTGAAACCGGACATGATCGCAAACCTGAAAGCGCACGATCCCGATCTGCTGTTTTTCTCCGGCGACCAGTCCTATGACCATGTTGATCATTTGGGAGCCTGGTTGCTGTTCGGACGCCAGTTCGGTGAGGTAATCAAGGACAGGCCCACGGTGGCGATCCCGGACGACCACGATGTTGGACAGGGCAATCTCTGGGGCGAAGAGGGCGTTCATGCCAAGTTGGGTGGCGGCGCCGACGGTGGATACAGAATGCCGCCGCAATACGTCAGGGAAGTCGAGTTCGCGCAGACGGGCAACCTGCCCGATCCTTTCGACCCCACCCCCATCAAGCGCGGCATCGGGGTCTACTATACCGATCTGAATGTGGGTGGCATCGACTTTGCCATCATTGAGGACCGCAAGTTCAAGACCGGACCGGCCGGTGTCATCCCCAAGATGGGCCCGCGGCCCGACCACATCAATGATCCCAAGTACGATCGCAAAGCCGTCGACGTACCGCAGGCACAGCTCCTCGGGGAGCGACAGCTCAAGTTCCTGCGTGAATGGGGCCAGGACTGGGACGGCGTGCAGATGAAAGCCGTACTGTCTCAGACGATCTTCGCCGGTGGCGCACATATTCACCACGGCAAGCGTCTGCTCGCCGATCTCGATTCCAACGGCTGGCCGCAGACCGGCCGCAACAAGGCACTGCGAGAAATCCGCAGGGCGTTCGCATTCATGATTGCCGGGGACCAGCACCTCGCCACGATCATTCACCATGGCGTCGATGCATGGAACGATTCGGGCTACTCGTTCTGCGTGCCGTCCATTGTCAACTACTACCCACGCCGCTGGTCGCCTCTCGAAAAGGGCTTCAACCCGGTCACGGACGCGCTACCGCATACCGGCTCCTATCATGATGGGCTTGGCAACAAGGTCACCATGTACGCCTACGCCAACCCAGACGTGGAGCGGGAGCCGTATGGGCCCAAGGACAAGGGAGCCGCGGGGCATGGTATCATCCGCTTCAATAAGCAGGAACGATCCATCACCATGGAATGCTGGCGGCGCGAGTCCGACGTGACTGATCCACAGTGCCGACAGTTCATCGGGTGGCCAGTCACGATTCGTCAAGAAGACAACTACGCCCGCACAGCCGTCGCCCACCTGCCGCTGATCCGGGTGTCGGGGGCAACAGACCCCGTCATCCAGGTAATTGATGAAACCAACAGCGAAGTCGTCTATACGCTGCGCATCCAGGGAAGTGAGTTCCGCCCAAAGGTATTCAAGGAGGGTCCACACCGCGTGGTCATCCGGAGCGATGATGGCAGAGAAGAGGTCCTGAAGTCACTGCAGCCGGTCGGCGATGATGATAACGGGTCGATCGAGATAGAACTGTAGAAGAAGCAGGGAACTGCCTAGCCCCCGCTCCGCCGGGGCGCTATCAGTCCTGCTCGCGTCCCAGGAAATGGCATTCGCTGACCGGAACGCGCATATCCATGGGCGTGCCGCTGTCGCGATGATCGAGATACTCCCCTGCCCCGCCGGCAACGCGGCCGAGTGAGAAGGCCAGGAACGGCAGGTCGATGGCGCGCTCGACTGTGATCTTCTTGTCAACCAGTAGCGGCCAGGCAATGCCCATCAGCACGCAAGTTAGGGCCGCATCGACATTAACCGCATGCACCTTACTGGTGGCGTGCTGCTCCATCATGCCGCGCGAGAGGCGGTGATAGAAGTCGAAGAAGACATTGTAGATCTTGTCCTTGCGCATGACCTCATCGATCGCGCGCTCACGGGGGTCAAAGTTGACCGCCTCGGTATTGAAAACCGGATGACCGAGACACGGCACTTTCTCGTAGGCCACGCCGGCCTCCTTGGCCACCTTTTTGCGCCGTTTGAACTCCCGAACAAACGCCCCCACCAACGCATCGAGATCCGGAGCTGCCTTGGGGTCATAGGGATCCACCAGGTCCGTGTCGCGGAACACGCTAATCAGCAGGCGGGCCGCCTTTGACCCGTTGCCCCCGTGTACGGTGCCGAT
>CAZCDU010000003.1:24205-127124 GCA_964497125.1 uncultured Victivallales bacterium | reverse complement strand
ACCCCATCATCAAGGCCGCGGTCGCGCATTTCTGGTTCATCACAATCCACCCGTTCGAGGACGGCAATGGGCGCATCGCCCGCGCCATCGCTGACATGGCCCTGGCCCGAGCTGACGGCACGGCGCAACGGTTTTACAGCATGTCGGCACAGATCGAGGGAGAGCGCAATGACTACTATGATGTGCTCGAGCGGGCGCAGAGAGGTAGTCTTGACATCACCGCCTGGTTGACATGGTTCGTGGAGTGCCTTGAGCGTTCTCTGGACAGCGCCCAGGAGACGCTGTCTGCCGTTCTGTTGAAGAGCCGCGTCTGGCAGCGCATCGGTAGTGACGGAGTAAACGAACGTCAACGCAAAGTCGTCAACCGCCTCCTTGATGGCTTTGAAGGCAAGCTGACCTCGTCCAAGTACGCGAAGCTGACGACGTGCTCCTCAGATACTGCCTTGCGCGATATTCGGGATCTGCTTGAACGCGGCATCCTCGCGCGCAACCCTGGCGGCGGACGCAGCGTCAGCTACCGGATCGCCGAAGGGTAGGGCCAGGGCCATTTCATTCGAAAATGGAGGGTCCCGGCCGTCCCTGACAGCACGGGGCAGGCCGTGAACCAGAGTCTCGTTCCTCGGCTCGGTACACGGCAGGCCCAACGGGCCGTTTTCATCGTAGCCCAGGCCGCAGGCCTGGGGATCGAAGTAACGCGCGTGTGCCCTGAAAGGGCACCTCAACCGACTGCACAGGTTGATGTGACCTTTCAGGCCACGGAATGGGGATGCCCAGCCCCAGGCCGTTGGCCTGGGCTACGATGACAGGGCCCCGTTGGGGCCGATTTGTGTATAGGGGACAGAACTAATCTCTGAGGGTGATGGGATTTAGCTGGCACCGATACCTGGCGCCGATACCGACCGATATGTCAATGATGCTGTGCATGGGATGTCTAGACAGTATATTCATGGAAATGAAATTACGGGCTGTTTTTTTGCTTGTTCTCGCAAGAGCTACGTTGTATGTTCATTTGAGTGAAAAGAAAAGCACGCATTCTGATGAGTGACGTGTAAACGTTCAGAGGTATGCATTATAATGAATATTACTGATGTCGGATTGGCGCTTAAGGAACGCAGGGTTTTTCTGGGAATTGATCAGAAAGCATTAAGCGAACTTTCCGGGGTGGCTATCCACACGATAAGCAACATTGAATCGGGGAAAGGCAATCCCACTCTAGCGATCGTTGATAAGATCATACGGGTATTGGGGATGGATCTTACGGTGAGGGTTGAAGATGAGTCGTAAAGGCAAGGTGTACAATCAGGGGGTACTGGCAGGGCTGATAGAAGAGTGTGAAAGGGGCTATCGATTTCTGTATGACACCAGCTATCTGGCAAGGCTTGATTCAAAAGCAATATGTCGTGCTATGCCAAAGCAGAAGGAGCCATATATCTCGGAACATCTGTTTCCGTTCTTTCACGGTCTGCTTGCTGAGGGTGTGACAAAGGATCTTCAATGCAGAACTCTAAGAGTAGACGAAAGAGATCATTTCGGAAGATTGCTCAAGACTGCGCATGGTGATCTCATAGGCTGTGTGACTGTTGAAGAGGTCACAGAATGAGATACCGATGCCACAGTACACTTGCTGATATTGATAAAGAGGGGTATTCCTCTGCTGGATTAAAGCTGATGACAGGCGGGAACAGGAGATTTCCTTATCGGCTGACCTATAATAGGGAGGATATAGCGACTGTCCAGATAGAGCATGTTGAGCATATGTCAATCTCGGGTGTTCAGGACAAGATATCACTCATGCTGAAACGGGGTGAATTACTGCCTGTTGACGCTGGTGGTCATTATATCTTAAAGCCGGTGCCCTCAAAGATAATTCCTGCTTATATTAATGATCTTCCAGCCAATGAGCATTTAACGATGCAGATAGCCTCTCAACTGTTCAAGATGTCAACAGCGGCTAACGCCTGCGTATACCTTAAAGATGATTCTATGGCATACATAACAAAGCGCTTTGATTACAGAAATGGTCTCAAAGTGGCTCAGGAAGACTTTTGTCAGCTCTCGTCCAGAAGTCCCGAGACGCACGGGAGGAATTACAAATATGAGGGCAGTTATGAAGAACTGGGGCAGATACTAAAGAAATACTGTAAAGCCTATATAGTAGAAATAGAGAAGCTGTTCAGGCTGATCGTATTCAATTATGTTTTTTCGAATGGAGATGCACATTTCAAGAACTTTTCTCTGCAGGAAACACCATACGGAGATTATGTTCTGACTCCTGCTTATGATCTGGTCTGTTCGTCTCTCCATTTTCCAAATGAAAGCCGTACAGCTTTAGATCTGTTCGATGATTATGAGAGCACCTTTTATGAGAAGAATGGATTCTATGGCAGAGAGGACTTCCTTAAGCTTGCAGATATGTTTGGGGTGCAACCGTCGAGAGCAGTGAAAACTCTGGGATGCTTTGCTGCAGAGAGAGGCGGGGTCACAAAGTTGATAAGCAGGTCATTCCTCTCAGACAAAGCTAAGGAAGATTATCAGCGCCGCTACCATGACAGACTGAAGGCTATCGGCAATTGACGGGGAACATCGAGATATTCTTGTTCGCCAAGACGCTCCAGACAGGTGTTTTACTCGACTCTACTGGATCGAAATAACGGAGCCTTTGGCGGCGGTGCTTACATACTCGAAATTCGTCACCACCACGGCCAACGCCTGCGCGGCTCCAACCGACAGAATAGAGACGCACAATACATTCAGCAGTTCTTTCATTGTGCGGAAAAGGGACTCTAAGGCAAAGAGTACTATGAACGACATCATCACGCCTCCGAAGGAGATGCTGTTTGCCATCGACAAGGATCCCTACGAACAGAACAACCTGGCTGATAACCCGGAGTACCAGAAAGAACTCAGCCAGATGCGCGCGCAGCTGGCGGTCTGGATGAAACAACAGGGGGACGACGGTCATTGATGACCTCGCCAGGCCCCGCAAGAAACAATAGATACGGGAAGTATTATTATGACCAGATTGAAAGCTGTGGTGTGTATGTCTCTTATTGTAGCTGCAACGAGCGGGTTTTCGGGGGCAGAGAGCAATGAGCCCACGGTCGATGATATCATCGCCAGTGGGGATCCGGTTCTGACCGCAAACGACCACTACCGGACCTATGAACTTGAAGGGGGCGCCGCAGAGTTTTCCTGCGATAATCTCCGTGTGCGGATTGCTGCCAATGCCCTGGTCGTTTCCATCAAGCGCCTGCCGGACGGCAAAGAGTTGCTGAATCGCAGTACCCCCAGCTTGGGCTTTCATCTTATTGGGCGAGATGCCGAGCCCATCCCTTTCGCTTCTCTGAAAAAGCTGAAGGACAATAACTACATGGTGGTCTCCAAGTATGGTTCCCAGAAGGTCATCTTCTCGGTAGCGGAGTCCAGTAGGTATATTGCGTTTCGCATTGAATCGCTCATTGGCATCCCCAGGTCATCCAACTACACCATGGCGTTTGACATACGGGGAGATCATCGTATCCGCCCCATGCCACTTGACTATATGACCTTCTTCTACGGGCACGATCCCCTGGACCGCAGCTTCCCGGTCAGCTGGCCGGCGCTTTGGATGGGAAACGAGAACTATCTTGGCGAGACACTTCCGCGCGGCGGGTTTGCCCTGTATTACGACGGAAGCGATGCGGAAGAGGATGAGGTGCTGGCGCATATCTGGGCGAATGAGAACTTGCCACATCCGAAAGTGGATTATGAGTGGGATGTCGCGGGCGTCAGGCGCTGGATGGGCGACTGGACCCGGACGTTTGCCGACCGTAGCTCCTTCTGGTACTCGCATGTTAAAGGGCGCGATGAGTTCGAACGGCTTCTGCCGCATATCAACAGGATGGGACTACGCGAAATCCACTTCTACCACTGGACGTGGCACGACAGCGCTCATCACTGCCGGGTGAAGAAGGGCGGTTTCTTTCCCAACGGTCGTAAGGACCTGGTTGATTTCGCTCAGCGGCTGGACAGCCTCGGCAAGAACCTTTCGCTCCATTACAACTGGTGCGAGATCAATAAGGAAGACCCCATTTTCATTGGTCGTACGCCTCGCAAGGATCTGGCTGACTGGGGCAGCGGCAGGCTGGGAGAGTCGATCAGCAGGGACGACACGACGCTCTTCTTTATTCCGGATCCTGGTGTCGAGCTTCCCAGCCGGGAATGGCATGACCAACCCCCGCCGGCACTGAATCACTGGGTTCACTATAACTTCATCCATGTGGGCGACGAGATCATCCGGTTCGAGGAGGCGCTCAACACCGAGGGACGCATGTGGCTGTTACGCGGTTGCACCCGTGGGGTCGGGTCAACCGAGTCGGCCGCCCACGCGCAGGGAACCGTGGCCAAAGGCCTGCTGGCCAACTACGGTGCGCGGTACATCCCCAGAACTTTTAGTCCGCTCTTCCATGAGATGATTCGGGAGCAGGCAGAGCTCTGGAATGATACGCAAATGTCCAATATGAACTACGATGGGGCCAATCCCCATTATTGGAGCGGTGCCAACGGTATCCAAATCAGAGTCTGGCTCGAGGAGGCATACAAACAATTCGACCACCCGACCTTCTACGATACCGGCCACGGATGCCAGCTCTGGGGGCATTTCGAGCACTATATGAATGCCTTCAAAAAGGTGGAACCGGTGAGAATGGGGTTTCGCGGAGATATGGGTGTGCGCCCGCGTACCGCAAGCCTGTCGCGTGCAGCCGCCACGGTAGACGAAGCTCACTTGCGTATGGCCCAGGTCGCATCGGTTAAGCATAGTGATTTTTCTATGCATATCCCACTGCACTACCCCAGTGACTGGGAGCAGTATGGCCGCTTCGACGAGTTGGTCGAGCTTGTGCGCAACTGGAAAGACGTCAGCCCCCGGTTATCGGACAGTCAGCGGCAACGGATTCGCAAGACCATGGAACCGCCTCTCAATCGAGGCTTCACCTCCGAGTGGGTATGGTGGTTGCGGAAAGAAGATGGTGTCACAAAGATCTATCCACAGAAGAATCCCATGACACGACGTGGAGGCGATGTCAAATGGGGCTGTATGGGTGGTGAGGTCGGCTGGGTAACCCCTCAGCAGTACATCACGTTTGGGCAGAGCCTTGAGCTTGAGAACCCCTTCCACCAACAGCCCCCACAGTTTACCCTCCGCGTGATCTCGAAGTTCGACTACCAGGCCGCAGATAATATCCCGCTCTTTACCGATCTGGAGCACATCTCAAACCCGACCGAGATGAAGCTGACGAAAGCAGCCAACGGGTTGGCGATTGAATATGACAATAGCGGTCGTGGTGTTCTTGACGGCAAGCAAGCGCCCCTGTTGGCGACATGGAAACAATCACTTGATCTGACCAGGCATCGCGGCATCGGGATGATGGTCAAGGGTGACCGTTCCGGGGCGATTCTCCTGATTCGCAGCGGAACGATGGTGCGCGATTATCCTGTGAAGCTTGATTTTGAAGGCGAGCGATACATCGAAATACCCAATGGCGAAGTGTACTGGGCGGGTAGTGATTGGGGAGGGCCTCACCGTTGTGCGGCGGCAAGCGATAGCTACAAGCCCCAGCGGCTGCAGATCGGCATTGGCTTTGTGCCGGCAAACACAAAGGTCAGTGTCAGCGTGCACGGCATAAAGGCTTTGAAGGAGATCGCAGCTGTCGTAGACGATCCTGGCATCGTGCTGAACGATGGGGACGGCAACCTGGTAGTCAAGGGGACGCTGAGAAGTGGTCAATGGTTGGATTACCGAGGCGGGGACACCGCGAAGCTCTACGATGAAAACTGGAATCCGATAGCCGATCTACCGGTTACCACCACCAACTACCACGTTGGCACCGGTTTCCAGCGGTTCCAAGTGACGGCCGGGAACGAACCGGAGCACGTATGGGTGTCAACCCGTTTCATCACCGAAGGCACCCCCATTATCGTCAAAGAAGATCGACCATGATTGGATAGACAGGGGAGGCCCCATCCGAACGTGCAGCATTGTACCTAGCCTCTTACGTTCTCGGGGCAGTGCAAGGACAAGTCTGCCGATCCGTCAAATGACGGTATAGCTTCGATTCCGCAGGCACAGATGATTTGCGGTCGCATGGAATAGGGACACAACGCTCACCACTGCCCACATACTTGGAGGAGCAATACCCCAAACTGACAGCTCAACGGTGCTGACTGGCAATCACTTCCTGTTGACGGTCCTGCAATCCCACCTTGCGCCCTTTTTACAGGTCTCTGTTTCTGACGGCACCGCCTCTTGCTATCGGTCACTCGTTTGCACGCGGGCCCGCGCTTCTTTCGGCGGCGAGTTAACCGGATGGATCAACCAGAGCGGCACGGATGGCCAGGTTGCGGTCGGCTGGAAGGATATCACGGCAACCGAGCTGGATCCCGATCCTCCCGCCGGCGGCCAGGAGTCGCAGGCGCTGTCACTTCAGACCGGGGCCAGCGTCCTCAACACGACGACCATTCCGTGGTCGAGCCTGTCCGTCGGGGACCAACTCACCCTGACGATCTCGTTGGGCATGCGTAACGTGGCGGCCCTCGACTGGTGTGAGGGCACCTTCTTCGGTCTGACCGACGGGGATGCGGATTTCACGAGCGTCGAGCTTGCCGACACCGTCGCCAACTCGGGCGTGATCGCCAACAACCCGGCCACGGGTACCCAGGAGGGCGACGGGACCTTCACCGACGTGTCGTTTGCCTATACCCTACAGACCGGCGATCCTGCCCGTACGGGGAACATCGGCATCCTCATCTACGCCGAGGGAACCGGCGGCAGCGGGGCAGAGAACCAGTCGTTCTTCGACAACGTAAGACTGACGAACGACGCCGTCGTCGCCGGCACAACCCCGACGTTCGTCGTGGCTGCGGAAACCAGTAGCGGCGTCGCGGCCGCGAACGAACGGGTCGGTCTGCTTGACGTCGTAGCCGGCGATGCGTCACCGGTCGCGTACAGCATTGTGGAGGGACGAAGCGACCTGTTTGCGGTCGTGGACGGCAATCGCCTTGTGAAGCAGGCGGGCGCCGACCCCGGTTCTGTGGGGACACTGCACACCGTTACCATCCAAGCCGCCAACGCCATCGCCTCCCGCACGCTCAAAGTCATCATAGAGGTCACCGGGACACCGTCCCGGGGGATGATCTTTGTCGTCCACTGAGCCGCATGACGGGCTCAAGCTGGAAGAGCGCACGATGGCGCCCAGCTGATGCTATTACCCGTGTGGCAGCGCGTGGATTCGCCACATTAACGAGCTGCTGCCAATTCAGAGCAAAACACTCTCTTGCGTCTTGGTCGCAGATGGGCTTGACAGGTCGGGGTTACAGAGTCATACTATGTATGACAATCAGGGGTTTGTAGGGCCGAGGTATTCTGATGCGGATTCTGGAGTTTGAGTGGGATGACGGGAATGCCTTGCATATTGAGCTGAGGCATGGCGTTACACCGGGTGAAGCGGAGGAGGTCTTTGCGCTCAGTCCGCTATTCAAGCGGACTAAGAGGGGGCACTACGCGGTGTTTGGGCCCACGGCGGCAGGGCGCTACCTGGTCATTGTTTTCCAGATGAAGCCCCGGGGCGTTGCGAGGGTGATCACCGGGTGGGATATGAAACCATCGGAAATCAAGTATTACAGGAGACAGAGGCCGAGAAAATGAAGAAGGCAGAGAAGACCAGAGACAGGGACTTGGCTACCTACTACGATGAGCATGGAGTTCTGGACGAGATCGTGGAAGACGACGCGCCTCTCGGTCTCAGCGAAGAACTGCGCGATGCCGTCCTCGCAGGCAAGCGAAGGCACAACCTGCAGAGCGTCACGCTCAAGTTGGATCCCATACAGGTCCAGGCGATCAGGAAGTTGGCCACCATGAAGTCCATGCCCTACCAGACCCTTATCAGGACCTGGCTGGCCGAAGAGCTCAAGAAGGAATTGCACTTGGTGGTTGCCTGACACCCCGCCGCCTGTACTCCACACGACAGTTCCCGGCCCGGCCATACGCGGCCATACGGGTCACGGCCGGATGGCACTAGCTTAAGACTCTGCGTCGACAAATCCACCCCTGCCCCTCCCAGGAGGGGATCCTGCATAACTTCTGCGACACCAAGCAGTTCCCCTCCTCGGAGGGGTTAGCCTGCATATTTCACGAGTACGTGAAATAGCAGGAATGACGAAACACCCAAACACCCAAATACCCAAAGAAATCCGCAACCCGAACGCCGAAGGACCGAAACTGGAACATGCTTTGTAGATCAGCAGTCTGCGAGTCCATTATGGACGTCATCGTTAGAGCTTTTCGGGCTTAGGTATTTGGGATTTCCTTGGGTATTTGGGTGTTTGGGTGCTTGGGTATTTCCCGACGGTTAGCCACTCGTGGTGAAATGTCCGGGTTAGGGGTGGGTTCCGCGCTGGAGGCGGCTGAAAGGCTTGAGCAGCAGGCGGATTGAATATTCGTTACTTGGTGTCCGGCAGCGTGGTGTGCATATTCACCTTCCACACATCTTTGGTGAACGTTTTGCGCTCCTCCGGCGAAAGCAAAAACGAGGGATTATACCCTTTGGACGGGTGCTGATCTCGCTCCGCCGAAACATCCGCCTTGATTCGTTTGGCTTCAGCGACCATCCGTTGCGTCACTTCCGGTTGCTCGGCAACAAGGTTTTTCTTTTCGCGAATGTCCGTGCTCAGGTCATACAGCTCCAGATCATCAAACCCTTCAGTAGCCAGCAGCTTATAGTCGCCATCACGCAACGCGATATGGTGGGCATCGCGCCCGCCGGACCAGAAGAAGAGCGGTTGTTTACGATCAAACGGTCTTCCTTCCAGAACCGGCAGGATGTTCTCGCCATCAATATTCCTGTCGGGTAGCGGCTGCCTGGCAACGGCGCAGAGGGTCGGTAGGTAGTCGAGCGAAGACATGGGTTCTGAGCACACCTGCCCCGGCTTGATAACCCCGGGCCAGAACGCCAGGGCCGGCACGCGGATACCCCCTTCATAGTTGAATCCCTTCCAGTAGCGCAGCGGGCCGGTGTTGCCGTGATTCGTGTCATTGCGCGGGTCGATTTCGCCGTCACCTACGATAATTTCGCAGCCGTTGTCGGCGGAAAAGAGAATCAGCGTATTGTCGAGCTTCCCCTGTGCTCCCAATTCATCGATGAGCATGCCGATGGCGGCATCCATATGCGAAACCATGCCGTAGAACACGCACTCATTTTTACGATAGTGTTTACGGTACTGGTTTTTGTATTCATCGGTCGTCCCGTGTGGCGAATGCGCCTCGTG
This sequence comes from uncultured Victivallales bacterium, assembly GCA_964497125.1. Classification (GTDB taxonomy): domain Bacteria; phylum Verrucomicrobiota; class Kiritimatiellia; order UBA8416; family UBA8416; genus CAYLXP01. The sequence continues at coordinate 117,821 of CAZCDU010000003.1, read as the reverse complement.
CGTCCAGAAGTTGATGAAAAACGGTTTGTCCTGATCGGGACGATCTTTCAGCCAGCCGATGGCCTCTTCCGCACATAGCTTGGCAGAAAGCCCTTCGAGCCGTGGCAAGGGCGTTTTGTTGCGAACAAACCCCGCCGGATTCAGAATGTTGAGTCGGGCGTCCTGTTCCGTCCAGAAGGCATGATCGAATCCAAACTCATTGGGTGTGGGATCGCCTTTTTGTCCGATCAGATGCCATTTTCCAACATGACAGGTATCATAGCCCGCCCCTTTCAAAACCTGAGCCAGGGTGACTTCCTCCGCACGCAGGTGCTGCAGGTTCGGCCCTTTAGGCAGTATGATCGGCCCATAAATACCGGTCCGATACGGGTGGCGCCCGGTCAGCAGTCCAGCCCGCGAGGGGGAGCACCACGGAGAGCAGGCATAGAAATCCGTCAGGATCATGCCGCGCTCGGCAAGCTTGTCCAGATTAGGCGTTTCGATCACCGGGCCGCCGCTGAAGCCGGTATCCCAATACCCCATATCGTCGGTCAGGATCACCACCACATTCGGTTTGCGCGTATCCGCCTCGTTACCGCCCTTGGCGGCACAAGTTCCAATCATTGGAATAACCAGTGCGGCAAAGCACAAACTGATCCATTTTTTCATACGGCCTCCCTTAAATCCGCGGCAGCCAGTAGCCAATGCAACAGCAGGGGCTGGTCTTTCCTTCAGGAGAATCTCCGCTTCGATTTCTACTCTGATGCACTTCCGAGCCGGACCCGTTGGAGCTTGACACATGCTCCCTGCTCACCTTTTGGGACGGGATTGAGCATCAGGTAACTCATTGGGCCTTTGTAGGTCGGTGTGCCCGCCAAGTTGACCGTATAGGTTCTGAACTCTCCATCTCCGATGATGTCAAACTCAACGCTCTTCTCTGCATCGAACGTGGCGCTGGGAGCGTCCGTCGTGTGATTGCTCCAGGCGACTGTGGCCCTCTTCTGTGCTGTCTGGAATGCGGCGGTGATATGGACAAACGGGGCGTCGCCCGCCTTCCAGAGCGTGGGAGGGCTGATTGCTGTCGCCCCGTCCTTGCTCAGATCAATCTGTATGTATCCCTTGATGGGCCACCCCCCGTCAGTAGGGGCGTTTTCGCCCGATTCGGCAGTGGTCCCGTAGTGCCAGTGTTGTCGATCTTTCTCGAACCGCCAGTCCGGGAGTTTCCCGACCCGGCCCCGGGCGACGGCATAGCTGCGAATGTCAGCCAGGTTGCCAAGGATGAGCGTGTAGTCGTACTCATACGCAATGTTGTGGTCCAGGATCTCCGTATGCAGCGGCGCGATGTACCCCGTCGGTGAATCGTGGGTGCCACCGCGCCCTTCCTTTCCCGCAAATCCGCCGATGAAAAAGAAATTGTCAGGCTTGTAGATGCCCAGCCCCCAGTCATTGTCGTTCACCAGCGCCGCCCAGTTCTCGGTCGCAAGCCAGTAACTCCACGGGAACCCACGACCGGTCTTCTTGGGAATTCGATCCAGCGTGTCGCCGGTAAACGGCTTGTCGCCCTTGTAGGTCATGAGACGGTAATACTCACCGTTCGTATATACTGCGGGCAGCTCCTGGTGCTTGCCGGGATACTTTGTCTTGTCGGAGCGAGCGTTGTTCAGCCGCCCGTGCACCTTGACCGTGCTTCCCACGAGCTCGATCCTGCTCTCGTACGTGCATTCGCCTGGCACATTATTCAGCGGCCACTGCATCGGGATGCACGTCACGGTGATGGTCGTATCCGTCTTCTTGAATTCGGTGACCTTTGAGCCGTTACCGTAATCGTCGCCGGCCTGGATGGGGTTCCAGCCGATGTGCTTCCAGTGGGCCTTCGGTTTCTGCCCCTTCTCTTCGTATGGCGCCGGGTACGCGAAGAACGACATCTGGATCTGGCGGCCCCAGTCGTAGTTATTGATGATGTTCTTGTCGCTCCCCGACGCCGACAGGTAGGTGATGGCACCACCCAGGTCCGGGCTTACCCCCAGCTTGATCGTTCCGTTGTCGATGAATTCCAGCTTCGCAGCATCATAGCTCTGCCTTCCCGAAACCACTTGCGCAAGCAGCAGGAGACAGCAGACCATGAGGGGGGGCTGCGCGAGTCCTCGCATCCATATTGACTTCTTCACGATTCGTCCTGCCTTCCCGGTTAACGATAGCGGGCGACGAGAGCGGTGGACGATTGGGCAATATCTACTCGTGATCCGTTCTCGTCGCCCGCTATCGTCAACCGATTCCCGTCCCATTCGTCTTCATGGCTTTCCATAGAACTTCCGACACTACCCGAACCCACCATCCGGCCACGTCGTGCGTTACGAGCGTGCACCGAGGATATTGGCCTCGTACGCCTCCATCTCGGCAAGCCAGTCCGCGCCGGTCGGGACGCTGGCTTCTTCACAGAGCTGGTTCCAAACGGCGCCGAATGGCATGGACTTGAACTCCTCCATCAGCGCCAGGCGCTGGGCGTTCTTGTCCTGCGCCTCATAGGCCTGCAGCTGTCCGGTCGGATCCAGCAGTGCGTAGAGAATGCCTTTGCGGCTCGCGCGGGTGCCGATCACATATGCGCCCACACGGTTGATGGAGGCATCGAAAAAGTCAAGCGCCACAACCACCCTGTCCCAGGCATTGCCGCGTTGAATCTCGAGGAAGACGCTCTTGAGGTCATCGTTGAAGATGACCACGTGATCGGAATCCCACCGGATCGGTCGACTGACGTGCAGCAGCAGCTTCTTCTGGGCCATGAGCTGAGCGGAGATCTTGTCGTGAATGGTCTCGGTGGGGTGGTAGTGCCCCATGTCCATGCAGAGGCCTTTCCCACGCGTCAATGCATAGACTGTATAGAAATCGTGCGAGCCGACCACGTACTCCTCGCTGCCGATTCCGAAGAGCTTGCTCTCAACAAAGTCAACGCACTTGGTGTCGTCGACGCTCTTGTCCGCGAAGATCGCGTCGTACGATTCGGCGAGACGCCGACGCGGCCCCCAACGGTCGGCCACGAGGTCCTTGGCTCCGTCCGGCACCCACAAGTTGGTGTTGCAGGGCGTGCCCTGTGCGTCGGCCATCGCCTCGGCGATCTTGCGGGCGCGCTTACCGTGCTCGATCCAGAAGGCACGGATGTCGGCGTCGGCGTTTGAGAGCGTGAAGCCGTCGTTGGCCTTCGGGTGTGCATGGAAGCTCGGGTTGAAGTCGAGGCCGATACCCAGCTCTTTGGCCCGTCCATCCATTTTAGGAAGTGCTTCGGCTCGAGCTGATCGCGATCCACAAAACCGTCGTCGAACTCGGCATAATAGGAATGCACGTTCACGCGCGAGACACCGGGAATGAGCGAGATGGACTTTGCGAGATCGGCCCGGACCTCTTCCGCCGTGCGGGCGCGGCCGGGGTGGTTGCCCGTCGCCATGATCCCGCCGCCGCTGACCCCGTCCTGCCCTTCGAAGCCGACGTTGTCGTCCGCCTGCCAGCAGTGCAGCGAGATCGGAATGCTCAGCGCTTTCTCAATCGCCGCATCTGTATCGATTCCAAAGGCAGCGTATTGCTCCTTCGCCAACTTGTAGCATGTGTCAGTCATAGTTATCCTCTTCGTCTTCCCGTTCGTTATCCTGCCATTTCGGTGGACGAGAACGTGCGACGAGAGCGGACGACGAGTAGAGAACCGTTCAATCGTCCACCGTTCTCGTCGCCCGTTCTCGTCAACCGATCCCCCTTGTCCGTTCAATAGAAGAGTTCCACGAGCGACTCATAGGTTCCCGGTGCACCGAACATCGGATCGTTGCGTTCCTTCATTACGTTGTCGAGACCTTCGATGGCCTCGCGCGAAAGCTCCTTGAGCTCACGGCCGGTTGCCATCGCCTGCAGAATGGAATAGGCCGACATTTCGAGCAGATCGATGTTCATCATCGTGTAGTCGATCGACTTCACGCTCATCGTCACCAGCCCGTGGTTTTCCATCAGGAAGCTGTTGTACTTGCGAATGAACGGCTCGAAGTTGTCGGCCAGCTGCTGCGTGAGCGGCTCTCCGTAGGGCACGACCGGCACCGGCCCCACCTCGTGCGCGGCCTCCGGGAAGTACGGACGCATCAACGGATTCGGCCCATCCGTGATCGCGAATGCGCCCACGTTGGGGGCATGGCAATGAATGACCGACCTGATGTCCGGGCGATCATTGAAGAACTTGATGTACATCGGCCGCTCGCCGGTCGGGCGGCGAGAGCCCTCAACCACATCACCGGCCATATTGATGAACACCACATCATCCGCGGTGATGTCGCCCTTGTTCATCTTCGTCGGCGTGATGATGATCAGGTCATCCTCCAGCTTCCAGGCCGCATTGCCACCGTAACCGGTGACGAACATTTTGTCGGCCAGGTGATGGCAGACCTTGAGAAACGCGGCGACTTCGTCGGCATACTTCTCTACATGCTTCATAACAACTCCACAGCAATGGTTCCGGGTTCTTTGATTACAGCAGCTCTCATTCGGCTTATCTCCTGTTTTCGTTAGGGCCGCAATTGCATGGACTGTTTGAGTATCGCCGAGCCGGACTCCACCATGCGTTTCGTCAGCTCGGCCATGTGGGCGGCCACGATATCTGCATGCTCCTGGCCCAGGGCAAGGTTCCTGTGTTCACCGGAATCTGTTTCCAGGTCATAAAGCTCGTTGAAGTCTTCCCGCACCGTATAGATGAACTTGTACTTCTTGCTGCGGATCATGTACTGGGGGTTGTCCCTCATGTTCCATTCACTGAAGACATAGTCCGGCCCGTCTCCGTCCGGTTCCTCGCAGAGGTGCGCGAAGGAGGGCTCGTCGAAATCCTCGGGCGCCCCGTCGAAAGGCACCAGCGCGGGCCCACGGTAGGGGTGGGTATCGGTGAGATCCACGAGGGTGGGAAACAGCCCGATGTACTGCACCAGCGCGTCTGCGACCTTTGCCCGGGGGATTCTCTCGGGCCATGAAACCATAAGCGGCGTGCGGATGGCCCCCTCATACAGGCAGAATTTCTGATAGAGGCCGTGATCGCCATCGAGGTCGGAGTGGTCTGACGTATAGACGACAACGGTGTTGTCCCGTATGCCCATCTCGTCGAGACTGTCTAGGACGGTTCCGATGCAGGTGTCGACAAAGGCCAGGTTGCCGCGGTAGCCGGCCTGGTGCGCCTTTCGCAATCGTTCCTCTTTCTCGAGTGTATGGGCGGCATGTTGCTGAATCCATTGCGGATACTGGCTGAGATCGCCGGGGTCGGGCAGCACCTGGTCGTCCACCGGGTACTGCTCGGCATACGTTTTCGGTGCGTAGAACGGTGTGTGAGGTTTCATGAAACTGGTGACCAGGAAGAAGGGCTCGTCCCGACCCTGGTACTTCTGCATGAACTTCACGGACTCCCGGGCAATGAAACTGTCGAGGTGGTCCTCTTCTTCCAGCTCGCTGGCCATCTTCCGGAAGTCAAAGCGCTCCACGTTGCCCACCCAGGGGCTCGGCCCGTCCCACAGGTCGGCCACGTCGGGCAACCCCGCGCCGTCGTCGATCATCGTCTCGAAGAAGTTGGGGCTTGTGGGATGGTTGGCAATCTCATTGGCAAAATGCTGTACCTTCGGCCCCAGGTACATCATCCAGTCATTGATGGACAGGTAATAGCTGAAGCCATGGTTCATGGCGTCGTTGAAATGCATCTTTCCGATCAACGCGCTGAGATACCCGTTCTCGTTGAAGTGGTGTGCCATGGTCCGGTATCGCCAGTCCAAGGTGTCGCGGTTGGTGATGGCGCCGGTCGTGTGCGCGTGGAGCCCGGTCATCAGGGAGTTTCGTGAGGCGACGCAGGAGGGGTAAGAGCAGTACGCATTCGAGAACCGCACGCCTTCCGCGGCAAGGGCATCCAGGTTCGGGGTCGGCACCTCGTCGCGTCCGGCACACCCCATCATGTCCCACCGATGCTGATCGGTCATGATGAGCAGGACGTTGGGTTTCCGGTCCCGTTCGCGGGCTGCTCTGTTGACTCGCTGCGCCATACTACTCCGGGAAATCGATCATGGCTTTGAGCACGCCGTCTTCGTAGGAGGCCGCAAGGTCGAAGGCGGCCTGCGTCTGCTCGAACGGGAAGCGGTGGGTGACCATCACGCCGACGTCGAAGTCGCCGCGATCCATCATGTCGAGCGTGGGCTGCACGCAGTGGTTCTGCCGTCGGACGTTCTGGATGCAGATCTCCTTGTGGCGTAGCTTATCGATCAGGAAGGTGACGCGCTCGGCGATGGGCGGGATGCCGATCAGCAGCAGTTTGCCACCGGGCTTGAGCATTTCAATGGCCTGGTCGAGCGCTTCCTGCTCGCCGCAGCATTCGAAGACCACGTCGAGGCCGCCAGGCTCCAGCTCCGCGACCTTCGCGACCACGTCCTCGTTGTCGGGATTGCCACCCCAGACGGCGCCGGCTCCTTTGGCGAGCGCGAGGCGGTTGTCGATCTTGTCGGTCACGTAGATCTTTTCCGCGCCCTGCGCCTTGGAAGGCAGCAGTACGCTCAGACCAATGCAACCCGCGCCGAGGATGCCGACTTTGGCCCCTTGCATCGGGATGGACTGCTTGACGGCGTAGACGCCGATGGCCAGCGGCTCGGAAATGGCGGCTTCGTCCATCGTGGTCTTGTCGGTCACTTTGAAGCAACACGCTTCGGGCATCACGATATATTCGGAGAGGCAGCCTTCCGCTTGTTTCGGGCAACCGAGGAAGCGCAACTTGCGGCAGGTATGCGGGCGGCCCGCGCAGCACTGATCGCACGTGCCGCACGACATAGCCGGCTCGACGGCGATGCGGTCGCCGGGCTTCACATTGGTAACCGCCGGACCCACGGCCTCCACCACGCCGGCCCCTTCATGACCAACCGCGAAGGGATAGTCGACGACCTGCGAACCGATCTGGCCGGTTTCGTAGTAGTGCACGTCCGATCCGCACACCCCGACGATTCTCATTTTGATCAGCACATCATCGTCATTGACGATTTCCGGGGTCGGGACTTCCATCATTTCCATTTGACGGATGCCGGTCAGTTTCATTGCTTTCATTGTGCATCTCCTTGGATCGAAAAGCGTACTGTCAAAGCTGACAGCCTGTTCTTACCTAATTCTCTTACGTATAGGGAGTTAGGAGCATTTCTGCCTTCTCCCCCGTTTTCCTGCCATTTCGGCGGACGATAGCGGGCGACGAGAGCGGTGGACGATTAAGAGACTCTCTACTCGTTATCCGTTCTCGTCGCCCGTTCTCGTCGCCCGCTATCGTCAACCGATCTTCGTTTTCATACGTTTTCATTAAACTCTTGCCATTACTCAAACAAATTCCCCTGATTCAGAATCCCCCCGGGATCGAATATCTTCTTCACCTCGCGCATGGCCGCGATGCCATCAGGTCTGAACATGGTTTCGAGCAGGGGGACCTTGATCTTGCCGATGCCATGCTCGGCCGACACCGAGCCGCCCATGGCGACGACCTCCGCCGCCCACTTGAGGTAGAGCTCCTTGCCCTTGGCCAACTCCTCCATGCTTCGCGGCAGGATATTAACATGAACATGGTTGTTGCCGATGTGCCCGAAGATGACGTATTCAAGCCCGGCTGTCGCAAGATCGTTGCGATAGAGCTTCACGATGGTCTCGAGCTGCTCGTCAGGAACCGACATATCGGTTCCGAGCTTGGTCAGGCCGGGGCACGCCTTTTTGCGTTGGTCGATCAGGAGGTTGACGGCTTCGGGTGTGGCGTGACGGAAGGTCTTCTGGGTTTCGATCTGCCGCGGACCGTCCGCAAACCAGCAGTCGTCCTCGCCGGCACCGAGCTCGACCATTCGCTCAGCCGAGGCCATCACCGCTTCTTCGAGCGACTCTTCGCTGTCGCCGTGAAACTCGAAGTAGATCGCGGTATGGGCATGGTCCGGGAACGTCGGAAGGTCCATATCGGATTCACGCAGCAGGTCCAGGGCGCGGTGGCCAAATAGTTCAATCGCTACCGGGCTGAGCTCTTCGCGCAGGAAACGCACAAACTCCAGAGCGGATTCTTCGTCCGGGAAGAAGGCGCAGAGTGCCTGCTGTACGGGGGGGAGGGGCCGCAGCAACAACTCAGCTTCCGTGATAATCCCGAGCGTGCCCTCCATTCCGATGAACAGGTCGACCAGATCCATGTCGGGCTTGATGAAGTAGCCGGCAGCGCTCTTGACGTCTGGTGCGTTCAGCTCGGGCAAGGTGCCGGAAATGTCGCGACCGTTTTCGGTGGTCAGTGAGAAGGAGAGCCCGTCGATTGTCTCTCCGCGCTGGACACGTATGACATCGCCGTCCGGAAGCATCACGCGCAGCGCGTTGACCCATTTGCGTGTCGGGCCGTAGTGATAGCTCATGGCACCGGAGGCGTTGCATGCGAGCATGCCGCCGATGGAGGCCGAGGTCTCGGTCGGGTCGGGAGGAAAGAACAGGCCGGCATCTTTCACCTTCTCCCGTATCTCCGCAAGCAGCGCACCGGGCTGAACGGCTATGCGGCCGTCTTTAACGTCGCCGACGTGATTCATACGGCTCAGGTTAAGGATAAGTCCTCCGTTGGGAACAGCCCCGGCCGCAATGCCGGTGCGCGCGCCCTGGATCGTGATCGGTAGAGACGCTTGGAGTGCGCCGCTGATGTCCGCTTCGCTTTTGGCGAACAGGATCTGTTCGGCGGCCCCGGTGCGGCGTGATTCGTCGCGCAGGTACTCCTCGAACTCGGGGGCATATGGTCTGATTTCGGTATTCATAGTTCCCTCAATCATAGCAGGTAGGCGCTGGACGTCTAGCACGTCCCCGTCAAATGATAGCATCAATCCGTCAGTTGATATCCTGAGCTATTGCTGAATATTATGTCTTTTGCTATGTTCAGATCCTGTGACTAAGCATTTATCCATCAGTGAATTCTTTCCGGATCCGAATCTGCCCCTGGCGGTACACCGGAGAACGGCGCAGCGCCCCAAGGAACTTCATACGCACGATTTCTCGGAGTTGGTGCTTATTCTCGGTGGCTCGGCGATCCATTTTACCGAGAAGGATGAGCATGCCATCAGTCGGGGCGACGTCTTCGTGATCCAAGGCGAATTGGCGCACGGCTACCGTGAGTCCCATAGTCTCTCGCTGATCAACTTGATGTTCGACAGCGCCCGGCTCAGCTTCCCGCAGGGCGATCTGCGGTCGATGCCCGGCTATCACGTGCTATTCACGCTGGAGCCGCAGTACCGTCAGCGCCATCGCTTCGCGAGCCGTCTGCGGCTCAACGAAGCCCAGTTGGAGCAAGCTGCCGTACTGGCCGAACAGCTGGAACTCGAAGCCAGGGAAAGGAAGGCCGGCTACATCTTCACGGCGACGGCCCTCTTCATGCAGCTGACCAGCTTCCTTGCCCGCTGCTATGACGGCGAGCAGACTCCTGAAAGTCGGGATCTGCTGCGCATCGGTGCAGCCATCGGCTACCTGGAAGACCACTACGCCGACCCGATCTCCGTCGAGCAGTTGACCCGGATCGCCGGAATGTCGGAGAGTTCGCTGCTGCGTGCATTCAAGCAGGCGACCGGGCGCTCCCCGACGCATTACCTGCTGGCCTTGCGACTGCGCCGGGCGCGACACCTCTTGCGTAACACCAATCTGAACATCACGGAGATTGCCTTTCAAACGGGCTTCAATGACAGCAACTACTTTGCCCGGCAGTTTCGTAAGGGAATCGGCGTCTCACCACGCGAGTACCGGATGCAAGGGAGTTCCGGAAACCGTGGGTAGGCAGTACATTAGCTCCTTGATCGTGAATTGTTTGAGTAGATGAGGCGAACAACTTGTCAGTAGGTTCACAGATCATTGCAGCGCAGAGTGTTCAGTGTTCAGGAAGAGTGTCCCGTCCTGAAATAGTTTGTCACCTCTGCGGAGCAAATCCCCCGGGCTTGCCCCGGGGATCGTTAGGATGGCTGGCTACAGAAGGGGTACACCCCCCTGAGCCCGGATGGAGGCAGGGACTGAGCATGGCTCAGAACCTGCCTCCATCCGGGCTCAGAGAAGAGAGGAGGGGGATCGCGTGTAGCTTGTATCCTGAAACTCCCCGGGACAAGCCCGGGGGATCTTGAAGCGGGCAGGAAAGTGACAAACGGAGACCAGGACGACACACTGGATCCACGGGGCTCTTCTTTGCCTCTTCTCCTGCCTCATTGAACACTGAACTTCTGAACACTAAGGTACCTTGAACGTCAATCCTGTTCGTTGTATTGTTGATGGCTGAAGAAGGAGCGTTGGTTTCGGCTGACATAGTAAGACGCCGCCAATTTTGCCCTCGGGAACTCGGATCCTGCGGGTTCGAGTTTCGAGGAGGATTCCGTTCTATGGAAGAGCAGCACCCCTGCCTTGATCGTTTGCCCACCATGGGGATAGGTGTTGGCCTCTTCTGCCTGGTGACCCTCTGTCAGCTCCTTTTCAACGAACGGTTACATGCGGCAAGCATGTCGGCTAGCCCAACGCCGCCTGCGATGACCGGTTCGGATATCTCGAACTACGCGGCACCGACCGGGAGCGATAAGTGGTGGGCCGAGAACAGTACCGGCGCGGGCAGCGCCAAGGGGCAGACGTTCGAGACGGGTGATACCGGGCTCCTGCTCCGGGCGGTCACGTACCAGGTTACCGCGTCGCAGAAAGCCGAGCCCACGAAGGCCTACGCGATCCGCGTGGGTTCGGTCGTGGGGTCGATCTTCACTGAGATCCACGCCGAGACGGCCACGCAGACGTTCACCTGGAACGGAGGCGAGTACATGACGTGGACCTTCGATACGCCTGCTCAGCTCGACGCGAACACGACCTACGGGGTTGATGTGGGCATGACCAGCAGCACGTCCGGCTGGCGGAGTGGCATCCCCTACATCAACATCACGGCCAACGCCTATCCCAGCGGCGGGCGATACAGCAGTGGTCAGCTCGGGGTGGGTACCACCAACCTGTCGCTGTCGGGGAGTAGCGACAGGGTCTTTCACCTCGACCTGGCTCATCCCATGTTGCCATCACCGGAAAGTGGGACGATCGTCTCAGCTGGGGACGTGACGCTGACGTGGACCAACATGGCGGCCAATGTCGGGTCCAATGTGTGGGTCGACGTGTGGTTCGGCACCAATTCGGGGACGCTGGCGCAGGTTGTCACCACGGCACTCAATCGAACGACCGCCACGGTAAGCGCGCCCGTTGCCGGGACCTACTACTGGCGTGTAGATTCCTACCTTGAAGGCGCGCCGACTGGCGCCGCGCTGGAGGGGACGCTGTTCCACTTCATCGTAATCGACTCGGACGGTGACGGTTTGCCGGATGCGTATGAACGGCAACACACCGAGCCGCCGTCGGGTACCGCGCTTGACCCCGATGCAGACCTCGAATACGGGGGGGGTGGCGACGGGCTGACGACCATGGAGGAGTTCCTGCTCGGCACCGACCCTACCGACCCCGACAGCGACGACGATGGGCTCGATGACGGTCCGGAGTTGGATGGGGTGGGGGCACGCCCGCCCACGGATCCGACTGACGATGATACGGACGATGACGGTCTGAAAGACGGGATGGAAAGCAACACGGGCACCTGGGGTGACGCATCTGACAGCGGTACCGATCCTACCTCGGCAGACACTGACCGCGACGGACTTGGCGATGGGGTCGAGACTCGCACCGGTATCTTTGTCGATGAAACCGACACCGGCACCGACCCGCTTGTGCCCGACACAGACGGCGACAACGTGACCGATTGGTACGAGGTCGCAGCGTCCTACACCGATCCGACCAAGGCATCTGATCATCCGCGAATTCCATATCCACGCCCAAGGCCGGGTTCGATTCCGGCAGCCACGAATAAAAGGGTGAAGGTCTATATCCTTTCAGGCCAGTCCAATATGGTTGGTTTTGGCACGAAGAGTGGATCGGCTCCCGGTACGCTGGAAACGGTCGTCAAGGTCGAGAACAAGTTCACCAACCTCGTCGACGGTGCCGGCAATTGGGTCGTCAACAGCAACGTGATGTACCGAGGCGTGATTTCAGCAGGGGGCAACGGCCCGTTGGCGCCGAACTTCGGGGCCAACGGCTCTTACTTCGGGCCGGAGTTCGGTTTCGGGCAGGTCATGGACTACTTCAGCGAGGAGCCGATCCTGCTCATCAAAAGCTCGATCGGTAATCGCAGTCTGAGCTGGGACTGTTTGCCTCCAGGGAGTCCGCGCTTCGACTACGAAGGCAACACGTACGCCGGCTACGGAGACAGCCCCAACAGCTGGCCGATTGGTGAGGGGCCGACACCGCATGCCTGGTACGCCGGCAAACAGTATGATGACTTCTTTCTCGATGAAGCTGACATGGGAGCCCCCGCGTGGGTCACGGCCACAACGTACCCGAAGAATGGCCAGGTCCGGCATGGTGGCGTGATTTACAACTGCCTGGAGGCGCACACCTCCGACTCTGAATCCGAGCCCGGCGCCGGCGCGCAATCCGACACGTACTGGGCTACTCACTCGGTGGAAAACGTGGTGGATATCCTCGATAACTTCGATACCGAGTACCCGCAATGGGCTGAGCAGGGATTCGAGATCGCTGGATTTGCCTGGTGGCAGGGCCATAAGGATCAGGGGGAACCACATGCCAGCAACTATGAGAGCAACCTTGTCTGGCTAGTCAAACAGCTGCGTGCCTACTACGAGGACCGGTATCCCGCCAATACCAAGCCGGATGCTCCGTTCGTGCTGGCGACGGTTGCGTTTGACGGCGGGTGGGACAATACGGGTTCAGCGTATCTGACCATCGCGAACGGCCAGCTGGCTGTCAGCGGCGAAACCGGCAACTACCCGGAATTTGCGGGGAACGTAAAGACGATCGAAGCACGCGGGTACTGGCGTGACGGCGCGCTGTCCCCGAGTACCGTCGGCTACCACTACAATCATAATGCCGAGGCATACCTGCTGACCGGTGACGCTCTTGGTCGTGCCATGGCCGAGCTGGAGAGCATGCCTGACAGCGCGGGAACGATCTTCTCAGTCTGGTAGGACCGCTAGTTGCTGGCTGCGCTTCGTCACTGCTGTTTGAGCTCAAGTAGAATAGCCATCGACGTTTGCTGCATCTCCAGAACGCGTATTTGCGTGGCGGCTTCGTTGTAGCAACGAAACTCCGGGGCATTGCCGGAAGGGCGCATGTGGAGCACCTCCTGAGACTGGAACGTGACACGGAGTCCGTCCGTACGGTCTATGGACGCGATCGCGCCGAATGCCTCGCTGAAGGCGGCTTCAATGGCGGCTGGATCTGTGAATTGATCCAGGATCTTGGTGCTTTCCTCGGTCGGGAAGTCCTGGATGCGATCGCTCGCGGTGAAGCGTTGAGGGAGGGCAGATAGGAGACCGGAGATCGGTTTGCCTTCCTTGATGGCTAGCAGGATGATGCTCAGAACGGGGAGCACGGCATCACGCGTGGGGAGTGGGCTGAGTGTGTCGCCAAAAACCGTGAATGGCGTGTTTGTTAAGAAGCCGCCGTTAGCCTCGTAGCCGACCACGCCCTGGCAGCCATCGGCGACGGCCTCAATCATGGAAGCGACAACAAACGGAGATCCGATCTTGGTTCGGCGGATGTCGCCAAACCAACCGGTCTTCTCAAGGGCGCTGTTGCAGCTTACCGGAGTGCTGACGGAGTCGGCGCCGAGGTAGTTGGCCGCCAGAATCCCGGCAATGTCACCGCGTAGCCACTCGCCGGTCTCGTCGCTGATCAGCGGGCGGTCACTATCACCGTCGGTGGACAGAATCGTGTCGAAACCGTATTCCTGCGACCATTGGCGAGCCAGTGCGACGTCTTCCTCGCGGATGGCTTCGGTATCGACAGGTATGAAGGTCTCGGAGGCGCCGAGAGCGACGACTTCCGCGCCCAGCCCGGAAAAGATATCGACCAGCATGTCACGTCCGACGGCGGAATGTTGATAAAGCCCAATCTTCTGACCTGTCAGGCAGTCGGATGGAAAGGCTTCAAGGTAGCGAGAGATGTAGTTGGTGCCCGCCTCTGTTTCTTCAGGGGGGAGCGCGAAAGTAGAATCAACGAACGCACCGTCGGCATCGACCAAGCCGTCTGGCAGGGCAACGACCTGGCTGACAATGCCGGACTCGTCGGATTTCAGGATTTCGCCCGAGCACTTGTTGAACTTGATGCCATTGCGATCCGCGGGAATGTGGCTCCCCGTAACCATGATGGCAGGGCATCTGTTCTGGAGCCCATGGAGACCCACAGCGGGGGAGGGGATGCGCCCGCAGTTAACGGGCACGTACCCCATGTCAGACGCGGCCCGCGCCACGGCGGTCATGATTCTGCCGGTGGAAGGACGCAAGTCACCTGCGATGGCAACGGTTTCGCCACTCTTGGTCAGTTCGCCAGTCCGTTCAAGGTACTGAAGGAATCCACGTGTATACGTATAGCAGACGACGTCGGTCATCTCGACCGCGAGTCCACGGGCACCACTGGTTCCAAATTTCACACCGCTGCTCTGCATCAAATCGTTAATCACGAATTCCATGAACATCCCTCCTCAATTGGTGAAATCACGTTAGCACACGAGTCAGATTCTGCAACGAAGGTTTCTGGAGGGGGGGGCAGGGCCTGTGGGGCGGTTACCGTTAGTCATCAGCGGTTTCGCCGCGTTGACGCAGGGCGACAATTGTAGGACGGGGACGGACGTGCAACGGGGGACGGCGGGAAGGTCTCGGGGACTCAACCGTTCCCGCCCTACAGTCGGGGGGGTGCATGACCTACATGGTTGCATGCGCACGTCGCCAGAGTCAGCACCCCACTGGGGCAAGCCCAGTGGTGGTGTGGCTCTGTCGTGAGGGGGTAATCCCTCTATGTGTGTTCCTCAGCCGTAGATCGGGCCGTAGGCGTCACAGGCTCGGAAGTCGGCGCCTTCGAGGCCTTCGGTTCCAATACATTCGTTAGAATTCAGTCTTGCGGGAATAGAAGCCCTGTCACCCCGTCTGTCCGCCGGTTCGGACGCAGGTGTCTTCTGAAAGCGTCTCGGTGGCCCTCATCGCCCAACTTCTGTATGTTCTGCATCTTTTGCCCTTGATTATCGATGAATGAGCGCCTAGTATGTCGAATGTTCACGTGACCATCGACAAAACAGAGGAGATTGAAGTGACACAAGCACCATATTCCGTCCAAGTAGTTCTTTCCCTGATCGTGGTCGCCGGCTGCACATTGCCGGTCAGGGCCTTGGCGGCCAAGAGGAGGGATCCCTTTGCAGATCTGACTCTGGCGACAATGCCATCGGTGGGCCAAGTCATCGAGGCCGGCCTGGACCATTTGCCGAGTTCGGTTGGCAAGTCGGTGAACTGGAGCAAACGTATGCATATGTCGGCACTGCTTCCTGTTTTTCAGGTCAGGTACAGGGCGTTCGAATCGAACTATGACCGATTCGATTACAGGACTCAGTATACAACCAGGACCACGCGCGGATCATCAACAGACGAAGACGACACGAGTCGCGTACATGCAACGCCAGGCAGCAGCTACTTCGACAGCAGCGATGGCGGGTCAGCAAGCTGGGAGCACTATGCCGACGCAAAGTACCCGGTGCAGTACAGCCTCGAAGATGGGATTCGCGAACTGCATGACCAAACCCTGGTGGCCACGTGGGATCTATCCACGCTGCTCTACCACAACGACGAACTGGAGGCAGCGCAGGTCGGACGCTTCGTAGCCTCTTTCCGCTATGACTACATCAGGAACATGGCGGACCTGTATCGCAAGCTGAAGCAATCACTCAAGCTCCTTGCGCGCGACCCGCGCAATCCGGCGGCGCTCGAGCAACGTGAGATTCACGGCGTCATCATTGATCAGCTCACAGGCGGATACTTGACCAAGCACGTGAACAGTCAGCTCAAGCAGGCCAAACACGCAACGAGTCACGCCGCGATTGCAGACGCCCTGGCTGTTAATGAAGGTGATCTCGGTGCAGGGCCGTGGAGTCACGGCGTCGACGAGCAGCGGGTCTCCGCCGCCAAGAACGGGAACTTCGAAGGGCTGATGCCATCCGTGGCTACCGTGCCCGGTACCCTCGAAGACATGATGCGCGAGGACGAAGAGGCGCAGGAAGAAGAACAGGAAGCGGAAGAGGAAGAAAGTCTGGCTGAAGACGAGGAGTAGCCATTTGGCCGGTCATCCCCGCTATCACTTTGGAGCCCGGACATGAGATGGATCGACAACATGGCAATACGGTGTGCGGAAAGGAGTGTTCTTCTTAGCTTGCTCCTCTCCGTGTCGGCTGTTCTGGGAGACTCCACTCCACCCAGTCTGCTTGGGGTTAACATCACCACGCCTGTCGTCGCAGCAGGCGAGAATGTGACCGTGGAGGTCAGTCTTACCGACGACTCTTCCGGCGTGAACCCCGCTGCCATCCAAGCCGTCCTGCTGGATCCCTCGGGGCAGCATTCCATCACCGTGTCAGGATATGTGTGGACGAATAGCACAACCTACAGCGGTACCGCCGCGATTGGCCCCTGGGCGATGCCCGGAGCGTGGCAGGTGCACTATGTGCTGGCGTACGACATGGCCGGTAACGGGCGGATGCTTCTGAATGGACGTGACTATTCCGCGTCATTTCAAGTCACAAACCCCAATCCTGACACAACGCCTCCTGTTCTGGGCCCGGTGGCGGTCGCACCCGATCCCGTTGTCCTTGATCAGGAACTAACGGTCACGATCACGATCAGCGACGATGTTTCGGGCGTAGACACGACGAACCTCTTTGTCAATCTGACCACGACCGGCGTGAAGAGTCATCATCAGGTCAATACATGGACCGCGGCGGGTGTGGGTCGCTACATCGGTTCGGTCAGGATAGCGCCTGAGGCGGATCCCGGGCCATGGATTGTGCACAGCGTGTTCGCCCGTGACCTTGCCGGAAACGCGCACAACCACGTTCTCGGATCGCCTGGCTTCACCGTGGTCATACCGGACATGCCGAACGTCTACCGGCATCCTCTGAGTCAGAAAGTCGCCGCCGGAACATCCGCAACACTTTCGGTCGCAGCGATAGGAGCGGGACCTCTTGCCTACCGGTGGCAGCTCAACGGGGCTGATGTGCTGGGCGCGAACGCTGATTCCTATACCACGCCGCCGCTCTTCGCGAGCAACGATGGCGACCGGTACCGATGCATCGTCTCGAACGGTTTTGGTTCGGATACGAGCAAAGTGGCCGAGGTACGGACGGGGCTGAGTGATTACCAGGCTCTGCTCAACGGTCAGGCGCCGGGCTATTGGTTCCGGCTCGACAACAACCTGGTGAACTCTGGCACGGCCGTGGCACCGGATCTGAGCCAGGTCGGTGGGACCTTTGCGCCGGGCTTCGAGAGCTTCGAGGATCTAGCCTTTGCGTTCAACAGCGGGGAGCAGTCGCTTCAGGAAACGCAAGACGTGATCCCCGTTGTTGGCTCCTTCTCTTTCCTGTTCCGTACGCCGGACGTACCCATTTCCGGCACGCGGCATCTCCTGACCCAGGGCACGGAGACAAGCACGTCCAACAGCTTCAATCTTCTGTTTGCCAACCCCGATCTGAAGTTCAAGGCGGGCAACACCGTCTCGACACTCATCACGGGGCAGCCGCAGCCAGGTACATGGTACTACTTCGCGGCTTCCTGGGACGAAGCGCGCGATGGAGGCGAGGTGATGTGGTGGCTGGGTCCCGTCGGCGGTAGCCTCCGCAGCGGCACGATGGATCTCAATAACGCTGCGGTGATCGGCGACGGCGGCTCGCTGTTCATCGGCACCAAGGAACTGGGGTCCTTCTCAAACTTCCGCGAAGACGGCGGGGATGGCACCGTGGATGAAGTGGCAATCTGGATGCGTGAACTGGCGGAAGTTGAAGTTCTTGAGCAATTTGCGACAACATCGGCTCCACTCGGTTTTCCTTTCATACACCGACAGCCGGGCAACAGATCGACCAAGGAAGGGCTGCCCGCAACGTTCAGCCTATCGGCCATGGGCGATGCACCACTCACCTACCAGTGGCACAGGGACGGACTCCCTATCGCGGGCCAAACCAACGACAGGCATACCACCGGTCCCACGACGATCGCCGGCGACAACGGGGCACAATACGGTTGCACCGTCTCGAACGTGCAGGGCTCCGTGACAAGCCAGGTGGCGACGCTTACGGTTGAACAGCTGCCCGATTACCAGGCGACGATCCTGGCCCAGACACCGGACTACTGGTTCATGCTCGACAACGACCTGGCAAACTCAGGCTCCATGCCGGCGCCGGACCTTGCTGCGAGTGGGGGCACCTTCTCGCCGGACGAGGAAGGCGCTGCCAATTCGGCATTCGACATCGTCGACTTCAACGGCAGCCTCCAGCAAGCCAACGATGTTGTTCCCTCCATGGGCTCCTTTTCCATGCTTGTTCGCACACCGGACCAGCCCTTTTCCGGCACCCGCCACCTGTTAGCGCAGGGCTCGAGCACGGGAACCGACAACGCCTTCAATGTCATCTATAACAACGCCGACCTGCTCTGGCGGCTTGGCGGCAAGAGCTTGACCCTGGTGTCTGGCGCGCCGGCCGTCGGCAGCTGGTACTACATAGCAGCCACGTGGGACGAAAGCCGTGACGTGAATGAAGTGAAATACTACTTCGGGCCAGTAGGCGGGATGCTAAGCAGCGGGACGCTGGACATCGATAACGCCGATGTCATTGGCGATGGGGGGGCGGTCACCTTCGGAAACAAGGACGCCTCGTCTGGCGTCGCTTGGCGTCAACCCAGCAACCCGGGCACACTGGACGAGATCGCTTTTTGGATGCGTGAACTATCCGAGCCCGAGGTCATCGCGCAGTTCGCAAGCACGACAGCGCCGGCGGGTTCTCCTTTCATCTACCAGGATCCCGTGGCCGTCTCGATCAGGGAGGGAAAGGCCGCGTCTTTCCGTGTCAGCGCCATCGGCGATGCGCCGCTGTCCTTCCTGTGGCGCAGGGGAGGCCTTCCGGTCGCAGGCGAAACCAACGACACGCATACCACCGGCCCCACCACGGTAGCCGGGGACAACGGTGCCCAGTTCACTTGCGTGGTGTCGAACCTGCAGGGCGTCGTCACCAGCGCCGTGGCGGCCCTTTCCGTGGAGCCCCAGCCAGCCTACCAGGTGGCGGTCCAGGGGACTGCCCCGGATTACTGGTTCAAGCTCGACAACGACCTGGCGAATTCAGGCAGCCAGCCGGCGGCCGATCTGGCTGCCTCCGGGGGTGCGTTCGGTGACGACCTGGGCCGCACCGCTGCCCACGCCTACCACATGGTGGATTCAGGCGACGATCTTCAGCAGCCCGCAGACCTGATCGCGCCAACAGGCTCGGTATCCCTGCTCTTCCGTACGCCGGATGTGGCCCTGGCCGGGACCAAGGTGCTCCTGGGACAGGGCAACGTTTCGGGCTCCAAGTTCCTCCTTCAGTACTCACCCGAGAATGTAAGGCTGATCGTGGGCGGCGTCGCTGCCAACGTCATTTCCGGCATCCCGATGACGAATACCTGGTACTATGTGGCTGTAAGCTGGAACGAGTCGCGTGATGCGGGTGAGGTGTTCTGGTGGGCAGGCCCTGTGGGCGGTAGCCTGAGCAGCGGTGTCCTGAACATCAACAACGCCCATCTCGTCGGTGACGGCAACGCCGTCACGATCGGAAACCGGAGTGCATCCGACAGCTTGGCGTGGCGCATGACTGCAAATCCCGGAACGATCGATGAAGTTGCGTTCTGGGGTCGCGAGCTTTCGGAAGAAGAAGTCACCGTGCAGTTCAACGAGGCTGCCGGCGACATACCGGCGCCCGAAGCCACGCTGCACATCACCGACATCCAGCTTGGCAACGGTGGAAACATGAG
This sequence comes from uncultured Victivallales bacterium, assembly GCA_964497125.1. Lineage (GTDB taxonomy): Bacteria > Verrucomicrobiota > Kiritimatiellia > UBA8416 > UBA8416 > CAYLXP01. The sequence goes on along the minus strand of CAZCDU010000003.1, from coordinate 97,935 downwards.
CCTTCTGGGTGAGCCAGGAGTGGTCCTGTCGTTCGTAACGGAAGCCGGCAGGCGTTATGTGATCGAGTGGTGTGACACGCTTAGTGGTGCAGGCTGGTCGGAGGCCGATCGTATAACGGCGAACAGCACGGTTACCGTGTGGAGCGACAGCGGAGCCCCGGCTCTGGGACGCCAATCGCCTTTCCACCCTTCCGTGCGCTGCCGCATGTACCGTTACCGCCAGGTCGGGCAATGAGAAGAATCATGAATCGTCACATGTGGGGCTACCTGGTGCTCCTGTCCACGATCGCGATGATCGCATCCGGCGCCGTGCCTGCATCGCGAGTTCCGCAATTGCACCGGGATGCACTCGCCTTCGCCGCAGACGGCAAGCTGCAACAGGCTATGCGCACATATGAGCGAATCTGGAAGACGGTCCCGGCTGCGCAGCACGCTGTTCGCGCCAAGTTCTGTCATGCCCGCATCCTGGAGCACGTGGGCGAACTCGAACGGGCATTTGCGCTGTACCAGCAGGTTGTTGATGAAGGACACTTGACTGGGTACTGTGCCCGCGCCACGGATCACCAGTACAAGATTCTCAGGCAACTCGCGCAGCCTGAACCGGATGACTATATGTCGCCGGGACGCAAAACACCGCACGCCGTGTATCGGCTCATGGAAAAGCTCCTCCTCAACGCCCCCGAGGGGGAACAGCTTTCCGAGCTGTCCTACTTGATCGGGCTCTATCGCGAGCAGCACGGCGAGCAGACAATCGCCCTGGCGATGTACGAGAAGTGCGCCTTGGAAGGAAACTACGAGTGGATGCGCAAGGCCGATTTCGCCGCCGCGCGCTGCGTCTATGCCCGAGCCATGCGGGGAAGCCGAGACCAAGGCGAAATACGCCACACGCATAGAATGTTATCCCGCTTCATCATGGACTACAACGAGCATGACGCACGTACGGAGGCCGCCATTCACTTCGTTAACGACATCATGGCCCAAGGCAGCAGCCTCAGCTTCGAAGTAATCAGGTTCTACCACAAGGACCTGGGCGACACGATTCAGACCCTCGGCATGTACATGGACTTCATCGAGGACAACCCGCGGGCGCACGAGACCGGGCAAGCCTGGCTGGCGGCACACTCAATCCGCCGGAAACTCGAGGTCCAGGCTCGACGTGACCGATAACGATATGTCGTGACACCGGCGGGCGAGGGGATCCAGTTGGCCTACCGGAACCTGAAGATCGTTCCTCCCGGCGGCGGATAGTCCGACATGTTGCCGTAAGTATGAAGCTCCAGAATGTCCGTCATCCCGTCACCATCGATATCGTTGGTCGTGGTCGTGGGGTAATTCGTACTGATCCACACGTCATCAACATAGGTATTGCCGCTGACGCCGGACACGTCCAGCCCCTTGTAGTCCGTGGCGCTGCCCACGAAGGGAACGCCGTCACGCAAGACTTCGCCGCGCAGAAGCACGGCAGCCGTGGACGACCCGGAGTCGTGCAGCAGTGTCACGCGCACCCAGTCGTTGGAGACCGGCGTGACCACGCTGCCCTGGACATTGTTGGAGCAGACATCCCAGCCGCCGTTGGTAGCGATAGCGAGATGGCCATCGATATTGAAATAGATGCTGAGATTGGCCTCCGCCGGTTCTGTACCGGCGGGCGCTATGCCAAGAACGGGCCGGACCTGTATGTCGGTCCATATCTTCGGGGCGGCAGTGCTCACAACATTGGAGAGCGTCGCTTCCGCCGGAACCACAGTCGCCTTGGTTCCCTCGTAGGCGACGCTGGTCTGGACAACCACGGAGGTGTCCGACGCGCCCCACCCGGCGTGGCCCAGTGTATCAAGCCGAGTTAGGGCCGCGTATGCTTCAAAGTCGTCCTCGAGCGGTAGCGTTGCCGGTGTGAAGTGCGATCCTGTCGCTGTACCGTAGGTATGGATCTCCTGCGCATCTGCCATGCCGTCGCCATCGAGATCGGTCGTCAGGCCGGCTGGCAGGTCGGTCGTAATCAGCGTGCTGTCCAGGTAGGCATTGCTGCTGGTGTTCAGAACGTCGAATCCGGTATAGCTGCTGACCACGGCAACGAAACCGACCTGTTCGCGCACCAGCTCGCCGCGCAGGAAGACGGCGGTGTTGGATGTCGTGCCGTCCTGATGGACGGTCAGGCGCACCCAGGCATTGGAGACAGGGCTGACCGCATCGCCCAGGATGTTGTTCGAACAGACAACCCAGCCGCCGTTGGTGGCAACAACGAGGTAGCCGTCGGCGTTGAAGTAGGATTCGAAATACGTGCCGGAAGGTCTGGCAGAAGGCGCCTCCCCCAAGACAGGCTGCAACCTGACATCGGACCACATCTTCGATTCTGAGGTGCTGATTCTGTTGGAAACGGTTGTGTCGGCGGGAATCTTCGCTGCTTTCGAGCCTGCATATTTCTGGCTGGTCTGGACAACCGCGCCTGCCGCAGAGGCACCCCACCCGAAGTTGCCCAGGAGATCAAGCCGGCTGTTGGCGGTGTAATCCTCGAAGCAATCCTCAAACGGCAGTGTGCCCGGTGTCAGGCTGAACGTCCAACCATCGTCGATGGTGTACGGGCCGCTCACGCCCATGCCGTTGACGGTTACCGTGCCGCTGTTAATCACGACGGAAGCCCCAGCGTTGACCGTCAACTGCGTCAGGACGAGATCGGCGCTGTTGAGCGTGAGCGTCTGCCCGGCTGCCACGTCCAGCGTGCCGGCATCCACTTCCACGTTCATGGTAATGGTCACCGACGAACTGACATCGATATCGCCGCTGAGCGTGAAGTCAGATCCCATTACAGTCAGGGAGTTGCTGATTGCCAGGTTCTCGGTGTAGGTTCCGGCTGCCACCATGACATAGTCGCCGTTTGCCGCTGCATTGAGGGCATCCTGTACGGTTCCGCCGCCGGCAACGTAGTGGACGAGCTGCGCGCCGGTAGCATCCGACCACCACGGCTGATAAAGCACGTTGGCGCTGATCGCATCGCCGCTGCCGGGGCCTGCCCCGGAGGGCCCATTGATGTTGCCCCACCAGTTGCGACGCCAATCGGTTTCGGCGTTGGCCCACACACCGGTGGTGTTGCCGTCGATTCCGCTCCAGCGGCCTATGCAGTTCGTGGTCTGATGCAGGTAAGATGCGAACGAGCAGTTTGTCATCTGGTTGTAGCGGAAGAGACCGTTGGTGATGCCGCTGTAGACGACGTTGGTGGCCATCTGGTCGTAGGCGCTGTTATTGCCCACCATGATTGCGGCGTTCTGCCAGCCGTTGCTGGCACTGTCGTGATAGTTTGTCGAGGCGGCCATGCGGAAGCCCTGGATCGTCACGTTGGCGGACCGGACCTGGAAGCAGTCCATGTCGACGCCGCTCGTGGGGGCGTTGACGACAACGCTCGACGGTGAGTTCGTGTTACCGACGATGGTCAGCGCCTTGTCGACGACCACCGGTTCGGTCAGGTTGTAGGTGCCGTCCTCGACATACAGCGTGTCGCCCGCCTCGGCAGCCGCCACGGCTGCGCCGATGGTGGCGTAGTCATTGGTGACGTGGCGTTGTCCGTTATAGGTAAACTCCACCGTCAAGGTCCCGTCAGCTGTGACATTGCTCCAGGTGTAGGAGGCCGTTTGCGTGTTGTCGCCGGTGAACGAAACCGAAGTCCCGTTGGTTCTGACCTCTGTGACAACAAAGGCGGGGTAAGCGTTGATCGCGAAGTTCGTCGAGCCGCTGAGCCCAACCTGGACCGGGCCGGCCGGGGTTACCGTGCCGCCATCGCCGCCGGGGCTGCCCACGTTTGTGACCACAACGGAGAGGGTTGATAGATAGTAGCTGTCCAGCTCGCCGTAGGTATGGATCTCCTCCACATCCGCCATGCCGTCGCTGTCCAGATCGTCGGTGAACGCCACGGGGTAGTTCGTACTGATCGTGACATTGTCAAGATAGGCATTGCTACTGGTGTTGGGCAGCTCGAGCCCGGCATAGTTGGTCGCCGACCCGATGAAGGGGACCTCCTGGCGCAGCAGCTCGCCGCGCAGGAAGAGGGCGGCCTTGGCGGTGTCGTCATCGTGGTGGATCGACACGCGCACCCAGTCATTCGATACGGGGGTGACCGCGCCGCCTGCAACGTTGTTCGAGCAGACATCCCAGCCGCCGTTGGTGGCGATCGTCAAGTAGCCGTCGGCATTGAAATAGGTTTCCAGGTTCGCGTTGGCTGGGGTCGATGCCGGGGCAACGCCGAGCACAGGCAGCACACGCATATCGGTCCAGATCGCCGTTTCAGATGTACTGATGGTGTTGGAGAGAATCGTGTCAGCGGGGATGATGGCCGCATTCGATCCCTGGTAGGATTCGCTATCCTGGACGATGACCGAGGCCGCCGAGGCACTCCAACCGAAGTGCCCGAGCTGGTCCAGGCGCACGTTCGCCGCATAGCTCTCGAAGTCATCCTCAAACGGCAGTGTTGCCGCGGTGAAGTGGCTCGCAGTAGCGCTACCATAGGTTTGGATCTCCTGCGCTTCGGACATCCCGTCGCCATCAAGATCGGCGCTCAGCCCCGACGGTGCGTCGGTCGCGATGACGGCGTTGTCCAGGTAGGCATCGCTGCTGGCACTGGGTATGTCGAAGCCGGTATAGTTGGTGACCGTGGCAATGAATCCGAGCTGCTCGCGCAGCAGTTCGCCGCGCAGGAAGACGGCGGTATTGGATGTCGCGCCATCGCGATGAATACTCAGGCGTACCCAGGCATTCGAGACCGGACTGACCGCATCGCCCTGAATGTTGTTTGAACAGACAACCCAGCCGCCGTTCGTCGCGACCACGAGATAGCCATCGGCGTTGAAGTAGGAGTCAAAGTAGGCATCCGATGGGGTTGATGCGGGTGCCGTGCCCAAGACGGGCAGAATCTGCACATCCGTCCATAGCGCGCCTTCAGTGGTGTTTGCCGTATTGGTAAGCGTTGTGGTTCCGGGAATGAGAACCGCCTTCGTACCGGCATAGGTGGTGTTGGTTTGAACGACAACAGAGGCGTCGGACGCGTCCCAGCCATTCGAGTTCACAGTGGCCATGGCCGTACCATCGGCGTAGTCCTCAAACCCATCATTCAACAGATCGGTAGCCGTCGCGCTCGACGCGACTGACAGGAACAGAGTCACCAGGAATCCGATTCCTACAGCTTGTTGGAATGTTCTCATCGCGCCACCTCCACTACACTATCTACAGGTTGCCACGAATACGCAGAACAGTCCCTCCCGGCACCGCCCACAAGGTCGTCTTGCCTGGATTGACGTTGTTGTAGTCCCAGCGTAGCTGGCCGGAACTACCAGTGTAGGTCCATGCGGGGCGATTGATCCCCCCAGTGGTCGCTGTCAGCATGCCCTCGGTCGCCAGATTGCTAATCAAACTGGTCTCGTTCCCGTCGATCTCCAGCACACCATCGGTCACTCGAATCGTGGGGCTCCTGTTCGTATACGCGAGGAAATCCTTGCAGGCAATCGTGCCACCGTACAGGTTCAGTGTTGCGGAGGAATTCAGATGGGTCCCGCCGAACTCAAGGTTGTCATCGATCTCAATCTGCCCCCCGGTGATCGTCACTGTTCCCGTGGTGTTCTCGGCGTGCGCTATCCTGAAGTCGCTGCCGCTGCCGCTCTTGCCTATGACGAGACTCCCCCCGGTTACTTCTAACTCACCGCTGTTGCCCGTATAGTCGCCCCCGACATAGAAGTAGGTTAAGCTGCCGGCCCTATCAACGGTGGTCGTCCCGCCTTGAATTGTGAACTTGCCGTTTCCGGGGGTTGATCCGCTGTTGTCGGGAATCCATACTCGGCCGCCGGTCGCATTCGTGACGTCGAGCACCCCGCTCTGCATGACCAGATGCGACTGCTCGTTTGTGGTGCCGTAACCCACCTTCAGCATGTTGATCGATACCGTTGCGTTGCTCAGCACGCAGTAGTCCGTACCGGTGCCATCGCTACCGTCGAGTCGGACTTCATCGACTGCGACGGGAGCCGTGTCGGCGCTCCAGTTGCTTGCGGTGGTCCACAAATCGTCCCCGGAGTCGTTATCCCACGTCCGGGTTGCGGCATGCCCATATTGGGTGAAGCCCAACACAGCAGCCAATAGCGTTATCAATGTGACGTTCTTTCTCATGACTCTCTCCTTGTTTCAGTATCAGAGGCGAACAAATCGCATGCTTCCGCCTTACAGTTCTCCTCTGAGTCTAAAGGCCGTACCGGCCGGCACGGCCCACAGCGTTGTCTTCCCGGCGGTGACATTGTTATAGTCCCAACGTAGTCGGCCGTTGCTGCCGGTATACGTCCATGCCGGGCGATTGATCCCCCCACTGGGCGCTGTCAGCATTCCCTCATCCGCCAGGCTGCTAATCAGGCTGGTCTCGTCCCCGCTGGTCTCCAACACGCCATCAGTCACTCGAATCGTGGGGTTCCTGTTCGTATACGCGAGGAAATCCTTGCAGGCAATCGTGCCTCCGTATAGGTTCAGCGTCGCGGAAGAATCCAGATGAGTTCCGCTGAATTCGAAGTTGTCGTCGATCTCGATCCGCCCGCCCGTAATGGTCACCGTTCCCGTCGTGCTCTGGATATGCGCTATCCTGAAGTCGGAGTCGGTCGCTCCATCACCTACTTTTAGTAGTCCGTCACTCATCACGAGCTCGCCGCGATTGCCGGCATAGTCGCCCCCGACATAGAAGAAGGTTGTGCCGCCGGCCCTGTTGACGGTGGTTGTCCCGCCCTGTATCGTGAACTTGCCATTGCCGGGAGTTGAACCGCTGTTGTCGGGAATCCATACTCGGCCGCCTGTCGCATTCGTGAGGACGAGTGCTCCGCTCTGCATGACCAGGTGCGACTGCTCGTTTGTGGTGCCGTAGCCCACCTTCAGCATGTTGATCGATACCGTTGCGCTGCTCAGCACACAGTAGTCCGTACCGGTGCCATCGCTACCGTCGAGTCGAACTTCATCGGCTGCGACGGGAGCCGTGTCGGCGCTCCAGTTGCTTGCGGTGGTCCATAGATCGTCCCCGGAGTCGTTATCCCACGTCCGGGTTGCGGCACGCCCATACTGCGCGAACCCCAACACAATGGCCGATACCGTTATCAGTGTGACTTTCCTTCTCATACTCATAGCACTCTCCTCCCAAACGTCATTACTTCCGCTTCTTTCACACACTCAGCAAACCGCCTATCTGATTATCATCCGCCATCCGCCATGGGAGGATGACAGGTTTCCGTACCTATCGATCTCGAACGCATCGGAGACAGCGTCTCCATCCAAGTCGAGGTCCATTCCCGGCGGAAACTTGGCCTGAACCCGAACATCATCGAGGTACGCACTCTCATTTGAATTGAGCAACTCCAGGGATGCATACCCGGTGGCCGATCCAAGCGGCGCGAGTTCCTGACGCAATAGTTCCCCACGCAGAAAGACCGCGGTCTGCGAAGCGTCAACAGCATGGCAAACCGTGACGCGGACCCAGCTACCGGTAACCGGCGCGACGGCATGGCCCATCACGTTGCTGGAGCAGATGTCCCAACCGCCGTTGGTCGCCACCACGAGGAACCCATCCGCATTGAAGTAAGCTTCAAAGTTGGCATCGGTCGGCTGATCGACAGGCGCCGCGCCCAGTGTCGGGACAAGCCACATATCGGTCCATACCTTAGGCGCTACCGTACTCACAACATTGGAAACGGTTGAGCCCTCCGACACAACGGCCGCATTGGCGCCCTGGTGAGTCTGGTTGGTCTGCACAAAGACCGTGGAATCGGAAGCACCCCAGCCGAAATGGCCAAGATCATCAATCGCAACGCCAACCGCGTAGTCTTCAAAGCCGTCCTCGAAAGGAAGCGTTGACGGCGCAAAGTGCCCACCCGACGCTTCGCCGTAGAGGTGCACCTCCTCGGCATCGGCCATGCCGTCGCCATCCGCGTCCACCGTCAGCCCCGCAGGAAGATTCGTAGTTACCAGTGCATCGTCAAGATAGGCCCCGTCTTCGTCCTGATTGGACAGCTCGAAGCCGGCGTAGTTCGTGGAAGTACCCAGAAAGGGGACCTGTTCGCGCAGCAGCTCGCCATCCAGGAACACGGCCAGCTCGCGACTGGTGCCGTTGCCGTGGAGTGTCAGGCGAACCCAGTCGTTCGAGACAGGAGCAAGGGGCTGCCCCACGAAGTTGTCTGAGCAGACATCCCAGCCGCCGTTGGTGCGTACGGTCACGTATCCGCCGTCGTTGATGTAGACCTCTGAGTACGCGTCGAAGGGGGCGTCAGCGGCGGGCGGGGCTCCCGGGACCGCCAGCAGCCGCACATCCGTCCACACGCTGGACGCAGTCGAGTGCGTCGTATTGGAGAGCACCGCCTCCGCGACGGCAACGGCCTTGTCGCTTGCGTAAGCCTGGTTGGTCTGCACGACGACGGAAGCGTCGGAAGCACCCCAGCCATTGGTGCCAATTCCCGCCATCGATGTTCCCGGAGCGTACCCCTCGAAATCGTCTGAGAGCAGATCGGCACCGATGACAGAAGGAGCCTGAAGGGCCAATCCGACAACAATCAACCACACTGCCCCACTACCAGAATCAGATCTCAACACAGCTTGCATCCTCTCGCTACTTCGGCAACCGCTCGACGTCCTTGGTGATCGAACTTCTCGCAATGGTCGCGTGTACATTACATCAGCATCAGCCGCCCGTCAAGGGAATACAGCAAGAAAAGATCAAACTCGCTCGAACCCCCTCCATGCCTGAGAGAGCGATGTCGTGCGTCGTCCTGTGACGCGCCGAACCAACACGCCTGCAGTGGGTTGCGTGCGTGCTCCTGGCCCCGCGGGCCGCCCCGCTTACAACACGAGAGGCAGACAAATACGATTCTGAGCAGCGCGTGACGTCGGGAATTATGTTTGAGTTCCTGCCTTAAACTGATACAGTGTACACGTTCACATAGCGAAATACTCTTCCAGGCACTGCGTGATGGTTGGCTCAAACTCCCTATATACTTGCCGGTCGCTTGCGATCCTCTTGATGATCGTTACTGGCTGGGTTGCCATGGCGGCCGACTACCACGTAACCATCACTGGCAACGACACGACGGGGGATGGAAGCGGTGCCTTCCCGTGGCGGACGATCCAGAAGGCTGCCGACAGCCTGGGGGTGGGGGACACCTGTTTCATTCACAGTGGCACCTATCATGAACGGGTAACACTCACCAACCTGAACGGAACATCTTCCGAGCCCATCACGTTTGCGGCCTATCCGAATGCGACCGTAACGCTTGACGGCACCCAGCCGGTCACGGCACTGCAGACCAATGCATGGACGCAGCATAGCGGGAACATCTACAGGACCGGTCTCAGCAATGATGTCTGGCAGCTCTTCGTTGACGGCGAGATGATGATCCCCGCGCGCTGGCCGAACGCCTTCCTGCATGACGCTTCCATATGGGACCAGGAAAGTACCTGGGCCCAGGGCGATGAGACCTCCTCAACGAACGGCACCGAGGTCGACGCCGGCGTTGCCGGCGTAGACTTGGCGGCCAGCGGCCTTAACATGTCCAACGCCCTTGCGATCCTGAATATCGCCAGCTTCAGGACCTACACACGACGTGTCACAAGTCACGCGGCCGGATCGGGCGCTTTCAACTTCGAGACCATCCCGGCAAACGCCTATCGCACCAAGCTCCACTACTACTTCTTCGAGCGAAAGCTCGACCTGCTGGATGCGGAGCGGGAGTGGTTCTATGACTCCGGTTCGATGACACTCTATCTGTGGTCGCCCGGCGGCGGCACCCCATCGGGCGACATCCGGGGAAAGACAGAGACCTATGCATTCGATATCAGCAACTCGACGTACGTTGTGTTGCGAGGCCTGGACTTTTTTGGCACGGCTTTCCGGTTCTACGACTGCGAGCAGGTCACCGTCGAGGATTGCGATCTTTCTTACCCCAGCACGTCTAAACGCGTGTTGGGGATCACGAGCGGGCCGGAAACGGCGATCATCGATCAACCCGGCCAGCAGAACCCATCCTCCTGCACGATCCGCAACTGCACCTTCGAGAATGCCGACAGCCCGGCGATCTTCATGGCGGGGGAGAGCAATAGGATCGAGAACTGTTCTTTCCTGAACATCGACTTCAGTGGCGCGGACCTGCCCAACCTGATGGCCTCGATATACATGCGTGGGACCGGCAGTGTGTTTCGATACAACACGCTGTCCACGGCCGGGGCATCGGAGACGATTGATCCCGGCACCGCAGCGGTCATGGAGTTCAACCTGATGTCGCGCACGGGGCTGTTCCAGAGCGACGGTGCGATCTTCCACTTCGTGACCGGGAACCAGCCGGGCAGCATGACCCGCTATAACTGGATTCACGACAGTGTGAAAATGGGGGTCCGCTTCGACGGGACTGACGGGACCCCGACAGGCTCGACGACACATGTTGAGGGCACGATGCATCACAACGTGACGTGGAATGACCATGGTGGACTCATGGCCAAGGGGGACCGTCATTACGTATACAGCAACACCGGATTCGACAGCGGCGAGCGCAATGATATCATGATTGTGTCGAGCGTCAGCACGACCGAGCTCGCCAACGTCCATAGCACCACGCGGAACAACGCCGCTGAGCGTATCGCGGGACATCGCACCAGTGGCGTCGGCGCCTACCCGGTTCCGGGCACAAACGACCACAACTGGAACGGCTATGTGACGGGGTTGGATATCCGCACCCAGCTGCGGGACGCCGACAACCTGGATTTCCGTCCGCAGGCCACCTCGGCCCTTGTGGATGCCGGCACAAACGTTTCGGGCATTACGGACGGGTTCTTTGGTGCTGCGCCCGATCTGGGAGCATACGAATGGAACTGCACGAACTACTGGATTCCCGGACGAAAGCTCACGCAGGCGAGTCTTCCGATCCCCGGAGACGCCTCGACCAACGCACCGGGCAGTACTGACCTGATGTGGCGGGAAGGCTACCGGGCCACGTCACACGACGTCTACTTCGGACTCAGCTCCAATGCCGTGGCCACGGCCGGTCACGCGTCGCCGGAGTTCAGGGGCAACCAGCCAAACAACATTCATGCCCACGTCCCGCTGCAGGCCGGCACGCCTTACTACTGGCGCGTCGACGCGATCACGGCCGAACAGACCGTAACCGGAAAGGTCTGGCACTTTGCCCCCGCGTCGTCCACACCGCCACCTGCCGTCTATGGCACGGGATTCCGTTTGCGCTAGCAGCCTGTCGGTCTTAGAAAGGCTGCGCTAGTAGTGGATTTTCCAGCTCTGTTTGATTCCATCGCGCCATCTTGCAAATACAGGCCGCTAATAAGGGACATGGAAGTGGCAAAGTCCTTGATAGCGCCTCTTTGCGGGGTTGGGCGTTGATTTCTCATCGATAGAGTCCTCTTGTTGGTCTCGATATCCATAATTGTGTAACCACCCCTCCTCTGGCAGGCATTTCTCCCCAACCAGATTAAACATCCGCCTCATATTGATTAGTCGTTTGCTCATGCCAACGCATAGCAAACCAGCACGCCCGACACATCTCCTTTGGCTACCTTTCTCTCCCTTTTTAGCAGCCTGTACGATTCATCAATACGCGGGGTCATCAGTTTCGACGGTATATCCTACAACTGGCGTCTGTTGATCAAAGTCCGACAGGCTGCCAGCGAAGCTTCGCCTCAAACCGACGAGTGTGACACTATCGCTTGATTGATGTAACAGAAGGTGTTTTGCGGGTTCTGCGTGGCTTCGCTGGCAAGGTTCCGCTTCGCGGTCTCCGGGCTGACCTTGATAGGCGACTTTGGCGCCAGCTGTTGCGTTTGGCGGCGACCCACAGCTCGCAGGGAACCGTTCGGTCTTTTTGCCGCGGCGGCGGGGTGCGGAAGCGCACCAGGAGGCAAGCGCAGAGGCGCACTACCACCATTCGTAGTTCTTCTTTTCCGGATCCCTGCCGCGATCATACTCGACGGTGGCTTCGTCGTGCGTGTCGTCAAATGCCAGCCAGTGATGCGGGAATTCTCGGTCCAGGCCGATGCGGCTCATGTCGATGTCCTTGAAGCCTAGCGCGTGTGCCGGCGAGTCCGGCTTCAGCCGGAAATCGTCTTGGGCCGGGTCCTCAAAGAGGGGGTCTTCGCTGATGCTGTGCACTTCGATTCCGTGCGTGCGCAACTGGTCCAGCCACTCACGTCCCTTTGCGGGATCGCCGGCACAGTAGAAGAGATTCTGGTCGGCATCACAGTCTTTCGGGTAGGATGCACCCGGCGATGCCAGGTAAGCCTTGGCATAGAACGCCGCACCATCCCCCGACTCATAGAAGATGTTGCGCTGTATGCGTGAGCCATAGGCCGGCGCCTCGTCCGGATAGGACGCGAACCGCACGTAGCCGACCGTGCTCACGTCCACCAGGATGTTGTTTTCGATATGGTTCAGGTTCTTGCGCGTGATGCCTCCGACATTAGACATGTAGACCACGTTATCCCGAAACACCGTCCCGCGCTGCCAGTCATCCACGCGCAGCACGCTGGAACAGCGGTTCGTCGCGATGTGGTGGATATAGTTGCCGCAGATGACATTGCCTTCTCCTGCACCCGACACGTTGAGGGCGGCGCCGTCGCTTAGCTTCTCCAGCACGCGGTACACCTCGTTGGCCTCAACGACGTTATTGCGGGCATGCAGGTATGGCTGGTATCGATCGAAGTCGTCGCCTTCGATCGCAATCGTCGCGTCGATCTCATGCCAGCGAATCGTACGCGCCGCTTCGTCGAAGGTATGGGTGCGGTTCTGAAGGATTGGAATGCGGATTCCGCAGATACCCACAGCCTTGCGGGCACAGTGGTGAATGCAGTTATGCGCAATTCGATTTGATCCGCTCTGCCAGGCGAAAATCGCGTGGCCATGCCAGACGACTTCACCGCAGTGGTGAATCAGGTTCCCTTCAATGACGTTGTGATGATTGACATCCTTGGTGCCCGGCCCATATCCACACAGCAGAATGCCCATGTGCCCGATGTAGTCGAATAGGCTATGCGTGACGGTGATGTGCTGACAGTGCAGATCGAGGCGAAGAGCGGTGCCGCCTGTGTTGGTGAAGCGGCATTCATCGATTAAGCAGTTTTCGGCGCCTCGCAGACGCATCAGGGCCGTGCCCTTGTCGAACATCTCCCAGTCGTGCTGAATTCCCCACCCCTTGTAGTCTGGATCCGTGCGATCACGGTCGCCGTGGGTAAAGGTCAGGCCCTTGAACACAAGGTTCCGAACCGGTTCATCGGTGGGGCCTTCGTAATCGATCCTGCCCTCAGCCCTGACAAGCTCCTGCAGGCATGGTGCAACAATGTTGTCGCCGGGGCAGTCGCCTTCGGGCCACAGGTAGATCTGGCGCGTTCGCGTGTTCAGGACCCACCGCCCGGGACGATCCAGGAAGTCGATCACGTTTTCCGCGCGCATGCCCCACTTGCACATCTTGACGCGGGTCGGCGCCGTTGCCTCAACGGCAAGCTCCGCCACGCCCCGCTCCTCGTCAACCGCTTTCAGGGGCAGCAGGTTCAGGGTCCATGGCACCGGGGTAAAGCGAAGCTCAACATCGTCCAGATTCGGCCAGTTCTTGAGCGCACCCGCTGGAAAAGGAATGTGCCGAAGCCAGTGGCGATCTTCCTCGCAGGACACGTTCTGGCTGGGAACTCGCTCGCATTCGACGTCGCGGGCAGGCTTGAAAATCGGTCCGTGTGCACGTTCGATACGGCGCTCCCCGTCAAAGAGCACCTGGAAGCGCTCTAACGGCTCGGGCACATCAGCAACCCAGACATTCCCTCTCGCTTCCTCAGGAAGGCTGTCAGGAAACACGTTGAGCTTACGCCAGCTCCTGATTGGCACTCCCGAGCTGAAAATAGGAGTTTCCCCAGGGAATGCTTCGTATGTGACGGTGGCGCCATCGGCGGCGTCCTCTCGTCCGAAAACGACCGTCTCAAGCAAGCGATAGGTCCCCGCGCGGATCAGAACCCGAATATCCATCCCGGGAGCAAAGGACAGTCTGGATCTGGCGGCCCGGCGAGCCGCGTCCAGTGTAGCGAAAGGACCATCCGTCCCCTCTGCGGACGGCGCGGCCAAGACTCCACTCCAGGAGTCTCTGCCATCCGGTGCAACATAATAGTCGGCTTTGGTACTGTTCGTCATATCCAACCTTCTTCGTGGCCACACGTCCCGATTCGAACGAATAGCGCTACTGTACACGTGCACACCTAAGATTGGCAAGTAGAAAAGTATGCAAGAAGCGACAACACGGGAAGGGCGACCGGGACGGCCAAGTGGGGATCAGGCGGAAGGCGGCGCTGTTGAGCCACGGACCATGAGCTCCGGCTCGAGCCGGATACGGCGTGGTTTGCTGTCCGTCACACGGCCTTCGACCCGGTCGAGCAGCAAGGCAGCCGCTCGCCGTCCGATCTCCTCCGGGTCCTGCCGCACCGTGGTCAGGGGAGGCTTCACAAGGGACGCGAAATCCAAATCGGCATACCCCACGACCGAGAGATCATCGGGCACTCGCATGCCCAGGGCATCCGCGACTTCGTAGACGGCCAGCGCAATCCGATCCGATCCGGCAAATATCGCCGTGGGCCGCTCTTCGGCCGTCAGCGCAGCCTCAATCGAAGAGGTCAGCCTCTCCCTTACGGGCGGACAGGTGCAGGCCACGCATGAGGTGCCGGGCACCCGCGCAACCGCAGCAGCAAATGCATCCCGGCGATCGATGGCTGTCGGCAAGTTCTCATAGGTTTCCGAGGCAAACCGTCGGTGGCCAAGCTCAAGCAGGTGCCGGGCCGCCAATTCAACACCCAGCCGGTCATCCGTACCAACGAAATCGAAGTCCGCCGCGCACGCATTCGGCGCGTCCAGCGTTGCCAGCGGTACACGGGCCGCCGTTACGTCCGCAACCATCTGCTCGGTCGCCTCCCAGAGAATAACCCCTTCTACGCGCCGATTCAGCATATGATCCAGCAGCTCGCGCCCATCCGGGCCAGTGGAATAGAGTGTGAGCGTCAAAGGGAGATAGCCGGCACCGATCAACTCCTGGTGGATGCCATTCTGAATCTCGCTGAACCAACTGCCATGCGCTTCGCGCATGACGACCCCGATCATGCGGGTCTTGCCGGTCTGCATGCTCTGCGCCAGAACATTGGGCCGATAGCCCATTTCGCGCGCAACCTGCTGCACGCGCTCCACCGTCTTCGCGTTGTGCAGATGAGCTTTCCCGGTGAGGATTCTACTCACTGTAACGTGGGACACCCCACAACGTTCCGCAATCTGAAGTATGCCTGCTTTCTTTGCTGTCATGGACCACTGTATACGTTAACAGCAACCAGTCCTACAAGCACATTCCCCAAAGATTGGGGTGCCTCCCCGTCTTGTTTGATTACCAGAACTCAGGACGCGTGTTCTCGCGAACAGCAATAGACTGAAGGACTGAATCGCCTCTGGTTGAAAAAAGACGATGCGGCGGCACAATATATCTTGCGTCATGTCGCCATTTCCCTTACTGGTAACGTGAACACTGAAACAAGGAGGAATCATGAATCTCTCGAACAAGGGTCGTATCAGGCGCGAGTGGCGACATGTGGATTTGGCTCTAGCGGTGTTGATGCTGGGCGGGGGCCATGGCCTTGACGCGCAAACCGGGGCGTCTCCAACGCCGCCTCCACCCCCGCAGGTTAACATTGTCCTGGTTATGGCCGATGACGTCAGTCCGGATCTGTTCTCCTGTTTTGATGCCCTAACGCCCCACGGCGCTGAGGCGTCCGGCCACACCCCGAATGTCGATCGATTCGTGGAGAATGGCGTGGTCTTCAAAACCGCCTATGCGTCGGCCATGTGCGCGCCCTCGCGTGTACAGATCATGACCGGCAAATACGGCCACACCACCGGGTGTCTGCAGAACGGCATCTGGATGAATGACTCCAAAGAGAATGTTTACCGGAATCACCTCGCGTTCGGGAAGATGCTGCACGACGCCGGCTATATCACCGCCATCGCAGGAAAATGGCATGCCGGTAAACAGATGCCGTACGAACCGGAGGTCGGATTCGATGAGTACTGTCTCTGGGAGGGACCCAACGAGGTACTGAAGATCACCGGCAGCCCCCTGGCGAAGTCGGCCTGCGCCTGGGAAGACCATAGAACGCCTTCACGCTACTGGCATCCCTGCCTTGTCCGCAACGGGGAGCTGCTGAAGACCAAGCCTACGGACTTCGGGCCGGATCTCTGCGCCGATTTCATCTGCAACTTCATTGAGCGCCAGGCCAAGGCCGGGAAGCCGTTTCTGGCCTACTGGCCCACGGTGTCACCCCACGGAACACGTACTGGATGTCCCACAAACCCGCTGCGCGGCGAGCCGGGTGATCTGGGCACCCGGGGTGACCCGGATTGGACGGAGCGGTGGCGATCGCTGAACGAGCACCTGGACGGGACCATCGGAAAGGTCCGGGATACCATCCGCAGACTGGGGATCGAGGAGAACACGCTGCTGGTTTTCTGCTCCGACAACGGGACCGCGGTCACCGCGAAGACGCGAGGGGTGGAGCGCGGCTGTCACGTGCTGTTCATGGCCGAGGGGGCAGGCGTCAAACCACGCGGGTTCACGGACGCGCTGATGGATTTCTCGGACATCGCACCGACCCTGGCGGCCTTCGCCGGTGCCGAGTTGGTTCAGGAAAGCCCCTTTGACGGCATCGATCTGAAGCCCTTCCTGACCGGGCAAACCGACCGCACGAAGCCCTTGATCTACGGATTCATCTCTACGTCCCAGTTGGTGCGTTCCAAGGACCACCTGTTAGAAGTGTTCAACCCTCTTCTGGGCGTGCCGGCAGGGCGCTTCTACTACACGGGCGAGAACCGATTCTGGCAAGGCTACAAAAGGGCGGATACGAACCCGGAACATGCGAAGGAGAAAGAACGGTTCATGGCGCTGCTCGAGAAGTACCCGCCGGTGACCGAGGATCATCCACACTGGTCTACCCGCAACGGCAAGAAGTTCCTGGAGAACTACGCGGGAGAAAAAGAGCGGACCAAACACCTGCATAACCACAGGGATTACGCATTGTACGATGAAACCATCGATTGAATAGGGCACGAATACGCCATGGCCCTGCACCGGGGACTGGTGTTGCACCATCTGCGCGGCCTCTGGCGGCGCGCTTATCTCGATGCGGACCTGCCCTCCTGCGGCCGGGCCTATCTGCTGAAGCAGGCAGAAGCCAAGCGTTACGTCGCGCATCTCCTGTACGCGCCGCCTCTCCCGCGCGCGACCGCGATGCCACTGAAGCATATCGAAGACCTTCCCCCGCTGCACAATGTGGCGGTCCGGCTCGATGTGGACGAGGAGGTGACGGCCGCGCGGCTGGTGCCCGGGGATCAGGAGGTGCCGTTCTCCCGGGAGGACGGCGTCATTACGCTGGCCCTGCCGCCCTTCTCCATGCACCAGGGGGTGGTGTTCGATTATGCCGCGCCACCTTATGGATACAGGCTGCTAATAGGGGATGACAGCAGTCGAAGCCTCTAAGAGTGGATTCCTGCGCCGATTTCTCATCGATAGAGTTCCTCTGCGGGCATCAATATCCATAATTGTGTAGCCAGCCCGGCTCTGGAAGCGATTTCTCCCCAACCAGATTAAACATCCGCCTCAAGTATGAAATGAACCCTATGCCGAACCGGCACCCAGTCCCTTAAATCAGGCGGCAAAAGCATCGGCGTCTGCCGGTCGATGTTGATTAGTCGCTTGCTCATGGCAAAGCATAGCGAATCAGCACACAATCCACATCCCCTTTGCCACCCTCTCTCTCCCTTATTAGCAGCCTGTACGATTCATCAATACGCGGTATCATCAGTTTCGACGGTATATCCTACAACTGGCGTCTGTTGATTAAAGTCCGACAGGCTGCCAGCGAAAAGGAGGCACATTGATGAATGTTCGCCTACGCGTTCAGAATCCGGTAAAGAGAGGAGCGAGACGTAGAATGAAACGACTCATCCTTATGCTCATTGCGATGCTCGGGGCGACCGGCGTGGAAGCGGGCGCCCGGCAAGAACCACGTCATTAAGGACGACAGCATCGAGGTGCCGAGTATCAAGCGATACCGGGACGTATGCCTTGCGGAAGCCGGCTGTCTTCGGTCTGCAGGATGGCAACGTGCGCTACGAAGCCGGCGGGGTGCATTTTCCTGGTATTTTGGGTTTGACTGGGGTCGCGAGATGTGAGAAAGTCTGCCTTGTTCACGTGTACAACCATCCGGCAGTGAAACGCATTTCGATAAGGTGCAGGCATGAATAGTGATAACGGATCAGTGATGTGGAGTGGGCTTCGAGGCGGCTCTGCGGCCGTGGTATTGTTGGCGATGATTGCCAGCTGTACTCATGTTCCGTCGGGCCATCCGCCTAAAGCCTGCTATGTGGCGGTACAGGGATCTGACCAAACGGGAGATGGGACTTTCGGGAATCCCTTTCGCACGCTCGCCAAGGCGACCTCGACCCTGGTACCCGGCGACACCTGCTACCTGCGGGCGGGGCGCTACCGTGAGGGATTGGTGCTGGACAGCATCCAAGGGCGCGCGAATGAGCCCATTACGTTCGCTGCCTATCCTGGCGAACGGGCTGTTCTCGATGGCACGGTTCCGATCACATCGACATGGATCCGGCACAAGGGCAACATCTACAAAACGCGGATCGACCAGGACATCTGGCAGCTCTTCCTGGATGGGGAGACATTGACGACAGCCCGCTTTCCCGATGCAAGCTGGGATGACGGCTCAATCTGGGACTTGAAGGCTTCGTGCCGCCACTTGGCGGCCGGCAGCAAGCTGGGGCTGATGGTCGATGAGCGGCCACCTTCCGGCGATGCAGGGCATGGGCCGGCTTTTGACGAGGGAGCTGAGGAGGGATGGGCCCGCTTAGCCGATGATGTTAACCAGGTGACGCTTGCCGCATCAGGAATCGATTTCAGCGGCGCGGTGGCGGTGATGCATATCGGCTCATGGCTCTCGTGGGCACAAACCGTGGACGCGCACGCGCCCGGATCGGATCGGTTCACCTATAGCAGTGACTTCAGCAAGTCGGGGGTCATGGCCAAGGCGGCCCGGCTGTTTATCCATAAAGAAGCCTTCTTCACCAAGAAGAACCTGAAGGTTGGGCAGGGGTACTACTTCCTTGAGGGACTGCAGTGCCTCGACCGACCGGGTGAATGGTACTACACACCTGGGGATCAGACACTCTACCTCTACGCGCCGGATGGAAAAGATCCCAATGGTCGAGACCTGTGCGGCAAGGTTCGGACCTATAGCGTGGAAGGGACGGATTGTGCGCACGTGGCGATTCGGGGGATGACCTTCTTTGGGGCGACCTTCCGGTTCATCGACTCACACCATGTCCTTGTGGAAGACTGCCGCTTCGATTACCCGAGTTTCAACAAGCTGGTGCTGGGCGACTATCGCCGCCCCGAAGTGAGCGGATTTGTATGCGGCCGCGAGCCGCCCGTTGCGAGCTCTTCGCGGGAGGATTCCTATGCCAGCCACGACAACGTGCTCCGCAACTGCACGTTCCGCCGCATGGACGGCCCCGCCCTCGATATCCAGGGGCGGGACAACACGGTGGAGAACTGTCTGTTCTCTGAGATCGACTACACCTGCCTGGGAACCGGGGCCGAGGGATCCATCAACATGAGCCGAAGTACCGGGACGATCTTCCGTCGCAACACGATCCGCCTCACCGGCAATTCTGAAGGCATCCGGGGCGGGGCCCGGAACCAGATCGAATTCAACCACGTCCATCACATGAGCCTGATCCAGCATGACGGCTCACAGATAAACCTGGGTGTGGCAGCACAGGACGGCACCGTGTTGAGAAACAACTGGTCTCACGATTCGGTGAAGGCATCGCTCCGTTTCGACTCGGCGGGTATGGGAAGCGTGGATACGGTTACCTACGGGGTCCGCGGCCGGATGGAGAACAACGTGGCCTGGCGGAGCGGCGCCATGAAGGTCAAGGGCGACGAGCATATCATTGTGGGGAACACCGGCCTGTGGGGGGTGGGGCAGAACGGTGTTACCATGACGGTACTGGACAACGCTTCCATGGGCGGCGTCAACGTCAAGAGTACTACGAAGAACAACATCGGGGTGCTCTCCGGGCATTTCCGTTTCCTTCAACCTCTGCCGGGGAATGCTTCGCACAATCAGCAGGTCGTAGAAGGGGACGCCCTTGCCGCGCTGCTGCGCGATCCAGCCAATCGTGATTTCCGGCCGCGCGCCGGTTCCCCGCTAATCGATGCCGGAACCATCGTCTCAGGTGTGACGGATGATTACATCGGCAACGCACCTGATATCGGCGCGTACGAACACGGGGCCAAGCAGTACTGGATTCCCGGCTACCAGACGTCTCGTGCATCGCATCCGATTCCGCCTGCCGGCGCTACCGGTCAGAATGCCGGCCGGGATCTGATCTGGCTCGGTGGCTATGGCGGCACATCCTATAATATCTACTTTGGCTCGGATGCGCGTGCTGTCGCCGCAGCAACCGAACATTCGGATCTTTTCCAGGGAAACCAGGCGAACAACATCTTCATGCCAACCTACCTGCCGGACCACACCAAGTGGTACTGGCGCGTAGATACCGTGACACCGACGGAAACGGTGAAGGGCGCGGTGTGGCATTACTCAACCGCGCCTGTCAGAGGCGACGCCGGAAGGTCACACGTGCCAGACGGGAATAACATCAGACCTGCCCCTGTGAGGCAGGACGCAAACGCGAAACCAACAGATAGGAGCGAAACCATGAACATGACCATCGCCGCCGCCACGGGAAGCTTGGTGCTTGCCGCCATGACCACGCAGGCCGAGGGGGGAAACGAAGCCAAGGTGAAGTATTTCCAGAACTGGGATCAGGACGGCGACGGCTACCACAGCCTGGCGGAACACACTGCCTCGGTGAAAGCGGGGTTTGCCAAGCAGGGGAAGAAGGGATATGACGCTGAGGCAAAGAAGCGCGTCAAACGGAAGGACGCCAATGCTGATGGCAAACTCAGCCTGAAGGAATTCCTCAGCACACCGAAGCCGAAGGCTGCCGGCACCAAGCAGGCCGCCAAACCGACCGCAGACAAGAAGACGGTCTACTTCCAGAAATGGGACACCGACGGCGACGGCTACCAGTCCCTGCAGGAACTCACCGCGTCCATAAAATCAGGGTTCGAAAAGCAAGGGAAGACGGGATATGAGGCAGAGGCGAAGAAGCGCCTCGGACGGAAAGATACCGATGGCGACGGCAAAATCAGCCTGAAGGAGCACCTCGGTACATAGGCACCGAAGCTCGGTTCCGCACCCGGCTTCATCCGAGCCGGGAGCTACTGGGACCTATTTCAAAAGAAGGACACATAGGACGGCAATTCCGGGAAAGCGGACCCACACTTCCGCTGTCGCAAGCCGCAGAGGCCTACGACCTGGATGTGACCGGAGAGATCGCATCTGCATGAATGAAGGGAGTAACGTCACATGAATATCGAGATGGCACTAACGGTACTGAGCGCCTTTGTTTTTGCAGGGGCGATGTCACTTGCCCCGCTGGTTGGCAAGTGCAAGCATCACTTCTACGATCCTGAGGACGAGACGAAACAGGAGTGGGCCTACCTCATTGATGCGTTCTTTGCCCGGGCTCTGCTGACCGCGATTCTCAGCACAATCGTACTGTTCCTCGGCCTGACCATTGCCAAGGGGCTCACGATGAAGGGCGTTTCTGAAGCGGTGCGAGCCGGATTCGAGTATGGGTCGTATGTTGTCACCGTTGCCGTATTGCTCGTGGGGGGATTTGGGGCAGCGAAACAGAAGCTGCAGGCTTCCCGCCTTCTCAAGACGCGTGCCATCGCACCTCCGGAACGGGAAAACCTCCTGATCAAACTGATCATCTTCGTCGTTGTAGCCGCCCTCTACATACCCGCCATGCAGCGCGGCCTTGCCTGGCTTCAGGGATAGGAGCGATTTCATGAGAAAGCACGAAAAACACAAGGCTCCTGAAACAGCGCTGAAAGACAAGGTGCTCGACAGTGAGAAGCTAGCGAACGCCCTCGGCGCCCTGATGCAGAATCCAGGCAACCACGCCGTCAACAAGATGGCGAACATCATCTACAACATGGTGCTTGGGGTCGATCCCCGTCTCATCGGGATGGCTACATTCATCTTCCGCATGTGGGACGCCTTCACTGATCCTGTCATGGGGTACATCTCCGACAACAGCCGCACCAAGTGGGGACGGCGCAGGCCCTGGATCATCCTGGGGGCGGTCTTGTGCGGTATTACGTTTCCGTTGATCTGGCTTGTGCCACGCGGTTGGGGAGAGGGCGCTACCTTCACCTATCTCCTGCTGAGCTGCCTGGTGTTCTTCACCTGCTACACAATCTTCGCGGTACCCTACAACACGCTGGCCATGGAACTGACGCCCGATTACCACGAGAAGACGCGGGTCGTCGCGTGGCGGGCGCTCTTCAGTAAGCTTTCGGCAATCGGTATCGCCTGGCTCTTCTTCTTCACGCAGCAGTTCGACGACA
Organism: uncultured Victivallales bacterium; assembly: GCA_964497125.1. Classification (GTDB taxonomy): domain Bacteria; phylum Verrucomicrobiota; class Kiritimatiellia; order UBA8416; family UBA8416; genus CAYLXP01. The sequence continues at coordinate 75,370 of CAZCDU010000003.1, read as the reverse complement.
CACTCACCGGCATGCGTTGGGTCGCTCTCGGGTTGGCCGTGGTGTTCGTGGTGTTCGGTGTGCTGCCAGGACTGTTCGTTAAGGAGCGCTATTACAAGCAGGCCAGCAAGCAGGAGAAGGTCAAGCTGTGGCCCAGTATCAAGACCAGCCTTCGCTGCAAGCCCTTCGTTATGCTTTTAGCCATGGTGATCCTGATGGTATTGGGCTGCCAGATGATCAACGGCCTCGGTGAGTACCTGAACGTCTACTACCTGCACGGGGGACAGAAAGGACCGGCATCCGTCATCTCGGGACTTTCAGGAACCGGGGCCATGATCTCATCGATTCTCAGTATCCCGCTGTTCACCTATCTGGCCCACCGCTTTGGCAAGCTCAGAGCGCTCTACGTCAACGTGGGGTTTATGTTGATCGGATCCATCTGCAAGTGGTTCCTGATTACGCCGACCAATCCTTATCTCATGATCGTCAACGGTATCATGATGGGTCCCGGCACGACCGGGCTGTGGGTGATTCTGGCTTCAATGTCGGCCGACATCTGCGACTACGATGAAGTCCAGACCGGGAAACGGCGTGAAGGGAGCTTTGCATCCATCTACCAGTGGATACTCAAACTGGGATCCTCTCTCGCCTTCCTGCTGGCCGGATTCATTCTGGTCGGAACAGGGTTCAAGGCAGAACTGGGAGGCGAACAGGCGGCCTCGACGTTCTTCTGGATGCGTGTCTTCTATGCGGCGACACCGGCGACAGCGATGCTGATTATTCTCGCCATTCTCACACGATACCCACTCACGGAGCGCGAAACACTGCGCATCCGCAAGGAACTGGAAGATCGCCGAGGAGCACTGTAGTCTTTCAACTCATTCCCGAGATCAACAATGGGCAAGAGCAAACTGGGACGAGGACACATGAGTGAACAGCCGAACATCGTATTCTTCTTCACTGATGATCAGCGCTTCGACACGATTGGCGCGCTGGGGAACAGTGAGATTCAGACCCCGCATATTGACTGCCTGGTTGAGAGGGGAACCGCGTTTACGCAGGCGCATATCCCGTGCGGGACCTCCGGTGCGGTCTGTATGCCGAGTCGCGCCATGCTGCATACGGGGCGAACGCTTTTCCACCTCGAACGCGAGGGGCAGAACATCCCTCCCGAGCACACGACGCTGGGAGAGACGCTACAGCAGGCCGGTTATCGGACATTCGGTACCGGTAAGTGGCATAACGGAACGGCCTCATTTGCGCGCAGCTTCACGGATGGCGGCGAGATCTTCTTCGGTGGCATGTGGGATCACTGGAATGTCCCCGCCTGTGATTACGATCCGACTGGTGAGTATGACCTGGTCAAGCCGTGGATCAAGGATGCTTTCTACTCCAATAAGCCTGTACACGTGGTCGCCGATCACCTCTCGCCGGGCAAGCACTCGACGGAGCTTTTCGGCGACGTGTCTGTGGCCTTCATTGAGGAGTACCGGGACGAGGCGCCCTTCTTCATGTATATCTCTTTCATGGCCCCGCACGACCCGCGCTCCATGCCGAAGGCGTTTCTCGATCTCTACGATCCGGAAGCCCTGACGCTTCCGGCGAACTACAAGGACGAGCATCCATTCGACTTCGGAATCCGTAATGTGCGCGATGAAGTGCTCGCGCCCTATCCCCGTACCCCCGAGATCGTACGGCAGCACCTGGCCGAGTATTACGCCATGATCTCGCATCTTGACCACGAGGTGGGACGCGTCGTGAAGGCGATCGAAGAGAAGGGCCAGTTGGATAACACGCTGTTCATCTTTGCCGGGGACAACGGACTGGCCCTCGGCCAGCATGGCCTCTTCGGCAAGCAAAACCACTACGAACATAGTGTTCGTGTGCCGCTCATCTTCGCCGGCCCCGGGATTCCTGCCGGTCAGCAACGCGACACCTATGCCTACTTGCTCGATATTTTTCCGACGATCTGTGATCTGCTGGCGGTTGACGTGCCTTCATCCGTCGAAGGGCGGAGCCTGCTATCGGCCATCTCCGACGGGGCGGCCACGCACCGTGACGAGCTCTACTTCGCCTACACTGACATGCTGCGCAGCGTGAAAGATGACCGCTACAAGTTGGTGGAGTACATCCACAACGGACAGAACACCACTCAGCTCTTCGATCTTGTCGACGATCCGGCCGAGATTAACAGCTTGGCGGATGATCCCGAGCATGTGGATCGGATCACACAGCTCCGTGAGCGCCTCTGCGCTTTCCGTGATGAGTGGGATGACCGCCAACACCACATGGGAAATTCCTTCTGGTCGGAATACGACCGGCTCAACCCGTCCGTCCGGCGGTCTGGATAAAGGTCTCCGGTGGAATGCCATAGACGCGTTTGAAGACGCGCGAGAAGTGGTAGGGATCGGCAAAACCGATCTGCTCGGCGACTTGCTTGACCAGGAGATCCCCTTTGCTCAGCAGATCCGCAGCGTGTGCCATCTTCAGGCGAGTCAGCAATTGTAGCGGGGGCTCGTCTGCATAGCGGTTGAAGAGCCGCGCCAGGTAGGCTTTGTCCACAAAGCACTCCGAAGCGGCTTGGCTGATGCTCTCAAGCGTGAGGAAATCGCGTTCAATATGTTGGCGGCATCGCAGGTAGGTCTGCCATGCGGGAGAGAACGCCTCCTGCCGTGGCAGAGATGTCTCATCGGCATGGAGCATGAGCTGCTTGAGGAGAAGGACGCATAGCTCGTTGCGATGTCGGCTTTCCGAAGCGCCCGTCTGCAGAAGGTTCTCGAAGATGCTCCGCATGCGAAATGGCTTTGCGGCGTATAGCGGATGGGGATTGCCCAGTCCCGTGCGTTTGAGCAAGGCCGTGAGTTCGCTACCAACGAAATCGACGAAGTGCTTGAGCATTGGATGATCGGTGTCCGTTTCGATGATGTGACTCACGCGGGGGCCATAGCTGTAGACAGTCCCCGGTCGCAGCGGGTAGGTCTGTCCCGCGATGGTAAGAGAGCCACTGCCGGATGACACAAACTCAATTGAGCGGAACTTGAACGAGTCGCGCTCGATGCGATAACTGGGAGAGCATTGTTCGCGGCCACCACATACGACGATGGCCTCTGATCGCTTGGGCGGGGTCAAATTCAGATAGTAGTATTCTCCCGATACCACCTGCTTAGATATGAATGGCGCTTTCTGGTTAGTCATGGTGCTGATATCATGAGGCAAGAGGCATGCTGGGTAAAGTCAAATATGTCCATCATATGGTCAAGTTGGTCTATTCCACCTTTCAGGCCGTCTGTGTACGATGATGGCGAGTTTTTTGGAGAACCCCAAACACGGAGCAGTAGCATGACAGAGGCAAAGAAGACCACGTTTGTGTTCGCAGAGGATGGCGTCGATCCTCACATCGTCCCGAAGAAGACGCTGAGTAATGGCGTTGAGATGCCGGCCATCGGTATGGGCACCTTTGGGTCCGACCGCTTCACGCCGGAGCAAGTTGCCAACGCCGTAATCGGGGCAGCCGAGTACGGGCAACGTGCTTTTGACTGCGCATCGGTCTACGGGAATGAAAAGCAGATCGGTGAGGCATTCAAGGTCATCCTGGATGGTGGTGTTCCGCGGGAGGAGCTCTTCATCACATCCAAGGTCTGGAATGACATGCACGGTGAAGGTGACGTGATCAAATCCTGCAAGCAGTCGCTTGAGGATCTGGGCTTGGACTACCTTGATCTTTACCTCGTGCACTGGCCATTTCCGAACTTCCACCCGATTGGTTGCAGTGTCGACTCTCGTAGTCCGGATGCTAAGCCCTATATTCATGAGACCTTCATGAAGACTTGGGCGCAAATGGAGCGGCTGGTCGAGATGGGGCTTGTCCGTGCGATTGGCACATCCAATATGACCAGGGCAAAGATGCAGCTGGTGCTGCGTGACTGCAAAGTGAAGCCGGCCGTAACCGAGATGGAGCTGCATCCGCACTTCCAGCAGCAGGCGTTGTTTGACTACTTCGTCGAGAGCGGTATCCAGCCCGTTGGGTTCTGTCCGATTGGCTCGCCGACCCGGCCGGATCGCGACAAGACCGAAACCGATACAGTCGATATTGAAGACCCGGTCGTGAAGAGGATTGCTGAGCGTCTCGGTGTGCATCCTGCTGTGGTCTGCATCAAGTGGGCTGTACAACGGGGCCAGATTCCAATTCCTTTCTCGGTATACGAAGTCGAATACCAGAGCAACACGCGTTGTGCCCTGTCTGACCACATGCGCATCACGGATGAAGAGATGGCCGAGCTTGCGATGATCGATAAGAACTGTCGCCTTATAAAGGGCCAGGTATTTCTCTGGAAAGACGGCCAGACTTGGGAGGATCTCTGGGATCTGGATGGGACGATCGAACAATAACTGAACGACTCACGTACTAGAAAGGAACAGGATCATGAGCGATATTCCGAAGACAATGACAGGCGCCTACCTCCCGGGGAACAGCACGGTAGAATTCAAAGAGTATGAGATTCCTGAGCTCAAGCACGGCGAGGTGCTGCTCAAGACGAAGTCTTCCACCATCTGTGGTTCCGACATCCGCTGTATCTACAATGACCATGTTGGCAAAGGGCCGGAAGGGTATCAGCCAGGCATGGTGGCCGGGCATGAACCATGCGGGCAGATTGTGGCGACGGGACCGGGGATGCGTCGTTTCAAGGAAGGTGACCGCGTCGTCCTCTACCACATTTCCGGATGCGGGCTCTGCAACGACTGCCGTCGTGGCTACATGATTTCCTGCACGAGCGAGGAATACCGCAAGGCTTATGGCTGGCAGCGCAATGGCGGCATGGCGCCATACATTGTGGCCGAGGAGAAGGATTGTGTTCTGATGCCCGATAGCATGAGCTACACTGACGGCGCACAGGTGGCGTGTGGATTCGGCACGGTCTATGAGGGACTTGAGAAGATCAGCATTGGTGGCAATGACGCCGTACTGATAACCGGGCTCGGTCCGGTCGGTCTTGCGGCGGCCATGCTCTGTAAGGCCATGGGCGCGTCGCAGGTGATCGGCATTGAAGCGATTGATGAGCGCGTTGAGATTGCCAAGGGCCTGGAACTACGTAAGGGCAGTGGAATCAAGCTGTTTGATGCCGTCCTGAAGGCTGGACCAAACAATGTCGACGAGGTGAAGGCTTTGACTGGTGGCATGGGCTGCGAGAAGGTGGTCGAATGCTCAGCCAATGCCAATGCCCGTCTGACGTCCGTGCAGGCTGCTCGTAAATGGGGCAAGATTGTTCTAATCGGCGAGGGCGGCTTGATGAGCCCTGACTTTGCTCCGAGTGCGGACATGATCCATGACCAGAAGACGCTGTACGGTTCATGGGTGACCAACATCTGGCGGATGGAAGAGCTCGTTGAGCGCATCGAGCGCTGGAACATCCACCCGGCGGACCTGGTTACGCATCGCTTCCCACTCGACAAGGCGCCAGAGGCTTATTCACTTATGGCCAGCGGCAAGTGCGGCAAGGTCGCCGTTGTGTTTGATGAAGAGCTGATCTAGCCGGGCTAGAGCGGTTTAAGTGAACCTGTAGCCACAGGCGCAGGCTCCCCGACGTACGTCGGGGAAGCCCGTCCTGCACGATCTACTGTGTAGGGCGAGCTTCCCGAAGGGAGCTTGCTGGATGGCTATGGAGTTACTTGCCGCTGCAACGGGAGACGGCGGGAAGGTCTCGGGGACTCAACCGTTCCCGCCCTACAGTTGGGCGGGGCATGATCTACACGGTTGCGTGCGCACGTGGCCAGAGTCAGCACCCCACTGGGGCAAGCCCAGTGGTGTGTGACTCTGTCGTGAGGGGGTAATCCCGCGATGCGTGTGCCTCAGCCGTAGAGTGGGCCGTAGGCGTCACAGGCGCGGAAGTCGGCGCCCTCGAGACCTTCGGTTCCGAAGGAATTCCAGGAGCTCGGACGATACACGTCGGCGTCTTCGACGTTGTGCATGAAGACTGGGATGCGCAGCATGGATGCCAGCGTGATGAGGTCAGCTCCGATGTGTCCGTAGCTGAACGCACCGTGGTTGGCTCCCCATTTGGCCATCACTTCGTAGACATCAGTGAAGGCTCCCTTGCCGGTGATGCGTGGTGCAAACCATGTTGTGGGCCAGGTGTCATTCGTCCGGTCGTCGAGTTTCTTGTGGACTCGGTCCGGCAGGTCAACGGTCCAGCCTTCTGCAATCTGGAGCACGGGTCCTAGTCCCTTGACGATGTTGACGCGACTCATCGTGATGGGCATGCCACCCTTGGTCACGAACTTGGAGGACCAGCCACCGCCCGGGAAGTACTCTGTGACAGATGGGTGCCACGAGGTCGCCTTGAGGCAGGCGTTTTTCTCTTTTGTGGTGATCTCCCAGAAGGGCTTCATGGCGGGTTCGCCGTCGATCGATTGCTGTCCGCTGCCATCGAGGGCGGCCGCGCCGGAGTTGATCAGGTGAATCAGTCCGCCACTCGCCTGACCTTCGACGGTGTAACCCGTCACGCGCTTGATCGCTTCGGGGCTCCAGTAGGTACGCACGTCGGCGAACACCTGTGCCGTGTTGGTCAGGAGGTGGGATAGGAGCATGGGGACGCCGTTGAGCGCGTCATTCTCGGTGGCGACCAGACGCGGCATCCGCAGCCCGTTCCAGTCGAATGAGCTGTTGGAAATGGCCTCAAGGAAGTCGCCATTGCAGTTGGCGTCGGTCCAGTGCCGCTGTCCCTGGAAACCGGACAGAATGGCATTGTGACCACGGGCTTCCTCTTTGTAGCCTTTCTTCGCAAGCTTGCTGTTTCCCTGCATCAGGTCGCGTGTGATCATGGCCATCTTGACCGAGTCTTCCCACTCCTTGTCCAGCTGCTTGCGCTTGCGCTTCTTGCTGCGCTTGTTCGGATCATGACCTTCTTTGCAGTTGGCCTTGGTCCACTTGAGCGCTTTCTCATACTCAACTTCATCGTAAATGCCGTCACGCATGCGCCGGGTGAACTCGGTCAGGTCAATGGCTTCAACGCGCATGCCGAGGTACGCTTCAAAGAAGTCCTGGTCGACGATGGAACCGGCGATGCCCATGGAGCATCCGCCCATGGATAGATAGGATTTGCCCCGCATCATGGCGACGGCCAAGCCGGCCTTGACGAAACGAAGAACCTTTTCTTCGACATCAGCAGGAACGGAGGTATCGCCCTTGTCCTGAACATCGCGACCGTAGATGCCGAAAGCCGGCAATCCCTTTTGCGTATGACCGGCAAGGACGGCGGCGAGGTAGACAGCGCCGGGACGCTCGGTGCCATTGAAGCCCCATACCGCTTTCGGGCGCAGCGGATCCATGTCCATGGTCTCGGAGCCGTAGCACCAGCAGGGGGTCACCGTCAGCGAGACACCGACATTCTCGCGATCGAACTTGTCGGCACAGGCGGCGGCTTCTGTCACGCCACCAATGCAGGTGTCTGCGATGACGCATTCAACCGGTTCGCCATTGGGGTATTGCAGAGAGCTGCTGATGAGCTTCGCTGCAGTCTTGGCCATTTTCATGACCTGAACTTCAAGGGATTCACGGACGCCGCCATAGCGACCATCAATTGTGGGACGAATGCCTACCTTTGGAAGCGTTGTGATCCATGATTTCTTTGCCATCGAGTCCTCCTATCGGTTGAATACTGAAGTCTTGCGTACGTATACACTCTCAAAGGTCTCGTTGCGGTCGAAATTGGAGTGGTATATTTTATACATGGATGGCAGACTACCGGCATGAAAGAGGTTATTAGCTATGGTCGATTCCAGTGTCCTGAGCTTGCCCCCCACAAGAATCGTGGCATGGAGATCACCTGCGTTGAGAAGGGAATGCTGGAGTGGATGGTAGAAGGGGTTCCTGAGAAGGTTGAGACAGGGTCCGTGTTCTTCACGTTACCGTGGCAGGTGCATGGCAGCCTGAATCCCAAGGAACCCGAAAACACCATGTGGCATATTCTCTTCCACCTTGAGGATGACAACCCGGACCCCTGTGAGTCGTTCCGCTTTCCTGAGAGCTTTGGTTTCAGCTCGGACGAGATGAGAATTCTCAGCCGGACATTTGCAGCCAGCAAGCGGCATAGCTTCCTGGCGACACCAAGCCTTCGGGAACTCATTCCGACGCTGATATCCGAGCTGCAGAGCACACACGAGTTGCGTGAGGCGCATGCCATGACGCTGATCCGTGCTGTGCTGGTCGAGCTCAAGCGTATCGTTGCGGGAGAAGTGGTGGGCGCCGAGAAACGTACGTTGTCAGAGCAGCGGGTGCAGAAACTGGTGGCGGGACTCTCTTCACGTTGCGATCAGCAATGGACGCTGCCCCAGATGGTGTCCTACTGCGGAATCCAGCGCACGCAGCTGGGGAAGATCTTTCAGAAACTGACGGGCAGTACTCCGATGGAGTACCTTTCTCGATTACGCATGGAACGCGCAAAGACGCTGCTCCGCGAGACCGACATCAGTATTACCGAGATCGCCTTCAAATGCGGTTTCAGCAGTAGCCAGTACTTCGCCAATTCATTCAAGGGCGCGACGCGCATGACGCCAACGGCTTATCGTGCGCACTGTGCAGAGATGTCAGGCGATGAGCTTGAGAAATGGGCTAACATCGATTTCCGGAGCGAGCAGGAAGAGCACCAGCGGGTACAGAGCTTCACAAAGGCGTAGTGCCTGCGGTGGTGCGACTAGCGATCGACTCGAGCCCCGGCGCCGGCCACGATTTTCTCCACCTCGGCGAGTGATGCCATGGTTGTGTCACCGGGCGTTGTCATGGCGAGGGCACCGTGCGCGGCTCCGTATTCGACAGCCTTCTGTGGGTCGTTCAAAATCATCATGCCGTAGATGAAGCCCGACGCGAAACTGTCGCCACCACCGACACGATCCATGATCTCAAGCGCGGGGCGATGGGTTGCCGTGTAGAACTCGCCGTCGCACCAGCACATGGCGCCCCAGTCATTTACGGTTGCTGTTACGACGCCACGCATGGTGGTAGCCGTAGCTTTGAAGTTGGGGAATTCAGCAACTGCCTTTGTTATCATCTGCTGGAAGGCGCCCACTTCGAGGTCGGTCAGGTTCTCATCGGCGCCCTCGATCTCAAAGCCCAGGCAGGCGGTGAAATCCTCTTCATTGCCAATCATCACATCAACGTACTTGGCGATTTCGCGGTTGATCTCACGGCATCGCTCGATCCCACCAAATCCTTTCCATAGGGAAGGGCGGTAATTCAGGTCGTACGACACGATCGTGCCATGCTTCTTGGCTGCCTTCGCGGCCTCGATCACGACAGGCCCTGTTGTTTCGCTGAGTGCCGCAAAGATTCCCCCGGTGTGGAACCAGCGTACGCCGAGCGTACCGAAGATGTGATCCCAGTCAATCTCGCCGGGCTTGAGCTGTGAGGCCGCGGTATTGCCGCGATCTGAACAGCCGACGGCGCCACGGATGCCAAAACCGCGTTCGGTGAAGTTGAGACCATTACGGACCGTACGCCCGATGCCATCGTAGTCAGCCCACTTGATGAGTGATGTGTCGACACCGCCCTGGAGAATGAAGTCTTCCATCAGAAGACCGACGTCGTTCCTGGCAAATGCTGTAACGACGGCGGCGCGCTGCCCGAAGCAGCGTCGCAGACCTCGCGCGACGTTGTACTCGCCTCCACCTTCCCAGGCTCGGAAATTCCGTGTCGTGCGGATCCGACCCTCGCCGGGGTCCAGCCGGAGCATGACTTCACCCATGGATAGAATATCGTACGTACATTCGTCCTTGGTCTTCAGGTCCAGAAAACTCATTCAAACTCCTTGTGGTTCAGCCAAAGTGCGCTTCAGTCAGACGGGGTAGGGTCGCCTGCAAGTCGGACGCATTATTACCCCTCAAGTGAGAGCATTCAAGCCAGCATTGCGTCGACGAGGCGCGCCGGCATCCAGTTGGGGGCAAGTGGATGTGCTTTTTTCTGATTGGAGTCGCGGAGCCTGGCGGCGTGTCTCTGACGGCTTGATCAGGGGTGAGACTGTGGCGACGAGCAAGGTGGACGCCGGCGTCCCGACGGCGTTGTGCAAGGGAAGGGCCTCTCAAGAGACAGATAGGCACGATGTTCTCCACCGTCACACGGCAGGCTCCCTCTTTGCTCGACCGCGTCCGGAGGCCACGGTCCCCCTCCCACACGGATAACGATGGTTGAAGCTTCAGGCCGGCAAGGCCCCGGCGTCGTTTCTTCGATAGATTGTACAGGGCGGAAACTTGGATCGCCGTACAAAAGGCTGAGTCTGCGGGTAAGGGAAAAGCGGTGTCGCCGGGCCTGGGAAGTCCCTCTGCCACCGCACTCCAAATTGGGTCTCGAAAAGGGGTTGCTGTTGACTTGGAGTGCGGTGGCAGAGTCCGAAGCGAGCTTGCGAGTGCAGGACGGCGACACCGCTTTCGCGTCATGCTGGACTGACCGCCCTGAACAAAGAGGAGGTCAAGTTTCAGGCCAGTTTCGCCCCCGAGTGGACTCGGACTAATCAGGGGTGAAATGCTCTTATGTAGGCCGGGAACCCTTCCCGGCAGTGGAGAAGGGACAACAGGCGGGAAGAGTTCCCGCCCTACAAAAGAATGTAGAAGCCGCTAGGATTTGCGATGAAGCTTCAGGCCAGCTGGACGGCCAGGCGGAAGGCGCAGCCTACGTTGTGGGTCGAGGCTTTGCCTTGGTAGGCGATGTCAAAGGCCGTGCCGTGGTCGACCGAGGTGCGGACGATTGGCAGTCCGACGGTGACGTTGACACCTTCATGGAAGCCATGCGTCTTGAGCGCGATATGCCCCTGATCATGATACATGCAGACGACGGCTTCGTAGTTGCCGTTCAAGGCCTTCATGAACACGGTATCCGGAGGGACGGGCCCCGTGGCATCAATCCCTTCGGCACGTGCCGCTTCAATGGCCGGAAGGATCTCTTCAATCTCCTCGCGTCCGAACAGGCCATGTTCGCCGGCATGCGGATTGATTCCGCACACAGCAATTCGCGCCTGGGGACGGATGCGCTTCACCGCACTGTCCGTCAGCCGGAGTACCGTCAGAATACGTTCGGTCTTCACCCGCTCAATAGCCTCTCGCATCGAGACATGGGTCGAGACATGCGTCGCAATGATATCGGGTGCGGTCAGCATCATGGTATAGTCGGATACCTCGCACATCTCCGCGAGGAGCTCCGTATGTCCCTGGAAACCGGGATAGGTCAGCTCGCATGACTCCTTGTTGATCGGCAGCGTTACGATTGCATCGATCTTGTGAGCCAGCGCGGCATGCACGGCTGATTCAACGGTGACCACGGCCGCGCGGCCTGCGGCTTTGACGATTTCGCCCGGGCGGACATCCTCAGGTGTAAGGATGCCGGTATCGATGACGTTGATGACGCCATCCTCCACGGTGTCATCAAGCGTTGTGACTTTCAGGGGCGTTGAGAGCCCCAGGTGTTGCCTGGCAAACACGAGTGCGGCCATATCAGCGAATGCCACAAAGGGCTCAGAGAACTCACCGTCTTCAAAGGCACGTAGCAGAAGCTCGGGGCCAACCCCGGATGCATCGCCCATGGTCACGCCAATACGCATCGTCCGGTTCTCCGTTAGACGGCGAAGTACTTCGCCTGGGGGTGGTGGGCTACGATCGCGGACGTGGTCTGCTCGGGAACCATTTCCATGTTCTCGGTCAACGATACCCCGATTACCTCGGGCTTCAGCATCTCGAAAAGCGGCTTGTGCGCCCCCAGGTCCGGGCATGCAGGATAACCAAAGCCGTAGCGTGATCCCTGGTATTCCTGTACGACGTATCCCGTGAGGTCCTCGGGTTTGGCTTTGGCAATGCCCAACTCCTGTCGCATGACTTCATGCCAGTATTCCGCCAGGGCGTCGGTCACTTCGACGCCAAAAGCGTGCTGCATGAGATAGTCGTGGTACTCGTCGGCTTCAAAGAGTTCCCGGGTGGCCTCGCCAATCTGCTCGCCAATGGTGACGACGAAGAAGGCGGCCACATCGCCACCTTCCGCTTCTGTCTTGAAGAAATCCGCGATGCAGAGCAGGGGAGGCATGGTGCGCCTGGGGAAGGGGAACTCGTAGGTCTGTCCCTCGTTCTCGACGTAGACGGTGTTCTCTTTGCTGTGGCACCGGAAATAGCCGTAGGCCACCTTGGGTCGCAATAGCCCGTCCTCAATGCCGCGTCGCTTCAGTTCTTCGTAGAGGGGATGGACCTTCTCTTCGAGCAGCGCGGCATACTCGTCGGCACCCATCTTGCCACGGCGATATCCCCAGCGTCCCCGGAAGAGGGCCTGCTCGTTGACATAGGGGAAGATGAGCTCGGGATTGATGTCTTCAACGTGGCGTACGCCAAAGAACGGTGCCTCAGGGACGGGAACAGTACGGTCAACTTCGACGGCTGCGACGTTGGACTGCGCGGCTCTCGGCTTGGCTTCTCCCGCCCAGGTTGTCGCAGTGAGGTTGCATTCCTCGAACTCGCGGACCGCCTTGAGTCCGGCAAAGGCATCGGAACAGTAGACTACCGGCTTGTGGTAACCTGGGACGCAGCTCTCCGCTACAAACTTGGGTGTGAGCGCAGCGCCACCCAGCAAGATGGGTACATCCAGGCCTGCCTCCTTGTACTGGGGCATGCACTCTTGCATCACGATGGCTGATTTCACGAGCAGGCCGCTCAGTCCGATCATATCGACGTCATATTCGCGAGCCTTGGCGATGATCGTTTCGGCGGGGACCTTGATGCCGATGTTGTAGACCTTGTAGCCGTTGTTGGAGAGAATGATATCGACGAGGTTCTTCCCAATGTCGTGGACATCGCCCTGTACTGTGGCGAGCAGGATCTTGACGCCATGTGTCTCATCCGTCTTGTCCATGAATGCCTCAAGATAGCTGACGGCGCGCTTCATGACCTCGGCGGACTGGAGCACGAATGGAAGCAGGATTTCGCCACGACCGAAGAGTTCGCCCACATGCCGCATGGCCGGTACGAGAATGGTGTTGATGATTGCGGTGGGGACATAACGGCGCAGCAGGATCGAGAGCAGATCCTCCAGGCCTTCCTTGTCGCCTTTGAGCACCTTGTCGTGCAGCCCTTCCTCAGCGGGGCCGCCTTCTGTCTCATCCTCGTCATCATCACCATCGGCCCGATCTTTAAAGTGTTCGATAAACCGCATGAGAGGAGTGTCGCCTTCGGCCGCGTCATCCGCAACGCGGTCATACAGGAGGTCGGAGGCCACCTGCCGGTCTTCTTCGGAAACGCCGGCAAGCGGTAGAATCTTGGCGGCGTCAACGATGGCGGCATCCATCCCGGCCTCGACGGCATCGTGCAGGAAGACGGAGTTCAGGATCTTGCGTGAGTGGGGGCGCAGGCCGAACGAGATATTGCTGAGGCCAAGTACCGTGTAAACGCCGGGTAGCTCCTGCTTGATTTCACGAATGGCGTCAATCGTCTGTATGGCTGCATCACGCAGCGTTTCATCCCCGGAGCCGATCGTGAAGGTCAGCGGGTCAAAGATCAGATCCTGGGGGCGCAGGCCATGGATGTCGACAGCACGATGATAGATCTCCCGCGCCGTCTCAACCTTCTCGGCTGTGGTCATGGCCATTCCGCCTTTGTGAATCGTCAACGCGATCACGGCGGCACCGTACTTCTTCAGCAGGGGGCATATGCGATCCAGGTAGGCGCCACCATCCTCCAAGTTGATGGAATTGATGATGCAGCGCCCGGGGTAGAGCGCAAGACAGGCTTCGATACAGTCGGGGGTTGTGGAGTCGATTACCAGGGGCAGGCGAACGGATCCTGCGAGCATGCTTACGAGCTTGGTGAGGTCAGCCTTCTCGTCGCGACCAGCATAAGCTGTGCAGATATCCAGAACATGCGCACCGGCCTCCTGCTGTTCGAGGGCGATCTTGACACAACCTTCGAAGTCGTCATCAAGCAGCAGCTCACGAAAGCGCTTTGATCCATTGGCGTTGCAGCGTTCACCAATCAGCAGGGGGCGCGGATCCTGCTCAAGTTCAACGGCCTGGTAGAGGCTGGAAACAGACGGCTTCATGAGATCACCTCGCGCTGGGGCGGGACGATGTTGCCGACGGCAGCCTTGAGGGCCGCAATGTGTGCGGGTGTCGTGCCACAGCAGCCCCCTACAACACTGACACCAAAGTTCGCGATGAAGTCGGCCATATGCTGGGCGTACTCTTCGGGGAGCAGTTTGTATACGGTCTGCCCATCGACAACCTCCGGCAGGCCCTGGTTGGGGATGCAGGATATGCGATGGGGCCAGTTATGACTCAGATAGCGGATATGCGATTCCATATCGAGCGGCCCGGTGGCGCAGTTGAGTCCGAGGGAGAGAATCGGGAATGGTTCCAAGGTCGCGCACACGGCTCCAATGTCAGACCCAACCAGCATCGTACCTTGCTGTTCGATGGTGACCGAAACAAGAATAGGCACCTCGACATTAGCGGCATTCATCGTCTCGAGCGCCGTTATCACCGCATTCTTCACCTGTAGAAGATCCTGGCACGTCTCGATGATGAGGCAGTCCACACCAGCATCGAGTAGAACACGGATTTGCTCCTCATAGGCTGTTGCTTGAGATTCACGATCAATGTGCCCCAGGGAGACCAACTTCGTGGTGGGCCCGATGGATCCCGCAATGTAGCGACCGGGCTTGCCGTCCGCTGCGCGGCGTGCCGCCTCAACGGCAGCACGGTTGATCTCCTCGACGCGATTCTCCAGACCGTATTCGGCGAGGACGATGCTGGTTGCTCCGAAGGTGTTTGTCTCAACAACATCGGCACCGGCATTGAAGAACTCACGGTGAAGGCTCTCTATGATCTCGGGGGCTGTCGTGCTGAGAAGCTCGTTGCAGCCTTCGCAGCCCTGCCACGCAGCGTCGGGAATATCAAGCAGCTGCAGATTGGTTCCGCAGGCGCCATCAAAGATGATTAGTGGCTTGTCCTGTAGTTTGCCTGGCAACATTGTTCTCCCTTGGTAAGTGGCGGGAATGATACGCAGACAGTGGCGGTTCTGGCGAGAGGGAAATGCGGGGACTAGACGAGGGAGATTGACTGCGGGTCACGCTGGAAGCGAACGAAGCGATGTCCGCAGTCGCGGCAGCAATAATACTTCGTGGCGGGTAGCAGGCGAAGCCAGACCGGCCGGCGCAGTCTGGCCACTTCATCACCACTACAGTGTGGGCATTTTCGGCGTGAGCGTTCCATACTTCTCCCCATAAACACAGTACTCACTATAAGGGAAACCACGATGGACGTCTAGGGGAAAACCTTATGCACAATGCGCAATCCGGTATGGCATGAGAAAGTGCCCTTTTGTCAGGATCGCCGTGACTGGGATCGATCGTGCTTGAGTCCACAAACGGTGCGCTCTAAGCTCCTCTTTAGGAGGAAAGCTCGTGATCGTTAAATGGCTGATTCTGGTTCTGGTCTTTCTTGCTGTGATGGCTGTGGCGGCTATCGTTGTGGAAGCCGGAGAGTGCGAGCATCACGAGCTGTCACGCCGCCGCTTCAGAGACATGGTGCTCTGGTTGCTTTTTGTGGCAGCACTGGTTGTGCTGGTGGTGTGGTATTTCTACGATCCCAATACCGCGGCTTCTGTTCCTCCGATTACGGCTGGGCCGTAATGTCGGAGAGTTCTGCCATCATATCTTCTTTTGCCTTGTCGATGCAGTCTGGGCAGATACCATGGCTGAAATTGGCGGCTGTGCGCTTCCCCACATACTCTTCAACGCGCTCCCAATCAGCGCTACTGATACGCACTTTGTGGCAGTAGCTGCAGATGGTGAGAAGACCAAAAACGAGATTCTGCTGTTGGACGTAGGTGTGACCAATCGCAATGATGGCCGCAAGCAGCACCCCCGCGGATGAGACACAAGCCCGCGTGAGGTCTGGCGGGGAAGGGGGGGCTCCATAGAAGAGCGCTGCAATATCAATGAGCTCATTCAGCCACACCAGCAGGAATAGAATCGCGAAGGCTGCGGCCTGCCAGGCAGCGATGTAAGCGAAGCTGCGGAGCAAGAATGGCTTCTTGTGGCGCTTCTCTTTGGTTTTGTCCTCAGACTCATCCATTACACAAGAAGTCTAGCGTAAGGGATTCCCTGATGTCACGAATGAATTTTCACCGATTATCGTCCGAGCGTCATGCGCAGCCGCCTGCTATCGATGCCATCAAGGGAGACCATCTTCAGGGGGGAGGCTCCGCCGCTCACGATTTGTACGGAAGATGGTGCAATTCCAAGTCGATTGGCCAGTAGACGACACACCGCTTTGTTTGCCTTGCCGCTCTCGGCGGGGGCACGCACGCGGACCTTGAGTCGATCACCCAGCCACCCGGAGATCTCGTCCTGAGATGCTCCGGGAATGACCTTGATGGGGAGTCGCAAAGCGACTTACCCGAGTGCAAGCATGGTGAAGACCATGACGAAAATGGCGACCGTTTCGATGATACCGAGTGCGGCCAGATAGTTGGTGAACCCTTCACCTGTTTCGGCAAGGGCGTCAGAGCCGGCTGCACCGGCTTTGCCCTGCAGCCAGGCGGAGACACCCATGCCAAGTCCGGCGAGAAGACCAGCGAAGAACAGGCCCTGCCAGGGCATGTCGTCAGCGATCTTGCCCTTCATCGAGAACATGAGCACGATACCGTAGATCGTCTGTGAGAGCGGCGCACCAACAAATGTCAGCAGCATGAACGGGGCAGCTTTGCCTTGGGCATAGCACTTCTTCCAGGCTCCGATTGCGGCCGCGCCGGCTGCACCCGTACCCAGAGCCGACCCGACGGCGGCGATGGCTAGTGCTGCGATTCCACCAAGTTTACCCATTGCGACGTTCAGCGTTACGATCTCTTCCATGATTCACTACTCCTTCTGTTATCAACGTTATCTTCAGTTCAATTATCGAGGTACCCGCGAAAATGGTCGGTAGGGCACACCTTTCCATTCGAGGCCTTTGTGCAGCGAGAATTCAAGTGTGTTGAGCCTCACGCCATGCACGAGGATGCCAAGCGCACACAGGGCAATGTTGAGGCCGTGCCCGATGAGAAGAATGGCGGCAATGAAGGGCACGGTCCAAATGCGGGCCCAGCCAAGTTGCATGGCCATGCCGTTGAAGCTCTCGGCAACCGAAAGCGAGGCAAGACCGACTGCGAAAAGACGGATATAGGAGACGATGTCCACAAAACAGTTAACCATGCTTAGCGGGAACATGGCGTGATTGATCCACTCGTCCTTCATATCTTTAGGCGATGTCATGAAGAGCAGGATCATGAGCGTACTCACGATCAGAAGCGGCAAGAAGAAGCCTGGATACGGCTGTTGCAGGACCATCCCGAGGGCGACAGAATACATTGACCAGACCAGGCCGATCCATCCGATCTGTGCCAGGGCCTTGGGGCTGGGGGCGAGGACCACGATATTCCACAGGTGCGCAATTGTCAGGTGTATGGCACCAATCAGGAAACAGAGCTTCATGACATTATTCTGGGCCATTTCGCTGGTCAGCCAGTCCACTTGCAGTCCCTGGAGTAGGGGGGGCAGGGCTTCGGGGCTGATACCGAAGTAATTGCCGGTCGCCGCTCCCCACAGAATGGTGCACGTGCTGAGGATGCCAAACAGCACGAAGGGGTAGGCCGGCGCCTGGGGCTTCTTGATGCGAATCCAGACGGTCATGATGAGGAACAGAAGACCGTAGCCGGCGTCACCGATAAGGATGGCGAAAAAGATGCTGAAGAAGATCAGAAAGACTCCGCTGATGTCCGCTTCATGGTAGCCGGGGAGGATCGCCAGGAACTGCATGACCGCCTTGATTGGCGTTACCCACCGCGGTAGCTTCAGCAGGGTCGGAACGGCATCGTCGTTTGCGGGTTCCTCAACCAGCAGACCCCAGCCACGCTTGGCGCCCGCTTCGCGCACCGCGTCAATGCTCTCCTCCGGGCAGAATCCGCAGAGGTAGGCGATGGCTCCATGCTTGCCAATGGTGTCATGCACGTCAGCATACTCCGCAGCGTCGGTGCGGTCATGTACGGCCTGGACCACATCGTCGTGCGATGCCGCCAGCTCCGTGAGACGATCGTTGACCGAAGCCAGCGAGGCCTTTGTCGATGTGATCTCAGCTTCGACGGCATGTAGAGATGTTTTTGGGACATGGAACTCAGGGGCATTCACCTCGAAAGCATGGTCGGCGATCAGCGCGAAATGGGTTCCTGTTTTATCGGTATTCAGGACGTGAAGCTGGACGCCTTCAGGTACCTCAACATGCTCGATGTCCCGAGCGTGGTAGAGCCGTACGAAAATGCCGCTCTCTGCCAGGGCATCGATGGACGCTGGGTCGAAATCGCCATACGGCAGTAGCGAGTGCCGCGTATGGCGCAAGTTTCCGAGCTGCTCGGCCAGGTGGCGGTGTTGCTGGTGCAGTTTGCAGACTTCCTCGATCAAAGCGTCAACCTTTGAGGAATCCATACTACCCGAAGGATCTTTCGATGTGTGATGGTGCGTGTAGGCATCCAGTGTCGAGAGTGCCTGTCTGGCCTCGTCCAAATGGTTGTGCGCCTCTTCAGATGTCTCCCCGGAGAGCTCCGTTGTCGGCGTTACGTGCAATACGCCAAGGTCTCGCAGGGCTTCCAACGCGCCCTCAGATTCAGAGGCGAGGCACAGCACCGATAGTTTTTTCATTGGGGCAATCATGCGCTAGTTCTCTGTACGTTTCTTGGCCAGTTTCCCGCGGGCAACGGCGGCCGTCTGTTCGTCGCCAAGGAAGATCTTGATGATTCGGATGTTCTCGCGGCATTCCGGAATCTTCACCTTCTCGAACAAGTTGACGCGCTGAGACGTGGTCCGGAGCTCCTCGGTGATCAGGCGCCGCTGCTCTTCCAGAATTTCGATCTCTGCACGAAGCTCCATCAGTGAGGCAAGCGCATCCTGGGCGTCGTCCAACCACGTTGGCGTCGAGAACAGGTCCAGGGGAGCGCGTGTGATGAGGACGCTCTTGAAGATCGGGATGTTGACACCAGCGATGTTACCGGTCTCGGTTTCGACCTCGTCGAGCTTGACGAGCTCATTCAACTCCACGGGCTGCGCAAAAAGCGCAGACCACGCTTTCAGCCCCTCGAACTCGGCGTCGAAGGCTTCCTGGCGCGCTTCGAGCTGGGCGTCAACAGCCTGGATTTCTGCCTGAAGCTGCTGCTTCTTGAGCTGCAGCATGGGCAGAAAGCGCTGGTAGCGTGAAAGCGCATCGTTCTGCGCCTTAAGCTCGTTCTTCGTATGTTTGATCTTAGCCATTTAAGGTTTCAGGTGTCAGGTTTCAGGTGTCAGGAAGTGGCGGCCGCCGCGGGTACCGCTTCGACTTCAGTTTCTGCGTCGTCTTCAGTGGGGGTGCCCTCCGTAGCCTTGGCGGAGGAGGGCCAGAATTTCTCTACCAGGGCAGAGTTGATTCCGGTTTCCATCGGCTCGAAACAGTCCGCCAGGATCTGCCAGCCGAGATCAAGAGCCTTCTCGAGCGGAATGTTGACCGAGAGCTCCATCATTTCCTGCTCGAAGC
This sequence comes from uncultured Victivallales bacterium, assembly GCA_964497125.1. Lineage (GTDB taxonomy): Bacteria > Verrucomicrobiota > Kiritimatiellia > UBA8416 > UBA8416 > CAYLXP01. The sequence continues at coordinate 55,838 of CAZCDU010000003.1, read as the reverse complement.
GTTGTCCGTACTTCAGGAGCTTCTGATCCCACGGGCTCATGCGGAATCCCATGGTCTGCTTCTCAAGTGTTTCGCGGTAACCGGCGAAAAGCTGGATCAACGTATCCATGATCGTGCGATGGTCATCACGCGTGTCACCGTTGACCTGCTGTTTCAGACGGCTGAGGGAGCCGAAAGGCTCAATGCGGCCATCGCGCAGGTAGAACTGTCCCTCCGTGATGTAGCCGGTGTTATCCGGCACGGGATGCGTGACATCGTCACCCGGCATCGTTGTGGCGGCCAGGATTGTGATAGAACCGGCCGTGTCAAAGTCGACGGCCTTTTCGTAGCGCGAAGCCAACTGGCTGTAGAGATCGCCGGGATACCCACGATTCGACGGGATCTGCTCCATGGTGATGGCGATCTCCTTCATGGCATCCGCAAAGTTGGTCATGTCCGTCAGCAGGACCAGGACACGCTTGCCCTCGAGGGCAAACTGTTCTGCGACCGCCAGGCTGATATCGGGCACCAGCAAGCATTCCACAACCGGGTCAGCGGCAGTGTGGACGAACATCACGCTTCGCGAGAGGGCGCCGCTTTCCTCCAGGGTGTCGCGGAAGAAGAGGTAGTCATCGTGCTTGAGGCCCATACTTCCGAGAACGATCACATCCACCTCTGCCTGTAGTGCAATACGGGCGAGTAGGGGATTATAGGGCTCACCGGCCGCAGCAAAGATCGGCAGTTTCTGCGATTCGACCAATGTATTGAAAACATCGATCATCGGGATGCCGGTACGCACCATGTTCTTGGGAATAATGCGTTTGGCTGGATTGACAGAGGGTCCGCCAATGTCGACCATGTTGTCCTGCAGGTTAGGGCCCTTGTCACGAGGTTCTCCGCCACCCGTGAACACGCGCCCCAGCAGGGCATCCGAAAACGCAACGCGCATCGGGTGTGACAGGAACCGCACCTGGGCATCTGTGGCCACGCCCTTGGCGCCGGCAAAGACCTGCAGGGACACTTCGTCTCCATGCAGGCGAATGACCTGGGCCAGCGAGGTGCCGGTACGGGAGGTGACTTCCGCCAGCTCCTTGTATTTCACGCCCGTTGCCTTGATGCTGATGACATTGCCGGCAATGCTCTCAACGCGATGATATACCTTATGCATGGTTGGCGACCTCCGATACGATATCCCGAAGTTGCCCCTCGAGTTTTTTGAATTCCTCATCCTGCATGTCAGCCAGGTTCCAGTCTTTATGAAGTTGCGTTAGCCGATGGAACAGGCGTCGCCCCGCTTCCTTGTCTTCGAATGACATGGGTGTCTTCAGAAAGTCGACAAGAACCGCGAAGACGTGCTTCTGGCGATCGCCATCCGTCGCGCCATCGACATCGTGGAAAGCGTTCTGCTGAAGATAGGCCGCGTCCAGGTATTCCGACTTGAGGTAGATGACGAAATCATCCATCGCCGTTCCCTCTTCGCCAACCACCTTCATCATCTGGCCAATCTCGGTACCGCGCTTCAGGACGCCTCGGGCATAGTCGACATCTTCGGCCGGAACGACGCTGGGGTATTTCGACCAGCTGTCGAGGGGGTCAATTGCCGGGTAGCGGCGCGCATCTGAACGTGCGCGAGAGAGGCCGTGGAAGGCTCCAACAACTTTGAGGGTCGCTTGCGTGACAGGCTCATCGAAGTTACCGCCGGCCGGGCTTACCGTTCCACCGATCGTTACCGAGCCAACCGAGTCATCCTTGAGCTTGACGATACCGCCGCGCTCGTAGAAGGCGGCAATTACTGATTCAAGGTAGGCGGGGAAAGCTTCCTCGCCGGGGATTTCTTCGAGGCGTCCCGATGTCTCGCGCAAGGCCTGTGCCCAGCGTGAGGTCGAGTCGGCCAGAAGCAGGACGTTGAGTCCCATTTGGCGATAGTATCCGGCGAGTGTGATACCCGTGTAAACGGATGCTTCACGTGCGGCAACCGGCATCGAGCTCGTGTTACAGATGATGATCGTTCGTTCCATGAGACTCCGGCCCGTGCGCGGGTCCGTCAGCTCCGGGAATTCACGCAGCGTCTCCACCACTTCGCCGGCGCGCTCACCGCAAGCGGCAATGATAACGATATCGACGTCGGCGTATCGGCTGGTTACCTGCTGCAGGACGGTCTTGCCGGCACCGAATGGCCCGGGGATGCAGTAGGTGCCACCGCGAGCAACGGGGAAGAAGGTATCGACAGAGCGACACTTGGTGACAAGCGGCTCCGTCGGGCGAAGTCGCTCGGCATAGGCTCGAATGGGGAGCTTCACCGGCCAGCGCTGCATCATGCTCACCTCGTGCAGCTCACCTCGCTCGTCTTTCAGTTTGGCCACGGTATCGGTGACGGTGTAAGGGCCTGCAGGCGAGATTGCTTCGACGGTGTAGGTTCCATCCAGGAGAAAAGGAACCATAACGCGGTGTTCGAACATACCTTCCGGCACGGACCCAAGTGTTTCACCTGCTGTTACCTCGCAACCGACCTCCACCGCTGGGGTGAATTCCCATTTTGTGTCGCGGGGAAGTGCATCGAGATAGATGCCGCGCTGAAGGAAGAAGCCGCACTGTTCCGCGAGCGGGGGGAGTGGGTTCTGGAGGCCGTCAAACACCTGGGTCAGGAGCCCGGGGCCGAGTTCTGCAGATAACATCTGTCCCGTGAACTCCACGGTGTCACCGATGGACAAATCCGTCGTGTCCTCAAACACCTGCATATCGGCGTGCTTACCTCGGATACGTACAACTTCGCACATGAGGCGAAGTTCGCCCAGACAGGCATAGCCAACCTCGTTCTGGCTGACGGCGCCCTCAAACTCGACGGTCAACATGTTTCCGTTGATGCCGACGATTCTGCCGTTGTTCTGGTCCATGGTCTAAACCAATCTCGTTATGCCCAGGCGGACGCATCGGTCCACGCTGCGCGGTTTGTCTTATCCCGCTGCGGCTGTCTCTCCAGCCTCCGCGGTTTCATCATTTGCTATTGCTGCGCCAATTCGAGCCTGTCCGGCCTCGGCATCAAGCGTTGCCCATCGCTCTGCGATTCGAAGTTTCACGCCGTACGCCAATACGGCCGCTGCAGAGAAAGGCTCCGGCCCGACGAGCTCGTCCAGCACACTCCAGCGAATGCGGTCCAGTGCCTGCTCACGACCAAGTGGTGTGGCCTCGGCAAAGGCGCTCTCGACCTGCTCTTCGATGCCAACATCGAATCCCGTATGTGATTTTACAAACTCACCGGCATCAATCTGCCGCCTGGCTGCGCGCAGGCGTGCCGATGCATTCCGGAGCTGCGTATCGCGAGCCCGCCACCGGGCCACGAAAGGATGGCTGTGATCATCTGTGCCTGCATCATCCAGGAGAATTGCCTCGAGGGCCCCCATGTCGGTAGCCGAAAGCTGATCGGCACAGGACGTACGGAATTCGTCCAGGCTGATTGATGGGCTTGCCTCCGGCGAAATGCCGGGAAGGCTGGAGATGAGGTAGTAGTAACTCATGGGTTAGGCTGCTGCGTCCTCACTCATCGCTTGTTTGACGATTTCGGCCAACAGGGGACGGAGCAATCCACAAAGGGCCTCGGTGAGAGCCGTGCCTGTGAACTCATGATGAATGCCACTCTCGTTGATGGAGACAACAAACCCGGCTACGATGCCTTTGTCGCCCTTAATCGTCAGCCCGTTGCGCATCTCATCCGCCATTTCGCTCATGAGGTAGGCTTTGACGCTCTCCTGTTGTGCTTCACTAAGTAGCACGGTGATCCCGCCTGCGCTGCCTTCTGCGCTATAGGCTGAAATCACGCTCTTGACGATGGCCGCGAAGTCGTCCGCGCTAAGGGCTTTATCAACCCGATCCGAAACGATGCCCTGCAACGTGGCCGTGATGGCGTCCGCAACCGATAGAACAACGTCACGCGCTGCTTGCCCGACGGCGCTCTCGCCGCGCTGCTGGAAGAGTTTTCCATCTTCTTTGGCCTTGTCGAGAAGCCCCTTCGCCTTGGCCTCGGCCTGGCTTAAGATCTCCGCAGCCTTGGCCTGTGCCTCCTCAACGATGCGAGATGCGTCTGCCTCGGCCTTTTCAATGCCATCTTTTTGGATGCGATCAAGCAGCCCTTGTAGTTCTTCAGCCATCGTAAATCACCTGTGGTTTCGTGTCTTGTGGTTTCGTCTACCATTCCCGCGAAATGCGAAGACGGGAGAATAGTAGCTCGCGCTTGAGAATGGAAGCTTTTTAAATGAGACAAATTTCATCCACTTATGAAATTGTGGATGGCAAAGCAGAGCGCTTTGCACACCTGTGGCGCGTCCCCGGATCTACGACCAGAACGCCGGTTTCGTTCCCGAGTGCAGTCGGATCATTCGGGTGTTAAACGTGGAGAGAGGGCGCTTGCCACTCGGAGAGTGGCGCGTACCAAAGTAGCCCCCACTCTCCGAGTGGTAGGGCTCGAGGGCGAGTGGCGTTATGGTGACGACGAGGGGCCTACTCAGGGATGGGGCTGATGACAACGCCGGTTCGGCCTTGGCCTTTAGCGGCCACCAGGTTCTTGCCCAGCGCGCCTAGGATATCCTGTAGCGCCTTCTTCATGTCACGTTTGGCGGCCAGGGAAAGGGCCCCAATCGCAACCTGGATTGTGAAGTCGCCTTGTCCCATGGCTTGCTCGCTCACAGCATTCTGGATGGCCTCGAGTTTCGTTCTGGCCTCATCCTCGTTCTGTCCCGCGAGGCACAGAATGAACTCATCCGCACCGAAGCGTGCGAGGATATCCATATCGCTTGTGTTCTCTTTGATGATGCCCGCAACTTCCGCGAGTAGTCCATGGGCCTCATCGATGCCATAGGTCTCGATGTACTTTCGGAACGCCTCAACCGAAATCAGGCCAAGCCCAATGGCATATTCGTGAGTGATGGCACGCTCGAGCTCCGTCGTAAACGCGGGAACAAACGCCTTGTACTGGAGGGTCTGGGTCGCGTCATCGAGCTGAGAGAGCTTCTTGCCGGCCTGGATCAGTTCGAATTTCTCCATCATGGAGCCAACAAGCAGTCCGATGACCTGCAGGTGGAGTAGGTCTGAATTCGTGAACACCGTTTCGTCCGTGCGATCGCAGAAGATGTAGCCAACGCCGCGCTGGTTCTTGACCACGGGGGCAATAACACCGGAAACGAAATCATGTTCAAGCTTGAGATTCTGGTAGACCTCGGACTCATGATCGAGATCGTTGAGAAGCATGGGCCGCTGTTCCAGTACAACCTGTTCAGCTGTGGGGGAGGGGCCATCCTTGTGGTACTGCTTCACGAACGTGTAACTGATCTGCCTTGAAATCTTGATGCGCAGTTCTTTTGTGTTCTGGTCGATAAGAATAACGGCCACGCTCTGCGACGGGAAGTAATCCTTCATGCTGTCCATGATGACATGAAGGGCCTCTTCGAGTGACAAGGCCCCGTCGGCCTTGCCCATGACATGCACCAACCATCCGCCTAATGTTTTTCCTGCCATATCAAGCCTCCTGACGGATCAGATCATGCATTGCGAATATGTGGGAGTAAAGGAGAATGTTGCGAACGCGGAACTCGGAATGCGGAAGTTGGAATATGAGACCTTTAGGCTGCAGGATTGCTGCCCGCAGCAGGACTACACTAGCTGAGCAGATCAACCACGGCTTTGCAATTGGCCGTAATGGTATCCCAATTGCCGGCGGAGATGTCGGATTGCTTGGCAATCCAGGTTCCCCCGGCTGCGATGACCTGTGGTTCGGCAAGATAGTCCTGGATGTTGTCGATACTGACGCCACCGGTAGGAATGAATCTTACGCCGAGGTGTTTGTAGGGAGCAGCAAGGCTCTTGAGCATTTTGATGCCCCCCGCGGCGCCGGCCGGAAAGAACTTGAGATCACGCAGCCCCAGTTCGAGTGCCGTTTCGACGTTGCTGGGTGTCATGACGCCGGGAGAGAAAGGCAGGTCGACGGCTGCCGCCGCGCGAATCGTATTTGGATTCAGTCCCGGGGCGACAGCAAAAGCGGCCCCCGCGGCCTTGGCTCGCTGTGCATTCTCCGCGGTCAGCACGGTGCCGGCGCCGACGAGCAGGGCTGGGCGTTCCCTGGCAAGCAGAGCGATCACATCGGCGGCACAGTCAGTCCGGAAGGTGATCTCAGCAACGGGAAGTCCCCCCGCGATGAGTGCGTCCGCGAGCGGAATGGCGGAATCGACAGACTCGATGGCAACAACGGGAACGACCTTCAGATTCTCGATACGATCGTAGACAGCTTCCGTACTCATAGTGACGGTTCCCTTTTCTATTGAGTTTAGGGTCAAGTTTCTCGAGAATAGCCGTAAACATGGGGTGATTGCAAGTAAAGGGGACACGCTTGGAGGACAAGCTCACATGGCGTCGGTATTACGCACGTGGGGCGCGGCATGATCACGAAAGCTACGGTGCCGTATGCTCTCACGAAAGTGAGAATAGTGCCCTGGCGTACTTGCGGGTGACCCAGAAACGCGAGGGATTGGCGTTTCGGGCTGATCCATCGGCCGTCGAGGTGATGGTGACGCACAACTCCTATGTGTTGAGCCCGATCTTCGTGGGTGAGTATCTTGTTTGGGTTGAGGCCCACAAAGGGCGATGGGTTATCAGGGCCTTGGAGACCGGCAATGTCGCAACGGGCCGCATTATTGAGCCTGTCGCTTGCACCGGGCGTCCCATCCACCTTTCCTGCGATTCCCGCGGCGATCGCACCGTTCTGGTATGGGAAGAGCGTCTTGGGACGCGGACCCGAATACGCGGCGTCACGGTTGTCGGCGGGCAGTTCGGCCATCCGGTGGATATGACGGCCGGCGTCAGTAACGCCTACGATCCACAGTGTCTGGCGATGCATGATGGGAGCGTTGCCCTGACTTACAGCGCATTCTCAAAGGGACAGTACCATGTGTTTGTTCAGTTCTTCAGCGATGCCTTGTATCCCGTTGGACTACCTGTTCGTGTGAGCGATGGTGAAGGCGCAGCGCTGTATCCCTCTATTTGCGAACGGGGCGCCGGTGGGCTGTGGTTCTCGTTTGCGAGGGTTGTCCCGCGGGGCGGCCTGGGGCACGTTATGAAACACCCGCGTCACACCGCGCAGGCCGGACTGTTTGGTGGCGAAACCGTGATCGCTGTGGGGGCTCTGCACAACGAGCGCACGTACGCGCCTTTTGCGGCACCTGACGGTGACGCTGCGCAAGGTGCCATGGCCGCCATGACGGTGTTTGGTTCAGAGAATGGCGGGCATAGTCGTGTCTTCGAGGATACGCATGGTCGGCTCCGCCTGCTTCTCCGACAGCACGTCGATCGTAGTCGCGTGGGGTACGAGGATGATGATTTGCCGTTGGCCCGCAAAGCGGTCAGAGCTGCGGTGGAGGGTGGGCACTGCTACGCCAGCATCTGCCTGATGTCGCTGCTCGACCGGCAGTGGTCTGAACCCAAGGTCTTGATCTCCGCCGCACACGTGCAGGCGCCGATTTCTTTCTCGCGCAAACAGGATGTCCTTCGGTTCGCATTCACTGAGGATGGTCGCCACACGGGATGGAACGCCGCCGGCGAGTGGATGGATGATGAGGGGGAGGTCGCCGTAGGCATTGCCACCGTGAGTCTTGACTCTGAGGAGGGAGCGCCACGCTACGACATGCGGCCATACTGGATTGATGAGGTGCCTGCTCCGGGTATTGCCGATCCGGTCGTTCGCGAGGAGACGCCAGGCGAGTACACGGTGGCAATGGGGCAATTGCATGCGCACAGCGAAATCTCGGTTTGTTGGCGATCTTCAGATCGTGATGCGCACTTCAACTATCGATTTATGCAGGATGTGCAGCATAGCCAGTTCGGCGCGATTACCGATCATGCCTATAACATGTGGCATACCGAGATGCTCCTGATGAGGAAGCTTGCCGCATACTACTACTTCCCCGGCGAATTCGTTGCGATCCAGGGACATGAATGGACAGGGAGTAGCCAGCGCGCCTGCACGCATGATGGTGGTCCGTGGGGGCATGTGAATCCGCTTCTGCTCGCCGAAGAAGAGGATCTGGAGTGCTACTATCCCGGGGATCCTACATGTGAGGGATGTAGCCTTCCCCGTCTTTGCGAGCTGTGCCGAGAGCTGCCCGTCATGGCCCCGCCGCATCACGTGGTGGACGCACTACATCCCTTCAAATGGAGTGATTTCGACCAGCAGGTGATGCCCGTTGTTGAACTGTTTCAAGATGAGCGTGGGTCATCCGAGATGCCATGGGCGCCCGGGGTTTCGCACACCCTACACCTTGAGCAGGAGTCCTGGTGCGACTCGGAGCTGCTTTCCGGGAAACGCTTCGGATTCATCGGTGGTGCCGACCACGGCGGAATAGCCCGGGGCGGCGTGTTGACACGTGCGCTGACGCGTGAAGCGCTGTACGAAGCGTTCACGGCCAGACGCTGTTTCGCGACAACGGGTCTTGGCTTGACCATCGACTTCCAGTTCAACGGACAGCCCATGGGAAGTGAGGTCTCGGCGACCGAAGGGGAGTTTTCACTTGCGGTTCTGAGCCCCGAAGAGATCCATTCGGTGCATATTGTCCACAACGGACAGGATGAGGCGCAGATCTCCGTCCGCGAGTTGGCATTTGAGCATACCTGGACCACAAAGCGCCGGCGGCATGGGGAGTTCTGGTATTGTCGTATTCTATTGGCCAGTGGCGAACTGGCCTGGACATCACCTATCTGGATTGACTGACGCATGAACCGCAAATTGACACTCCTATTCCTGCTCGCCCTCGTTCTTATGCCTGGCGGATGTCGCTGGCAGAAGGCGGATTTTCTGACCAGCGAAGAGCGCAAGTGGATTAACGACTACTACCGCGGCATCGTGGTTGCCCCGGATCCTCGCTGGAAGTCCGATACCAGCGTTAGTGAGCAGCAGATCTACGAGGGGCTTACCTCTGATTTCATGGCCCTGGTCGAGCGCAAGCTTGGGGTACGCTTCTTACGCCTGTATACGCAATCCTGGGAGCAGGTGTTGGAGGCGGAGAAACGTGGCGAGATCGACATCCACCCGGTTCTTGTTAAGTCCGAAGAGCGTACCAGGGACTGGGAGTTCACAGATCCCTACATACGTATCCCCATGATCGTGGTGATGCGGGCCTCTTTGAAGGATTCGTTCTTACCCAAAGCGATGCCTGAGCTTCGAATGGGGGTGGGGAGTGGATACGGGATTGATGCCTTTGTGGAGGAGCATTGTAAGGACTACAACATCGTTGAGGTCGAGAGTGACCGATTTGGCCTTATCAAAACGGCGATGGGAGAGATCGATCTGATGATCACAGACTTGGCTTCCGCGTCGTATCATATCGAGCGTGAGGGCCTGACGAATTTGCGATTGGCAGCCACGATGGGATCACTCTACGAGTTTAGTTTCGCGACGCGCCGGGACAACCCAATTCTTCATAGCATCTTGAACAAGGCTCTAAAGCAGATCACGCGTGAAGAGCGACGTGCCATCTATGACCGTTGGATCGTGTTTGACGTGAAGCCGTTCTATCGCAGTCGAACGTTTTGGTATTCGGCGGGGTTCGCCCTGTTGACCGTGCTGGTTGTGCTCGGTGTGATCATCATGTGGAACATCACGTTGAAGGTTGAAGTCGGCAACAAGACGCGTGAGCTCAAAGCCGCTCACGATCGTCTCGAGGAACGTGTTGCCGAGCGTACCGAACAGTTGGCAGAGGCCAACGCGGCGCTCCAGCGTGACATTGAGGCGCGTGCCGAGATGGCAAGGGATATCCTGCATATCAGTGGCAATGAACGTGCGCGCATTGGCAGAGACCTGCATGACTCAATCGGTCAGGAAATGGTCGGAATCACCTTTCTCAGTAAAGCGGTGCAGGACGATCTCGTCGATGATCGGCCGGAAATCGCGACGCGGGTGGGGCGGGTTGTGGACCAGGTCGAGTCAATCATAGCGGGCATGAAGCGTATTGTCCGGGGGTTGCTACCCGTGGACATCATGGACAAGGGCCTGGTGGTGGCTCTCGGTCATCTTGCACGGGAAGCTGAAGATATGTACGGTGTCTCGTGTCGTTTCGTGTGTGCGGATGAGGAGGCGTGCCGTATTTCGGACAACGCGCTGGCAACGAATCTCTATCGCATTGCCCAGGAGGGCGTGGCAAATGCTGCCAAACATGCCTCGGCCAACGCGATTGAAGTCCAGCTGAGCGTTGAAGACGGAAATGGTGTTCTGGCCGTTACGGATGATGGCGCGGGCATTGTGAAGAAAGAAGGAAGCTCTGGCATGGGGCTCAAGATCATGCGTTATCGTGCGGAGCTGGCCGGCGGCGGCCTGTCGATTCATTCGAGTGCCGAGGACGGTACGACGATAACCTGTCGCTTTGACCCGGAGGCCAGTGTTGACCCCGCAGGCGTGGCGTAGATAGTGGGAGCTTGAACAGAAGGAAGCGAAGGAAACGAAGGAGAGAGTTTCAGGAATCTGTCTTGGATGGGAATCCAAGGCCGATTCCTGAAACGGTTGCCTGAAGAGAGAGACGCGGGAGTTTTTGGAAAAGAGAAGGAGAAACTGAGGTGGAAAACGAAACCCCATCGATGGCGAGTGCGAATGCCGTTCAGAAGCGCCGTGTTGTTCTTGTCGATGACCATCCGATTGTGCGTGATGGACTAGCCCAGATGATCTCGCGTGCTGACAACTTGGTCGTTTGCGGCGAGGCAGGAAGCGCCGATGAAGCCATGCGAGTTGTCAGTGACCTGAAACCTGACGTGGCCATTGTGGATATCTTCCTCGATGGGACCAATGGCATTGAGTTGACCAAAATGCTGCATGATATGGATCCTGCTCTGCCCGTCCTGATTCTCTCGATGCACGATGAGGGCCTCTACGCAGAGAGGGCTATTCGTGCCGGGGCGATGGGCTACGTCATGAAGCAGGAAGCATCACGCACAATTCTTGATGCCATCCGGACCGTGCTGAGTGGGAAGCGCTACGTCAGCAAGCACGTCGGAGAGATGCTTGGCGAACAGCCCATGGATGCCAAAGAGGCCGACCTCAGCGAAGTCATCGGTCGCCTAAGCCCGCGCGAGATGAGCATCTTCGAGCTCGTGGGGCAGGGGAAGGACCGAACTCAGATCTCCGAAGAACTCAAGATCAGCATCAAGACCGTCGAAACCCACCGAGCCAATATCAAGTACAAGCTAAACGCCCGTAGCGCCTCAGAACTCGTCCAATGCGCCAAACGCTGGGTTCAGAGTAAAGCGGAAATGGGGAACGCAGAAAGCTGAAACTTGATAATGCTGAAAGGGGCAGTTCCCATCCCAATTTCAGTTTTCAGCTTTCAACTTTCCTCATTTACTCCTATGACCGATAGTTCGGGGCTTCCTTCATGATCTTCACGTCATGAGGGTGGGCCTCATGTAGACCGGCCGATGAAACGCGCGTGAACTTGCCGCTCGTCTGCATGTCGGCGATCGTACGGCAGCCGCAGTAGCCCATTGAGGAACGCAGTCCGCCGCAGAACTGCGTCATCACCTTCTGGACCGTACCTGCATAAGGAACGATACCTTCAATTCCTTGCGGGACGAGGTCTTCAGCATCGACATCGGCCTGGCTGTAGCGCTCGCGGCTTCCTGTGCCCTGCTGCATCGCGGAGAGACTGCCCATGCCGCGGTAGACGACGTACTGGCGTCCCTGGTGAATGATCTTCTCGCCCGGGCTTTCCTCTGTACCTGCCAGGATTGACCCGAGCATGACTGTATCCGCACCGGCGACGATCCCTTTGGGGACATCGCCCGAATGGCGGATGCCGCCGTCGGCAACCACGGGGACCGATCCTTCCAGAGCCGCCCGTGCGGCATGGATGGCAGTGATTTGGGGGATACCCACGCCGCAGACCACTCGGGTCGTACAGATTGACCCGGGGCCAATACCGACCTTCACGGCGTGAGCTCCGGCGTCACGAAGGGCGAGGGCCGCTTCTGCCGTGCCGATGTTGCCTGCGATAATATCAATATCCGGGTAGTGCTTGGCGATCCACTTCGTCATTTCCATGACGCCCGTGGAGTGACCGTGCGCGCTATCCACAACGATCACGTCCACATGCTCTTCAGCCAGGGCTTCAACGCGACTCTCGTTATTAGGACTCACGGCGGCACCGACGCGCAGCCTGTACTTGGTATCGCGGTTGTAGAGCGGCTTCACGTTTCGAACAAGCGTGCTGACATCACTGAAGCTGTAGAGACCGACCAGCTTGTCATCGTTGTCCACGAGCGGCAGCTTGCCGATCTTGTTCTCCATCATGATCTCGTAGGCGGTCTGGAGGTCCGTGTCAGGAGCTGCCGTAATTACGCGCGGAGTCATCACATCGCTGACGAGGGTCTGGTGTTCCTCGGCAAACTTGATGTCGGTGGAAGTCAGAATGCCGGCGATGTGATCATTCTCATCGAGAATGGGGAATCCGCTAAAACTGAAGTTTCGCTGGTTTCTTCGATCGCGGACGTTATCCAGCGTATCGGTCGTGCGAAAGGTGATAGGATCACGAATCAGTCCGTGCAGATGGTGTTTCACCACGCCAACCTGGCGGGCCTGTTCCTCGACCGAGAGATTCTTATGGATAATCCCGATGCCGCCCAGAAGCGCCATGGCCACGGCCATATTCGACTCCGTCACGGTATCCATTGCCGCGCTGAGAAAAGGCATATTCACATCAATTCGTGACGTCAGCCGACTCTGGACATTGGCGTCATCCGGCAGAAAATCCGCAAACTGCGTGATCAAAGAAACATCATCAAAAGTAAGCCCCTGAAACGGGAACTCAGCCATAAAATTGGCCACATATTCATTGGTCGCCATCGTCCACTACCTCCCATAGCCCTTCGTGGGCTGTTGCCCGTAGTCTTTTATCCCCGTTTCAGGCGCGTTTCAAGCCGAAAAGCCCATATTCTTCGGTGACGCATGCCGCCGTGAGTTGGCAGTCCTGTGGTTCATGGGAGAATTGGGTTCTTTACCCCTGTTAATAACTTGTTCACCTGTTGATATATGATGTGAGGCAAACGATTCGTTAATCCGGTTTGGGAATGTTGTAAGGGGTTGGTGTATAGCTGGTTAGGATAATACGTATAGGCATGTGAGATGCTCAAAACTGGCGGAAATTGGGCAGGTGATAATATATCTATCAATAGAGTTGATATGGTCTCGTGGGCCAATTACTATGTTCCTTGCGATGACGGGAAGAGTAGGGGAGGTTGGGTATTACTGAGACGAACAGATCACTTGCCACAGCAGTTCGGCAGCGCCGGCGTGAGATGTCGATCACACAGGCCGAATTGGCCGAGAGAGTCGGCTGTCAACAGTCGGCGATCAGCATGTTTGAAGCCGGTCGGACCAGCGCGGTTGCAAAGAAGACAATAGAGAGCATTGCCAGGGCACTCGAGCTGGATTCCGCTGACGTCGACGCTCTGGCCGAAACAGGGGTGTTGTCGGTCCGGGTGCTGAAGTACTGTCCGGTCGATGCATGCCCATCGAATATCCCCTATGTTGTTGGGGGGAACATATACTATCAGCCGAGTGTCTGTCGCGCCCGTGAAGAGCAGCGCTCGCGCTGCACGTCCTGCGGTGAGATCATGCAGGATGCATGTCCGAATAGCGACTGTGCTGCTCCGCTTGTAGAGGGGGCCTGCTGTCCGCTATGTGGTACGGCTTATGTGACTGCTACAATTTTGCCGCCCGAGGATGCTGAGACATGGGCCGTTCAACAGCGCGCAAGAATTCGTGACATCCGTGAGCTCAGCCATCCGGTATCCAGTCAGCAGTGATCCTGTCTTGTCCGTCTAGCTGCCAATGCCCATGCGGAATACGAGAAAGGCTGTGGAAATGTAGACTGCAAGAATTGTCACTGCCTCCCATCCCAGGAAGAGGAATGAGCGTTTGGATTGGGCGAGAAGGCCGACGAGGAAGAGCGTGGACATGACGATGGCGGCGAACAGCATGACGAGACTGGCTGGGCTAATCGTGCCATAGAAGCCTGCATTTCGGGAAACGAGATGCATGATCGGAATGAACGACATGTTCATGATGTTCGATCCGAAGATGTTCGCGACTGACATGTTGACGCGGCCTAGTTTAAGGGCCCCGAGAGAGACAAACAACTCCGGCAGCGAGGTGGCCAGCGCGAGCAGGAACGACCCCACGAATGAATGCCCAAGAGTGAAGCTCTGACTACCGAAGTGAATTGGGCGGACGGCCATGGTATCGCAGATTCGCAGTAGCCAGAGAGATGCAAAAACGACACCTATCGCGGTGAGGGCAAAGACGATGGACGTCTGCTTCAGCCCGGGACCGGTATCTGTTGTGTCCTCCTCGGCCTCCGTGTCCTTTTCCGCTGCGGGTGGCCCCGTGTCGCGATGCACGAGGAGCCAGTTCACGACGAGGACTCCCAGGAAGATCGCGCCACTGAACACGATGCCGGTCGAGACGCTGGGCACCGGCAGACCAGCGACCGGGACGTAGCGAGCGATGGCGCATCCCACCAGTCCCATCAGCAGGATTCCCCCTGCGGCAATGAACGCCTGGCTGCTCTTTACGAGCAGGAGAATGGGGCCAGGGCCTTGGGCGAGATCAAGAACAACGATAATCACAACATTAAACATGTTGGATCCCGTCAGATTGCCGACACCCAGGTCCAATGCACCCTCCATGAGGGTGGCGCCAATTGAATTCACGGCCTCGGGCAGGGAGGTCACGAATGCCAGCAAGAGCATCCCAATCCAGAGCTCCGACAGAGGCGTCAACCGCTCCAGCCGGTCCGCTGCATGGGTAAGCTTGATAGAAAGGACCAGTACCAAACCACCTGCCAGCAAGAACTCCAAGAGCAGAAGCGAGAAGCCCTGGTAATGTGGCAGTAGGATGTCGAGAAGCATGTTTGTCCCTTGGTATGTTGTTCGTTGGTCCGAACGCTATCAGCCAAGACGAAAGGTTGTCGAGAAGGAAGACCTCTGGTTAGGGGGATTCAGTTCTCTGCATGCCATGAGACGATAACGTTTTTGGCACGGCATTCTGTATCGTAACGCGCGAATGACGAAGTACCCAACCACCAGAACGATGCAGCAGCAATCCGGTTCGTTGAGTTTCCAGTTGGCAAGGTGACCCTCGGATGTCACTTGGCTGCGAGCATCTCCCGGAGAATCTTGTGCAGGAAGTCGGAGCAGTGTTTCTCTTTGAGGAGGATGGAGGCTAGGCGTTTGGTGGCCCAGGGGGGGGCGTCTTCGGGGTTGTCGTAGAGACGGGCGCTTTCGACGAGGCGTTGGGCTTCGATGGAGCCATGTACGAGCTGGGCGATTTCGGTCTGGATCATGGCGTCGTGTGCGCTGCCATGGCCGGAGCGTATTCCGGGGAGGAATCCGCCGAGTATGCTCAGCCAGTGGTAGCCGACCTTGGCAGGCGGGCGCTTCACGGGGTCGCGCATAACGGGGATATCGAGTGCATCGCGTGCCTTGAGGAGCCCGTTGCCGAAGTACTTGAAGGTGCTGGTTCCCTCAGGAGTCTGTTTCTGAGCGGAATCGAAGAGGGCCCAGTAGAGGGCCTCCACTTTCTGCCAGCTGCGCCAGTGGGATGCCAGGTAGGGGTCGTCGCGGTGGTGTTGCAGCCAAAGCGCGGCAGCAGCGGTCACCTGGGGCGTGGCCGCAGATGTCCCTTTGCCATCCAGGGTCAGTAGGTTGGGATGGTCTTCAGGGACCGATAGCGCCTAGGCCACGTTGGGCGCATAGGCGGCAATGGCTTCATGCATGAATGCATTGGGTCCATAACTGCCACGAAGCATCCAGTCCGACCAGTCTTTGAACTTGAGAAGCGAGAATCGGCTGGGGGCTCGTCCGTAGGTGGTACGTTCGGCAGTCGCTCCTGTGACGGCGATAACGCGGTTGAAGGCTGCGGGATAGACGGTCTGCTGAGGGGAGGAAAGGCCGAACAGCGGCGTGGAGAAGAAGTCGCCGGCTGCCGCGATAATGGCGGTGCCGTTCTCATAAGCTTCGTTGACGGCGTCGGCCAGTAGACCAGAAGGGAGTCCTCCATGACTGATGTTCAGGACATCACAGTCGTTGGCGGTTGCGTACTTAATGGCCATGGCCATGCTGGATGGGAAGAAGTGTACGACGGAGTCTGAGATTCTGCAGGCGACGACCTCGGCAAACGGGGCTCCTCCAATGTAGTCCTCGAAGTCGGCTCCCGGTACCATTCCCCGGTTGCCTGCAACAACGCTCATGACGCGACAGCCGTGGCCCGGTAGGTTGAGTGGGCCCTTGTTGAAGGGGTCCACCGCGCCAACTCTTGGCTTCATGGGATCCTTGGAGAAGTCGCGGGAATCCTCTTTGTTGAGGTACTCAGGGTTCAGAACATGGTTGTCGCAGTACCCGGTATCGACGATGCCAACTTTGACGCGCTTTGCGGGGTCGTCAAGGTTGACGCGCTGCATTACATGATCGCGAGCGCTGCTAAGCTGGGAGTAGTCATCCGTCAGATGCCATGCGAACTTCTTTCCCTCCGGCCAGTGGACGCTGTAGTCATCGCCTACCGTGAGATTCCGTCCCGTGGTTTTGGATTTGTAGCGCTTCTTGCTCATCTTCTCGAGGAGCTTGGGCGGCCAACGCTCCTGCTCATAGAATAGGTCGGGCTCGATGAGGACAGGCTTTGCCTCTCCACCGGCAGCCCGGCTCAGAGCCCCCAGCATTCCTCGATAGGCTCCCTCGGCCTGACCCTCGACCATACGGTGGGCGAGGTCCCACGGATTGCCCTCGGGTGGCTTCGCTCGACTGGCTGCGGGCGGGGATGCGACGAGCCACTCGCGTGTTGGCGGCTTGGCACCGCGTGCGGTTGGGAGTGGGGCGACGCGGTGGAATGTCCAGTCGTCGTCACTGGAACGAGAAGCACCCGAGCGTTCAACCTGTCTGGCCTGGTCCGGTTTAACCGCCAGCAACATGCGTCCCGTGAAGATGACTGGTACCTCTTTGGGCGGCTCTTCGGCCGCGGGGATGTCCGCTGCAAAGAGAAGTGCAAATATGCTTAAGCAGATATACTGGCTTTTCAGGTATCGCATGGGAGCCTCCTGTCTTCTTGCGTGGAAGGGCCTACTCGGGAATGCGCGCCAAAGGGAAGTCACCTTGGAGTTCTCCTTTCATCATGGGGTGCTGTGTGCCCCCCAGTCTTGCCGCATCGGCTTCAACGCTGTCTTTCAGATACTTGTATCCTTCATCCAGGGTTATGACGTTGTCATCGTTTAGATCACCGGCGCCACTCAGCAGTCTGGCAACATGATGGGAGAATATATTGTAACGCATCGCAGGCGATCCAAGCGCCGCTTCAGAGGCCTTTGACGCCGTTATGATGACCGATCCCTTGCGGGCGAGATCGTCAAGAAATCCCTCATCAAGATCCTTCGTAGCGGAGCCCCGGGGCTTAATCGCGCTAGTGAAGCAGGCGTCCATTGCGAAGATAAGTCGATTGGAACGAATGCGCCTGAATATCCGCCCAAGCTCCGGCATCGTCAGAGCCGTACCATAGAGGTCACGGACCCGGCTGTCTGCAAAGAGAAGGTACTTCTCAGTTCCATCGCTGGTTGTGCCATGCTGTGGCTTGACGGCAGCGCCATGACCGGCGAAGTAGATGAGAACGGTGTCGTTCTCGCCGACGACTACCGGGACAGCCGTGCCAAGGAACTTCCTGACCCGGGCAATCGTGGCGTCGCCATCCGTTATGGCGATAATGTTGTCTTCGGGGTAGCCACTGGCCAGCAGGGCTTTGTGGATTGTGTTGACGTCACTGACGCTGTGGGGGAGGTCAGGGATCGTGTCAGATGTGTAGTCGCTGATTCCGATCAATACGGCGTAGTGATTGGACAGAAGCGGAGGCAGAGGCTTTGTGTCAGCGTCAGCCGGTGGCTCAGGCGTGGTTGCCGTCGAAGGCTCTGGTTCCGGCGGTTGGTCCTGCGGGGGCTCTGGTGTTGGTTCTCTGGGCGGTTCCCGGGCAGGTTCGGGGGCAGGCTCAGGTTCAGGCTTAGGTTCTGGTGCCGGCTCAGGTTTCGGTTCGGGTTTTGGTTCGGGCTTTGGTTCTGGAGCTGGTTCAGGTTTGGGTTCAGGCGTCGGCGGAGAAGGTTCTGCGGGAGGTGGATCGGGCGTGACTTTGGGCTCCGGTTTGGGCACTGGCTCCGGCTCAGGTTGAGGGCGTACAGTGGTCTGCTTCCGTTGATGGAACTCCTTCATCTGGTTCTGATCCTTCTTCATCCAGTCCGAAAAGGACTCAGCCTGGACTGTCCAAGGAACACCAGTGGCAAGGGAGGCGCAAAGGAGTGTGATGAGTGTAATGCGGTGAGAGGGCGACTGTTCACTCATAATGTACGTTTCCTTCCTGTCAACCGACTCCTATTCTTGAGGCTTCAACGTCTTGGGTGTTTGCATTGTTTTCTTGGGCGTCTTGCCCGGCTCCGTGGGAGACGGTTTGACCGTTGGGACCGGTGCGACCTGTCCGAAACGGGGCACCGGCGTCTGTTTCCAGGTAGTCCAGCCAATATCATCAATGTCGGGTCTTGTCCGGATTGTCCATCCTTTGGGAGCCAGAGCGTAGGCATGACAACGCTTGAAGGGAGAGCCGCCCATAAACATGATATTGTTGATGGGAAGCGTGAAGCCTTTGGTCGTGTGCTGCCCCTTGAATTGGATCACTAGTGCAGAAGATAGAATGTCGGGGGTGAGGGTGGCGGATGCGGTCGGAGGTATCCGTAGGGTTACACGGCGGAGGCTCAGCAGGGCGGCTTCCAGAGTGTCGCCTTCAGCCGCGGGTGTGTTTTGCTGAGGCGCTCCGGAGAAACGCTCGCGTGTGTAGCGCCGAACTGCGTCTCTTATCGACTCACGTGTTGGCGCACCAGCTCCACTTCTATTGGGGGATAGACCACGGCTGGGTCCCAGGTCGTAGATCCACATCTCATTCAGAGAGACCTCAACGAAGTAGCAGTTTCCGTCTATGATCCAGGTTTCGTAGCCTCGGTGATCGTTATCGCCGAGCAGACCTTCGCTTACCTTGCCTGCATAAGTGAGCGTTGCGCACATGGCTCCTGTCAGAAGCCAACCCAGAATTCTTCTACCCCGTCGATGCATATTCATGCCTCCTGCCGCATCCATTATTATGGGCCATGCCGTCTTGTGTCGCGGGAATTCAATCCCAGCTGGTCTGAATCCTCACGGATCCAGCTACGGTGCACTGAATCCTCACGGATCCAGCTACAGTGTATTGAATCCTCATGGATTGAGCTACAGCTGGCAAAGACATGACCACGTGCTTTGCTAGCACTATGCTGCGAGCCAACCTGCCAAGAGTCAAGGAGGAATGGGGCATTAACGTCGCGCTCCGTGATTCGTGACTCGCAACGAGTTCTTCTGTGGGGTAGGGTTCTGGGTTATGGGATGTGTGGATGTAGCGGAGATGTTTGTGTCGATTCAGGGGGAGTCGACGTATGCCGGGCTGGGTTGCTTTTTTGTGCGGCTGGCGGGGTGTAATCTGCGTTGTGGGTATTGCGATTCGCCGGGGGCTTTGGAGTCGGGACAGCAGCAGTTGGAGATTTCGGACGTTGTGCGTGATGTCCGGTTGAGCAGTGCTCCTCTAGTTGAGATTACCGGCGGGGAGCCTCTGATGCAGGAGGGCTTCCATGAGCTGGCTGCAGCCCTGCTGGAAATCCCTGGAAAGACCGTCCTGGTGGAGACAAATGGCAGTTTGGATATCAGTCGGATTCCAGAAGGGGCGGTAGCCATTGTGGATGTGAAGTGCCCGGGAAGTGGCGAGGGCGAGAGCTTTGACTTCAATAACCTGACGCGCTTGCGGTCGGTTGATGAGTTGAAGTTTGTGCTTTCAGGGCGGGATGACTATGAGTGGGCGCGGGCCTTTGTTCAGGAGTGCGGGGTGGCTGAGAAGGTGCATGCGGTGCATTTTAGTCCGGTTTCCGGGGCCCTTGATGCTTCGGAGCTGGGTCAGTGGATTGTTGAGGACGGGTTGGCTGCGCGTTTGCAGGTGCAGTTGCATAAGGTCGTGGGGATGCCGTAGCCCTGAACGCTGAGATTTGGATGTATTCCGGTGCTGCGCACCGGCACGCTGGCGCGTGTGCGGCTCGGCAGGGACGCCTCGCCCTACCTGGGAAAATGAAGATGGAAGAGAACGTCCAACATCCAACATCCAACATCCAACGTCCAACAGGCTCCGATAAGGCGGTAGTGCTGCTATCTGGTGGCATGGACTCGACGACGTTGCTGCACTATGTGAAGCGAACGTTGGGGGTGGGGGAGATTTATGCGCTTTCGCTAATCTACGGTCAGAAGCACGCGCGTGAGCTGGAGATGGCCGACTGGCAGGCTAAGGCCGTTGGGGTGACGGAACACCGGCAGATTGATATCGGTTTCGTGGGAGAGTTGCTGCAAGGGGGCTCGGCACTGACCAATCCTGATGTGCCCGTGCCGGATCTCGACGATTTGACGGAGAGTCAGCTGTCACAGCCGCCAACATATGTGCCAAATCGGAATATGATTTTGCTGTCGCTGGCAGCGGCCTGGGCGGAGTCTGTGGGTGCAAAACACGTGTTTTATGGGGCCCAGGCACAGGACCGATACGGCTATTGGGATTGTACAGTTGATTTTGTGGCCAGAATCAACGATGTTCTCTGCTTGAACCGCGAGACGCGGGTCACAATTGAGGCGCCTTTTGCGGAACTGTCCAAGGCGGATCTCTTGAGAGTCGGCCTGCAGTTGGGGGTAGACTACGCTCACACCTGGAGTTGCTACCGTGGTGGCGATGTTCCGTGTGGCACTTGCCCGACTTGCGTGGAGCGGACGAGAGCGTTTGAAGAAGTAAAGCTGAAAGCTGAAAGCTGAAATAGGGAAATCGAGAAGGGGAGTGTTCCGACGCTGTGTGTCGGCACGCTTACACGTGGATTGGCCGAGACGGCCAACGCTACAACTTTCGAGCGGGTGAGAACTATGGTTACATCAGTACCGTTATTGGATTTGAAGGGTCAGTACGTTGGTATGCGCGATGAGATCCGCGCTGTGATGGACGAGGTATGTGATTCTCAGTACTTCGTCCTGGGTCCCAAGGTGACGGCTTTCGAAGAGCATGTGGCGGCCTATTGCGGAACATCTGAGGCCATTGGTGTGACATCGGGTACCGATGCGCTGTTGCTCTCCTTGATGGCGCTGGGAATCGGCCCCGGAGATGGTGTCCTGACAACGCCATATACGTTCTTTGCAACGGTTGGCTCCATCGTTCGCCTCGGTGCTGTGCCCATTTTTGCGGATATTGATCCGGTAACATTCAACATGGATCCGGCATGCGCGCGAGCCGCGCTGGAGTCTGCGGCAGAACGGCTCCCCGGCGTTACGCCGAAAGCGATGGTGCCCGTGCACCTCTACGGACAGGCTGCCGATATGGATGGTTTGTTGGATTTGGCGAGGGAGTATGACCTGAGCGTTGTTGAGGACGCCTGCCAGGCGATTGGCGCTGAGTATTTGTCGCATCGTGGCGTGGCTCGGGTTGGGTCAATGGGAGATACTGGTTGCTTCAGTTTCTTTCCATCCAAGAACCTGGGAGGCTTCGGTGATGGCGGCATCGTCACGACGAACAACTCTGAGCTGGCCGAGCGCATGCGTCAGCTCCGGAACCATGGCATGGAGCCTAAGTATTACCATAAACTCATCGGCGGCAATTTCCGGTTGGATGCTCTGCAGGCCGCCATTCTAGACATCAAGCTACGATATCTTGAAGAATGGCACGCCGGGCGGCGGCAGAATGCACGCTGGTACGACTCGCGTTTTGCAGGAACGGCCATCAAAGCCCCCGATGCCATCTACAGCGGATCTGATCTGACGAATTACCACATCTACAACCAGTACATCATTCGGGTTCCGAATCGGAACGCGGTCCGTGATGCGCTGCAGGCGGCCAATATCGGTTGCGATATCTACTACCCGGTGCCTCTGCACCTGCAGGAATGCTTTGCGGAGCTGGGGTATGTTGAAGGCGATTTTCCAATGAGTGAGGCTGCTGCCGACGAGACGTTGGCGCTGCCGATCTACCCGGAACTAACACAAGAAATGCAAGAATACGTAGCCGACACGCTGATCAAGGCGGTTGGCTAAAGCAAGGAGAGAGACCATGCCGAATACAGTGCTCGTAGGGTCACAGTGGGGTGATGAGGGCAAAGGAAAAGTGATCGACGTGCTGGCGAAGGACGTTGACGTCGTCGTCCGCTTCCAGGGTGGAAACAATGCAGGCCATACCGTCAAGATTGGTGATGAGAAGTACGTTCTGCATCTCATTCCTTCTGGCATTCTTCGCGATGACCAGTGTTGCGTAATCGGTAACGGGCTGGTTGTTAATCCCTTGGCTCTGCTTGACGAGATCGCTGAAGTGGAAAGCTCCGGCAAGTCGGTTGATGGCCGGCTGTTTGTCAGCGACCGTGCCCACATCGTATTCCCATACCACGGTGCCATCGACGCGGCACGTGAGGCAAGTGCATCGGACGGCGATAAGATTGGCACCACCAAGCGCGGTATTGGACCATGCTACGGGGACAAGGTGACGCGGGTAGGACTGCGCGCCGGCGACCTCGTTGACCCCATGTTTCCGGAGTTGCTGAAATCGCGGCTGGAAGAAGCCAACCGCGTGCTTGTTGCCCTCGGCGGCGAAGCGATTGATGAGGAAGGTCTCCTAAAGGATTACCTTGATGCGGCGGAGAAGATGAAGCCGTTCGTGACGGATACGATCACGATGTTGAGCGAAGCGGTTGCGGCTGGGAAATCCATCCTGTTTGAGGGCGCCCAAGGAATCATGCTGGACATCGATTTCGGTACGTACCCATTTGTGACCTCATCGAATACGACGGCTGGTGGCGCCTGCACAGGTTCGGGTGTTGCTCCGAACCGTATCGATCAGGTTGTTGGCGTGATCAAGGCCTACACGACGCGCGTTGGCGAAGGACCGTTTCCAACAGAGCTGTTTGACGAGGACGGCGAGACGATGGCGCGCGTTGGCAGTGAGTTCGGCGCGACAACGGGGCGTCCGCGTCGTTGCGGCTGGTTTGATGCCGTCGTGGGGCGCTATGCCGCTGCAGTCAATGGCGTTGACTTCTGGGCCATGATGAAGCTGGACGTTCTGGACAGTTTCGAGACGTTGAAGATCTGCACCGCGTATGAATGTGATGGCGTACGCTACGAGAATATGCCGGCCAGCTCACGTGTTCTCGAGAACTGCAAACCCGTTTACGAAGAAATGCCGGGATGGCAGTCTCCGACAACCGAGATTACTGAGTACGAGGATCTTCCCCAGAAGGCCAAGGACTACGTGCAGCGGCTCTGCGAGCTCACTGGCGCGAAGCTTGGCATTCTCTCGGTTGGTCCAAAGCGGGCCAGCACACTTCGAATTGCACTCTAGATTGCCTGATTGGATCGGTCTGATTGAGCTCCTCTCCACACCCAGATAGAGTCCCCCGCCACGTTGCCATCATCATGGATGGCAATGGGCGTTGGGCGAAGAAGCGTGGACTGCCACGTTTGAAGGGACACGAGGAAGGTGCGAATTCGGTCCGGGCCGCCGTGAGGTCTTGCCGTGACTTCGGCGTGGAGTATCTGACGCTCTATGCCTTCAGCGTGGAAAACTGGGTTCGGCCACCCAGTGAAATCCGCGGCTTGATGCGGCTATTGCGGCGTTTCCTCAAGGATGATGAGCACGAGTTGCATGAGAATGAAGTGCGGCTCCGCGTCATTGGGCGTATGGATGACCTGCCGAAGATGCTCCAGGCAGGCTTGAATCGCGTGATGAAGGCCACTGAGCACTATACGAAGGGGCAGCTCATTCTTGCTCTGAGTTATGGAGGGAGAACAGAGATTGCCTATGCCGCCCGTCAGATCGCCGAGAAGGTGAAGGCTGGTGAGCTCGATCCGGAAACGGTCGATGAAGCAACTGTTGCTGCACATCTCTACGCTCCGGATATTCCCGATCCCGACCTCATGATTCGTACCAGTGGCGAGATGAGATTGAGCAACTTCCTGCTGTGGGAGCTTTCCTACTCGGAGTTCTACGTGACGGATGTTCTGTGGCCGGATTTTCGTGAGCAGGAGTTCAAGGCTGCTATCGATGCGTATGGCAGACGGAAGCGGCGGTTTGGCGATATCGGGGTGAAGAAATGATGGCGTTATGTTGAAACAACGATTAGTTAGCGGGGTTCTGTTGGGGGCGGTTTTAGTGGCCGTGGCCAACTATCTACCGTCGCCAGCGTGTTGGTTACTGTTGGTTGTGATTGCTGCGCTGGCTCAGTATGAATTCTATGCGATGATCGACAAGGCGGGGATGCCCGTCTTTCGAGTTGTGGGAATGATTAGCGGCGCCGCTGTCATCTCGGCAACCTTCTGGACTATTGGTCCCCGGCCGGAGCAGCTTGCTGCGGGATACCGCTGGGAGAATTTCGTCATCCTGGCAACGGTCCTCCTGGTTTTCATCAGGCAATTCCCGCAGAAGCACAATGATCGGCCGATCGTCACGATCGCCGTGACGCTATTGGGTGTCTGGTATGTCGCTTTTCTCCTCAACTACTTGACCCGTTTGGCATTTGGTTGGCGGGACGACGGGCTCGCACATGCGGTGGGGCCGACGGGGCGCATGATGGTGCTCTATCTTGTTGGTGTCGTGAAGATCTCGGACGTCGGGGCGTTCTTCACTGGTAGAAGCCTTGGCCGGCACAAGCTGTTTCCGCGTCTGTCTCCGAAGAAGACTTGGGAGGGACTGATTGGTGGCATTGTGAGTTCAGTAGTCATGAGCCTGCTCTTTTTCTGGCTGACCGACGGCTCGCTCGGAAAGGTCCAGTTTGGCCTACATGATGCACTTATTCTTGGCTTGGTCCTCCCCGTGGTGGGGGTCATGGGGGACCTGTTTGAATCGCTGCTTAAACGCGCGGCAGACATTAAAGATTCTGGTTCGCTGATTCCGGGCATGGGGGGCGTGCTTGATGTTCTCGATAGCCTTCTGTTTGGTGCGCCACTTCTCTATGCCTACGCAGCCCTTTTTCTAAAGACAACCATGTAGCCCTCCCGGGTGAATGCGGAGAATTGTTCCCATGATACAGACCATCTTCAGTAATGCATACGTCGCTCTAGTGGTGATTCTCTTTTTCGGTGTAACCATCTTTGTCCATGAGCTGGGCCACTACCTGGTGGCGCGCTGGTGCGGGTTGGTCATCAAGGTGTTCTCGATTGGGTTCGGACCTGCCATCTGGAAGCGTGAAGTGGACGGGATCGTCTACAAGATCGGCTGGATTCCATTTGGCGGCTACGTGGCGTTGCCTCAACTCGATCCCGCCGCCATGGAGTCGGTGCAGGGAAGTTCCGGTGGCGAGGGTGATGGCGATAACGAAGCCGCCGAGGAGCCGCTTCCGTCGGTGGCCGCGTGGAAGAAGATTCTCGTTGCCGGTGCCGGCGCGACCTGCAATGTGTTGCTCGCCATCGTGATTGCCTGGGCGGTTTACCTCATCGGCATGCCGGCAACAACCATCAACCAGGATGCGGTCCTGGGGTACGTCGAGGAGGGCTCAGCGGCATCCTCGGCGGGACTGGTGATCGGGGATCGCATCGTTTCCGTGAACGGCGTAGACGTCGCGGATTGGGGCGAGTTCATTCAAGAGGCCGCCACTTACGACGAGGTAGAGCTCGAGGTGGTCGATACCGCCGGACGTGAGCGTATTGCCACGGTGCCTACCGTGGAATGGCAGTACGGTGTGCGGATGGTGGGCGGTATCGATGCCTGTGGCACGGTCACCGTGGGCGGCGTTTCGGCTGGGATGAGCGCGGAGAAGGCGGGGGTCCTACCGGGTGACGTGATCAAGTCATTTGCGGGTGAGGCCATGCTGAGCCGCGCTCACCTGATTGCGCTCGTCGCTGAAAACAGTGGCCAGCCCGTGGTAATGGATGTTGAGCGCCTGGAGGACGGAAACAAGGCTATGCATGCATTGACCGTGACCCCTGAATACGACCCGGTGGCGGAGATGCCAAGAATCGGGATCGAGTTCAAGCGTGAGGATGACCAGATTGGATCCAGCGCAAAAATCCATCCCCGGCCCATGAAGCAGATTGAGCACCATGCATCCATGATTTTCCGGGTCCTGAAGAATCTCGTGACGCCCCGCAAATCAGCCCGCACAGCACAGATGGTGGGTGGCCCGATTCTGATCATCGTGTCCTATGTTGGCATGATTAAGGCCAGTCTGATGCTCTCGATATGGTTCACCGGGCTACTGAACATCAACCTTGCGATTATCAACCTGCTGCCGATCCCGGTCCTGGATGGCGGGCATATCATCTTTTCCCTGTGGGAGCTCATCACGCGCAGGCCGATCAAGGCTCGCGTCGTGAATGCACTGGTGAACGTGTTTGCCGTGCTGATTATCGGCCTTTTCGCATTTCTCAGCTTGCGGGATGTTTGGCGGCACACGCCGGCAGGTCGACTGGTCAACAGCTTCTTTCAGCGCAATGCTGAGACGAACGTTGTTGAAGAGGTTGCCGAGTAGAGCTTGGGTCGGGTGTATTCCGACGCTGTGCGTCGGCCTTCTCCTCAATGGGTGACGGTTGGCGAGGATCTGAATTCTCACGAATCCAGCTACGGTGACGGTTGGAGAAGATCTGAATTCTCATGAATCCAGCTACAAGGAGCAGAAGGTAGCTGGATTCGTGAGAATTCAGCCAGCGATTATTGGGGAATGGGTGTGATTTTCCTTTGTTTTGGGGCTTGCGGTAGGGGTAGGCATGCTGTAGGGTTCCGCGTTTCATATAGGTGCAGTCGTTCCCTACCTTGGGGTTGGGAAGTTTTCGGCTGCGTGAGTTAACCCGGTATAAGTGTTAATTAAATGGTATTACAGGCTCAGAAAAGGAAACACATTGATTTCGATCTCTCACAGTTCGGTGCGGATGATCGCGAAGAAATGTCAAAAATGTACGAAGAGACCCTCAAGAATTTCACTGAGGGATCGATCGTACCCGGCAAGGTCCTCGAAGTTCGTAGCAACGAAGTCCTCGTCGATATCGGCTACAAGTCCGAAGGCGTCATTGATGGTCACGAGTTCCCGGCGATTGCCGAGGTCAACGTTGGCGATCAGTTCGATGTCCTCCTTGATCAGATTGAAGATGACAGCGGAATGGTCATCCTCAGCAAGGAGAAAGCCGAGCAGAAGATCCAGTGGGAGAAAGTCCTCAAGTCATGTGCTGAAGGCGGCACGGTCATGGGCGTCATCAAGGCTCGCGTTAAAGGCGGCATGATTGTTGACGTTGCAGGCGTAGACGCATTCCTGCCCGGATCGCAGGTCGATGTTATCCCCGTTCACAACGTGGATGCACTGATCGAGAACGAATTTGAATTCAAGGTCCTCAAGATCAACGAGGAACGTCGTAACATCATCCTGTCACGTCGTGAATTGATCGAGCAGCGGATGCGCGTCAAGAAGCGCGAGCTGCTGGCAACGATCGAGGCCGGCCAGGACCGCAAGGGCATGGTCAAGAATATCACCGATTTTGGTGTGTTCGTGGACCTTGGTGGTTTGGACGGACTCCTGCATATCACGGATATGAGCTGGGGTCGGATCAAGCATCCGTCCGAGATGGTGAAGGTCGGCGAAGAGATCGAAGTTATGATCTTGGACGTGGATCTGGAGAAAGAGCGTGTTTCGCTCGGTCTCAAGCAGCGTACCAACAACCCGTGGAACGATATCGAAGAGAAATTCCCGGTTGGCAGCCGCCTGCGCGGCAAGGTCGTCAATCTCGTTCCTTACGGTGCCTTTGTTGAACTGGAAGAGGGTGTCGAGGGCTTGGTCCACGTCTCCGAGATTAGCTGGACGAAGCGTATCGCACGTGCCTCCGACGTTCTTGCGATCAACGATGAAGTCGACGTTTGCGTTCTGAGCGTCAACAAGGACGAGCAGAAGATTGCGCTTGGCATGCGTCAGACGGAAGCGAATCCGTGGGATACGGTCCAGGGCCGTTATCCGGTTGGATCGCGTATCACCGGCCAGGTGCGGAACTTCACGTCTTACGGCGCCTTCGTGGAGCTGGAAGATGGCATCGACGGCATGATCCACGTGTCGGACATGTCCTGGACTCGTAAGATCAACCATCCGTCTGAGGTGCTTGAGAAGGGCGAAGAAGTCGACGCCGTTGTGCTCGAAGTCGATCCCGACAACAAGCGTATCAGCCTTGGCCTCAAGCAGGCCAGCGAGGATCCGTGGAACACGATCACCGCGCGCTACCAGATCGGTCAGCTCGTGAAGGGCGTGGTTTCCAAGGTTGCTTCGTTCGGTGCTTTCGTTGCACTGGAAGAGGGTGTTGACGGCCTGGTCCACATCTCACAGATCAGCGACCAGCATATCGAGAAGGTTCGGGATGCTCTGGATGTTGGACAGGACGTGGAAGCGCGGGTCATCAAGATTGACCAGTCTGCTCGCCGTATCGGTCTGAGCATCAAGGCCGTCGCGATGCCGGAAGATGAATTCTCGCGTCATGCTGAGGAACTGGTTACTGAAGGGCTCCGTCCCGGCGATAACATGGTTGACCTGGCAGGTGCATTTGATGAAGCCTTCAGTGGCTTGGAAGAGTGGCATCCCGGCGAAACGAAAAACGATGGCTAACGGGACGTTAGGATAAGAAGACCAATAGGAAGGCGTCCCGATGCATAATCGGGGCGCCTTTTTTCTGGAGGGCGATAGGCCCGGAGGAAGTGACGATTATGGACAACGTTATCAAGATCTTGCGAGAGCGAGGACTACTGGATGATGTAACGAATCCCGACATAGAGAAGGCGGTTGAGAAGCCGATTACGGTCTATGCCGGCTTCGATCCATCATCGGACAGCCTGCAAGTGGGTAACTTCGTGACAATCGTGGGGCTCTCTCATTTTCAGCGCTGCGGGCACCGTGTTATCGCGGTTGCAGGCGGTGCTACGGGGATGATCGGGGATCCGTCCGGCAAGAGTGCCGAGCGCCAGCTCCTGACTCCCGACCAGGTGACAATGAACCTTGAGGGTATTCGTGAGAATCTCTCCCGGTTCCTGGATTTCGAGCATCCCACGGCTCCTGCCAAGATTCTCAACAACCATGACTGGTTCTCGGACTTCACGTTCATCGATTTCCTGCGGGATGTGGGCAAACACTTCAGGATGGGGTCGATGCTGAACAAGGATAGTGTGCGTAGCCGCCTGGAGAGCGAATCGGGGATGAGCTTTACGGAGTTCAGCTACCAGCTTCTGCAGGGATACGATTTTTTGCGTTTGCTGGACGACGAAGGTTGCTCGGTGCAGCTTGGGGGAAGCGACCAGTGGGGAAACATCACAGCTGGAACGGACCTGATTCACAAGTTGCGTGATGACGAGGCGTTTGGCGTGACGATGCCCCTGATCTGTGACAGTAGTGGACAGAAGTTCGGTAAGAGCGCGGGGAATGCGATCTACCTGGACCCCGCGAAGACCTCGTACTTTGATTTCTACCAGTTCTTTGTACGGACTGACGATGCGGACGTCATCCGGTTCCTGAAGGTGTTCACCTTCCTGTCTCTGGATGAGATCGAGAGTTACGCCGAACGTCTGAAGGAGGCCCCGGAGAAGCGTGAGGCCCAGATTCGACTGGCGGAAGAGATGACGCGGACCGTTCACGGTGAAGCAGGACTTGAGGTGGCGCAGCGTTCTACGGCCGTACTCTACGGCGAGGCCATGGATGGCCTCCACGCGGATGAGCTACTTGCCGTGTTTGCTGATGTGCCTTCAACTGAACTTTCGCGCGAGCAAGTCTGCGGTCAGCCTGTCATCAACGTTGCCGCCGATGCCGGTCTCTGCAAGAGTCGGGGTGAGGCAAGGCGACTGGTTCAGAGCGGCGGTTTGAACATGAATAACCGACGCATTGCCGATATCGACGAGACGGTCGGCGAGTCGGATATCATTGATGACAGCCTGCTGGTGTTGCGTTCAGGCAAGAAGCGGAATCACATCGTCAGGGTGATGAGTAAAGCTGAAAGCTGAGATTGGGAAAGCTGAAATGAAGAGGCGTTCCAGCCCTATGGGCCGGCACGCGAAGCGCGTGCGGCTCAGCAGGGACCCACGGGAGGCGGGCAGGCTGCTTCACCCTACCTATAAGTCTGGGGTGGTTTAACTGGACCTGTAGCCACATGCACAGGCTCCCCGGAATACCGGGGAAGCCTGTCCTACAAAGTCCGTTGTAGGGCGAGCTTCCCGAAGGGAGCTTGCGAAACGGTTATGACAGTGTTTTAAACCGCTCTAGCCTCAAGAACTGATACTCATGGCAGATGCAATTAAGATCTTTGGTGCGAAAGAGCACAATCTCAAGGGAATCGATGTTGAGATCCCTCGCAACAAGCTGACGGTCGTCACCGGGCTTAGCGGCTCTGGAAAATCGTCGCTTGCGTTCGATACGCTATTCGCAGAGGGGCAGCGTCGTTACGTTGAGAGCCTGTCCGCGTATGCACGCCAGTTTCTTGACCAGATGCAGAAGCCGGCTGTTGAACATATAGAAGGGCTTTCTCCTGCGATTGCGATTGAACAGCGAACCGCTGGATCGAACCCGCGCTCGATTGTGGCGACGACGACAGAAGTCCACGATTACCTCCGACTGTTGTACGCTCACATTGGCGTTCCGCACTGTCCGAAATGCGGAAAACGCGTGGAGCGCCACAGTGCTGAGGACATCGTCGAGCAGCTATTGAAGCTACCCTTGAAGACCAAGGTTGTTTTGCTGGCACCGCGAATCCGGGACATGAAGGGAGAGCACAAGGAGGAGCTCGCCCAGATTCTGCGGCAGGGCTACATTCGCGCGCGAATTGACGGTACGATTTGTGACCTTGAGGAGCTTCCCGCACTTAGCAAGACATCGCCACACACAATCGATGTCGTCGTCGATCGTCTGATGATCACGAAGCGAATTCGTGCCCGCCTTACCGATTCGGTTGAACTGGCGCTCAAGGAGGGCGACGGCTCCATGTGCGCGTTGGTGGCGGGCGAGGGGAATGACTGGGATGAGCATGCATTCTCGGAGAAGTTGTCCTGCACGGATTGTGATATCCGTTTTGAGCCACTTTCGCCGCGGTGTTTTTCGTTTAACAGCCCGTATGGCGCATGCCCAACGTGTGCGGGACTTGGAACCCGGCAGGTGTTTGATGTTGGACTGCTGGTGCCTGATCCTGACCTCTCGATTGACAAAGGCGCGATTCCGGCTTGGCGTTCCGGCAGCCGCAGCCTGATCATTCACTACAAGCGACTCCTGCGGGGGGTGGCGAAACACTACGGGTTCTCTCTCGATACGCCCTTTTCAAAACTGAAGCCTGCGCACCGCAAGATTCTTCTGGAAGGATCAGGCAAGACGGAGATCGACTTTGCCTACTGGCGCAAGGGGGTTGCTCGCAAGACCCGCAAACCATTTGAGGGTGTGATTCCGAACCTTGAGCGGCGCTACGTTGAAACCGACAGCGAATATGTTCGGCAGCGGCTGCGGCGATGCATGAGCCGTCAGCTTTGCCCGACTTGCGAGGGCAAACGTCTGAAGCCTGAGAGCGTCGCCTGCACGGTAAGTGATGT
>CAZCDU010000003.1:10141-24105 GCA_964497125.1 uncultured Victivallales bacterium | reverse complement strand
CTGTATGTCCTGGATGAGCCGACGATTGGTCTTCACGTGAGGGATAATGCCCGATTGATCGGAATGCTCAAGGGACTGCGGGATCGAGGCAACACGGTCGCCGTCGTCGAGCACGATGAGATGATGATCCGTGAGGCTGACCATATCATTGATCTGGGGCCCGGTGCCGGTGCCGCCGGTGGTCATGTCGTCTTCGAAGGTGACATTGAGACGCTTCTCGAGAGTGGTGATTCACTGACGGCTAAGTTCCTGAGGCGCGAAGCCGAGGTGATCGTGCCGTCGAAGCGCAAGCCGCAAGGCAAAGCGAAGCTGTGTGTCCAGGGCGCGGCTGCGAACAATCTGAAGGATATTAATGTCGAAGTTCCACTGGGACTTCTCGTCTGTGTGACAGGGGTTTCCGGGAGTGGGAAGAGCACACTGGTTGATGACATCCTGCGAAAGGCGCTGTCGCGGCAGTTCCATGGGGCCAAAGAGCGTCCCGGGAAGCACAAGTCAGTGACGGGGACCGAGCACTTAGACAAGATCGTGGTGATTGACCAGTCGCCGATTGGCAGGACGCCCCGAAGTAATCCGGCCACCTACACAGGGGCATTCGGGCTGATCCGCAAGTTCTTCTCCGAAACGCCGGCTTCGAAGGTCAGGGGGTATGCTCCCGGGCGTTATAGTTTCAATGTCAAGGGGGGGCGATGCGAGACCTGTAAGGGCGATGGTGTCATACGCCTGGAAATGCACTTCCTGCCAGACGTCTATGTGACTTGCGAGCGTTGCCGTGGTCAACGCTATAACCGTGAGACGCTCGAGGTCCGCTACGGGGGAAAGAACATTGCCGAAGTGCTGGCCATGACCGTGGATGAAGCTCTCGAGTTCTTCGAGAACATTCCGGCCCTGGCGCGTAGGCTTCGTACGCTGGCTGAGGTGGGGCTGGGGTACTTGCAATTGGGGCAGTCGGCAACTACACTTTCCGGCGGAGAAGCGCAGCGCGTCAAACTATCGTCAGAGCTGAGCAAAGTGGCCACGGGAAGGACGCTGTATCTTCTCGATGAGCCGACGACAGGACTGCATTTTGCAGATACACAGCGACTTCTCCAAGTGCTCGTTCGACTACGGGATGCGGGGAATTCTGTCGTGGTTATTGAGCACAACATGGATGTAGTGAAGTCGGCTGACCATATCATCGATCTTGGTCCCGAGGGTGGGGACGCAGGGGGACGCGTTGTGGCTAGCGGTACCCCTGAAGCGGTTTCCGGATGCCCCGAGTCGCATACGGGAGTGTATTTGAAGGAAGTGTTGAGCTAATGCGTAACCGTTTTGCATTCCTTTTACTGATGGTTTCCGTGACCGGATTCCTTGTGTCTGCTGCGCCAGCTGCAGCCGCGGATGACCCGTTGGCGGCAGGACGCATTGCGCTTCAGGATGGTTTTGCCTCAATGGCAGAGCAGTCCTTCGCGACCTACCTTAAGACAAAGGACCTCTCTCCCGAGGACAGTGCGGTAGCCCGTGAATATCTGTTGGAGGCCCTGCTGGCGCAGAAAAAGTTCGACGCGATGTTGACGCTGCTTGACGGCTGGGCGATGGGAGATGACGTCGCCGAGGATGCACATGTTTACTGGCGGGCAATGGTGCTATACCACCAGTCCCAATATGGTGAAGCCAGCGCGTTGCTGCAGCCGTTTCACAACACCTGGCCCAAGAGCGACCTCGGCGGTCCTGCCCTCCGTCTCTTTGGCCTGTCCAGTATCAAGAGTGGCAACGTGCAGGGAGCCGTAGCGGCTTTCGAGACATTTTCGCGGCGCTACCCGGAGTCCGGTGAGGCAAGCTTGAACCGATTGGATTGGGGAAAAGCACTCATCTTCCAGGAGAAACTGAAGGAAGCCATCAGTGTGCTCCAGCCGATCATGTTGGATTCCAAGGCGGGGCCTCTTGCAAATGAAGCACGGTACTGGATTGGGAAGGCACACCTGCAGGGGAGGGAGAGTGACCAGGGGTTGGCCGTGCTCGCTCCGCTTCTGGAGGGCGACGATATCGCCGCTGACCTGCGCGTGAAGGTGGTGTTGGCCGCATCAAGGGAGGTCGCCCAGGCGGGGGATGTAAATCGTGCCTTGGCTTTGCTGTCCACCGCGCTTGAAGACGCGCATAGCTCAGATACGAAACGGGAGCTTATTCATGCTCTCTGTGACGTATTGCTTGATGCTGGTCGTATTGACGATGCAACTCCTCTGGTCAAGGACTACGTGACGAGCAATCCGGATGCCGTCACGGCAGCCGAACTTCAGCTTCGCCTGGGGGATGCTCTGCTGGAGGTAGAGCAGTACGAGAACGCGATCCAGGTCTACCAGCAGTATCTCGAGGCGTTCGCCAACGCAGGTGGCCATGCGCGGGCCCGCATGGGACATGGTTGGGCCTTTATGGGGGCCTCCCGGTATGCAGAGGCGGCGACAGCCTTCGAGAAGGCGTCCGATCTTTTCACCGAGCCAAAAGCAAAGATGACGAGCCTGTACAAGGCAGGGGACGCACGCTTTGCGAATGTTCAGTATCAACAGGCGTTGGAACTCTACCAACGTTTCTTATCCGCTTTTCCCGAGACTCCGCTCGCGTCGACCGCGATGTTTCAAGTGGGGGCCTGTCTCGCTGCGCTTGAGCGATACGATGAGGCCGAGAAGGAGTTCGAAGCCGTAGCCAGCCGGTATGCGGGTACTGCGGATGCAGCCGAAGCTCTCTTGCACATCGGCGAGTTGTATCAAGCGCAGAAGGATTGGAAGGGCGCAGAAGCGGCCTACGAGCGTGTCATGAAAGCGTACGAGGGTGATCCCATCTTTGCGCGCGCACTGCATGGCCGTGGTTTGGCCCGCTACCAGCAATGGTCTCCCACGGCTTTGGAGGACTTCGAGCGACTGGTAAAGGAGTTTCCTGCTGCCGAGGTTGTAGACCATGCGTTCTTTATGCTTGCGATGTGTCACTATCGTCTTGGGCGGGATGCGCAGGCGCTAAGCCGTTGTCGCGAGTTTCTAGAGGTGCACCCCGACTCGAAGTGGACACCCGTTGTACGCTTCTGGGTGGGGCGGTTTGCCTACAACACGGGCGCTTTTGAAGAGGCGGAAACGGAGTTCCTCGCCTTTGTCGAAGCGTTTGCCGACCATGCGCTTGCGGACCAGGCGCTCTATCGCGCTGGAATGGCCGCCGCGAAGCGCAAGGAGTTTGTTCGTGCGGTTGAGCTGTTCGGTCAACTTGCGAAGGATTACCCCAAGAGTAGCCGCCTTGCCGAGTCACGGTTTCACCAGGCTGATGCCATGTGTGAGTTAGGGAAGTTCTCAGGTGCTATCCTGGTATTCGAAGAAGTGATCATCAACTTCCCCAGCAGCGAGACGGTGCCATTGGCGTGGGGGCGTAAAGGTGACTGCCAGTTCACGCTGGGTGCAGATGATCCTGCTCGATATGAAGAGGCCATACGCTCCTACCGCGTAGTGACGCAGAGCCCGCACGCGCGAATTGAGCATGTCTGGCAGGCTGAGTACAAGGTGGGGCGATGCCTGGAGAAGCTGGGTCGTGAGGAGGAGGCTCTGGACCACTACTACGCCAAAGTCATGGTGCCTTTTCTGCTCGTGAAGAGCCGCAAAGAGCCCATCTCAGAATCGGCGAAGATCTGGTTCACACGGGCCTCGCTCGGTGCTGCCGACCTCGTCACAGAGAAGCAGGACTGGCGCCAATTGGTCCGCATTCTTGATCGCATCGTGGAGGCCGATGTTGCCGTGTCAGCAGAGGCGAGTGCTCGTATCAAAGCCGTCAAGTCGGAGAACTGGTGGCTATTCTACTGATGGAGGAACATACATGGTATCCCTAGACATACTTACACTAGGTGGCCCCGTCATCTGGATCATCGTCATACTTGGTGTTCTGGCTTTCGGTGTCTTCATTGAGCGGTCGCTCAGCTTGCACCGTGCACGAATCCGGGCCGATGACTTTCTGAAGGGGATTATCAACATCCTGCATCGCGGCAACGTGACGGAGGCGGTCTCGATCTGCGAAGATACACCGGGCCCCGTTGCCTATCTTGTGCGGACAGCAATCAAGCATCGGCTCTCGTCGAAGGACGACCTGGCCCAGACCCTGGAGGATGCGAGCGAGGCCGAGATTTCCCGTATGGAACGCCGTCTCGTGGTGATTGCCACGGTCTCGCAGATTGCCCCCATGCTGGGGTTGTTGGGGACCGTCCTGGGGATGATGGAGGGCTTTCTGGCGATGCGAGCCCAGGCTCCGCTCGTAGACTCCGTTGACCTGATGGATAGCATCCTGCTGGCCTTGAGCACAACGGCAGCGGGATTGAGTGTGGCGATCCCGTGCTACGCCGCTTTCAACATGCTGGTGATCAAGATTGATCGTATCGTTCTGGATATGGAGCATGCCCGTGCCGAGATCCTTTCGTTCCTGACAGGCGAACGCGGCTCGAATGGGAACGAGTAGCGATGAAGGATAACCGGAAAACAAGTGGTTGGACGGCCAGTGAACTTCGGACTCGTTTTGTGCCGAAGACCCGGATTCGGAGCGGTCTTGTCAGTATGTCGCCATGGCTGGACTTGGTGCTGATGCTGCTGTTCTTCTGCTTTGCTGAATCCCGACTCGTCCTGCAGCCCGGTTTGGTTGTTGAGTTGCCCGAAGCAACGTTCGAGGAGGGGGTTGAGACGGGGATGATTGCCGTTGTCGTGGCGCTTGAGCGACCAGAGGGGCGAAGCGAGATCGTGTTCTTTGATGACGAGCCGTATGCCGTAGAGGATGAGCTTCGGATGGATGCTCTGGAAGTTGCGTTGGCCGATTACCGTAAAGGCAGTGCCGATACAGCACTGACGCTATATGCGGACAAATCGGTTTCCCACGGCACGGTGTCGCGCCTGGTCCAGATGGCACGTGGGGTGGGGGTCGAGCGCGTGAATATGGGGACGAGCTTGAACGATGAGTGATCGTACGACGGGACCAGACGATATCAGGAAGCGTGTTGCGCAAGGGTGGGTTGGATATCCGACGCTTTGTATCGCGTTCGCCTGGGTAGGACTATGGGCCCTATGGCCGGAATTACCGGTCGTGGATTCAGACCGGATCCCGCGGCGGATCGGCTTGCTTGTTGCACGAGATGGTTCTGTGAGCATGCGCGACTGGCATAAGCGGCCA
Source organism: uncultured Victivallales bacterium (assembly GCA_964497125.1). Classification (GTDB taxonomy): domain Bacteria; phylum Verrucomicrobiota; class Kiritimatiellia; order UBA8416; family UBA8416; genus CAYLXP01. Next base: position 18,945 of record CAZCDU010000003.1, on the reverse strand, counting down.
GACCTGATTGCGTTGCCGTCTCCAGTGTCGTTTGCTCCACTCGTAGCGGATGCGGATGAGGCCACCGGCGTAGAATATGATGTGGAAGGTCCTTCGCATCTGCTTGCTCGTCCTGATAATGGAGAATCGATGAGCCCCAGGGGGAACGTTGTGGCACTGGCTGCCGAAGCGGCACGCGAGATCAGTAGCGCGCGTGCACCCAGTCTGCACGGGCCATGGCGGGGCCCGACGGGGGACCCCCGGTCATCCGTTGCGGTTGTTGTTTCGGCTGGGTTGGGTGGCGTGGAACCCCAGTGGCGTAAGACCGATGAAGCTGTACTTTTTACCATGGGTCGTGCTTGGGAGGTTGAACTTTCGCTTACGATCACAGATGATGGTCGTCCGGAGAACGTCTTTCTGGAGGAGAGCTGCGGCGATGCGGCCATTGATCGCGCGGTGATACGAACATTGTCACGCCCCGATGTGTGGCGGGGCGCTAAAGCAAGTGGACGTGGTACGGTTCTGGTGAGCTATTCACCCCGTGCTGCAGTTGGAGATAGTGATGAAGATTAGAACAGCCGAGTGGTCACAGGATGCGCGGAATCGAACCGTGGACGGATTCCTGTCGCGGCCCGCTTTTGATGATAAGGCCGAAGCAGCGGCTCGCGATATTCTGGCCGATGTGCGGCAGCGTGGTGATGCGGCCGTTGTGGAGTATGCAGAACGTTTTGATGGCGTGTCGTTGAGTCCGAAGGCGATGCGTGTCTCGCCGGACGAGATCGCAGCGGCAAAGAAGTCCGTTGATCCTGCGTTCAGGAAGGCGGCGCGAGAGGCCCGCAAGCGCGTTGCTGCGTTTGCGAAGGCCGGTATGAAGCCCGATTGGCAAATGCCCTGTCCAAAGGGCGGCGTCCTGGGCGAGACCTTCTCGCCGTTTGATCGTGTGGGTGTGTATGTGCCCGCGGGTGAGGCGCCGCTGGCCTCGACTGCCTTGATGACGGCCACCATCGCCAAAGTTGCCGGTGTTCCGGAGATCGTGGCCTGCACGCCGTGTGGTGCGGATGGCGTCGTGAACCCCTATGTGCTCTTCGCCATTGACCTTGCGGGCGCCACGGAGATCTACCGTGTTGGCGGAATCCACTCTATCGGCATGATGGCCTATGGAACGCGACGGGTGAAGAAGGTCCAAAAGATCGTCGGTCCCGGCGGAGCCTATGTGACGGCGGCCAAGCGCCAGGTATATGGCGATGTGGCTCTTGATCTTGTGGCCGGTCCCAGTGAGATTGCGGTGCTGGCCGACGAGCAGGCGAACCCGTCTCATGTCGCAATGGATCTGCTCTCACAGGCAGAACACGGGACGGGATGGGAAAAGGCGCTCCTGGTAACACCGTCGCAGGCGGTCCTCGATGCCGTGAAGGTTGCTCTCGAGGAACACACGGCCACGCTCCAGCGTCAGGAGGCGATAAAGCGTGTCGCGGCACGTGGTGGCATCATGCTCGTCAAGGTGGCTGACCTAAGCGCCGGCATCGAGCTGTGCAACCGTTTTGCGCCTGAACATCTTGAGCTGATGGTACGGCAACCGAAGAAGTGGCTGAAGCAGGTGCGATGTGCCGGTGCCGTCTTCCTTGGGGCCTGGACGCCGGAGTCGGCAGGGGATTTCGCAGCCGGCCCGAGTCACGTACTTCCAACAGGTGGGGCGGCAGCCATGTTCGCGGGGCTTACCGTGGACGATTTCCGACGTCGCAGTAGCTTTATCGGGTTCACCAAGAATGATCTCAAGGACGTACTGCATGTGATCGAGGCCTTTGGTCGTGTTGAGGGGCTTGACGCGCACGCGCGTTCGGCGAGCATTCGCTTTGAGTAGTGGTGAGGGTAGTGTGAGTTCTGAACTAATCAGAGAATCTGTGCGCGGATTGAGTGGGTATGTCCCCGGCGAACAGCCACAGGGACAGCGTATCGTGAAACTGAACACGAACGAAAACCCATATCCGCCATCTCCGCGCGTTGTAGAGGCGCTTGCCGGTATAGATGGTGAGGTGCTCCGTCGTTATCCGAATCCTGTTTCTGCAGAGCTGCGGGAACGGATCGCCGAGATTCATGGTTGTCGGGTCGAGAACGTCTTCGTTGGAAACGGGTCGGATGAGATTCTGGCGCTCTGTACTCGGGCCTTCGTTGAGAATGATGGCAGTGTCGGCTATTTCGATCCGTCCTATTCTCTGTATCCGGTTCTGACGGAGATTCGTGACGTGGAGCAACGTCCCGTGGTCTTGGATGCATCCCTGGGATGGCAGACGCCACCTCCGGACCACAGTTCGCTCTTCTTTCTAACGAATCCGAATGCCCCGACAAGCATGCTCTTCCCCAAGGATGACATTGACGCTTTCTGTGCCGCCTTTAGGGGTGTGGTCCTGCTGGACGAGGCCTATGTCGATTTCTCAGATGAGAACTGCATGGACCTCGCTCTGAAGTACGACAATGTGCTTACGATGCGAACGTTGTCGAAGTCATTCTCGTTGGCTGCGCTTCGCGTTGGCTACGTCGTCGGTTCGGAGGTCCTGATCGATGCGCTGATGAAGATCAAGGACTCGTATAACCTTGATCTCGTGGCGCAGGTATTGGGGCTGGCCGCACTCAACGACTTGGGGTACATGCGCGGCAACGTGAGCCGGATCAGGGCTACGCGCGAAAGCCTGACAAGAGCTCTAGCCGACTTGGGCTTCCGCGTTTGCCCATCGCAGGCCAACTTTCTTTGGACGGAGCCTCCCGAATTGATCTCGGCGGCAGTCCTGTTTGAACGGCTACGAGAAAAGGGCATTCTGATTCGCTATTTCCCGGGGGAGCTGACGGGGCAATACGTGCGCATAACGATTGGAACGGATAACGAAGTAGCCGCGCTACTGGAGGCAGTGCGTGGCATTCTAGAGGATGAGCAACCATGAAGAAGAAACGAACGGGTGGCGTCAGGCGGAATACGCGTGAGACGCAGATCAGCATAAACGTGAATCTAGATGGGACGGGAGCCTATTCCGTTGAGACCGGATTGCCGTTTTTGAACCACATGCTTGAGCTTTTCTCGCGGCATTCGCTAATCGACCTGAAGCTTAAGGCAACGGGCGACCTTGATGTCGACTATCACCACACTGTTGAGGACATTGGCCTGGCGCTTGGGACGGCCATTGACAAGGCACTTGGAGACAGGAAGGGCATCCGCCGGTATGGGTGGAGCTACATCCCCATGGATGAATCCTTGAGCCGAGTTGTCGTGGACCTGGGCGGTCGCCCCTATCTTGTTAAGCAGATGGCCTGCAAGAAGCGCAAGCTCCTGGATTTCGAACTGGCTCTGTTCGATGATTTCTTCCAGGCGTTTGTCGTCCAGACGCGCATGAACCTGCATATTGATCAGATCCTGGGGCAGGAAGCACATCACGCTTACGAGTCTGTATTCAAGGGTCTGGCGCGCGCGATGCGGATGGCCTGCGAAGCTGACCCGCGTGATGCAGGCGTGCCGTCCAGCAAGGGGCGGATAGGAAATTGATTCGTTTCAGTCGTTTCAATCGTTACACGTTGCACGTTCAACGATTGAGAGAGTGGACGAGAATACCTGAGATGACGACAGGACTGAACGACTGCAACCTGCAACGACTCTAACCTATGGAGAACTCCATGATTATTCTACCGGCGATTGACTTAAAAGACGGGCATTGTGTGCGCTTGCGACAAGGGCGTGCTGACGATGCGACGATTTACTCGGATGATCCTGTGGATATGGCGAAACACTGGGTTGATGAGGGAGGCGAATACCTGCACGTCGTCGACCTGGACGGCGCATTCAATGGTGCCCCGGCACATCTCGATGTGATCTCGCGCATCACGGCTGCGATTCCGATTCCGGTAGAGGTCGGCGGGGGGCTTCGGACGGATGATGACATTCGCCGGCTCATCGATGCGGGAGTTGATCGTGCCATCATTGGTACGCGTGCTTTCGCCGACCCGGATTCCCTGGCCTCAACCGTGGCGGCCTTTGGGGATCATGTGGCGGTAGGCATTGATGCACGTGACGGACGCGTGCAGGTGAAGGGGTGGGTCGAGACAACGGATATGCTGGCGGTTGATCTTGCTCGGAAGGCGGATGCCGTTGGTGTGAAGACACTGATCATTACAGACACCGCAACCGACGGCATGATGGTCGGCACGAATGTCCCCGCGATGGACGAAATCTGCCAGGCCGTCTCCTGCAATGTGATTGCCTCTGGCGGCGTTACCACTCCGGATGACGTCCGTGCGCTAACCGCGCTGGGCCACGCCAATCTCTATGGTGCCATTGTGGGCAAGGCCCTTTACGAGGAGACGACCACGCTCCACCAGATGAAAGTCGCCGCAGAGAAAAGCTGAGAAGCTGAGAATCGAGATTTGTTCTGGGCTGCGCCCGACATTTGGAGCACGAACCAGCTCTTTGGAGTGCCGGCTATGATTGAGAATGTTAACGAAACCAAGCTTGCGAACGGCATCCGGGTCGTAACGTCTACCTTGCCTCATGTGCAGAGCGCCACTGTTGGTGTCTGGGTTGGCGTGGGATCGCGCCACGAGTCGAAGACCATGGGAGGCGCGAGCCATTTTCTTGAACACCTGCTGTTCAAGGGAACTGCAACGCGCTCTCCATTGGATATTACTCGCGCCATCGAGGGTAAGGGGGGCTACCTCAATGCATTTACCCAGGAAGAGAGCACTTGCTACTACGCGCGTGTTGGTTTCGACCATCTGACAACCACTCTGGACGTCTTGGCTGATATGGTCTTGAATCCCAAGCTGGATGCCGGTGATATCGACAAGGAACGACAGGTGATCCTTGAAGAGATGATGATGTACCAGGACCAACCGCATCACCTCGTGTCCGAAATGCTTGAGGCAGCCGTGTGGCCGCAGCATCCGCTTGGTCGGCCCATCATCGGAAGCGAAAAGAGCATCCGTGGTATGTGTGAGAGTGACCTGCGCCACTACAAAGAGACGAAGTACATACCGGCCAACACAGTAGTGGCTATTGCCGGTCGAGTTGATCACGCTGAATGTGTCGCGCAGGTCGCCGAGTTGATGGCAGGCCTGAAGAAGCATCCCATGCCGCGTTCGGTCCGCTACACGGGGGATGTCAAACGCAAGAAGGTGGCTGTTGCCGGGAAGGATATTGAGCAAATTCACGTCGCGATGGGCGTGCGCTTGTTCGGGCGCATGGATCGGCGTCGGCACGCACTCAAGCTACTGAATATCGTGCTGGGAGAGAACATGAGTTCACGGCTCTTCCAGGTTGTTCGCGAACGGCACGGCCTGGCGTACTCGATTCACTCCGGCTGCCACCTGTACGCTGACAGCGGGCTCATGAGCATTACGGCCGGTCTCGACCGTCGTCGGGCAGACAAGGCTCTCAAGCTGATTCTGAAAGAGCTGGACCGGTTTCGGGCGCGTCCGATTTCTGCGAGTGAGCTCACGAGAGCCAAGGACTATGCGATCGGGCAGTTACGTCTTGGATTGGAAAGCACATCGAACCAGATGATGTGGATTGGTGAGAACGTGATTTCGCGTGGACGTGTCATTGATCCCGAGGAGAGTATTCGGGCCGTGGAAGCCGTGACCGTCGAAGGTATACAGAAACTCGCCACAACGTTCTTCCGTAAGAGCCGGCTGAGCATCGCCATGGTCGCGCCGCTGAGTGACGCTCTCGACGATGGGAAACTCACGGACTTCGTTGACGATTTCTGATGCGGGAACTCCAGTCCGAGGCCTCACATGATAGCTGCACACCGTAATGCAAGACGACTTGCCGCCATGATGGTGTTATGCCTGCCTGTGCTAACGTCATGTATGCTCAGAACGGATTCGCCGGTCGATGTCAATCTACAGAAGATAGAATTCAACATGGCACAGCTTGACGCGGCTGGTTTGCGCGGCCCCGCCGACGGCAAAGTCGCGCTCTCGTACGAATTCTGCATTCCCCATACCGAGGCCTGTCTAGCCGAGGTGAAGTCCATTGATCCGACTGTTCAGTTTATGGCCGGTTCCCCCGGGAGAATAGGCGCCGGGAAAGGCCAGTGCCTCTGTATCGGCTCTACTCACCAACCCAACTACCGCGGCGTGCTTCTTAAGCTTGTCAACCTGCCGTACGTCTCCCGCATCATCGAATGCCATTTCGAGTAGGTACGCTGAAGTCTCACGAATCCAGCTACGTCCTACTCTCTATCGCTGGATTCGTGAGAATTCAGACTGCGGTCGCCAATTGTTGGGGGTGATTACACACTTATTGCAGTGGCTGCTTGCACAAAATGCGCTGGTTGGCTATGGTCAGGCGCATGATGCGTCGCCCGTTGGTTGGAATTGCTGTCTCGGTTGCTCTCGGTACGTGGTTAGGATTGAGGTGGGGAGCCTCCGGAGCTGCTCTGTTGGGGTGTGGCGTGTTTGCCGGTGCTTGCCTCCTTGCGCACTTCCTTCGTGCTGATGTATGGGCGCAGTGCTGCCTATATGGCCTGATTGTATTCGGCACATGGTTCCACGCATCAAGCACAGGGGATATGTCCCTTCAGGCGGTTCTGATGGCGCAAGAGGGCGAGCGCGAGGATCGTGTTCTTGTTGTCGGCCGCGTTATCTCTGATATCGTCGAGGTACCCAATGAGGTCGGCAGCGATAAGGTCCGTTTCTCCGTGCGTGTTGCGCATGTGACGATTGACGGGCGAGAGCACCGTGCTGCAGACGACATTCGTGTCGTGATGTACGGTCGCCCGAGCTATCCACCAGTCTATGGTGAAACGTGGCGATTCTCCGGCCGGCTTAGTCGTGCCCGTAGTGGTGAGCGTTCAAGACGAAGTCGCTACACGCTCATCACTGGTCTGCGTGATTCTTCGCGTGTCTGCAGGACCAGGTCTGGTTTTGTCGCCTGGTGTTTTGACGCGAGGCGGGTGGCATCGGAGCGACTCATGTCCGGCATTGAGGAGTATCCAGAGGTAGGTGGCGTCGTGAATGCGCTACTGTTGGGATACAGGGCACGGCTCCCGCGGGATGTGCGGAACTGCTTCATGCACACGGGAACCATGCATGTGTTTGCTATATCTGGCCTCCACGTTGGGATTCTCTGCACCATAATTGTCTTTGTGCTGGGCGCATTGCGCCTGCCCAGAACAGCCTGGGTGCTGGCGCTTGGGCCGTTGATTTTCACCTATACATGCGTGACAGGAGCGAGAGCCAGTGCGATCAGGGCCAGCGTGATGGCGGTTGCCTATCTGCTGGCCCCCTTGGTGGGAAGACGAGCAGATGCTGTGACAGCGTTCTCGCTCGCAGCGACGGTTATTCTGCTGTGGCAACCCACGCAACTCATGGATATGGGGTTCTTGTATTCATTCGTTGTCGTCGCAGGCATCATGGCCATCGTGCCCATCTTTGATGCACTGCTGGCGTCGGGGTGGCAGCGGGACCCGTTTGTGCTGCCAGACCAGGAGGAGGGAAGCTGGCAACGCCATGGCGTGAAGCTTGTGGTCCGCATGTTCTCAGTATCCCTGGCTGCATGGCTGACCTCAATGCCTCTGTCGCTCCACTTCTTCGGCCGATTCTCGCCGGTCGCGCTCCTGGGGAATTTCGTTGCCTTGCCTATGGCATTCCTCATTCTCGTGACGGGGTGCCTGTCGCTGACGGCAGGGCTTGTCGCGGGGTGGCTGAGTACTGTTTTCAACCACGCCAACTGGTGTTTCGTCCGCCTCCTGGTGGGGGGGATGAAGGGGCTGGAGCGAATTCGGTTTGGGTGGATGGAAGTCGCTCGCATCCCGCTCTGGGCCGTAATCGCATGGTATGTCGTGTTGATCGGAAGCGTGTGGGCGATGCGACGGAGGTTGAAGGTCAAGCCGGTTAGTGACGGGGAATAGCTGCGCGGGTCTGAATTCTCACGAATCCAGCTACAGGGGGCTGAATTCTCACGAATCCAGCTACGGGGAGAGTTTCGTCTGTATTCGCTGACGATTTGGGGTAGAGCCTGTCGTGGGCATTGTAAGGATTAGTGGGATCTGGTACTAATCTCCCTGAATCGTGAAGCGCGAAACGAATTACCAGAGAGGATGTTTGATGAAATCCAGTTATTGGCGATGGCTATGTGCGCTAGTGCTTGGTAGCTGCCTGGTGGTGGGCCGCGTACAGGCGGCCGAGACGAATGATGCCGACAGTGCCGAGAGTGCTTATGTGCAGATGGAACTGCTCACGGAGATGTTGCTCCAAGTGAAGAAACACTACGTTGAGGAGCGAAGCTATGAGGAGCTGATGGCAGGAGCGCTTCGCGGGTTGCTGCAGTCACTGGATCCGCACAGTGTGTTCATGGATGCCGATGAGTACAAGGACATGCGAGAAGACACGCAAGGGGAGTATGGTGGCATCGGTATTCATATAGGTCTTCGGGATGGTATTCTAACCGTAATCGCTCCTATCGAAGACACTCCCGGTTTTCGTGCCGGTCTTCAATCCGGTGACAAGATCGTCAAGATCGAAGGTGAGCGGACGATGGGCATCACGTTACGTGAGGCCGTGACGAAGTTGCGTGGCCCAAAGGGAGAGAAGATTACGATTTCGGTGCTTAGCGAGGATGATCCTGAGCCACACGAGGTCGAGATTGTGCGGGACGTGATTGAGGTTCCGAGTGTGAAGGGAGGACGGCTCATTCGTGATGGTGTTGCCTATGTGCGGATCACTCAGTTTGCTGAGCCGACGACTCGTCTCCTTCATGGCGAGCTTGAGCGACTCAAGGATGAGGGCATGCGCGCGCTTGTGCTGGACTTGCGCAGCAATCCCGGTGGGCTTCTAAAGCA
>CAZCDU010000003.1:0-10041 GCA_964497125.1 uncultured Victivallales bacterium | reverse complement strand
GAATCGGCGATCCGCCTGACGACGGCGCATTACTACACGCCAAGTGGCCGCCTGATCCATGAAATCGGCATTGACCCCGACGTGCCCGTTTACCTTGAGCGTGAGGAGTGGCGCAGAGTCCAGATCCGCCGCGCACATCTCGAGACTCCCGATGTGTATCGTGACGAGGAGAAGGAGGAATACGCAGATGTCATCGACCGGCCGCTGGAGCGTGCCGTCGATCTGCTCCAGGCCGTCATGATTTTCGAGCAGAGGAAGTAGGGGAAAAGGCTGAAATTCTGAAAGGCTGAAATTCTGAAAGACTGAAGGGCTGAGAAGCTGAGGGGCCGAAACTGTAGAATCGGAGAGTGGAGACGTTGAACATACTGGGAATAGAAACTTCGTGTGATGAGACCTCGGCAGCGGTGATTCGAAAACCGTGTGAGGTCGTGACGAATGTGGTCTCCACGCAGATTGAACTACACGGACCTTATGGCGGCGTGGTTCCCGAGATCGCGTGTCGTGCCCATGTCCAGGTTCTGCCCGCCGTCATCGAGGAGGCCCTCAAGCGCGCGGAGCTGGATTGGGGCGACATTGATGCCGTCGCAGTAACCTATGGGCCCGGCCTTGCCAGTTCTCTGTTGGTTGGACTATCAACGGCGAAGTCGCTGGCCTTGCGGCTGGGACGCCCGCTGTGCTGCGTGAATCACTTACAGGGGCACATCTTCTCTCCATTTCTGTCTGCGGGCGCACCGACCCCATCAGAGGTCTTTCCGTTTCTTTCGCTTGTGGTGTCTGGTGGTCATACCTGCCTGGTACGTGTCGATGGCCTTGGCGACTGCACGTTACTCGGCCAGACGATTGACGATGCTGCTGGTGAAGCCTTTGACAAGGGCGCGAATCTTCTGGGGCTGGGATACCCGGGAGGCCCGATCATGGACAAACTCGGCAAGGAGGGCGACCCGCGGTTCTTCGTCTTTCCGCGTGGGAGGGCGAAACGCGAGCGAGGATTCATCGATGGTATGGATTCCGATCTCTGCTTCAGTTACAGCGGCCTCAAGACGGCTTTGCTTTACTACTTGAAGGACAACCCGGTGGCCGAAGACGACCGCGAAAGGCTGGTCAACATTGTGGCGAGCTATCAGGAGGCGATCGTAGATTCCTTGCTCAAGAGGACGGCGAAGGCGATGCATGGTATAGAGACGCTGGTCGTTGGCGGTGGTGTTTCGCTGAACAGCCGCCTTCGGGCCCAACTGACTGACTACGCGGCGCGTCACGGCAAGAGGCTTTTGCTCGCGGAGGCTAAGTACTGCGGTGACAATGCGGCCATGATTGCCGCGGTGGCTGGTTTTGGGTTGGGCCGATGGGGAGGGGACGCGGATCTGTGCGACGCTTCACCTAACCTGCGGGTCACGGACCAGTAGGGATGTGGAGCGGGTGAGGGGAATCGAACCCCTATAGTCAGCTTGGAAGGCTGAAGTTCTACCATTGAACTACACCCGCATCGCAGCGGTTTGCTGCAAAATCAGGCCGTATAATACCCAGAGTTGCGTGGGAGTCAACCCTTTAACATTGCCGTCGTGAGGTACGGTGACGTAGAGTTCCTGTATGCGGAAGATTGGACACATAGATGACAACCCGTCGGCAACACGACTCTCGGACTATCTCTACGCGAAGAGCATCGACAACGACGTGGAGTCGGGGGCTTCCGGTGGTTGGGATATCTGGGTTCACGACGAGGAGCAGCTCGACCTCGCGAAGCAGGAGCTAGAGGCGTTTCTTGCCGACCCTGATGCGGGGCGATATCGCGAGGCCGTGCAGGCCGCTGAAGAGAGGCGCAAGAAGGAATCAGCCGACAAAGCTGCCTTCGAGAAGAAGGTCTATGATCGCAAGCGAATCATGCGGCGGTCGCTTCTTTCATCTGCGCCGGTTACGTTTGTTCTAATCGTCATCAGCATCACGGTAACCATCCTGGGAGGCCTGGGGTCGGGATCGCAACTGACGCAGTGGCTATCCATCACGAGCTACGAGTTGGGGGAGGTCGCGTACGAGTTCGACGAGTCTCTGCCTGAGATTCAACGGGGCCAGGTGTGGCGACTGATCACTCCCATATTCATCCATGCATCCATCCTGCTGCCGCCTTTCGGGCTCCTGCACATCCTTTTCAATATGCTGTGGCTGCGGGAGCTGGGACAGATGCTGGAAAAGGCACAGGGACGACGGGGGATTCTGACTAAGGTGCTCGTTCTGGCATTGCTCTCTAATCTGGGAGAGTTCGCTCTGAGCGGCCCTGCGTTTGGGGGGATGTCCGGTGTGGTATTTGGACTCCTCGGCTATATCTGGATGCGTGGCCGATTCGACCTGACGTCGGGGCTCTTCGTGCATAGCCAGACCATCATCATGATGGCAATCTGGTTCTTCCTGTGTCTATCGGGCAGGATGGGGGCCATTGCAAACGGCGCCCACGGTGTGGGGATGGTTGCCGGCATAGTGTGGGGATACGTCTCTGCACGGCTCGTGAATAGCCGGCGGTAGCTTGCTGAATTCGTGCTTGTGCCCGCAGGGCGTTTCAGCAAGAATGCCATCGATGTCTCACTTGGGGCGTCAGTAAATCACAATAACGATTGTCTTCGGGACAAGGTGGTTCCGGCCTGGGGCCGGAAGAAGCCTGACCGGCGGTTATAGTCCGCGACTCCCGCGATAGCGGGACTGGTACGGTGAAATTCCGTAACCGACAGTAATGGGGTGGGAGCCCCAAAGTCTGGATGGGAGAGGACGTATGCGGCACGGGTGTATCTACCCGTACCGCGTCGCGCCGCTATCGGCGCCGATCCTGTATCCCTTCCGCCATGATCTTTCCCGAGGTCAGATTGCCAAGGGAAATGTAGGATGTCATTCGATCCAATCGACGATGTGCTCGCCGCCGTGAAGCGGGGGGAGATGATTATTGTTACCGATGATGAGAAGCGTGAGAACGAAGGTGATCTCATCGTTGCGGCGGAGAAGATCTCGGATGACGCCATCAACTTCATGACGAAGTTTGGGCGCGGCCTTATCTGCGTTGCGTTGGAACAGGAGCGTCTCCAAGCACTGAACCTATCGCCGATGTCAGTGCGTGGCGACGGGGATGGCTTCGGAACTGCATTCATGGAGTCTGTTGACGCCAAGAACGGGACGACAACGGGGATCAGCGCGCACGACCGGTCGCTCACGGTTGAGAAGCTTGTCGACCCCTCGAGTTCTGAGGACGATTTTGTTTCGCCTGGGCATACGTTTCCGCTGAGAGCAGTCAAGGGTGGTGTTCTGCATCGTGCGGGCCACACCGAAGCGGCCGTTGATCTTGCTCGCATGGCAGGGCTTGCGCCAGCCGGGGTGATCTGCGAGGTGTTGCATGATGACGGCAGCATGGCTCGTCTCCCCGATCTTGTTACACTGGCGCGCGAGCACGGCTTGAAGATTGCCTCGATCGCAGACCTTATTGCGTACCGCCGTTGTACGGAGCAGCAGGTCCAGTTTGTCCGGTCCATTAAGTTTCCAACGGAATTCGGCATCTTTCAGCTCAAACTCTACGAATCCCTGGTTGAGGGAGATCACCACGTCGCCCTGGTTCTGGGGCAACCTGAGGCCCAGGAATCAGCCTTGGTCCGCGTACACAGTGAGTGCCTGACGGGGGATGTCTTTCACTCCATGCGCTGTGACTGCGGACATCAACTGCATCGCGCGATGGAGATGGTCGGTGCAGAGGGGAGTGGCGTCATCCTGTATATGCGTCAAGAGGGACGCGGCATAGGCTTGGCCAACAAAATTCATGCGTACGCTCTTCAAGATGACGGGCTCGACACGGTAGAGGCTAACGAGGAACTCGGCTTTGATGCGGACCTCAGGGATTACGGGGTCGGGGCGCAGATTCTCTCCGACCTCGGCTTGAACCGAATTCGATTGCTGACGAACAATCCCCGCAAAGTGGTGGGATTGGAAGGCTATGGCCTTGAGATCGCGGAACGTGTGCCGTTGGTCTGTGGGAAGGGCGAGCATAATGAGCGATATCTTGAGACAAAGAAGACAAAACTGGGGCATATGCTCTAGGGAAAAAGCTGAAAAACTGAAAAGCTGAGAGACTGAGAAGCTGAAAGACTGAAATGGGAGGTTGGTTATGGCAGTGAATGAAGTATCGGTAGATCTGAGTGCTGAGGGGAAGCGGTTCGGTATTGTGGTTAGCCGTTTCAATGATTTCCTGACGAAACAGCTCGTGAGTGGCGCGATTGACTGTGTGATACGGCACGGCGGCAGTGACGAGGATATTACTGTTGTGTGGGTTCCGGGGGCAAATGAGGTCCCGCAGGCGGCACAGAAGCTTGCGTCCGGCAAGACCTGTGATGCCGTGGTTGCGCTTGGCGCGGTTGTCCAGGGGGCTACCCCGCATGCGGACCTGATCAACACACAGGTATCGAAGGCGCTTTCGTCACTGGCCATGCAGACGGGTATGCCTGTGGTAAATGGTGTTGTGTGCGCCGGCAACCTTGAGCAGGCTATTGAACGTTGCGGTACCAAGGCTGGTAACAAAGGGTGGAACGCGGCCCTGGCTGCGATCGAGATGGCGAACCTTTTCACCGTACTTGACTGATTGAGGATATCCTATGGCAACTCGCCGTGATGGCAGGGAATGGGCACTGCAGATCATCTTTGGTCTGGATCTCAACACCCGTGAAGATCTTGACGTCGTCCTCGGGGACTTCTTTGAAGTCCATGCGGAGAACGATCCCCGTACACAGGCTTTTGCCGAGAGCATCGTCCGCGGGGTTGTTGAGCATCGGTTGAATATTGACGCGTGCATCGAAAAGTATGCCGATCATTGGAAGATCCGCCGCATGGGCGTCGTCGACCGCAACGTTCTGCGTATCGCCTTGTACGAGCTTATGTTCTGCGAGGACGTACCTTCCGCGGTGATCCTGAATGAAGCTATTGATGTCGCGAAGTACTTCAGCAGCACGGAATCAGGCAAGTTCGTGAACGGGATTCTGGATAGAGCCCTTAAGGATCTGCGGACGAAGGAGTAGGCTGTGGCAGCGAGCCAGACAGCAACGCACGAGCGCTGGATGCGGCATGCGCTGAGGCTTGCTCGTCGTGGCGAAGGCCGCACGCACCCGAATCCACCGGTGGGTGCCGTGGTCGTCAAACGCGGTCGCGTCATTGGCGAGGGGTACCATCACCGGGCAGGCCTCCCGCATGCTGAGGTCGAAGCGCTTGACTCGCTTGGGTCCCGTGCGTCCGGCTCCACTGTCTACGTCACGCTTGAGCCGTGTTCGACGCAGGGGCGGACGCCGCCCTGCACGGAGCTGATAAAGAAGTGCGGAGTTGCCGAGGTCGTCGTGTCTGTTCAGGATCCAAATCCTGAACACTGTGGGCGCGGGCTGCGTCAGCTTCGGGCTGCCGGGATCAAGGTCGTGTCCGGCATCTGCAGGGACGAGGGAACACAGCTTCTTGCACCGTTTGCGAAGTGGATTACAACGGGGCTGCCTTACGTGACGCTGAAGATGGGGATGACGCTTGATGGGCGCATAGCCGACAGCCGAGGGACGTCTCGCTGGATCACAGGGCCGGATGCCCGCCGCGAAGTGCAGCGGCTGCGCAAGCGCGTGGATGCTATCATGGTGGGTAGCGGCACAGCTGTCGCCGATGACCCCTCCTTGTGTTGGTCGAAGGTGGCGTCTCGTAACCCGAAGCGTGTTGTCGTCGATTCTCGAGGACGCGTATCACCCGGGCTCCAGGTGTTCACAGACGGGCAGAGCAAAAACACTATTGTGGCAACGACGAGCCATTGCGCCGCCAAGCGCGCGCAGGCGTACGAATCTGCGGGCGCGACTGTCTGGCGTGCCGGGCGAGGGCGCCGTGTCAACCTGCCGCTTCTGATGCGAAAGCTCGGGGATGCTGATGTGCTTCATGTTCTGTGCGAGGGTGGGGGAGTGTTGGCTGCGCAGCTTGTGAAGGATGGGCTTGTAGATGCTTTCGAGTTCTTTGTGGCTCCGAAGTTCCTTGGTGGGACGGGATCGCCCGTGATTGGGGGGAATGGGTGGCGTCTAGCAGGGGGACCGGAGTTGAAGTTCCTTGAGTCCCGCACCCTTGGCCATGATATCTGGATTCGTGCGATACCGGTATAGTGAGGTAGTTCTATGTTCACAGGATTAGTTTCGGCGGTGGGGGAGTTGCTCCGGTTTGAACGATCACATGGCGGAGCTTCCCTGGTGATTGGGTGTCCCGAGTGGGAGACGCCGCTTGAGTTGGGTGAAAGCGTGGCTGTACAGGGGGCATGCCTGACCGTCACCGGATATGAGGACACCTCGTTCAGTTGCGATGTGCTTGACGAAACGCTGCAGCGAACAAATCTTAGCAACAAAGCTGTTGGCGCGGTTCTCAACTTGGAGCGTGCATTGAGACTGGGTGATCGGCTTGGTGGCCATATTGTCACCGGGCATGTGGATGCAATAGGAACGATTTCGGGAATTCGGCCGGCAGGACGCGATCGGATTGTTGCCGTTGAGTGTGACGCCGCCATTGCTTCAGGCATCATTGAGAAGGGCTCGATTGCTATCGATGGCATCAGCCTCACGGTGTCGGCCGTTTCGGATTGCGAGTTCGAGGCGAACATCATTCCCTTCACGTGGGACCACACCAGTCTCTGTGAGCGTAAGCAGGGGGATACCGTTAATCTGGAGACCGATATGCTCGGCAAGTATGTGCAGCGTTGTCTGACGACTTCTCAGGCTTCCTGCAACGTGAACATGGAAACGTTAGCGTCTGCGGGGTTTCTTGCGGTTGACACTTGAGGAAGCGGTGGGGTAGACTCGGAAGCTGACTAAAGGTACGAATTGCATTTGACGCTGTAAGTCGTTTTAAGACAAGGCCTTGCGTAGAATCCTGGGCGAGGCGATGAAAGGTGGAAGCGTGAGTATTATAGAGCAGCTCTTGGCGGTGCAGGAGCATGATGTCCGAATCTTGCAGCTTGAAAAGGAGATGCGCGATATCCCAGCAAGAAAAGAGCGGGAGCTCGAGCGCCTTAACAGCCACAAGGAAGCTCTCGCTGTCGCCGAGGAGGCCCTCAAGGCAAAGCAAGCCGACCTGAAACAGCTTGAGGTCGAGACCGGAGTCAAGCAGGAGAAAATCGGGAAACTTCGCGGGCAGCAGCTTGAACTGAAGACCAACAAAGAGTTCAAGGCGATGGAGAACGAGATTGCCACAATCGAGGCAGCGATCAAGGCCATCGAGGACAGCGAACTTATCGTCATGGAAGAGATCGAGGAAGCTCGCCAAGGCGTTGAGGAAAGCCGCAAGGAGCTCGAAGGCGAGGACAATGAGGTCCAGGAAGATATCAAGGCTCTCGATGAACGCCTAGGTGGCCTTGAGGCCGAGCTCAGCGATGAAACTTCAGCGCGCAAGGCCGCTGCAGAGGGCATTGAGTCTGAATGGCTTGTCCGCTATGACAGCATCTTCAAGAGCAAGGGCGGCAACGCACTGGTTACTACCAGCGGTGGTGTGTGCGGCGGCTGCCACATGACGCTTCCTCCCTACCTGCAGCACGATGCCAAGAAGCGCCTTGGTATGGTGGTGTGTGGCTTCTGCGGTCGCTTGCTTTACTAGGGTTCATCAGCTGCCCACTCCTGTGAGTGGACTGGTCTGCTGATTGATCAATCCCGTCCAATTCTGCATTTGCAGGCATCACCTGCTATATGGCACTATTCCCCCTGACTGGCGGAGGCGCTCGATCGCTCTTCTTCATCCGGCTGAGGGCTTGCCCTCGTCGCCTGGTCGAAGGAGGGAGGAAAGTCCGGACTCCGCAGGGTAGGGCGTCCCGGCGTAGTGCTGGGAGGTCTCGTGTTTAAGCACGAGAGACGGAAAGTGCCACAGAGAATATACCGCCCCGAGCTTGTCGAGGGGTAAGGGTGAAAAGGTGGTGTAAGAGACCACCGGGCTGAGCCGTGAGGCCGGTTGCATGGTAAACCCCGCTTGGAGCAAGATCAAATAGGGAGCACGAGAGGCTGCCCGTCTCGTTCTCGCGACGCTTGCGTCCGCGAGAGGATGTTCCGGGTTGATTGCAATAGATAAATGATCGAGTCCGTGGCGTGAAAGCGTCACGAGATAACAGAATCCGGCTTATGTCCTTCGCCAGTCGCTACTACAGTTTGCTCAGAACCCTCCGATTTCCTGCCGCGGCGGTTGTCCTACTGATGGGAGGGGTATACTGGTTGATGCTATCCCGTCTGCCTCATTTCCCTTCTCAGCGACCCAGCCCTGAGCCAGTGAAGCTGGAATGGTCGGTTCCTGCTACGGACACGACTATTGATTGGTCTGTTTTCCGCGGGACCGTTGCGGGGGCGTCACTGGGGCAACCGGATTTCGCCAGGGATTTCCGTTTTGCCGGAACGTTCTTTCTTTCTGGTGGAGGCAACCGGGAGATTCGCAAGGCCGTTCTTGGCGTAGAGAGTTTGGACAAGCAAGTTATCGCTTCCGAGGGCGATGAAATAGCCGGTGTATCGGTTGCTCGCATATTTCAGGATCGCGTGATTCTCAGACGCGGCGAGGAAACCGCTGAGCTACGGCTGAGTTTTGCTCCAGATGGGTTGAGCTCGGACTCAGAGGATGGCCCTGAGGACTCGAAGGTCAGCGAAAGCTCTCAGTTTGGTGATCGCATTGGAACTGACAACTGGGTGCTGAAGCGAAGCTCGTTGCTTGAGTACTACGAAGAATTGCTTAACGAGCCGGAACGATTGCTCCAAGTCTTTGACTCACTTAAGCCGCTGTACAACGATGAGGGATCCATCGAGGGATACCGTCTGGGGGTTGAGGGTGAGCGTGAGTTTTTCGACAGCGTTGGTTTCCGCGAGGGGGATGTTGTCCGAAAAGTTAATTCTTTGCAGATGACAAGTCGCAACCGGGCGGAGTTCTTCATCCGGCAAGTTGTAGACAGTAAGCTGAATGCCGTGGTGATTGACATTGAGCGGGGTGGGGCAGCACGACGGCTTGTCTACCAGATCCGCTGACGGAGGGCGTTGGCGCATGTATAGCTATGGTATTGCTCAGCGTCCCGTCGGCCGTGCGGTGCGGCAACTCCTCATAGCCACGATCGGCCTGTTTATTCTCGAGGTGCTCCTCGATCCTCGTTCGCTTGATCCCCACTATGTGGGGCCGTTGGCACAGTGGCTGGGCCTATCCTGGGGCGATGTCAGTCGTGGCATGATTTGGCAGCCGGTCACTTACATCTTCCTGCATGGCGGGCTGATGCATCTCTTTGTCAATATGCTGGGTCTTCTCTTCCTGGGGCGCGAGCTAGAGGAGCGGCTTGGTTCAAAGCGTTTCTTGAAGATCTACCTTGGCTGTGGACTCCTTGGCGGGCTGGGCTGGTTGCTCCTCAGCG
Source organism: uncultured Victivallales bacterium (assembly GCA_964497125.1). Lineage (GTDB taxonomy): Bacteria > Verrucomicrobiota > Kiritimatiellia > UBA8416 > UBA8416 > CAYLXP01. The sequence continues at coordinate 653 of CAZCDU010000003.1, read as the reverse complement.
GCTCCGACGGACGTGTTTGTGTGGGCGCTTCCGGGGCGGTCTTCGGCATCATTGGTGCCTTCGCGGCGCTCTTTCCTCACCGTCAGATCACGCTTCTACTGTTCTTTGTGATTCCAGTGACGACCTCTGCTCGCACGTTGGCGATCGTGTTCGGTGTGGGCTCGTTGTTGATGCTGCGTATCGATGGGGGTGGGGTTGCTCATGCGGCACATCTTGCGGGAGGCATCGCGGGGTACCTGTATGGTCGGAGCATCTCTGGCGATGTCCAGTACGGTCCACCGGGCGGCGGGAAAGCGTGGTCGCTTGCATCGCTCAAGGCATGGTTTCGCCGTCGGCGCTACAAGGTGATCTCAGAGTCGGAGGAACCCCTGGCTTGGGATGAGGTAGACGCCGTGCTCGACAAGATTCGCTTCCAGGGCATCAACAGCTTGACCCGCAGGGAGCAGAATCTTTTGGATCGAGCGAGTCGCGAGAGCAGGAAGTAGGGGCTCCGCTTGTGTTGTGACGTTTGTGGCGTCTGAATTCTAACGAATCCAGCTACGAGCAATTGCCTACGCTCACCGCTGTGCAGGGGGCGGTGCATGGGGTGAGCTTTGGGCTTTGGAAGATGGCTTGTTTCTGGCCTGCCGTTTGCTGCGAAAGAAGGTTTGCAG
>CAZCDU010000002.1:85318-171201 GCA_964497125.1 uncultured Victivallales bacterium | reverse complement strand
GATCCAGGTTCGAATCCTGGTGGGCGCACCATCCTTCGCCCTGCGGCCGGGGCGTCCTTGAGCTTCGGATGGCAAGCCATCCTTCGCTTTTGCGCAAGCCATCCTTCGCTGGCCCTCGACGTGACCAATAGAAACGGGTAGCGTTCTCGTATGAAGTTCGATTTTTTACGTGCTTTGGATGTGTTGGTGGTGTGCGTGCCGGTCTTTGCCGTTATGGGCATGGGGAAGGTGCTGGAGTTGCGTGGACAGCTGGGTGTTGAACGTCGTCAGTTCATCAACTGGGTTGTATACACGTTTGCTCTGCCGGCCCTGATCTTCAGAGAAGTCTCGCAACAGCGTTTTGACAGCTTCCTGGACCCGGCGCTGACCCTCTGGCCATTGGGAGCAGTTCTTGTTCTCGTGGTAACGACGGTGCTCCTGGCCAAGTTGCTGCGGCACCGCGGCGCGTTTGCGGCTGCATTCATCTATTGCACGTTCTGGGCCAACGTTACCTACATGGGCTTTCCGCTTTGCCAGAACGCCTTCGGGCCAGCCGGGCTTGCCAAGGCCGCAATATACAATGCCGTCGTGATGCCGTTCTTCATTCTGACGGGGTATACCTTGATCGGTCTCTATGGCGGCGGGCAGGCCATGACGTGGCGCAGCAAGCTGCGACTGGCGGCGCTCAATCCGGTCGTGTTGGCCGCTATCCTCGGTATCGTCGTGGCGCTCGTGGGTGAGCAATGCCGGGATACGAGCGGGGCGTTAGTGTTGCCCGCGGGAATCACCGCTCTGATTGCGCTGATTGGATCCTTCCTTAAGCTCATCGGCAGTATGGGACTGCCGCTGGCGCTCCTGGCAATTGGGGCCTCAATCCACTGGCAACAGACAAAAGCGCACCTTGGGGCTCTGGCCTATACCGTGGCAGCCAAACTGGTGGTTCTACCATTGCTTACGTATCTTGGATTGCGGCTCTTCTTTCCCGGCGCGGACCCCGTCGTCGCGGGGGTTGTCGTGATGCTTGCCGCGACACCGAATGCGGTGGCCTGCTATGTGATCAGCTGTCAGATGGGGGTTGAAGAGGGGTTCGTCTCTTCTGCCCTGGTCCTGAGCACGGCGATGAGTGTTATTACGTTGCCTGTCTGGCTATACGTGGTCCTCTAGGCTCCCGTCTGTCGTCATTGCACATTGGGTGCTGTTGTTCTTCTGCCGAGTGTGTTAAGAATCTTGTGTATGGGAACACCACTTTCATCAGATTACGTTGCTGCGCTTTCGCGGTCCGCGATGGCGTTTGCACGCATGGCGCCGGGTGACGACCTTTACCGGGAGATCGGGCTGCAGTTTGAAGCGCTGCTGGGCGAAGCCATAGTCGCTGTCTGTTCATTTGATGCCTCGACAGGGCACATTGAACAGCGCGCGTTGGTCGGGGTGCCCGTGGTGCTTGGTGAGTTCGCCAAGCGCATGCAAGCCAGGGGCTCCGTGAAGAGCACGACAGCCAATCCCGAGGCCGTGGAACAGATGACGGGCGGCCGACTGATTCGGATTGAAGAAGGGCTTTACGAGTTATGCCTCCGGAAGGTCCCCCGGGCGATGACCCGCTCCTTCGAGAAGCTTGCCGGCATCCATAGCGTATACGGAATGGGGTGTGTTGCCGATGGCGAGTGCTTTGGCGGCGTCTCGTTCTGTCTGCGCGGTAAAGCCGTCCTGCCGCCGGAAGACGTTATGGAAGCAATCGTCTTCCAAGCCGCAACGGCAATCAGGCGATGGCGGGCGGAGTCTGAGCTGCGCAAGAGCGAAGAGCGGTACCGGCTGCTCATGGAGAAAGCCGCCGACCCCTACGCCGTGGCGGACCTGGATGCCCGCTTCCTGGAGGTCAACGATGCGGCGTTGGTCGCCCTAGGCTACACGCGAGACGAATTCCTGGCGCTGACCGCACCCGAGGTGCTCGATACGGATGATCTGCTTGATCGACCCTTCCCCTGGGAGCAGATACGAAATCGGGAGGATTTCACACAGACGCGCCGAGTCAGACGCAAGGATGGTACCTACGTCACGTTCGAGGTACACACCGTGCCGCTTCCGGATGAGCAAGTCTTGTTCTGTGCCCGGGATGTTACGGAGCGACGGAAGTTGGAGCGGGCCGTGATTGAGGCCTGCGAAGAAGGGCGACGCACGATCGGCCGGGACCTTCACGATTCCCTGGGACAGCAGATAGCCGCGATTGGCTATATGTCTACCGCACTGGAGAATTCTTTACGGGCAGAGAATAGCCCGGCAGCGGACCGGGCAGGACAGATAGCAGAACTCGTTCGCGATGCCGTCGGCCAGACGCGACGAATAGCGCGCGGCCTCTGTCCAGTGGATATGTCGCAGGAGGGCTTCACTGTCTCGTTGGAACGGCTGGCCTCACAGTTGAACGCTGCCGGCGAGGTCGAATGCACGCTCGACATCAACGGTTCAGTCGAGAGTATCCCCGGGGAAACGACGTCGCATCTCTACCAGATTACCCAGGAGGCAGCCAACAACGCGATCCGCCACGGGCATGCGGACCGGATCGCTATTACTCTCAATATACGCGATGGGCATGGCGATCTGTCAATCCGGGACAACGGCTCAGGCATCCCGATTAAAGCTGAGAATGGCGTCGGATTGGGATTGCGTGCAATGCGTTACCGCGCCGAATTGATTGACGGCGTACTTGATGTGCAGAGCAGTGATACAGGCTCGGTGATCACCTGTTCCTTTTCGCATCCCCATTCGTAAAGCGCCTTCAGCCCGCCCAGGACTGATTCTCATGCATGGCATCCCATCTGCCGAAAGGCCTCGTAAGCAGAAATGGCAACGGACATCGAGAGGTTGAGGCTACGCGCGTGGTCGCCCGGCATGGGAAGCTGATAGAGCGATTCTGCATACCTATCGTACATCTCTGGTGGTAGCCCGCTGGTTTCATTGCCGAAGACAAGCGCGCAGCCGGGCTGCAGCTTGTGTTCGTAGAGCGATTTGGTCCCTCGCGTACTGCTGAAGAGCATTTGGCGGGGTTGCACGGTTTGCAGGAATGACTCCCAGTCGTCATGTACGGTCAGGTCAACATGCTTCCAATAGTCCATGCCGGTCCGCCGGATATGTCGTTCCGTCAGGACGAAGCCAAGCGGTCGTACCAGGTGCAGGCGTGCCCCCAGGCAGACGCAGAGCCTGCCAACCGCGCCTGTGTTGTGAGGGATCTCAGGCGACACCAGTACAATGTCTATGTCCAACGTCTGTCCCATGGATTAGGTCCCTCCCTGCGGGTTATTCGCCCGGATGGCGAGGATCAGGATGACGCCACTGGCTGCCGCCGTCAACGTCGTGGCCAGTGAGTACGTTCCCATAATGGCCTGGCTCTGACTGAATAGCCATGGCCCGATTGCGCTGGCAAATACCGTTATGGCCATGTTGAAGCCACTGATGGCGCCAAGGTTCTGTCGGCCATAGAAGCGCGGCCATGACACGGACGCCAGCGTTCCTACAGTTGCCCCGGCCAGTCCATTGCCGGCAATGACAACCCACATCGGCGGCCCCTCACCCAGAGCCTGCAATCCAAGCGAGGAAATGCAAACGCCTGTCATCAAGGTCATGAGTAGATACTTCAATGGGATTCGGTCACACAGGAATCCGACAAGAGGGCGTAGAGCAATGGAGACGAACGACGCATAAAGGAAAATCAGGTAGCCCGTGCTACGTGCCATGCCCGCTGTCTCGAAAATGGATGCGGCATGGAAACTCATGCCGGTTATGTAGAATCCGAACAGTGCGACACCGACCGCGAAAACCCAGAAGCTATAGGTGTGCCTCGCCTCGCTGAGGGTGTATTGCTTGAGTTCATGGTCGGGCCGTGATTTGGAGCCCAACGGTTTATCTGCAAGGGGGCCATCGGCCCTGAGCCCGCATTCCTCCGGGTTGTCGCGAAAGAACAGCAGCGCCAGAATGGTAAATGCTCCGCCAACAAGCAGTGCCAGCCAAAGCCAGGCTCCCCGCCAGCCGGTCCTTTCCACCAGGGCGTGTAGAACGGCGGGTGTGGCTGAAAAAGCTGGGGCAATCACCATGCCGCTGATGCCTGTCACAAGACCACGATGGCGGTCAAACCACTTCATCATCATGTTGCGTGAGACCATGGTCAGAACGCCTTGGCCACTGAACCGCAGGGCGAAAAAGAGAAGCAGGAGCAGGATGAATCCGGGGAGCTCACTGCCGGCCAGGTTCAGTGTTCCGGCAATGCCCGCTGCAATCCGGTCGCACTGACTGAGCAAGACAAGCACGAGGCCCAGCACGACGGATGACACGGGAGCAATCACACGGGCACCAAAACGGTCATAGGCCCGTCCGGCATGGGTTAGGCATAGGGAGCTTCCGATGGTCCCGACCATGTAAGCCAGGCTAAGCTGTACGCGAGTCAGTCCGAGTGCGGAAATTAGCGAGTCTGTGAAGGGGGACACGCCATAGGTCTGCCCCGGCGAGCTCATCAGGAACCCGATGGCGCCCAAAGCCAGAATCATCCAGCCATAGAAGAACGGGTAGCGGCGGGGTGCAAGGGGGATGTTGTCAGGCGTCCATTTCATAGGGGCGGTACCCTATAGATGGGGCAGCGATATGTAAAGTCAGCCGACATGCCGGCGCTGCAGAAAGGGGTCGCAATCGAGGAAGAGATAGCGGACAGTGTTGCCATGAGTGAGGAGCGATTAACGGACCTGGAGAGTACACTTGCCTTTCAGGAACGAACCATCCAGGACCTGTCGGACGTCATCTGCGGTCAACAGAAGGAAATTGATGACCTGAAGGCGAAATGTAAGGCGTTGTCCGAACGTCTGGATCGGGATGAGAAGTCCGGCGGGAACGAGCAGCCGCTGCCCGATGTCGAGATCCCTCCGCACTATTAGGTGGCACGCTGCTCCTGGCGGCCGCAAGGGATCTGAATCCTAACGGATCCAGCTACGTCAGCTGCTGGATCAGTTCGCCATGTTGCGGGAACTGCTGATACAGCTCGTCGCGTGATGGCATCTCAAAGTCATCGAACTCAAACCCGGGAGCAACCGTGCAGCCGACGAGACTGTAGCCTTCGCCAATGACCTCTGCCCCAAAGAAGTCGCCTGCCGGAACGACCGCGAGCGGCAGAGCATGCTCAGAGCAACCAACTTGTACCTCCAGGTGTTCGCCGTCAGGACGGATGCGATGAAGCCGCAAGGGGTTGCCTGCATAGGCATGCCATACCTCGTCTTGCCGGATACGGTGCAGACGTGACACGTCGCCTGCATTGAGCAGAAAGTAGATCGCCGTCGAGAACACCCGGGCTCCACTGAAGCGCTCTGGAAGCGCATCCTCTGCAATCCGCTCATGACTGCGATACACTTCACGAAACCAGCCTCCCTCGGGGTGTGGCATCAGCTCTAATCTCTCAATCCAGTCATTTGCTGTCATCATTCGCCCTCCAATGGTGCGATTGTCCACGTCCCACGGGTCTACAGCAAGCGGCAAATCTAAAAGGCTCCAGCCATCTGAGTCTCTCTCCCGGTAGCTGGATTCGTGAGAATTCAGCCCGTCGTCTACCCGCATGACCTCTGAATCCTAACGGATCCAGCTACAGGTGCTTGTAGAAGCGCCCAACCAAAGCAGCAGAATAGCACTGTTCGACAATTCCGTCATATGACAAGATTGAACGTACTGGAGTGTTTCCGGGATGGAGGGTGATCATGAATCGATGGTTAATGATACGCGGGATCCTGGTCTGTGCTGCCTGTGTCTTCTGCCCAGTGCTCTCAGCTATGGCTGAGGATGTCGTCACTGACCAAATTGACGTGAGCCGTGTGGTTGTGAACTTTGAACCGGACTCGGAGATCTTTGTCTCTCCCGGAAAGCTCAAAGGGAGGATTGTTCCCACAGGCAGCGGTCACTCCCTTGAGTTAAAAGGGGAGGCAGGGGCAGGCTATCCCTCAATTGCTATCACACAGCCTTCCGGCAAGTGGGACCTTGGCACCTACGACACCATTCTGATGGATGTTCGCAACTTGGCCAGTACCCCGGTGAGGGTCCTGCTCAGTCTCAACAATCCCGGCGCCGACGGTCGCAAGCACTGCAACACTGAATCCGTAACTGTACCGGCCGGTAGCAAAGGTGTATTGAGTGTCCCCTATGGCATGTGGCATGGGGACCGTGATCGTTTCATCGACCGTTCAAACATCATATCGCTGCAGGTACTCCTGGACCATCCCCGCACTCCGAGCCATTTCCGTGTGGACAACATCCGGGCTGTCACCTACAAGCGAATGGTGGCAACCGATCTACATGACAGCCCGTTCTTTCGATCCCTGGAGCCCTTCTTCGGGCGCGGGATTAACCTGGGTAACGCACTGGACGCTCCGACCGAGGGGGCATGGGGCGTCACCCTGGATGCATCCTACTTCTCAATCATCAGGAAAGCTGGATTTGACACTGTACGGATTCCCGTGCGCTGGTCTGCTCATGCAGAACTGGCCCCGCCTTACCGCATTGACCCCGTCTTCTTTGAGCGCGTTGAGTGGGCCGTGCGGAGCGCGTCTGAACAGAGGCTCAACGTTGTGCTCAATATGCACCACTACAATGAGTACTTCGAGGATGTGCGCACGCATGAACCCCGTTTCCTGGCGCTCTGGAAGCAGATTGCAGAACGCTTCCGCGATGCGCCGGAATCTGTCTGCTTCGAACTGCTCAACGAGCCGCATGGCAACCTGAGTTCGATTGACTGGAACCGCGCTGCCATACACGCACTCAAGGAGATCCGAAAGAGCAATCCCGACCGTTGGATCATGATAGGCCCCACGCAGTTTAACAGCATCAGTCGGCTTGATGAGCTCGAGTTGCCGGCGACCGACCGCAAGATCGTCGTCACGATCCACTATTACTCGCCGCATCGCTTCACGCACCAGGGAGCATCATGGGCGGGGGACATGGTGAAGTCGCTCAAGGATGTCAGATGGTTGGGCAGCCGCAAGGAGCGAGAGGCGGTGAGCCGGGACCTTGACGAAGCGATGACGTGGGGAATTCTGAACCGGCGACCGATCTTTCTGGGGGAATTTGGGGCATACTCGCCGGCCCGCATGGAGGACCGCGCCCGATGGACCCGCTCTGTCGCGCGCGAAGCCGCCAAACGGAAAATGGGGTCGGCCTACTGGGAGTTCTGCGCGGGGTTCGGTGCATATGATCCTGATGCGAACCAGTGGCGTTCTCCGCTACTCAAGGCGCTCATCTGGTAGGGAGTCAGGGCTCGCTGCGCCTCTTGGATCATTCCTGAGTGAAACCTGGTGACGTGAAAGGTGGACGCCGGCCTCCGGACGGCGTCGTGCAAGTGATGTGCCTTCCAAGAGACATGGGAGCACGGAGTTCGATACTGTCACACGACAGGCTTCCACCTTGCTCGACCGCGTCCGGAGGCCACGGTCCACCTTCCACACGGATAACGACGACTGAAGTCTCAGACTACCGGTTCAGAACTTCGATGGCCTTGACCTTTTCATCCGAGAACTCGATGCGGACGGCTTCGACTTCGGTGTACTCATTCACGTCTATCCATGTCGTCCTGCTGGCATAGCGCCTCTGCCCGTGCTTGTCGCGATAGACGTGCAGCGTCTCAACGGGACGCCAAGATGTCGTATGGTGCCGCGTCGAGTAGGCCCAGATCAGCGTCAGGCCACTCTCTGTCTGCCGGCTGTAAGTGTGATCGGGCCGTCCCATGGCGATGAAGACCATGTCAGGATCATACCCGATCTCGATCTTCCCGGCCGCGACATTCTCCTGCACCTCAGGCGGGAACGAAGCAAAAAGCTCCGGGTGTTTGCGGATACGATACTCCGGGGATGCACACCCCACCGCGAGTGACACCAACACACAGACTAGTAGGGCCCTTGTCATGGAACGAGAGTAGAGCGAAGAGCCCGGGGATTAAAGCCGAAATCTGCCGGAAAAGGTGACGTGCCGGGAGTGCTAGCCGCAGAAAGGGGTGCTGAACCTTGTTTTTCTTTGTGACGAGATTCCAACTGGATAGGGTCAGCTGGGAGAGGGAATGCTCTTCGCCATCCGGTAGTCGTCCATGATGAACCCATTACCGATGTCTTTCACGAGCTCGCCTGTGACCTTGAATCCGAGATGCTCGTAGATCGCGATTGGCGCCGCATTGTGGCGGTTCACGGTTAGCCAGACCTCCTGCATTTCCAGCTCAAGGCAACGGCTCTCGACATGCTGCAGCATGGTGCGTGCGTATCCGCGGCCGCGTGCGTGGCTATGGATATAGAATTTACTGAGCATGGCGGAATGCGTGGCCGTATCAGGAATCAATGCGTAGTAGCCTGCGTTGGCGCCCTCTACCCGTAGTAGCCAGTATTCAACGCCATCCTTGATCTGATCCGAAATGGCCGGGACGCTTTGGAACCGCTCCAGCATATAGTCTACTTGAGCCTGCCCAATCAGCGGGGTGAAGTGCTCCTTCCAGATCTCACTCGCGAGCTTCGCCACCTCAGCTATTCGCTCAGGTGTGGTGACGTGTTCGATGTTGATCCCTGCTGCTGTCATCTGCATGCGTAGGTATAGGGAAAAACGCGGGACGTTGAAAGGTGGATGTGAGCTTGCCGCATTTATGGGAAGTTTTTTGGAACATTCACCGGGTGACAGGCGTCTTCAATGGTGTAGGATGGCGATGATCGCAAACCCTACGCTACTAGAAGGAGTCCACAATGATGACGATCCGGATGCTACTCACCCTCCTGCTGGCTACAATGTCTACTGTTTATGCCGGCGAAATCGGTTTCGATGAGAGGTATGCCCTCTCGGACGACCGTGCGACCGCTCTTAAAGAGCTCATACCCGGCACGCCGGACTACTACTATTACCACTGTCTGCATTACCAACACCTCGGGGAGTTTGGCAAAGTCGATGAGCTTCTCAAGCCCTGGATAAAGCGACACGGCCGAACGTCGCGTGTCGAAGAGATAACCGATCGTCAGGCGTTGCTGACCTACGACACGAATCACAAGGCTACCCTCGAGCGCATACGATACCGGCTTGGACTCCACTTCAACCACCAGCGCAGGAACCTGGACAAGAAGCCGAATTTCGCGACCCGCCTTAACCAGGATTCGATTAGCTGGTCGACTCTGCAGCAACGCGCGTTCTCCCGGCACTCAACCAGCCTGCACGATTTTGAAGACACCGCTCTCGACATCCTGGTGAAGCAGAAACTCAAACCAGAGTATCTGCGGAACCTGCTGCAGCGAATTAAGCGTCCCGATCACCCCAACATGGCCAAGCTCGTGGTCGACGACCTGAACTACAAGCACAGCGGTGGATTTGGCAGTCACAAGATCCACGCCCAGCTGTTGCTCTCCCAGCTTGACGAGTGCCTCGAGCTCAAGCCCGACCTGCTCAAGGATACCAAGTTCATCAACGCCTATCTGACCAAACTACGGCCTGACGCGGACGTCGACTGGGAGCACGACCCCCAGGAACGGAAGGCCTACTACGAGAGAATGTGGGCCTTCGTAAAGCGGCTTCCGGCGTCGCAGAACTCTCTCAAAGCGCACGTCCTGTTTCATCGCCTGGCGTACGATCGCAGTGAGGGTGTCTATGACAAGGCGCTCTTCATGGAGTACATCAAACTCCCCCGCAACGTGGCCTACATCAATCGCACCTACAACCAGAAACCGGAACATCGCATGGTACGCGCCAACCTGGCTGCGAATTACAAGACCTACACCATGCTGGTCAGTGTCCAGACCGATGAGCCGCTTGTTCGCGATTTCCTCGCGCGGTTTGTGATCGATGCCGAGGACTACAAGGAGTTTACGCCCTACATTGAATCGAACTACATGAAACGCCTCTTTGCCGAAACCAAGGTGCTCAATGGCGTGGGCGACATGGAACGTTGGTACTCGCTGCTGACGCCCGAAGAGTACAAGGCGTTGAAGGAGCGGGTGGATATTGAGTTCCTGCCCACGAATAAGGAGATCATCGCAGCTGGCGACGCGGTCACGCTCGACGTGGCGGTAAAGAACGTCGAGAAGCTGATTATCAAGACCTATCGAATCAACACGATGAACTACTACCGGGATCACATGAAGCCGGTCACGACCGCCATCGATCTTGACGGCCTGGTTGCGAATGAAGAGACCGTGATCCGCTATGAACAGATTCCCCAGCGCCGCCATACCGAGACCTTCGACTTCCCCACAATCGATGAACCGGGTGTCTACGTGGTTGAGCTCATCGGCAACGGCAAAAGCAGCCGTGCCCTGGTGCAGAAGGGACGCATGACGTTCCATTCCCGCTTGGGATCAGCAGGTCATGTCTTCCGTGTCTATGACGGCGAGGGATCCCGCATCAAGACCGCCTCGCTTTGGATTGATGGACACAGCTACGAAGCTGAGGATAATGGTGAGATCGCCGTTCCGTTCAGCACAAAGCCCGGCCATCAGCCTTTCATCATCACTCACAACGGCTTCTCCGAGTTGCACAAGTTCCAGCACCAGGCGGAGAACTATGCCCTTTCGACTGGCTTCTATGTTGATCGCGAGACCCTCCTGGATGGCGGCACTTGCGAGCTGTTTGTTCGCCCACAGCTTCTACTAAACGGACGTACTGTCGATGTCGGTCTGCTGGAGAAGGTGGTCCTGACGATCACATCCGTTGATAGGGAAGGCATCAGCAGCTCCAAAACCATCGAGGGGTTCGAGCTCTTCAATGATAAGGAGTCAGTGTACGAGCTCAAGGTGCCGGAGAAACTCGCATCGCTCTCCTATTCGCTTGCAGGAAAGGTCACTAACATCAGTCGGGCCAAGGAGGAGGATCTCTCCGCATCGGGCAGCATCACGGTCAACGATATTGATCGGACGGCTCACACGGAGGACATGCATTTGCGCCACGCTGGCGGCCACTACGTGATTGAGATTCTCGGGAAGACCGGTGAGGCCCGCAAGTCACGTCCCGTTCATCTTGAGCTTAAACACCATGACTTCAAGGATCGCGTGCACACAACGCTCATGACTGACGCGAACGGTCGCGTAGATCTGGGAGCATTGACGGATATCGATTGGGTCAACGCCAAACTCGACAATGACCTCTCACACCGCTGGCACATGGTACGTGACCGGCACGCGATACGCGGTGCGGTGCATGCTCCTGTTGGCGAAGCCATCACCGTGCCCTTTATGGATTCGGTTCCCGAGAGCGTTGCCGATGTGGTTTCATTGCTGGAGCAGCGGACCGGCACGTTCGTTCGCGATGTGCGAGGCCACGTCCAGATTGATGATGGGTTTGTGACCATTACGGATCTGGATCCCGGTGATTACAGCCTCTACTTCAAGCGTACCGGCGTTAGCCATACTGTTCGCGTCACGGCGGGTCGCCGCGACGGGAAGGTCGCCATCTCGCGCGATCGCCAGCTTGAGCTGATGAACTCGCGTCCGCTCCAGGTTTCCTCCATTGAAACGGATGCCGAAGCCGGTACGGCAGCCATCCAGCTGCAGCACGCCACGGCTGACACGCGCGTACACGTGGTTGCTACCCGCTACCTGCCGGAGTTCGATATCTACCACCAGCTTGGCGCTCCCCAAGTCCAGGGAAAGGGCTGGGCTCTTACCGGTCGCCCACTGAGTACCTACATGTCCGGTCGTAAGATTGGTGATGAGTATCGCTACATTCTTGAGCGGAAGTTCGCCCACAAGTACCCGGGCAACATGCTCCGTCGTCCCACACTGCTCCTGAATCCGTGGAGCCTGCGCAAGACCGATACCGGCCGGGACCAAGCCAAGGGCGGCGAAGCGTGGGGGGCGGCCGAGGGCGCCCGGCGTTCAGCCGCAGCCAGGGATGCGATGGCGAACGCTCTCCTCCAGCGCGGCTCGAGGGGCGGCTACGTAGCGCCAAACCTGGACTTTCTCCCGGAGTCCGCACTTGTCCTGGGCAACCTGCGTCCCGATACGAATGGCGTGGTCCGAATTGATCTGAAACAGGTTGGGCCACGTCAGCAGATCCATATCATGGCGATCAACTCGGCGAATGCCGTATACCGTGAAGCGTCGCTGCCACCAGACTGGCGCCAGTATCGCGATCTGCGTATGGCGCGCATACTCGACCCGAAGAAACACTTCACCGAACAGAAACTTATCAGTATTGCCGATGCCGATAAGCCGTTTGTCCTCGAGAACGTGCGCACGTCACAGATGGAGGTGTACGACTCGCTAGCAAAGGTCTATGGCTTGCTCTCGACGCTTAACACGGATGCTACTTTCAAGGAGTTCAGTTTCATTCTCACCTGGCCGGACATGTCCGTGACAAAGAAGCGTGAGCTTTACAGCAAGTACGCCTGCCACGAACTCAGTTTCTTCCTCTACAAGAAGGATCCAGCCTTCTTTGAGTCTGTCATCAAACCCTACCTCGCCAACAAGAAGGATAAGACCTTCATGGATCACTGGCTGCTGGGTAGCGCGCTTGATGCCTATCTCAAGCCCTGGTCACACGCGCGCCTCAACATGGTTGAACGTGTGCTTCTTGGGCGGCAGCTTGCCGCCGAACACGCGGCTGCCGCCCGTCACGTCAAGGATCGCTACGATCTGATTCCGCCCGATATCGAGCACTTCAACCATCTCTTCAAGACGGCCATTCGCGGTAGTGCACTCTCAACCGATGTCGGCTTGTTGGCGGGTATCACGGATGAACTCAAGGCTGTAGCCTTCTTGGCTGAGAAGGAGGAGAGCGCCGACATGCTCAGTTCGCTAGCGGCGGCGCCCGCCAGCCGATCCCTCGCCCGCATACAAGCGAAGAGTAAGAAGGGTAAGGCGGCGTTCGCGGAAGCCAAACTCCAGGTGGCTTCAGGACGCATCATGGCTGAGACCGAGTTGTCCCTCGGTGAGCTGAGGCGCGACTCGCGGCGACGTGAGGCAGTACGCCGATACTACCAGAAACTCGACAAGACCGAGGAGTGGGTTGAAAACAACTACTACAAACAGCCCATAGAAGCCCAGCTTGCCGGGCTTGTGCCCGTCTGCGGTTTCTGGAAGGACTTCGCTGCACATGACAGCAAGACTCCATTCCTTTCCACGCACGTCGCCGAGGCCTCGCGCAACTTCACGGAGATGATGTTCGCGATGTCCGTGTTGGACCTGCCGTTCGAATCGGCCAAGCAGGAGATCTCACGTGAGGGGCTGCGCGCAACGATGGTGGCCAACTCTCCTGTTGTTGTGTTTCACAAGGAGATTGTCCCAGCCGGCCAGATGCCCGAGGCGCAGACATTGCTGGTTAGCCAGAACTTCTTTGCCCTGAATGACCGTTTCCTGCACGTGGATAACGAGCGCCTCGACAAGTTCGTCACAAAGGAGTTTCTGTACCACAACGTCTACGGCTGCCAGGTCGTTCTGACTAATCCTACCTCGACTCGCCGCAAGGTTGATGTCTTGATGCAACTCCCGAAGGGCGCACTGCCGGTGCAGAACGGGTTCTTCACGCGAAGCCAGCACACCCAGGTGCAGCCCTATTCGACCCAGAAGCTTGAGTACTACTTCTATTTCCCATTCCCCGGCAGCTACGAACACTTCCCGGTGCACGTAGCGCAGGATGGCGATCTTCTTGCCTACACCGATGCCTTCACGTTCAACGTGGTTGACAAGCTGTCGACCATCGACAAGGCCTCGTGGGATTACATCTCGCAGTTTGGCAGCAACGACGATGTCATTCGCTACCTCAACGATCACAACGTGGACCGGCTGAACCTGGCGCTCATTGCTTTCCGCATGAAGGACCGTCAGTTCTTTGACACGATCATCGGGTTGCTTGAGTCGCGTCATGCCTACAATGCCACGCTCTGGTCATACAGCATCCACCACAATGCGGTTCCGGTTGCCCGGGAGTTCCTGCAGAATTCACGCTTCGCGACCATGGTAGGCTTCTACATTGATTCGCCGCTACTGACGCTCGACCCCGTGGCACGTCACACCTATCAGCACAAGGAGTACTGGCCACTCGTCAATGCCCGTACCTACCAGCTGGGGGCAAAGCGCAAAATCCTGAACACGCAGTTCCATGAGCAGTACAAACGCTACATGACGTATCTGCGCTACAGGCCTTCGCTCGCCGAAGCCGACGAGGCCGCAGTCGCGTACTACATGTTCCTGCAGGACCGGATTGATGAAGGTCTGAAGTTCTTTGATCGGGTTGAGCGTTCCGAAGTGCCCACTGCCATGCAGTATGACTACATGCAGGCTTACGTCGCATTCTATCGCTCCGACGCCGAAGCGGCGCTCAAGATTGCGGCCCGCTACAAAGACCACCCCGTTGACCGCTGGCGCAATCGCTTCGCCCAGGTAACGGCCCAGGCTGAAGAGATCACGGGAGGCAAGGCCGTTGTGATCGACAAAGAAGATCGAGCCCAGCGCCAGGCCCAGCTTGCAGACACCGCTGCCAGTCTTGATTTCAAGATCGAGGATCGCAAGATCGTGATTGCCTCGCAGAACCTGGAGTCCTGTCTCGTGAACTACTACCTGATGGATATCGAACTGCTCTTCTCCAAGAAGCCCTTCGTTCAGGAGATCTCCGGTCAGTTCTCTGTCATTCAACCCAACGAGACCGGTGTGCTTGACCTGCACGAAGGAGACAAGACAACCACCGTTTCGCTTCCACGCCAGTACCGTGACCAGAACGTGATGGTTGAACTTGTCGCAGACGGTATCCGTCGTTCACAGGGCTATTACCCGCATTCGCTTGCCATACAGCTCACCGAGAACTACGGGCAACTTCGCGTCGCCCACGAGAAGAACGGCAAGCCGCTTTCGAAAGTCTACGTGAAGGTCTATGCCCGCATGAAGGGAGGGGAAGTCAAGTTCTACAAGGACGGCTACACCGACCTGCGTGGCCGGTTTGACTACACATCGCTCAATACCAACGAGCTCGACCACGTTGAGCGGTTTGCGATCCTTATCATGAGCGAAGCAGACGGTGCCCTCATTCGTGAAGCCGCCCCGCCGAAGCGGTAGAGAGGGGGGGGGAGGAATGACGAAACACCTAAGTACCCAAATACCCAAAGAAATCCGAAACCCGAATGACGAATAGCCAGGCCAAAGCGTCTTTCTCCCCCTTTCGGGTTTGGGTATTTCGTTATTGAATGGCACCTATCATAGACGCGATTCATGCAAAGAAGGTCTTATCCAAGTGCCATTCCGGGCTAGTCCTTCTTGCCCAGTAGGTCATCCAGACTGTCGAAGGGATTGGCTACCGGGGGAGGGGCCTCGCCGACCGTTGCGGGACCCATGCCTCTCGCGTCGTGAGCGTGAGTCTCGTGCTCATGGTCGTGACAGTAGAGGCAGAGCAGCTCCCAGTTGCTGCCGTCGTTCGGGTTGTTCTTAAAGTTGTGGTCCTTGTGATGAACGGTCAGTTCGCGAAGCCGCTTGCCTTCAAACTCCCGCCCGCACGAGCCACAGACGTGGGGGAACAACTTCAGTGCCCTCGCACGATAGCCCTTCTCCCGCTCACGACGATCATGATGCAGCTCGCCAAGAATGCGTGCACGCCGCTCCGCTTCTGTTTCTTTCTTCTTCATAGCCATGGCAGGGAAATAGCAGCTCTTTACGCGTGTTGGAAGCAGATTCTCACTATCTTGTCGACAGAAGAACACCAAAACGGTAGCATTACGGAAACAAACAAAGGAGGGCGTGATGGTAAAGCTAAGCATAGTTGTTAACACTCTAGCAGTCGTCGTTCTGATGGTAGTCATGACCGGTTGCGCGAACTTCTGAGGTGATCCGCATGAGAAGACGAGTTATTGCCGCGGGAATCCTCGCGGTTGCGATGGCGGTTTCTGCGTCTGCCGAATTCAATGCCGATGCATTCTATGTCTCGGGGAAGGTCGGCTACCTGGCATTCACCCAAACCGGGTTCGACAGTACTTACGGTATGGCCATTGGGGGAGGGTGGGACTTCCTGACCTATGATATCCCCACCGGGAGTGTCCTTGGTGACCTTCCGGTCTCCGCCGGGGTCGAAGCCGAGTACGTGCGGTCGCTTGTCAAAGGCGACCAGATGTTCGGTCCTTCCGGCGAGTGGGAGTTTAGCGGCTTCACAGGCTACGGCGTTGTCAGTGCCGTCGTCCTCGACTGGCTGACCGCACGCGCACGACTTGGGCTACTCCTGAACGGGGAGGTATCGGGCTCACAAGGGGGCGCCAGTTGGTCCAGCAAGGATTCCGGTGTTGCCGGTGGTGTAGGTGTCGTTATCGCCCTCGGTGGCTACGGTGACGTTGAATTGGACGCAACCGGACTTGCGGAGAACATGTCCCTCTGGTCGGTCGGATACCGCTACTCTTTCTAAACTAGCGTGTCGCATAGTCCGTTGAGTGGGGTTACCACACGCACGCCCTGTTCTCGATGGCTGATGGACTTCATGCCCATCAACCATTTCATTCTGTCTAGTAGCTCAATCTCAGCCCGATGTTGACGATGTAAGACAGTCGCCCGCCATCGCGATTAAGACCGAAGTCCCATTCGCCCAGGTAGACAGAACCCCCGACGTTGGCTTCCACGCCAAACGGACGACTCGCGTGCTGCAGTCTCGGTCCCAGCTGCACACCGACGCCGATCTGGCTGTCTGAATCTTCACCCCATTCGGATTCAACAGTCATCGAGGTGAATGATACCAAGCGAGTGGCATTACGCAATAGATTTCCGGTCTAACGTGATGCGCGGGGTTTCATGCCTCAGTTGCCTGGGGCGCCGTCCTCATCGAAGAGGGCACGGAGCTCGCCGGCAACAATGCAAACGCCGATGAGACCGACCAGGAATGCTGCCAGCAGCGTGTAGAACGGGAAGTTCCGCCAGAATGCGCCGGCCAGGGAGATGCCGAAGAGTTGCGAGTGGCTCGCGGAAAGATAGATGAGTGCCGAGAGGATCGAAATGGTCTGCAGGAGGGCCTTGCCCTTTCCTGATCTGTTGGCGCGGATGCAATGCTTTTGGCTGGCGGCGTAGTTTCGAATGGCATCGACGAGAAGTTCTCGGGCGATAAACGCGAGCAAGAGCCATAGCGGATACAGGCCCAGTGTCTGTAGCAAGACCAGGTGCAACAGCAGGATGAGTTTGTCGGCAATTGGATCCAGAAACGTACCCAGCTTCGTCACGCAGTCGTACTTCCTGGCGATGTAGCCATCAGCCACGTCCGTTAGCATGGCGATCATGAAGATGATCGCAGCGCACAGGTAATTGTATGGAACGGTGTTGACATAGAGTAAGGTCAACCCGACAGGGGTCAGGGCCAATCTTGCCAACGTAAGCTTGTTAGGAAGCGTCATTGCAGTCCTGTGTCAGTCGCGTTCGAAGATGATCTTGTTACCTCGCCGTATGATGCGTTTCGGCGCATCACGTTTGCCGGTCATGGGTTGGAACGTTGCGGCCGTTGGCTCCATGAAAATGGAAGACGACCGGCCAGCGCCGGCCCGCATCATAATCCGCCGGTAGATAGACAACCACGCGTTTCCCGGTCGCGGGCACGATGGCCGTCACCTCTGCTCCCACTCTCAGTTCTGCGGCCCTGCCGGAACACACCATGGAGAGGACCATCATCGCGACCAGTAGTTTGGGATGAGCAGTCATAGCTTTACTCTCTATCACATGGGAACTAAGGAAAGAACTTCTATTTGGGCCTGATATCGCTATGCTCTGTCCCACATAGGAATCTGCTAACCGACGAGACGCAAAGGAGCAACGCATGCCAAAAGCCATCATGGAAACCAGCAAGGGAACGATCAACCTGGAGCTGTTCGACAAGGACGCCCCCAACACGGTCAAGAACTTCAGCGACCTGGCCAAGAAGGGCTACTATGACGGCCTCACCTTTCACCGTGTCATCGCCAACTTCATGATCCAGGGCGGCTGTCCGGATGGCACAGGCTGTGGCGGGCCGGGGTACCAGATTGACTGTGAGATCAACAGCCAGAAGCATACGCCCGGTACGCTTTCCATGGCCCATGCGGGTCCCAACACAGGCGGCAGCCAGTTTTTCATCACCCACGTCGCGACACCGCATCTGGACGGCGTGCATACCGTCTTTGGTCGTACCGAGGACATGGACGTCGTTAACGCCATCCGAATGGGCGACACGATCAATAGCGTCACGATCGAAGACTAGCGGCCGACCGCGATACGGCGCTGTCCTCGCCGATCTGGATCGTGCCGTAAGGGCAGAACCTGAAAAGCTGAAACGGGGAAGATTCGGTTGGCATCCGACTGTAGGGCGGGAACGGTCGAGTCTCCGAGTCCTTCCCGCCGGCCTTCAGGTGGCGCTGTTGCATCGGGAGACGGCGGGAAGGTCTCGCGGACTCGACCGTTCCCGCCCTACAATCGCGCCTGGTGGGGGCGTAGGGTCGAGCTCATGAAAGGGCCCCGGATATTCCGGAAGGAACGCAGCGGCTAGGCGAGCCGTGTATCGGTCTTGTCGATCGTGACTTTGCGCGCTTTGTAGAGGGCGCCAATTGCTTTCTTGTAGACCTTCTTGCTGATGCCGAAAGCAGCGCGGATCTCCTCTGGCGAACTCTTGTCGGTGATGGGCATGGAGCCGCCATGGTCCTTCAAATAGGCGAGAATCGTGCCTGAGACGTCAGAGACCCTGCCGTAGCCGGGTTGCTCAAGGGAGAGATCAAGCTTTCCATCGTCCCGCACGCGTTGGATGAACCCATCAATGCGCTGTCCCCGTTCCAGCCTTCTGAATACCTGGTTGTGGAAGAGGATGCCCCAATGCGTGCCGTCGACAATAGCCTTGTAGCCTAGGTCGGTTTTGTCGCAGATCAGGAGGTCGACCGCTTGGCCCGTGGTGAAATTGCCAGGTGTCTTGTCCAGGAACTTATCCAACTTTGCTGTGGCAGCGATGCGCTTGCTAACGTCGTCCAGGTATACGCGCACAACGTATGAGCGTCCCTCCTGCATCTTCACCTTCTGCTCACGGAAGGGCACAAGAAGATCCTTCGGCAGCCCCCAGTCCAGGAACGCCCCCACGGCTGAGCAGGAAACAACCCGTAGGCAGGCGAACTCATCGACCATGGCGTAGGGCTTGAGTGTCGTCGCCGTCAGGCGATCCTCGGAGTCGAGCATGAGAAACACCTCGATCTCGTCACCGGGACCCCATTCGGAACGTACGTAGCGATTGGGTAACAGGATGTCACCAAGGTCTCCGCCATCCAGAAAGAGGCCGAAGTCTGATGATCGCGCGATTGGCAGCGTGTTCAGTTTTCCAATGTCAGGCATTTGCAGAGCGTATAGCATAATTCCGCGATGGGAAATGGAAATAGAGAGAATCTGAGTTGAAGGGACGTCGTAGTTTGCTATTGTCTAACGCATGAGTTTACGCGTGGAATCTCGCTTTTCCGGAGGAAACGTCGCAGCCGTACGTGTCTTGGAGAAGGCTCCGTCGGCGGAGATTGAGTTCACGGCTCATCCCTGTGGTGGGTCTGAATCGCTCTGGTTTCATTTTCGTGTGCTTGAATCGTCTGCCGATGAGCCGCACCCCGCCAACCTGACTCTTACCTTGAAATTCCTGCGCAGCCTCACCGGCTGCAATACGCCAGCCGCTATGCATCCAGTCTACCGGGGTGAGGGGCAGAACTGGAACCGGACCAAGACAGGCGTTGTTTCGACGGGCGAGGATGGCCAGGTAAAGGTGTCGTGGACGATTCCTTATCCGGAGCCGGCATCTGAATTCGCGCTCTGCTATCCATACGGTTTTCACGAAGTGAAGACGTTAGTCCGGAAGTCCAAGGCATATTGGTCCATGAATTCCATCGGCCTGAGTGCCGGCGGCCGCCCCGTTCAGCGCGTCAGCAACATCGTTGATCGTGCAGGAGACCGTCCCGGGATCTTCCTGGTGGCGCGACAGCATGGCGGCGAGACTCCCGGATCGTGGGTGTTGGATGGGATGCTGCAGCACTTTGCGCGAACGCATGAAAGCCGTGTCCTGGTCTGGTCCGTTCCGCTTGCCGATGTGGGCGGCATTGAACGCGGCCACTATGGCCGTGGAAGCGTGGACCTTGATCTCGACCAGGCCTGGGGAATGACCCCATTGCGTCACGAGGCGCGCGTCATACAGTGCGATCTATCCGAATGGAAGGCCCGCTGTCGTCCTGCCTTGATCCTTGACCTACAAGCCACCGGCGGTTCTGAGAGCGATGGGCTCTACTGCCGCCTGCCGTCAACTGAAGGGGGCAACGCCGCTTCGAAGGATGCCGAGAAATGGGCCAATGTCTTTCATGAAGCGCTTGGCCAAGAGTATGCCGCTTCGGACTTCAAACGCATTGTCCAGAAACAGCCCGCTGCAGCCGGGCTGTCTCTGGGCAGCTATGCCCGCGATGTCATGGAAGTCAGTTCTCTCGTTATCGCCGTGCCCTATGCCCTCTGTGGCAAGACATCCATGACACCGAAGCAGTACCGCGAAGCCGGCCGGCGCCTGGCACGCTCAGCTATCAGACGAATCCTCTCGGGGTGACAGCCGGGATCGATGAAGGCCGGGTAGACAGGCTTGCAGCGGGTGGCTTGAATTCCTACACTGTTCGTCCAATGGAGCCCTGCGTGTGGCATGGCGCCGCACTGAGCTTCTGAAGGTTCAATAGAGGACATTGTCATGTCAGTCATTTGTCGAGTCATTGCCGTCGTGTTTGCCCTATCCTGTATGAACATGACCGCCGCCGAAACATCCCTGAAAGAGCTTCGCAAGATCTACGAGACGTCCCTCAACCGGATCGAGCTGAGTGCGGGCAGCGAGAGGACCACGATTCTTCGCGAGTACGGTCGTCGACTGGAGCTTCTGTCCACCCAGGTCCAGAAGTCCGGTGATCTGGATCTCCTGTTGGAAGTGAAGTCGGAGCAGACACGTTTCTCCAAAGAGAAGAAGATCCCGGTTCCGAAGGCCTTCAGTAGTACTCCTGTGATCCAGAAGCTGCAGCGAAGTGCCCGGGCCCCGCTCGATTCTATATCCCTGAATCGGGACCGTTCGGTTATGCAGCTTTCCAACCGGTACATAGCGCGGCTTGAGCAAGAGAAGAAGCAGCATACCGTTGATGGCAAGATTCCGCAGGCGATGGAAATGCGCCGTGAGATCGAGCGCGTGAAGTCGGGCGATGCATTTCGGGCCGCTCAGTTTGGCGTCGCAGACGCGGCGTCCGCGGGTAGGGAGGCACCCGACGCAGTCGTTGCCACTCCGGTATCTCGACCCCAAGTGCCGTCGACCGAAGGCCTGTATCGCGTTTCATGGGATCGAAACCAGCTGGGCGACGAGGTCGCGATCCAATCCGAGGGGCGTAGGCTCAGTACGGAAATGGCAGCACAAGGGAAGAGTCGTATTCGGGGAGGCACGCTCGAGTGTGAGGGTGGGCGCATTCTCGTTGAGGACATCAATGAAGCGCTCCTGGCGGCATGCAAGCAGTCGAATGAACTGATGTTGGACGTGACGTTCGAAACCGACAATCTGAAGCAGACGGGTCCGGCTCGTATCGTGTCCTTCTCCCTAGATGGCGCGAAGCGCAACTTCTCTCTGTGCCAGGAGGGGAACAGTCTGCTGTTGCGGTTGCGGACGACAAAAACGGGTCCCAATGGTACCGCGCCCCAGGTACAGCTCTGTAAACTGACAGCGGGCCGACGCACACACGTGGTTGTCTCCTATCGTCCCGGCGAACTGAGTCTTTCCGTGGACGGCAAGGAAGTCAAAATCAACCAGATCGGTGGTGACTTCAGCAACTGGGAACTCTACCAGCTTCTCCTTGGTAACGAGTGGAAGGACGACCGCGCATGGCATGGCGAGATTCACAGTTTCGTCATTGCGAATCGGGCGGCCTCGAAGTAGCAGCAGGCTATGATCTCTGCGGTTTGATCGCTTCGCGTGACTTCTGCAGTCGTTGTTGCACCACGATCCCCCCGACGATGAGGATGACTCCTACCGCGGTTGCGGGATGAATGCTCTCTTTGAGCACCATGCGAATGAACAGCATGGAGAGGAACGGTGATAGGTAGATGAGCTGCCCAACACGAGCGGCAGAGGTGGACCGACTAAGCGCCTTCAACCAGCACACAAACGTGATTCCCGTCTCAAAGAGTCCGATGTAAACAATGGCACCGAGTCCTGCCCTCGTGGGGAGTCGTAGTTCTGAGAAGAGCAGTGTCGCCACCAGCAGGTAGACCGTCCCGAAGGCCATTCCCAGGAAAAGCTTTGCGACATCGTTATGCTTGTCACGGACGTTCGCGATCCAGTAGAGCGCCCAGATCACGGAGCTGCCGAGTGCGAGCGCATCTCCGAGCGGGTCCGTCAGCTTAAGCGAAGCAATGTTCCCCTGTGTGGCGACAACCAGCACCCCGGTGAAACTGATCAGCAGCGCGGCCACGGTTCGCCAGCTGATCGACTGCTTGAGCAGCGGCACTGACAGAAGCACGAGGGTCATGGGCCAGGTGTAGTTCAACGCCATGGCCTCCTGGGCAGGTAGGAGCGTATAGGCTTTCAAGAGAATGACGTAGTAGGCGAATGGATTCAGGGCGCCACGCATGGCGGCCCGAAGCAGCGTCGGACCATCAAGATCAGAGAGGGAAATTGCTCGTGTTGCACTCGCCACGAATCCTAGACAGAGCAGCGAGACACAACTTGCTCCCAGCATAAGCTGAAGCGTATCCATCTCGCGAAGCCCCAACGTGAACGCCGTGGCCATCGTCGACCAGAACAGCACCGCCAGCAGGGCCAAGGCTGTTGCCTGTGTCTGTTGCTTCATTCCGATGGCTCCCTGTCTGGAGGTGCGACTTCTGTGGTAAGTGCTGTTGGCCGCGGCACTGGATTCTAACGAATCCAGCTACTTCTCGATTGTAGCTGGATTCGTGAGAATTCAGTTCCGCTGATATAATGGAAAACTGAAGAAGAGGCAGAGACGTCTATTCTGGCAGTTCCCTTTCGCGTTCAAGTTTCCAAGGGTCATGACTGTTGCAGGGTCTTTGAAATGATCTCCCGCAGGCCTTCGGATAGATCTGGGGTTTCTGAGATTCTGTCCAGCTCGACTTTCATAGCTGCCTTGTTCTGGGCCGGCAGTCGCCTGTAGTGCTTGAAGCCGTTGGCCATTCCCGCGGCGACGGTGCTGTTCTTGGGGTCGATTGTCAGGATGGCATCGGCAATCAACTTGTAGCCGCTGCCAGCGGGGGCGTGGAAGGCCGGCAGTGATCCGGCAAATGCCCCATAGACGCTGCGACAGCGATTCGGATTGTTGATGTCAAACAGGGGATGCTTCAGAAGCGCCTTTACCGTATTGAGCAAATTGCCGCAACGCACGGCAGATGCCTGGACACCGAACCACTTGTTGATGACGTTGAAGTCGTCACGGTAGCGATCAAGAAATGCGTCGAGCGCCGCCTGGCGGGCATCCGTATCCGACTGGCAGAGCACCAGGAGGGCGCCCATACGGTCTGTCATGTTCATGGCCCCGTCGAACTGCTTCGCCGCCAAGTCTACAGCATGATCCGCAAGGTAGGAGAGGTAGTAGAGGCAGGCATTACGCAGTCCTCGCTTTGCCACGGCGTCTGCCCCCAACCCGACGGCATTCTTGCTGCAGCGATCGTAGCAGCGGCGCAAGGCTTCCGAGTGACGGTTCGTCATGGCGGCTTTAAAGATCTCGCGGGCCCGGTACACGTTCTGTACGTCGAATTCATCGAGCTCCTGGCAAAGCACCGATATGGTGGGGAGCGTGAGGGCCAGGGCAGAGAAAGACAAGTCGTCGGCATCATCGTCCAGCAGCGGGCCGTAGGCATTCAAGACGGGGTCGGGGACCAACGCCGTCTTTCCGTCCCGCAGCGCATTGACCATTTCCACGAGGCATCCCGTGGCAAGCCGCTGTCCGGCGTCAAAACGATTGAATGGGTCACTGTCATGCTTGAAGAGGAACGTCAGGTCTTCACGCGTATAGGGGTACTCCACTTTGACCGGGGCACTGAAGTCCCGGAACAGAGAAGGGCAGGGGGCGGCAGCGATATCCGTGAAAACGAAAGCCTGTTCGGGTTGTTCAATAGTCAGTACACGCGTCGTTGCTGCGGTTTCCCGCGATTCCCCGGAAAGGCGGAGAGGCAGCTCATTCCCTCTGCTATCAAGCATCGCCATTGTCATCGGAAAGTACAGCGGCTCTTTGGGACTGCCATCTGCGGTTGGCTCACAGTGCTGTTGGACGGTGAGCGTGAAGGTTTGTCGCGCGGGATCGTACTCGCTGTTGACTTTGCATATAGGCGTGCCGGCCTGGTGATACCAGCGTCGGAACTGCGTTAGGGTCGTGTCGTTCGCCTCTTCCATGGCGGAGAGGAAGTCCTCGGTCGTGATGGCCTTGCCATCATACTTCTCCACGTAACGGTCCATGCCCTTGCGGAAGCCATCACGCCCCAGGAGGACGTCCAGCATTCGGATGACCTGTGCTCCCTTGCTGTAGACAGTTGCGGTGTAGAAATTGTTGATCTCTGCATAGGACTTGGGCTGGATCGGATGTGCGTTTGGCCCCGCATCCTCCGCGAACTGCCCGCCCCGGAACGATGTGACACGCTGGATGCGCTGGATGGCCGCGGAATAGATGTCGGCCATGTAGCGCGAATCACGGTAGACCGTGAGGCCTTCTTTGAGGGTAAGCTGAAACCAGTCGCGTAGGGTGATGCGGTCGCCGGTCCAGTTATGAAAGTACTCGTGAGCCACAATGGCTTCGATGTTCTGGAAGTCGCCATCGGTTGCCGTGTCCGGGTTGGCAAGGGCGCAGGCGGAGTTGAACACGTTGAGCCCTTTGTTTTCCATGGCCCCGAAATTGAAGGCATCCACGGCCACAATCATGAAGAGGTCAAGGTCGTACTCGAGTCCGAAGACCTCTTCGTCCCAGCGCATAGCCCGCTTCAGGGATTCAATCGTGTGCGAGACTTTGTCCTCGTTGCCGTGGTCGACGTAGACGTGAATGGCAACATCGCGTCCCGATACCGTCGTGAAGGAGTCCTCGGTACGCGCGAAGTCACCGGCCACGAGAGCGTAGAGATAACTTGGCTTGACGAACGGGTCATGCCACCGGGCCCGGTGGCGGCCGTCTGCGAGCTCTTCCTCGCTCAGCAGGTTGCCGTTCGATAGCAGGTAGGGATAGCGCTGTTTGTCGGCCGTGATGGTCGTGGAGAAAGAACTCATGCAGTCAGGCCGGTCCTGGAAGAACGTGATTCGGCGGAAGCCTTCCGGTTCGTTCTGGGTGCAGAGAATCTGACCTGACTGGTACAGACCTTCCAGTGCTGTGTTTTTCGCCGGTTCAATCTCGACTATGGTATGAAGCGTGAAGCTCGAGGGGACGTCTCCGATCGTCAGCGTCTTATCGGTAAGGACGTACTCGTCAGCCTGAAGCTGGCGCTCGTCTATGGCAACGCTCACCAGGACCAGTTGCTCCCCGTTGAGTACAAGAGGCGCATCAGGTGGGGAGTCCGGGGCGCGCTCGATCGTGAGCGTGGCTGATACGCGGACGACAGCGTCCTGAATGTCGATATCAAGATCGGTGCGTGGGATTGCAAAGGCCGGCGGCCTGTAGTCTTTGAGGTGGATCATAGGATTCCCTGTCACGTTGATTTTCTGATGTAGGTGATGTTCCCCAAGGGTAGATTACAGGAGACCGTTGTCAGAACGCCGGACACTATGCCCGTTGAGACCTGCGATGTGCATAGCGTGGCTCCCCTTGAGTTCCTGTTGGTCGTATGGCTTTAGAGACGGTTGATTCGGGTCGCTGCACAGGCGGCACCGAATCCGTTGTCGATATTGACGACGGTGATGCCGGCGGCACAGGAGGTGAGCATCCCCAGCAGAGCGGCGATGCCCTCGAAACTGGCGCCGTAACCGACGCTGGTTGGGACGGCGATGACGGGGCGATCGATCATGCCGCCCACGACGCTTGCCAGCGCCCCTTCCATGCCGGCCACCACGATGATGACGGAGGCTTCGCGGAGTTTGTCCAGCGCACCGAAGAGGCGATGAATGCCGGCGACGCCAACGTCGGAGACAAGCTCCGTCTCGTTCCCCAGGATATCCGCCGTGACACGGGCCTCCTCGGCGACGGGCAGGTCGGATGTTCCTGCCGTAACGACAAGCACCTTGCCGCCTCTCGGTGTCACCGGCTCACGCCGGTAGACCATCGTGCGGGCCATCGCGTTGTGCTCGGCATCCGGGCAAATTGCCAGCACGGCTTCCGCAGCAGCTTCAGATACCCGGGTTGCGAGCACGTTTCCGCGTTGCATCATCGTCGCAAAGATCTCGGCTACCTGGTCAGGCGTCTTGCCCGCACCATAGATGACTTCCGGGAATCCGTTCCGCAGCGTGCGGTGGTGATCGATCTTGGTGTGCCCAATATCTTCGTAAGGCAGGTCGCGGAGCGTTTTCATGGCGTCCTCCGCGCTTTGCTCTCCGCTGCTAACTTGGTCGAGTAGCGATTTGATTTGATCTTCGGTCATGACTGGTCTCTGGATGCTGGTTGCTGGATGCTGGATGCTGGGTGCTGGATTGGAGGGGGCGTCGCGACTTCCTTGTAAATATCGGCCAGAGGAATGTTCTCGCGCCGGGCGATGGCGGCGCATTCTTCAAATTCGGGTTTGGCGCGAATGACTTCACCGTTAAGTACAGCTTCCTTCACCGTGATGGCGCCATGGCGCGTCTCACAGATACGGGTGCGTCGGTCCAGGACGGACTTCGATATGGGGATGTGTTTAATTCCGAGCGTTGTGGTTTCGCGGAACATCGTTCGCTCTACGTCTTGAATACGGTCGGGAGGACAGAGCACGGACACAATAGTGGCCGGCCGCGATTTCTTGGTGGTGACAGGGATGAAGTTCACGTCGCTCGCCCCCGTCTCGAGGAGTCGCTCCAACGCGTAGCTCATGGCCTCGGCCGTCATGTCATCGATCGTGCATTCGAGCAGTACGGCATCAACACTCGCCGGCTCATCATTACGTGTGCCGAGTTGTACGCGCAGGACATTGGGAATCTCCGTGTCCCGATGCCCGACGCCGTAGGCCGTACGCTCCGCAACGATAGTGGGTGCGTCCGCGAACTGGTCCACCAGCTCGGCAAGGATGGCCCCGCCGGTTGGTGTCGTCGTCTCAAATGGCACAGCTCCTCGTTTGGTCGGTATGCCATGCAGAATCTCGACCGTCGCCGGCGCGGGTACCGGAAGCTTGCCGTGGTCACACGTAACAAAGCCGCCACCAAGTTCAATTGAGGAGCAGAGCACCTGGTCGACCTGAAGGGCGTCGCGGCAGATGGCCGCCCCCACGATATCGACAATGGCGTCAGTGGCGCCAACTTCGTGGAAGTGGATCTCATCCACGCTGCAGTTGTGTACATGGGCTTCGGCTTCAGCGATGCGACGGAAGATGGCCAGGCTCGTGGTCTTTACGCTGTCGCTGAGGGCGCACCCGTTGATGATGGCATCAATATCGGCCAGGTGACGGTGTGCGGGATGGTGACCATGGTCATGATCGTGCTTCAGGTTCACGTCAACACGCTTACCGTGAATGCCGCACTTGGCATCATCCACGACCTGCAATTCGAACTCGTCCGCCAGGCCGAGCTTGGCAAGCTCACCGCGCAACAGGGATTCGTCAACGCCAAGCGACAGCATGGCGGCAAGATTCATGTCGCCACTGATTCCGCTGAAGCAGTCATAGTAGAGCACGCGCATGGGAGGAGAGAGTAAAGCAGAAATGGGAAAGCAGAAAGCAGAAATGGGAAGGAAGAAGATTTTCTGACCTTTTTTCGGAAAAACTCGGGATTGCTCCTTCTACAGGGGTGGAAGGAGGCGGTTATGGTGCTTTGTGCGGCAGGATGGTTGTTGGCTACGGGCGTTGTGCTGTGGGTGGGGCGGCGGGCGGCAAACTGGGCCGCTGTCGGCGTCTACCTGGTCCTGGTTGTCCTCGGGCGATGGGACTGCGCGCTGTTGGCAGAGTCGGGGGAATGGGTGATTTGGGTGGCATTCGGGTGGTTCGCCTGCGCTGTCTATTTCGGCGGCGTGGTCGTCCTGCGCGAGACGAGCCTGAAGCTATTCGAAGCGCTACGGCCGCATGCGGCTCAGGAGGCCAGGTAGTCGAGTAGCTTTGCCATGTGGCTGTTAATCGTGCTGAAGCGGTCCAGTGACGCCATGATGGTCTCGGCAGACTGGACATAGGGGGCTGGTGTCATTTCGTCACCGCAGTGGTCAACCAGGGATTGAGCGGCGGCAGGGGTTGTTTCCAGGTGATACTGCAGCCCCAGGATGCGATCCTCATAGATGAAAGCCTGGTTGGTGCAGGCTTCGCTTGTGGCGAGATGGACGGCGCCGCTTGGAATGCCGAACGTCTGGCCGTGCCAATGAAAAGCATCGGCCGCCGGGGCAAAAGCGGTATGGATACCGGATGTTGCGGCTGCCGCGGTGCGTTCAACACGAAACCAACCGATTTCA
Source organism: uncultured Victivallales bacterium (assembly GCA_964497125.1). Lineage (GTDB taxonomy): Bacteria > Verrucomicrobiota > Kiritimatiellia > UBA8416 > UBA8416 > CAYLXP01. The sequence continues at coordinate 142,751 of CAZCDU010000002.1, read as the reverse complement.
CGATGGGGGTTTGTCGTGACCTCTGCGCCCATCACGTGTGCCAGCAGTTGTGCTCCCAGGCAGATACCCACCACCTTCTTTCTCGCTTTGATGGCTGATTCGAGGTGGCTCATTTCAGCCGTTAGCCAGGGGTGTGCCGCCGTGTCGTGAACGCCCATGGGGCCACCCATAACGACGAGAATGTCGTACGCTTCAGTTGATGGCAGCTCCTCGCCCAGAAACAGGCGTGTGCACGAGACCGTGACACGGTGACGGTCTGCCCAAGCCGAGATACTGCCAAGCCCCTCGAAGGGCACGTGCTGGATATAGTGAAGGCGGTGCATGTTCATATCGTGCGGTTGTTGTTGACAGTGGCGGCTGCTTTACTAGACTTCGGGGGCAGTGGCCTTGGCTATTTTTGGCCCATGTTCAGACTAGGTAGTGCGTTACCTCAAGATAATTGGAGCATACATGCATCCCACAGTAAACCACCTTATTCAGTTGCAGGAACTGACCCTGGTACGCGAAGAGCAGCGCGTCGCTGGTGGAGCCATTCACCTTGAGCAGCTCAACGAGGCCATCGCGTCCATGACCGAGCAGCTCCCTGCGGACACAAAGGTGATGTTCGAGAAACTGCAGAAGAAAGACCAGAACGTGATCGTGGCTGTTTCCGAAAGCAACTGTTCGGCATGTGGGATGCAGCTTCCGCGAAGCCTCGTACAACAGGTCCGGCTAGCCGAGGAAGTGCAGTCATGCCCGAATTGTGCGCGTTTTCTATTCATGCCCGAAGCCGCTGCTCGGAATGTACGCAAACGTCCCGGACGTTTTGACAAGCCAAAGCCCGGTATCTCACGTTTCTCCGCAGAGAGTCTGATGGTTGTTGATCTTGGCGACTGTGATCGGGATGGTGCCATCACGCTGTTGGCTCAGCGCATGGAAGACGAGGGGTTCATTGATCGAGCCGACCTCCTTGCGGAAGAAGCTATGCGCCGTGAAGCCATCTACTCGACGGCCGTGGACCATGGGCTGGCGTTCCCACACGTGCGAGGCGTAGAGGGCGGAGGCCTTACGCTTGCCGTGGGGTTGAGCAAAGACGGCATCTGTTTTGAGGGACCCGATAGTGAGGCCTCGAATATCATCTTCTTCCTCGTGATTCCAACCGCCGCGAGCGCCTTCTACCTGAAGCTGCTGGCTGGGTTAACCGAGACCTTCATGGCTGCCGACGCGCGTGAAGCCTTGCTTGCTGCGGCGGATCAGACGAGCTTGTGGAAAACGCTGGTAAAGGTGACTCGTAAATACGTCAAATAGCGAGCGCTCCTGAAGGGATAGAAGGACGATGCAGCATCGATCGTCGTGGTTTGGTTCGACATCGCTGACCTCTCAGCGATCTCGCTACCAGATCAAGATCGCCGTCGCCCTGACAGTGATTATTCCCATGCTGTCCTTCACGCTCGTGGCGCTTTCGCTCTTCACGACAATCGTTACGTATTCAGTAGTTACGCAGACAGCCGTAATGGCCACTGGTCTGCTCTCCGGTATCCTCGGCTACAGCATACTCCGCCGCTACCCGGCCAATATCGAACGTCTCCGCGACTACCTGGCGCAGATGGCCGCGGAGGATCTCCCTGAACAAGCAACCCTAGTGCTTCACGAGCAGGACATGGTGGACATCGAGAAGTCGTTGAACACCATCATTCACGGCCTGCAGGACAAGATTTCGAGGTTGGATGAGCAGCTTGAGCTCTCGCGGCAGATGGTCAAGACGATCCAGAATCAATCTGATGAGATTGTCGCCGCCGAGCAGCAGCGCGTCATGATTGAGAGTCTTGGAGCCGCATGTCACCACTTGGGGCAACCGGCCACGATTCTGAGCCTCTATCTTTCCCGTGTTCGGGACCTGCGTCCGGAGGTGTTGGAGCAGGAGGAATTCGAGGCCTGTTCACGTGCTGTGGATGATATCTCAGACATTCTGAAGAAGCTCAAACGCGTCAGCGAGTACCGGACTATGCCGTATGTTTCGTTCGTCGAGACCCTGGATCACAAATTAATCAATGATTCCCGGATTCTCGATATCAACCAGGATGAGTTTCCTCTGAAGTGAGACTTGGCGCGTCTTCCGGAGATTTGGATTCTCCAGGTGGGGCGGGAAATCTTCCGCCTTTTGACTTTCTCCTCCACGGCCGGGAAGATTTCCCGGCCCGCGGATCGAAGTCTCACCGCCTGCCGTTGCGGCGGAACTGGGCTACCCCAGCCGTTTTACGAAACGGTTGATTCGGGTGAGTGCTTCCCTGATTTCGTCCATGGCAGTGGCATAGCAACAACGCACAAACCCCTCGCCACAGGCGCCAAAAGCCGTGCCTGGCACGCAGGCCACGTTTTCTTCTTCCAGTAGCTTCATGGCGAAGTCATGGGATGACATGCCGAAGTTTGCCACGTAGGGGAAGGCATAGAATGCCCCTTTGGGTGCCGGGCACGAAATTCCGGCATCTTCGAAGCCCTTTATCATGACGTTGCGCCTTCGGTGGTAAGCGCGACGCATCTCTTCGACGTCACGGTCACCGTTCTCCAGTGCTTCGATGGCTGCTTTCTGGGCCAGGATCGGCGCGCAGAGCATTGTGTATTGATGAATTTTCATCATGGCTTCTGTGAGCTCGGGAGGCGCACAGGAGAACCCGATTCGGAAGCCTGTCATGGCCCAGGCTTTCGAGAATCCATTCAGAAAAATGGTGCGGGATTTCATGCCGGGGATCGCCGCAATGCTGACGCGGTCATCTTCGTAGGTCAGTTCCGAGTAGATCTCGTCGGTGATGACGATCAGATCGTGTTCAATCGCGAACTCGGAAATCTGCTCGATATCGGTCTGCGTCAGGATCGCGCCCGTCGGATTCGTTGGGAAATTGAGGAGTAGGATCTTGGTCTTCTCCGTCACCTTTTCCTCAAGGGCGCTGACCGTCAGGCGGAAGTCATCCTCGCGTCGCGTCTCAACGGGGACAGGCACACCATGCGCGAATGTGACAATGGGTCCGTAGGAGACGTAGCAGGGCTCGTGGTAGAGCACTTCGTCGCCCGGCTCAATGAGTGCCCGGATGGCGAGGTCCAGCGCTTCGCTCACACCAACGGTGATGAGAATCTCCGTCTCGGCATCATACGTGGCCTGGAAACGCCGCTCGACGTAGCTTGAGATCGCCCGGCGCAACTCCAGCAGTCCCAGGTTGGACGTATAGGAGGTAGCTCCGTGGTCCAAGGCGTAGACCGAGGATTCACGGATGTGCCATGGCGTAACGAAATCCGGCTCACCGATGCCCAGGCTGATGACGTCCTTGCGTGTGCTGACAATATCAAAGAAGTCGCGGATCCCGGAGCGCGGAACATCACTGAGGTAGCGGGCGACGTAACTAGGGTGTGACTTTGAGTCGCTCATGCTCGCCCTCGGTTTCCATCAGGATGCCCTGGTCTTTGTAAGTCTTCAGTGTGAAATGCGTCGATGTCGACAAAACACCATCGAGCGTTGCGAGACGTTCGTTAACGAACCCGGCAACTTCCTGAAGCGTACGCCCCTTGACGAACACGAGCAGATCATAGCCGCCGGACATCAGGAAGAGAGAGTCCACTTCCGGAAAACGCCCGATCCGGTTTGCGACGCGATCATAGCCACCTCCCCGCTCCGGTTTCATGCGGACCTCAATGGCTGCCCGTACACGGTCAATATCGAGCTGGTCTTCGTTCACGACGGCCCGGTAGCCCCGGATGACGCCCTGATCCTCGTATTCGGCAATGCGCTCACGCACCTCATCTTCGGAGACGTCGAGCATCTCCGCGAGGCTTCTAATCGATTCGCGGGCATCCTTTTTCAGTAATTGGAGTAGTTCGTCCATGGCTATGAGCCCCCAGTATTCATCGTCGCTCCGCCAGTCTGCACTGGCATTTATATGTGACGCCCGTTTATAGTTGCTGAACTTCAATCTTTCAATCGTGAAGTGTGGGGTAATGAATGAATCTGGATAATATACGCATTGTACTGGTAGGACCACTGTATGGAGGCAATGTTGGTTCGGTATGTCGCGCAATGGCCAATACGGGGCTCTCGGATCTGGCCATTGTGTCTGAGCGGCGGCTGAATATGGACGAGGCCCGCATGATGGCGTGTCACGCAACCGACATTCTCGATTCGCGCTCGACGCACGAATCCCTGGCGGAGGCGGTACAGGATTGTGGTGTCATCATGGGCACCTCGGCGCGGACGGGACTCTACCGCCAACACGCCAAAACACCACGTGAGTGGGCACTGCCGGTGCTATCGGACACCTCGCGGGGCAAGGTGGCGCTCGTGTTCGGGCGCGAAGACAAAGGACTGTCGAACGAAGAGCTGGCGATCTGTTCCCGGATTATCCAGATTCCGACGTCGGAATCCTACACCTCTCTGAATCTGTCCCAGGCGGTGATGGTATGCTGCTACGAGATCTTCGTTGCCGCTGACATCTACGAGCCACCGGTTGAGAAGTCTGAGCTCGCGCCCTCTGTCTTGCGGGAACGCATGTTCACGATGTGGCGTGATCTTCTCCTGCGTATCGGGTTCATGGAAGACGACAAGGCAGACCACATGATGCAGGGCTTTCGTCGGATCATGGGGCGTGGGGCGGAAACGGAGGACGATGTTCGCATCATGATGGGGATTGTACGGCAAACCGAGTGGGCCGTTGATAATCTGAATGCTGACGAATCTGAATGCGGGGACTGAATTCTCACGAATCCAGCTACGGAGGCCGATTTGGCAGGCGACTCATTCAGCATTGCTATTCTGGCGTTGGACGGTAGCCTTATAAGGGCATAGGAGTCTACGAACATGGCGGTTTCAAAATACTTGGCCGAATTGCTTGAGCGCACGGATCTGTTCTCGGCTGAACAGATCGAAACGCTGGTCGACCTGGCGGCCGATAACGATTTGCCGATAGGGCAGGTCGTGGCAAGCCAGGGGCTTTGCCGTGAGGATGCCTTTCTCGAGTCCCTGGCCGACGTGCTGCAGATGCCCTTTATGCCGCTGAAGGAAGAGGACATCGAACGCGAGGTGCTCGAACGCCTGCCGACCAAAGCGGTCTTTCAATACAACGTCGTGCCCATTGGATTCGAAACCGGAATTCTGCGCGTGGCCGTTAGTGACCCGTTTGCTCCGGGACTCGTGGATTCCCTGCGCCTGGCTGCCGACGCACGCATTAAGCTCGTGCTGAGTCCGTCCGACGATATTGCGCAGGCGGCGAAGAAATTCTACGGCGTCGGGGCTGACACTGTCGATCGCATGATGCAGGACGACCGGTTCGAGGTCGCCCCCGACGAACAGCTCGGAAAAGTGGACCTGAGCCAGATGGACCAGGAAGCCTCAATCGTGAAGTTCGTGAACCAGATTATCTGGGAAGCGAATCAGCAAGGCGCCACCGACATTCACATGGAACCCATGGAGGAGAAGCTCCGCATACGCTACCGGATCGACGGTGTGCTCCACGAAACACCCGTTCCGTTGCAATTGAACCGATTCCAGGCCGCCATTATCTCGCGTATCAAGGTGATGGCCAACCTGGACATCGCCGAGAAGCGGCTTCCCATGGATGGTCGTATCGGGCTCCGTATCCAGGGACAGGATATCGATATTCGTGTTTCCACCATGCCCACGGTTTACGGCGAAAGCGTTAGTCTGCGTCTTCTCCAGAGCGGAACCCAGCTGGTCACGATCGAGGATTCCGGCATGAACGATCGCGATGCCGAACTGATCCGCAAACTGATCCACCGGCCCAACGGTATCATTCTTGTTACGGGGCCAACCGGTTCGGGTAAGTCTACCTCACTATTCGGGTATCTACAGGAGTTGAACCGCGTTGATGTACGGATCATGACTGCTGAGAACCCGATTGAGTATGAGATGACGGGTGTGAACCAGGTCCTGGTGCGTCCGGAGATTGGCCTGACCTTCGCGCGAACCCTGCGCTCGTTCCTGCGCCAGGACCCCGACATCATTATGGTTGGTGAGATTCGTGACATCGAAACGGCGGAGATCGCCATCCAGGCATCGCTGACAGGGCATCTGGTCTTCAGTACGCTGCATACCAACGATGCGGCCGGCGCCTTTTCACGCCTAATGGACATGGGCGTGGAGCCCTACCTGGTCTCGTCAGCCGTGGAAGGCATCGTTGCCCAGCGCCTGGTGCGCAGGCTCTGCCCCGATTGCCGCACGGAAGCAGCGCCCGGCCTCGATTTTCTGCAGGAAGTCGGCTTTCCCGTCGATCAGCTGGCGTCCGGTAAGATCTACGAGATTTCGAAGTGTGAGGCCTGTCGCGGCACCGGCTTCCGCGGCCGTTCCGGCATTTTCGAGATTTTGCCCGTAACGGAATCCATCCAATCGCTCATTGTGGGTCGACACTCCGCCGGCGAGATCAAGACGGAAGCCCTGAGAGAGGGGATGCGGACGCTTCGTGATGACGGCTGGGAAAAGGTCCTGACCGGCGTGACGACGATTGAGGAAGTGCTACGCGCAACGGAAGAGAACGATTAGTTGTTCCGGTCCCCGGTGGGTGGTTCCGGGAGTGAGTAAAGGTCATGCCTACATTTACATATAGCGCACGGACCAAGGCAGGCGAGAAGGTTGCCGGGGAACTGGATGCCAAGGATCGCCGTGAGGCCCTGGCGGGCATTGAGCGGCAGGGGCTGATTCCCGTGTCGGTCAAGGAGGGCGTTGCGGCAGCAAAACCTTCGGGCGCATCTACAAAGCGATTCCAGATGACTCGCCCCGATCGCATGAGCATGCGCGAGGTCCTCGTCTTTACCACGGAGCTAAGCGATCTGCTGGCATCAGGCATGACCCTTGGTAATGCACTCAACACCCTTGCCAACAGACGCTCGGGCAAAGGAAGCGACTCGATTATTGGGTCGCTTCGTGATGAGATCGTACGGGGTGCGAGTCTCTCGGACGCTCTGCAACGGCACCCGAAGATCTTTTCGAATCTCTACGTCAATATGATCCGTGCCGGTGAAGCGAGTGGCGCGCTGCATGAAGTGCTCAAGCGATTAGTGGAGCACTATGAGCGGGTCCAGGACCTGAAAGAGAAGGTCGTGATGGCCCTTGTCTATCCGATGATCGTGATGGTTATGGGCGCGGCCACGCTGATATTCTCCATGGTGAACGTGGTCCCCAAATTTGAGCGTATCTTCGCGCAGATGAATCAGACCTTACCGTTGCCCACACGAATTCTGATTGGGATCAGCGGATTTCTCACGAAATACGGATTGCTTGTCCTCGTCGCCATGGGAATCCTGGCCGTGTTGGCTCACCGTGGTGTGCAGACCAAACGTGGCCAGCTCTGGTGGCATCGTGTGCTGCTGAAAATGCCGCTGATTCGCGGCATTGTGGCATCGGGAATTTATGCCAATTTTGCGCGAACACTTGGTACACTACTAGGTAACGGGGTTCCCGTGCTTCGGGCTCTGCAGATCGTGGCCCAGACGGTAGGAAATGCCGTGATCGCGCGCGAGCTGGATAATGCCCGTGAACGGGTGACCGACGGGACATCGATTTCGGGGCCCCTGGCGGCAGGCAAGGTCTTTCCTACGATGATGACCGATATGCTGTCGATCGGTGAACAGACGGGCGATATGGTGGGATCGCTGACCCACATTGCCCGGCGATACGAGAATGACCTGGACCGGAATGTTAAGATCTTTACGACGGCGCTTGAGCCTATTCTGATTGTCTTTGTGGCGCTGGCGGTTGGTTTTGTGGCGGTTAGTATTTTGATGGCGGTGTTTAATCTTACGAACGGCATGGGGTGACGCTCCGGCGTTGGGTGCCCCTCTTGGCTGGAGTGGCTGGGAAGCCACTAGGCCTGCGAGGGGCACCCAACGCCTCCGCTGGCGGTTTGTGGGGACGGCTGCACCGACTAGGCCAGCCAGGGACACCCCAGCCCTCCGCTGGTGGTGTTTGGAGGAAGAGCTGGAGTGGTTGGGAAGCCACTAGGCCTGCGAGGGGCACCCAATGCCTCCGCTGGCGGTTTGTGGGGACGGCTGCAGCGACTAGGCTAGGCAAGGGCACCCCAGCCCTCCGCTGGTGGTTTGTGGGGAGAGAGAGGGTTGCTCTGGGGCTGGCGGTTTGTGGGGCAGAGAGGGTTGGTCTGCGGCTGGCGGTTTGGGGAGACAATGGGGTAGCTGGATTCGTTAGAATTCAGTCTTAGGGACGCTGGGTCTCTGGTGGGGCAGGATATTGTTTTTGATGGTGAGTGGAGTGTGGAACGGAGCCTGAAATAGCAGGGAGGTCAATATGAGTGAAAGACGGAGTGAGCGTGGGGCGCATGGGGCAGCGGGTTTTACGTTGATCGAAGTGTTGCTGGTGGTGGCGATCCTTGGGATTCTGGCGGCGGTAGTCGTTGGTAATTTTGGCCAGCATGGTGAGAAGGCTCGCATCAAAGCGACGCGTGCCAGTATCGCAGCCATTGCGACACAGGTGGATATCTATCAGCTCGATACGGGCCGGTATCCTTCATCATTGGACAATCTTCTGACGAGCTCGGGAGAGCCGAATTGGAGTGGCCCATACCTTCGTGGGGGCAAGGAGTCCCTGGTCGATGCCTGGGGCACGGCTTTTTCCTACAAGGCCTCCAGCGAGAGCGGCTATAAGATTTCATCGGCGGGTCCCGATCTGCAGCAGGGCTCAGGCGACGATATTACGAGCTTCTGAACAGGACTCATATGCCTCATAGGTCTTATGTCCCGGGGGGGATGCCATCATCCCCTGGCGCCTGTCGTGCTCGCGCTGGTTTCACCCTGATTGAACTACTGCTGGTGCTGGTGATTATTGGGGTGGTGACGGCGATCGCCGTGCCATCGTTCGTGAAGTCCATGAAGGGCAATCGTCGGCGCACGGCGGCACGAACCGTTATTGCGGCTGGTCGCTATGCACGTAGCATGGCCGTGCTGCACCAGCGCCCGATGACGATCACATTTGATCTCGAGGCCGGGACGCTCTCGGTTCGTCACATTAAACCGTCCAAACCCGAAGGCGATGAGGAGCTGGAGGAGGGGGACGATGCGGACGAGCAGCCGTCTCTCCTGATGGATACGCTCACCACCAAAGCGGATGAGCGTGATGCCCCCGCCGCCGTGGGCGTCGACGATACACTGGAGCGAGCCTTGGACCGGGTGAAGATTGCCTACGTGGAGGTCGAGGGGGGAGACCGGAGTACGGGGGAATCCTGCGCGGTTGTTTACCAGTCGAACGGGCGCTGTATGCCTTACAAGGTGCGACTGGTGGATGATGAAGACGTGGGCGTTTTGATTAAGGTTGATGCGTTGGCATCGGCCATGACCGTGGGAGACGGCGAGTGAGCAGAGCCATCAGAAAGCGCGGCTTGACGCTGATTGAGGTGTTGTTGGCGGTTACGATCCTCAGCCTGGGGATGGTGGTAATGCTGACGGCAATCTCCCGCTGTCTGCGTGTATTGAAGGTCTCGACCGGTTATCACGACGCGCTTTGGGCGCTGAGTGCCGGCCATGCCGAATTCCCGATGATTCGGACCGAGAAAGACGACGACATGGATCCGGACGATTTCGAGGTCAGTGCAGAAGATTTTGGTGGCTTCTCGTATGAGCGAACGGTTGACGATCCCTATGAGTCGGATGAGGACAGTGAAGTTCGTCTGCTGGTTATCAAGACGCGGGTCGCCTGGGCGGATCGCGGCAAGGAGAACAGCGAGGAAGTGATGCGGTACTGGTTGTACCGGGAGTAAGGAAGCGGGGTTCAGGTGTCGGGGTTCGGGTTTCAGATGAAGAGGGGGGGAAGAACAGGGGCCATCGGCTTCACGCTGTTGGAGATTCTGTTTGCCGTCACGATTCTGTCGCTCGTCTCCACGGTGACGTTCATGACGTTTTCGGCGGCTACCTCGGCCTGGCAGCGGGGAACAACCCTGGCTGATAACCTGCACCATGGCGATTATGTGATTCAGCAGTTGGTGATGGGATTGCGGTCGGCGTACTATCCTGATGGGACGAAAGGGGCAGGTGCTCCCGAGTATGGTTTCTGGCATGAGGACAACGGCGAGGGCGAGAATGCAGAGGATGAGATCTGCTGGGTGAAGTTGGGTGGCGCTCTCGTGGGCCGCGATAGCTCGTTTGCCGAGACGCCGCACCGGGTTCGCTTCCTCCTGGAAGATGACGAAGATGGCGATTCCGCGGCCGCCGTGGTTGCCTGGCGGCTGCAGGGACAGCCGGAAGATTTTGATCCGGATGAACTCGATCCCATGTTTCTTTCCAAACGCGTCGTCGGGTTCAATTGCCGGACGGCGTGGCAGCTGGATGAAGACGGCGAGATTGACTGGCTGGATGAATGGGAGGAAACCAACAAAATTCCAACCATCGTTGAGGTCTCGCTTTATGTGGAGCCTATTGTTGAAGGGGATGATCCGGTTGAAATGAAACGGGTGATAGGCCTTCGTGTCGGGGAGCTGGCATGGAAATAGGGGCCAGATTTCGACGTTCGTGGTTCGGTTGCGGGAGCTGGGCGGATAGAGATCTGAATCCTAACGGATCCAGCTACACAGATAGCACTGTGGCTGGATTCGTGAGAATTCAGACACGCAAGCGAAACGCATCTGGGGGATCAGCTCTGATTGTGTCGCTATGGGTGATTGGGTTGCTGGGGATGCTTGTGGCTTCCTTTGCTTTTGAAGCCCACATTGAAGCGCGCCTGACGTCGTACTACCGCAACCGTACCAAGGCGGACTACCTTGCGCGTTCAGGCCTGGCCATCGCGGAACTCCTGATGAGCAAGTCGGAAGGGCTGACGGCCGGCGGGGAGCTGGACGAAGCCAAGGCGGCGACCGATAAATGGCACGCGCATGCCCAGAGTCTTGCCGATGGCGTCGAAGTCGTGATTGAGCATGACCTTGCGGAGGAAGATCTGGGGGAGGGGACGATCACCGTTAAGATCACGCCGGAGCCGGCACGCCTGAATGTTAATACACTCACGGCCAAGCAGGGCGAGACAAGCGATCTTATCTGGGAAGGCATTTTTGAAGTCGCCGGTATTCCGGTGGAGATGTGGTCTGAGTTGATAGAGGCCTTCTATGACTGGACCGATGAGGATGATGCGCCTCGCGCTGACGGTGCGGAAACCGACTACTACGGAAGTCTCGATGAGCCGTACATGGCTCGCAACGGGCCGTTGGATACAGTTGGTGAATTGCTGCTGATCAAGGGATTTACACGCGAGATGTTGGATGGCGGGGTTTTGCACGAAGGGATGTTTGAGGACGATACACTTCGTTGTTCGGGCATGGGAGATATGCTGACAACCTATGGTGACGGCAAAGTGAACGTGAATGCCGCATCTCGCCGTGTGCTCATGGCCCTGCCCGGTGTGGATGAGAATATCGTTGAATTGATCGAGGAGGAGCGGCGCGGGTGGACCGATGAATCCGGGGTGTCTCACGATGAGTCATTCAAGGATGTAGGGGATTTTACGTCCCGGATTCCGGAGTTGGATGGCCGCGTGAAGGATTTGGTATCCACATCGTCCCAGATCTATCGTATTACCTCGACGGGCGAAATTAATGGTGTCCCGCGGACGTTGTGGTGTATTGTGCGCTACGAAAGCAAGAAATTGACCATCGTGAGGTGGCGGGAAGATGACTAGGCGCTCCGGCGTTGGGTGTCCCTCTTGGCTGGAGTGGCTGGGAAGCCACTAGGCCTGCGAGGGACACCCAACGCCTCCGCTGGCGGTGTTTTTGGGGAGAATGCGCGGGCTGTGCTGGCTTGGGTAGCCAGGGCCACCCCAGCCCTCCGCTGGCGGTTTGTGAGAGAGGGTAGATGGCGTGTCGATGCCTCCGCTGGTGGTTTTGGGGGCAGGGATGAATAGGTAGCTGGATTCGTTAGAATTCAGTCTGTTGATACTGGGGCTGCATAAGGACGATTGATGGCGAAGGATTTGGCAACTGGGATTCTGGTGACGTCTGAGGCGGTGGCGTGGGCAACGCTGCGGCAGGCCAAGGGCGCGCCCGACTGTGTCTCAGAGGGACGCGTGGAGCGACCTGAAGAGGACGAAGAGCCTTCGGTCGAGATGAACCAGCTCGTCGATATCAAGTCTCCCGCCGTTCTTGCTTTGCCCACAAACCAGCTTCTGTTGCGTGTTCTCGAGTTTCCCGCCGTCGATGATGACGAGCTTTCCGATATGGTGGAGCTCCAGGTCGACAAGTACTCTCCATTCCCTATTGATCAGATGGTCGTGTCACACGAGGTGCTCTCCCGGGATGATCAATCATGTACCGTGCTGGTGGCGGCCGCCAAGGAGGCGGCTATCGACGAAGCCGCTGATGTGCTGAAGGCGCAGGGGGTGAAAATCGGACGCGTGGACGTGGCCCTCCTGGGACGCTGGAACAGCATTGTTGAAACCGGCCAATTGGCGACTTCTGGCAGAGAAACCCTGGTGATTGTCAGCGATGGCACGCTCGAGGTGCTGACGCACGAAGGTGGAATTCCCGTTGGGTTGAGTTGTCTCGGCCGGACTCCGGATCTTGAGGACGTGGCAACGGCTAACGATATTGCCCGGGAGGTCGCACACCTGCTGTTGGGCTTTGAGATCGAGAACGGTCGCCACGAAGAGGGCCAGGCGATCACGCTTTGGTCGGATGAGCCGCTGGCTTCGTTTGCGACGTCACTACAGATAGCCTGCAAGAGCAGTGTGGGCGAGCGGTCGCTGGGGATTCTGCCTTCGACGGAACGTGGTGTCGCCCTGCGGGAACTGTCAGGGGATGGTCTGCTGGATCTGACCCCGGCGCCATGGCGGCTCGCCGCTACCTCGAAACGGACACGGCGTCAGATGGTGGTCACGGCCCTATGCGTGCTTGGGGTCTGGGCTCTATTCGTCGGTGGTGGACTGGGTTGGCTCGCAGTCGAAGAGGCACGCCTGGTGAAGCTGGAAGAAGATGAGGTCCGCTGGATGGAGCCGGCGAACGAAGTGCGCCGGCTGCGGCTCCAGGTAGATATGATTGAGCGCTATACCGATCGTACCCACTCCGCCCTGGAATGTCTGCGGGAGATCAGCGCTCTGCAACCTCAAGGTTTGGACCTGACGTCCTTCACCTACCGGAAGGGAGAGGGACTGGATCTGGATGGCGAAGCGGATAGCGGGCCACTCGTGAATGAGTTTAACGAAAAGCTGAACCAATCGAAACTATTCGCGGACGTGAAGCCGGGGACTCGAACGCTCACGCGTAAAGGCAGGCATCGTTTCGGTTTTGATATCAGCTTCCCGGAGGCGACGCCATGAAGATAACAACACGGGAATCCGTATTGGCGCTGGCCACAGTTTCTGTGGCTCTGTTTGGCGTGACAGGACTGTTGGCACGCTCGAAGATTGAGGATCTCAAAACTGTGCGGGAGCAGCAGGAGCAGGTTCGCAGCTCTATAGCCCGCAGTCAGCTGTTGGTCGGGCAACGTGAGAAATGGGATGCGAAAATGGGTGAGCTCCAGGGCATGATGCCACGTTTTCCCCAGGGGAAACGTATGGATGTCCATTGGTCAACGGAAATGGAGCGCAAAGCGACCAAGCATGGTCTCAAGATCCTGCGTCATGAAGTCAGTGGAGAGCTACAGGAAGGACCCATTTACGAGCTGCCTATCGAGTGCCGGGATTGGGAGGGTTCGCTCGATTCGCTGGTTCATTTCCTATTTGATCTGCAAAGCGAAGGTGCTATGCTTGACATTCGATATTTGCGCGTAAAGCCAAAGGATAAGGTGGTTCGAACGGGGCGGTTCTCGCTTTATTGTGCTTATATGCGGGATGCTCCGGAATAGGGCATCCCTGGCTGTCTGGAGCAGCTCTCGCGGCAAAGCCGCTCGACCTGCTAGGCCAGCCAGGGATGCCCTATTCCTCCGCTTGAGGTTTGAAGGAAGAGAGGCTACGGGAATAGGTGTCTTTGGCTGTCTGGGGCCTGCTTATCGCTGACGGTCTGTTTGAGGGGATGCGGTGGGTGTTTGTTGGGGTAGTTGGGATGCCTTGTTGCTTTGCTGATGGTTTTGGGAATGGTTGGAGTTAGTGATGGTGATTAGACGCTATTTGGGACTTCTGGCGGTTCAGGCGGTTGTGTGTGTGGCTGTCTCTTCGGTGTGGGCCCAGGGCGTTCCGGGCATTCCGGGCATACCGGCACGGCCTGCTACGACCGGTGGTGGAGCTGTTGAAGAGGGATTGCGCCTCAAGTTCAGTAGCACACCACTTGATATTGTATTACAGGATTACAGCGAGAAGACCGGAAAGACCCTGTTACGGGCTCCCGGGCTGCCGACGCCGACCTTTACGCTGAGAAGCCAGGGCGATCTTGCCATTGATGAGTACCTCAGTGCCGTGGAAACGGTCCTGAGTATGCATGGGATCGGCTTGGTCGCGTCTGGGGACAAGTTTATCCGCGTGGTGCCGATCAAGGATGTGCGTCGTGAGCCGATGGCGATCCGCGAGTCGTTGGCTGAGGGGGTGTTGCCCGAGGACTCGGGTGAACTAATCAGCCAGATGATTGTGCTTAAGCACATTGATATCGCAGAAGCGACCAAGGCCGTGGATGTGTTGCGGCACGAATACGGCACGATCAATGCGTTTGAGCGCACGAATTCAATCCTGGTTACCGATATTCCGGCCAACATCAATCGTATGCTCCAGGTGCTGCGGTTCATTGACCAACCGATTGAGGCTCGCGAAGAACCCAGCATTATCCAGATCCGGTACGCGAAGGCGTCAGAGATTAAACAGAAACTGGAAGAGATCATCGCTGAATCCCAGAAGGAACAGCAGAAGTCCACCGTGCCGGCAGCCAAGAGCTCCGGTGCGCCAGGTGTCGTCCGAAATGTTCCCGGCGTCATTCGTGCCCGCAGCAAAGCCCCTACGCCATCGAAATCAGCCCCCCCGGTGGCCGCCCTGATCGAAGAAGCCGAACGCGGCATCATTCGCGGGACCGTCAAGATCGTGGCGGATGAACGCACAAACAAACTGATCATCATCACACGTCCCGAAAACATGACCTTCTTCAAGATGATCGTGGATGTGCTTGATATCGAGACATCCCCGGATGTCATGGTCAAGGTGGTGCGCCTGGAGTTCGCCGAGGCGAAGGAAATCGCCGGTATGCTGAATGACCTGATCGGCGCTACCGACAAGGACGATGCCCCTGCGGCTGCCCCCAAGAGCACCGATGGCGGTGACTCCGATGTGAAGGCTCTACGCGACTATGTAGACAGTATTAAGAGCACACAGCCGGCTGCGGACAAGAAATCGAGTGTAGGTGAGCTATCAAAGGACAATATTAAGATCCTCTCGGATGAGCGCACGAACGCACTGATTATCATGGCAAGCAAAGGCGACCTGACAACGCTACTGGAGATCGTCGATGACATGGACATGATGCTCTCGCAGGTGCTGATAGAAGCCGTCATCATCGACGTCGATCTCAGCGACTCCCTGAATACGGGGGTTAGCTGGATTCAGAAATCACTGACGACCTACGGAAAGGACGCAGCCGGTCGGCGTTCACCCATTGTCTCTTTTGCGGGTGGAGGCGGCGGTGAAACCGGTTCTCTCGGCGCCCCCCGTGATGCGGTAGGGCTCACGTCATCTGACCTGGCAACATCCGGCCTGGGGTACTTCTTCACGATGTTCGACCTGAATATCAATGCCGTCATCCAGGCGAGCGCAGGCGATAGCCGGACGAAGGTGGTTTCGACGCCGGCCCTGCTGACAACGGACAATACAGAGGCCAAACTGGCCTCAACCGAGAAGATATACGTTTTCGAGGGCACAACGTACTACAACAGTACGAGTGGAAGCACCGGCAACAACTCGGCCCGCTACCGTCAGGAGGACATCGGCCTGGAGTTGACGGTGAAGCCTCACATCAATGACAACAAAGTCGTGATGATGGAGATTACGCAGAAGATCAGTCAGCCCGGCGATCAGAGCGGCACGACGGACAACCTGGCAGGACAGGTCATCTCCAAGGATCGAACGATTGAGGCCTCTATTGCGGTGCAGAGCGGGCAGACCATTGTGTTGGGTGGCCAGGTGCGTGATACGAACAATCGTTCCCGGTCGAAGATTCCGCTCCTGGGGGATATTCCGTTACTGGGTCGCCTCTTCAATTCAGACAGCCGGAGTAAAGGACGAACCGAGACGATTGTGTTTATTACGCCGTACGTTCTGGATACACCTGAAGAGGTGGCCGAGGAGACACGCCGCCGCCGGGATTCCTTGAATATCGGGGGCATGTGGAAGTCAGGGTGGTCGGGGAGCACGATGGCAGAAGGCAGTGGATACACCGATTCAATGCCGCTGGATGATGGTGTTGTCGGTGAGTTGGTGAGTGAAGCTCACTCCGATATCCGGTCCGAACCGGTCGCGCCAAGGCGTGAACCAGCCCCGCTGCCGCCGCCCTCACCGAGCTCTTCAGAGTACGTTGACGACATGGAGATCCATGAGAGCATTATCGACAGTCTCATTAACGAGGCGCGTCGGGATTTGAACGGGGCCAACGAATAACACGAAAAAGTGCCATAAAAGGGGGTTGACACCCTGATGGCCTTGGGGTAGTGTCCGCCGTTCTGATTTTATCGAAGGAAAGAAGTGATGAAGACATTTGTGCCGAAAGATCCCGGAACCGACCGGAACTGGTATGTGATTGACGCGGCTGGATTGCCCGTTGGTCGGTTGGGTGTGAAAATTGCAAACGTGTTGCGTGGCAAAGAGAAGCCCATCTTCTCAAACCACGTAGATACGGGTGATTTTGTTGTTGTTGTCAACGCCGAGAAAGTTAAGTTGACCGGCAACAAAGACGAAAAGAAGACCTATGCGCGCTACACGGGTTATCGTGGTGGGCACAGAGAGGTCAAAGCTTCGGTGGTGCGTGAACGGCATCCCGATCGAATTATTAAGTCGGCTGTGAAAGGTATGCTGCCCAAGAATAACCTAAGCAGGCAGATGTTCCGTCGACTTAAAGTATACGCTGGCGAGACGCACCCGCATGAGGCGCAGAACCCCAGTACAATCACACTATAAGTAATCCGATAAACGGATAGTTTAAGGGAGCTGGCAGTGGCAGACAAAGCTCAAGAGTTTAGCGCTACGGGAAGACGGAAGACGGCGGTGGCCCGCGTTCGATTGGTCGAAGGGTCAGGCGCCTGCAAGGTAAACAAGCGGGATCTTAAGGAATACTTCCCCAGCGAAGCGCTGCTGCAGTATATCGTGCAGCCCCTGCAACTAACGAACACCCAAGAGAAGTACGATATCGCCGCCACACTCAAGGGCGGGGGTATTGCTGGACAGGCCGGCGCCCTGCGTCACGCCCTGGCTCGTGCTCTAACCGTTGCCGACAGCTCGCTGCGCGAGGTGTTGAAGAACAGCGGTTGTCTGACCCGTGACGCTCGTATGAAAGAGCGGAAGAAACCCGGTCAGCCCGGCGCACGCAAGCGTTTCCAGTTCTCCAAGCGTTAAAGCGACCAGCATCACGCGGACCGCTTTTGCAGCTTTCGGTTGCCGGGGATCTGTTTGCGTCTTGCAGATACAGATTATGGCAATTCGACTTATCAAATCTCTGGCATCCCGGGTTCGCAAGGGCTCCGGGCCTGCCAAGGCTGATTCGACACCCTCTAAGCAGAACGATTCACGCCCTCGTGGCGGAAAATCGACGGGTCAGAAGGCCAAGACTACCGTTGCGGCCAAGGATGGACCCAACACCGAGACTTGGCGCCCGGGACAGAATCCGGCTCCGCGGAAGTCATCAAGCAAATCATCGTCGGGTCGTTCAGAACAGTCTACGCGTCCACCACGGAAACGTCGCCCGCGCAAACCGCGACCGGCAGATGATTCCCAGGTGCTTTCGCAACCGGGGGATGACCCGGAACCGGACTCCCGTCCCGCCAAGCCTTCGCCTTCAGCCGACAAGACGGATGATGGCACGCAAGAGCAGGCTCCACGCAAGCGAAGGCCAAGACGCCGTCGCAAGCCGCGCTCCCAGCAGGGCGACCAACCCGAATCGCAGCAGCCAGCGGAGCCACAGCCTCAGCAGCAGGGCGACCAACCTGAGTCGCAGCCGCCGGCAAAGCCACGACCTCAGCAGCAAGGCGACCAACGCGAGTCACAGCCGCCGGCGAAGCCATGGTCGATTGATGACTATAAGGTAGAGCCTGCCGAGGGGAAGACACGCTTTCACGATGTGGATCTTTCTGATGAGATCATGCATGCCATCGCGGATCTCGGATTCGAGTACTGCACGCCTATTCAGGCCCGCGTCCTGCAGGAAGTTGCCGAGGGTCACAACGTGGCCGGCAAAGCTCAGACCGGTACGGGGAAGACCGCCGCATTTTTGCTGCTGACGTTCAAACAGTTTCTCGATAATCCTCTGCCGGCAGATCGTCCGGCTGCCCGTCCTCGTGCCCTGGTCATTGCACCTACACGTGAGTTGGTGATTCAGATCATGAAAGATGCTGAGCAGATCGGGAAGTACTGCTCCATGCGCAGCTTGGCCGTCTATGGCGGAACCGGGTTTGAGCAGCAGGAACGCGATCTCCGGCGTGGACCGGTTGATCTGGTCGCCGCTACACCCGGGCGCCTTTTGGATTTCCAGCGTAGACGGATTATCGACCTGCGCGGCGTGGAAGTGCTCGTGATTGACGAGGCAGACCGCATGCTCGACATGGGCTTCATCCCCGACGTTCGCACGATCATCCGCAGTACACCGCCCAAAGATAAACGCCGGACACTGCTTTTCAGCGCCACGCTGACTGATACCGTGATGCGTTTGGCGTCCCAGTGGATGCCGGATCCGCACGTTGTTGAGATCGAACCTGACCAGGTGGCCGTCGATACGGTTAAGCAGCTTGTCTACATGGTGCGGGCGAACGAGAAGTTCACGGTACTGTACAACCTTCTGAAGCGCCCGAATATCGGCCGTGTCCTGATCTTTGCCAACCGCCGCGACCAGACAGAACGAATTGCCGGCGAACTACAGCGTTATGGCATCAAGTGTGAGCTGCTTTCAGGTGCGGTGAACCAGAATCGCCGAACGCGCGTGCTGGAAGACTTCAGGTCCGGCAAGGTGATGACCGTGGTGGCTACCGATGTTGCGGGACGGGGATTGCATGTTGATGACATTGATCATGTCGTGAATTTCGATCTGCCGTACGAAGCAGAAGACTACGTGCATCGCATTGGTCGCACTGGCAGAGCGGGTGCCGAGGGTACGGCCGTTTCGTTTGCCTGCGAGGACGAGTCCTTTACGATTCCGGAGATTGAAGAGTATATCGGCGAAGAGCTATCCTGCCTCTACCCGGAAGACGTGCTGTTGACGCCACTTCCCCATACGGACGCCAAACCTTACAGGCGTTCACCCCGCTCGGGTCCCGGGGGACGACCTGGTGGTCGTTCAGGCGGTCGTTCCGGTGGTGGTCGTCGCGATTCGCGCTCCCGCCCACCGCGTCGACGCTAAGCATCTCGGACACGTCGTCCGCATTCCCTGTTCTCATGGCCTCGCGTTTCTTGTCCCTTTTCTGTACCCCTTTTCTATTCGACTTTGCCTGGGGAATGTTGGATATTCAGCAGCCAATTTATCGGAGTGAAAAGATGAGTGAATTCGTAACTACAGACGGTGGCGTGACTGCACCGAAGGGCTTCAAGGCTTCCGGCGTATGCGCCGGCATCAAGGCCAATGCGCTTGATTTGGCTCTGTTGGTTTCTGAAACGCCCGCCACGGTTGCCGGCATGTTCACAACCAACGCGGTCCAGGCGGCCCCCGTGAAGTTATGCAAGCGTGTGTTGGCATCCGGAACAGCATCGTCGGTTGTGGTTAACAGCGGCTGTGCGAATGCATGTACGGGCGCGGCTGGGATGGAAGCTGCCGAGAAGACGGCCGCTGCAACCGCGGCTGCCCTGGGCATTGAGCCGGACTCCATTTTTGTGTGTTCAACCGGCACCATAGGCAAGCCGCTTCCCGTGGGTAAGATCAAGGCGGGATTACCGGTAGCCGTCGAAGCACTCTCAGCGCATGGCGGTGGCGAAGCCGCGCACGCCATCATGACGACGGACACGGTCGCCAAGCAGCACGCTGTTTCTTTTGAGCTGGACGGCAAGACGGTGCATGTCGGTGGTATGGCGAAGGGCGCCGGCATGATCGAGCCGAACATGGCTACCATGCTGGCCTTTTTGACAACCGATGCCGCTGTCTCACTGACGGCCCTGCAGAGCTGTCTCAAGAAGGCCGTGACCAAGAGTTTTAACCGGGTGACCGTCGATGGTGATCAGAGCACCAACGACACGGTCCTGTTGTTCGCAAATGGTGCATCCGAGACACCGCTTCTGGATGAATCGCATCCGGCGTGGGGCACGTTCGAGGCCGCGGTGGCCGACGTGGCGCTCGCCCTCGCGACGATGATGGTCAAGGACGGCGAAGGCGCGACTCGCTTTATTACCGTGACGGTTCAAGGGGCCGTCACCGCGACAGATGCCAATCAGGCGGCAAAGGCTGTCGCGAATTCGTTGCTTTGCAAGACCGCGTGGTTCGGTGGAGACCCCAATTGGGGGCGGGTCATTGCTGCCGTTGGCTACTCCGGTGCACAAGTCGATGCCGACCTCGTGGACATTTCGTTTGATGACGTAGCCGCCGTGATCGGAGGCCAAATGGCCGAAGGCGTTGCGTTCTCCGAGCTCGAAACCGTTTTTGCCAGGACAGCATTCGAGATTCTGATCGATCTGAAGCTCGGGAGCGAGACGGATACGGTCTATACCTGCGATTGCAGTTATGACTATGTGAAGATTAATGCGGAGTACATGACGTGACGCTCCGGGCTGGGGTGCCCCTGGCTGTCTGGAGTCGCTTTGCCGGGGACGGCTGCACCGACTAGGCCAGCCAGGGGCACCCCAGCCCTCCGCTGGTGGTTTGGGGAGAAAGAGGAGTGGCTGTCTGGAGTTGGTTTGCCGGGGACGGCTGCACCGACTAGGCCAGCCAGGGGCACCCCAGCCCTCCGCTGGTGGTTTGGGGAGAAAGAGGAGTGGCTGTCTGGAGTTGGTTTGCCGGGGACGGCTGCACCGACTAGGCCAGCCAGGGGCACCCCAGCCCTTCGTTGGGTGGTTTGGGGAGAAGAGGGCGGCTGACTGGACCAGCCAGGGGCACGGAGTTTTGCTGTGTCGGGTGCTGAGAGATTTGGTGGAGAGGTGTGATGGAGAAGGTGATCGAGAAAGCCAGTGTGCTGATTGAGGCGTTGCCCTATATCCAGCAGTTCCGCAACGAGATTGTTGTGGTGAAGTTTGGTGGTAGTGCGATGGAGGATCCGGCGCATGTTGAGGGCGTGTTGGCAGATGTCGCCTTTATGGAATGCGTCGGCATGAAACTCGTGCTTGTTCACGGCGGTGGCAAAGCCATCTCGCGTGGTATGCAGGAGGACGGTATCGACTCGACATTCCTGCACGGCCTGCGTGTTACGTGCGAGAAATCCATTCACGTTGTGGAGCGTGTGCTGAAGACGGATGTCAACCCGCGTATCGTCAAGATGCTGAAGGGCAAGGGTGCGGAGGCCAGAAGTTTGCATGGTCAGTCCATATTCCATGTGACACGTAAGAAGGGCGTTGATTCTGATACGGGAGAGGCCATCGACTGGGGCTTCGTCGGCGAGCCGGGAGAAGTGGACACCGGTCCGATCCGTTCAATGTTGGCAGAAGGAGTCATTCCGGTAATCACACCGCTGGGCGTCGGGCCTAAGGGCCGGACCCATAACATCAATGCGGATGTTGCAGCGGCGGCGGTTGCCAAAGCATTGCGTGCGCGCAAACTGGCTTTTCTCTCTGACGTGCCCGGGCTGCTGCGGGATCCGCACGATGAAGCGTCCCTGATTTCAACGCTCAAGCAGAATGAGATTGAATGGTTGGTTGAGCAGGGCGTGATTTCGGGCGGCATGCTGCCCAAGATCAAGAGCTGTATGGAGGCACTGAGTGCCGGCGTCAGGAAAGTTCATATGATTGACGGCCGAATGCAGCATTCGCTCTTGCTTGAGATGTTCACAGACAAAGGCGTAGGGACACAGATTATTGGAGAGTAACGAGTCATTTGTTGACTTAATATTGGAGTAATAGAAATGAGTACGACACAGGAAATTGCAGATATGTTTAAGGATAATGTGATGCCCACCTATGCGCCGGAGACGGCGCTGGTGAAGGGCAAAGGAACGAAAGTATGGGATGCTGGCGGTAAGGTCTATCTGGATTTTGCTGCGGGTATCTCGGTGCTGAATGTTGGCTATTCACACCCGACGGTTGTCAACGCGATTCAGGCCCAGGTTGCCGAATTGGTCCACGTTTCGAATCTCTACTACACGGAGAATCAGGCGTTGCTTGCTAAGCGGCTGAATGAGTTGTCACTGAAGGGGAAGTGCTTCTTTGCCAACTCCGGTGCCGAAGCCAACGAAGGCTTGATCAAGCTGGCGCGGTTGTGGGGACACGAGCAGGGCAAGTATGAAGTGATCTGTATGAAAGACTCCTTCCACGGACGGACGCTGGCAACGGCGGCTGCCACGGGACAGGAGAAGGTACAGAAAGGCTTCGAGCCCATGCCCGAGGGATTCGTACATGCCGAGTACAATAACATTGAGTCGGTAAAGGCCCTCGTGAACGAGAAGACCGTGGCGATTCTGTTGGAGGCTGTGCAGGGCGAAGGCGGCATCATTGCCGGCGACGAGCAGTTCATAAAGGATGTCCGGGCGCTCTGTGACGAGAAGGACCTGCTCATGCTGTGCGACGAAGTCCAGTGTGGCCTCGGGCGGACCGGAGAATGGTTCGGTTTCCAGGCATACGATGTAGAGCCGGACGCCTTCTCGCTGGCTAAAGCCCTGGGCAGCGGCTATCCCATCGGTGCCGTTGTCAGTGGACCGAAATTGGCGGATGTCTTCCAGCCCGGTAATCACGCCAGTACGTTCGGTGGCACACCATTAGCGTGCGCGGCAGCGTTGGCAACCCTGGACGTCATGGAGGCCGAAGGCCTTGTCGAGCGGTCGAAGGAGAAAGGCGCTCTCTTTGCCGAAGGGCTTGAGGCGTTCGTCGAGAAGTATGAACACGTCACCGGCGTGCGGGGGCGGGGGCTCATGCTCGGGCTTGTGCTCGACCAGGATGCAAAGCCGCTCACGACAGCGCTGGCGGAGATCGGCTTGCTGACTATTGCAACGGCCGGAAATGTTGTGCGGTTCCTTCCGCCTCTCACCGTCAAAGACGATGAACTGGAAGAGGCACTGGACATTCTTGATGACTGTTTGGATGCCATGCACGGCGGAGCCGAGAGTGTTGAGGAAACGGCAGAAGAGGCCCCCGAAGAAGAGGTCCCCACCGCGGATACAGCCGCTGCTGACGAGACGAACGAGGACGTAGCCGAGGAGGAAGGAGCACCAGCATGAAGCTCAAAGAGCTGACGGGAGAGAAGATCGGCGTTTGTGTGTCCGGTGGACTGGACAGCAAGACGGTGACCAAGAAGTTCATGGATCTCGGTATCGACGTGGTCTGCTTCACCGCAGATCTGGCGCAACCGGATGAAGAGGATATCAACGGTGTTATCGAGAAGATGGCGCCCTGTGGCGCCGATACGTTTGTCGTGGACCTGAAAGAGCCCATGGCGGAAGCGTGCTTCGAAGTCATCCAATACCAGGCGATGTACGACGGCGGATACTGGAATTCGACCGGCATTGCCCGGGCTGTTACGGTTAAGGGGCTTGTCGCCGCAATGCAGGAGAAGGGCTGCACGGTCCTCGCACATGGTGCTACGGGACGTGGCAATGACCAGATGCGTTTCGAACGCTACACCAACGTGCTGGCGCCGGAGATGAAAGTCTACGCCCCCTGGCGGGATGAGGACCTGCTCGAGGAATTCCCTGGCCGGCTGGAGATGGTTGAGTACCTGCGCAAGGCCGGGATTGAAGCTTTCCCCGGTGGCGAGAAGCGCTATTCAACAGATGGCAACCTGGCCGGTTTGTCACATGAAGCCGAGGACTTGGAGAGCATGGAGACGCCCTGCACGATCGTCGAACCGACGATGGGTGTATGGCCTGCCGAGGCACCGGATGAAGCCGAAACCGTGGAAGTTCGCTTCGAGAAGGGCCGGGCGGTTGCGATTAACGGCAAGGAGGTCTCACCGCTCGAGGCGATGACGCTTGCCAACACCATTGCGGGCCGTAATGGCGTCGGATTCAAGAACGCGCTTGAGAACCGAATCATCGGCACCAAGAGCCGGGGAGTCTATGAATCACCCGGCATGGAACTGCTGGGGCAGTGCCTGATGAGCGTCTACCAGGCGACGATGGACCGTCGCGCGATGCTACTCTTCGGCCAGCTTTCGAAGCTGATCGCGGACCAGATCTATGATGGCCGCTATTTCGATCCGGCGACGACAGCTGCGAAAGCCGCGATTGACGTCTTTGCGTCCGTTGCAACGGGAACCGTTAAGGTCGACCTGTACAAGGGCAATGTGCTCTTCAACAGTCTGACCGACTGTCCTGCCTCGCTCTATAACGAAGCGGATTCGTCGATGGAGGCAAGCGAAGGCTTGAACCCGGTGAGCTCACAGGGCTTTGCCGAGATTCAGTCGGTCGAAGCGCGTTCGCTGGCCCTGGCCAAGCAGATTCGCTCGTAGCGTTACATCTGCATATCCCGTGTTGTAGCACGCGCTTCCCTGAGGAGCGCGTGCTGACAACGGCATCGCGGGGAACACAGGCTCCCGAATACGGGAAGCCTGTCCTGTACGAAATAGAGTGATTCGATGAGCGACCAGCCCAACAACACACGCCCCGCTGTTCTAACCATCGCGGGTTCAGACAGCGGCGGTGGTGCCGGCCTGCAAGCCGACCTTAAGGTGTTCCACGCGTCGGGATGCTTCGGTACGACGGCGGTTACCTGTGTGACGGCACAGAATCCGGACGAAGTGCGCTGCGTCGAGGCCCTTTCCGCGGATACCGTGGCGGCACAGGTCCGCACGGTCTGCGACGGGTTCCCGATTGCGGCAGCTAAGACGGGAATGCTGTTCTCGGCGGAGATTATCGAAGCGGTTGCCGGCGTGGTTGCCGAATGTGGCCTCGAGGAGCTTGTTGTTGACCCTGTCATGGTTGCGACATCGGGCGCAAGGTTATTGCGCGAGGACGCCGTCGTGGCTCTGCAGGAGCACCTGATTCCCCAGGCCAGGGTTATTACGCCTAATCTGCCTGAGGCCGAGGTCTTGGCGGGGCACTCCATCGCGTCGTTGGAAGCGCTGCGTGAAGCGGCCCGTGAGATTGGGGAGCGCTTTGGGGTCGCCTGTGCACTCAAAGGGGGGCATCTCGAGGGTGATACGGCGACTGTCGTCGATGTGCTGTATGACGCCGGTTCGGTTGAGGTCTTTGAGACGCCACGGGTCGCCGTGCAGGAGACCCATGGCACCGGCTGCACGTTCTCGGCGGTTGTTGCCGCGGAGCTCGCCCTCGGACGATCGTTGAAAGAGGCCGTGGCGCGGGCGCAGGCGTTCGTGGCTTCCGCTCTGTCAGGGGCCTTATCCGTGGGAGACCACACGCCGCTCGGCGTCTAAATCAAACTGGCTTTATCGGCCCACACTCCTTACAGTTCACCCGCACATGAATACCTCAGAAACCAACCCCAAACAGCGTGTCGTTGTGATTGTCGGTCGTCCGAACGTGGGCAAGTCCGCCATGTTCAATCGTCTCGCCGGCAAGCGCATTGCTATTGTGCACGCGCAGAGCGGCGTGACGCGCGATCGTCTCATGCGTGAAGTGACAAGGGGCGAGGAACGCTTTGAGCTCGTGGATACCGGCGGTGTCTGCAACATCGACGGCGCCGCAACAGATGACGTGATTGAAACCGGTATTCGCAGCCAGGTGGACGCGGCCCTGGGGGATGCGGCCGTTGCGATCTTCGTTGTGGACGTGCAGGCCGGCGTTCATCCGATGGATGAGGAAGTGGCCGGGATTCTGCGTGCCAGCGGCTGCACGACCGTGGTGGCCGCCAATAAGGCCGACGGCGAGAACCATGATGTTGGTGCCGTCGATTTCGAACGACTGGGGTTCCCCGTGTTTCCCGTCTCGGCGTTGCAGCACCGTGGATTCGATGCCCTGATGGCTCCCGTGATCAAGGCCTTGCCCGAAGCGGAGAACCCGACCGAGGTGGAGCCGCTCAGGGTCGCCATTGTCGGACGTCCGAATGTAGGCAAGTCCAGCTATGTCAACCGCCTCTTGCGCAGTGACCGTGTGCTCGTCTCGAACATCCCGGGGACCACCCGTGATAGCGTTGACGTTCCCTTCGCGGTAGGGAGTGGCCACCAGGCCCGGCACTACGTGCTGGTGGATACAGCCGGTATGCGTCGCAGTGGGAAGATTGACTCGACGGTCGAGCGCTTCAGCCTGATGCGGGCGGAGAAGAGCATTAAGGGCGCTACTGTCGTTATCCTGGTGTTGGATGCACACCAGGGACCAACGGCGCACGACAAGAAGATTGCAGCGCTGGTCGAGGAGTATCATCGCGGCTGTATCGTTCTGGTGAATAAGTGGGATCTTGCCGACGGTGAAGTGACGCAGCGACAGTACGGCCCGGCGTTGGTCAAGACGATGCCCTTCATGGGGCACTGCCCGGTCCTATTCGCATCAGCAGAGACCGGTTACAATATTCGCCGCACGGTAGAGGCCATTGATTACGTGGCTTCCCAGGTTACGGTGGACCTGCCGACGGGGATTCTCAACCGCACCCTACACGAGGCCTTTGAGAAGGTCGGCCCTCCCGGCGTGAAGGGGAAACGGCTGAAAATGTACTACGCCACGCAGGTTGGCAAAGATCCGATCAGGATCCGGCTCTTCGTCAATGATCCGAAGATTGTCCGTCCAGCCTACCGTTCCTATCTGATCAAGTGTCTACGTTCCCGGTTCGGGCTTGAAGGCGCACCGGTTCTACTCCAATTCCGGGCACGAAAACGACGGGATTAATGCAGCGTATTTCGGTGCCGCGTCAACGCCCGCGGGAACGCAATATTTTCTCTCCCGATGCTTGATTCCACTTAACTCTCCCTGCCTCAAAGGGTTATATTTCCAGAGCGAATGCGTTAGATAATTAACGAATCATTTTCGCTTGAAGCCACTATATGTAGTGGGTATCGTCGACCCCAGTGGCTAAATGTGGTGTTTCCTATCTAGGAACATTTTTTCTCTATAATATACTCTTACGGAGGGAGTTACATGCTTGATGTCAAGGAGACGTCTGATCTTGCCGAGGCCAAGGTTGCGAGCCGAGCGCGCACCAGCCGCCCCAAGGGGAACCGCAAGACGACAGAGGGAGAACGGAAGGCAAAGCGGACCGGGTTGAAGGTTGATTCACTGTTGCTGGAAAAGGGCGCCGATCCCTTCGCCGGGTTGGAGTGGGAGCGTCGCCATGCCGAGAT
Organism: uncultured Victivallales bacterium; assembly: GCA_964497125.1. Classification (GTDB taxonomy): domain Bacteria; phylum Verrucomicrobiota; class Kiritimatiellia; order UBA8416; family UBA8416; genus CAYLXP01. The sequence goes on along the minus strand of CAZCDU010000002.1, from coordinate 115,320 downwards.
CTCAGACGGCAAAGGCACCGTGGTCTTCGAACAGGATGATGTCGAGGTCCCGAAATCCTGGTCAATGCTGGCCACGAATGTTGTGGCTTCGAAGTACTTCTACGGCGCCGTTGGGGCCGAGGATCGCGAGTATTCGGTACGACAGCTTGTCCACCGTGTGGCCCGGACGATCGCCGACCACGGGCTCAAAGATGGTTACTTCGCCACGCCTGAAGATGCCGAGACATTCTACGCAGAATTGGCATTCGCATGCGTGAATCAGATTGGCGCTTTCAACAGCCCGGTATGGTTCAACGTCGGCCTTTATGATGTCTACGGACATACATCAAGTAGCCGCGCAAGCTACGCGTGGAACCCGGATGCGGGTTGCTGTGAGCTGATCGAAGACACGTACAAACATCCCCAGGCTTCCGCTTGCTTCATTCAGTCCGTTGACGACACGATGGAAGATATCATGCGTCTCGCGGCCTCCGAAGCCATGCTCTTCAAGCACGGCTCCGGCACGGGCACCGACTTGAGCACGCTGCGAAGCAGTCGCGAGACGCTTTCTGGTGGCGGCACGCCATCAGGCCCTCTCAGCTTCATGCGCATCTTCGACCAGGTCGCCGGCGCCATCAAGTCGGGTGGAAAGACCCGTCGCGCAGCCAAGATGCAGAGCCTCAAAGTTCACCACCCCGACATCCTGGATTTCATCAACTCCAAGGTGACGGAAGAGAAGAAGGCCTGGGCTCTGATTGAAGAAGGGTACGACGGTTCGTTCGGCGGCGACGCCTATGAGTCGGTGATGTTCCAGAATGCCAATCTCTCCGTGCGTGTTACCGACGAGTTCATGTCGGCCGTGGAGAATGATGGCGACTGGCAGACCCGCACGGTTACGGCCGGTGATCCGGTTGAGACCCACAAGGCCCGCAACATCATGTCTGAGATCGCTGACGCGGCTCACCTGTGCGGTGACCCCGGGTTGCAGTACGATTCGACAATCAATCGCTGGCACACGTGCAAGAACACGGCGCCGATCAATGCCAGTAATCCCTGTTCGGAGTACATGTTCCTGGATGACAGTGCGTGTAACCTGGCCTCTGTTAACCTGATGAAGTTCGTCGATGACAACGGCACGTTCGACATCGATCGTTTCAAACATGTGGTCCGCCTGTTCATTATTGCGCAGGAGATCCTCGTCGACAACGCGAGCTACCCGGCCGAGCGCATCGCCTCGAACTCGCATCGCTTCCGTCCGCTGGGACTCGGTTACGCGAATCTCGGCGCTCTGATCATGCGTCTCGGAATGCCGTATGACAGCGACGCCGGGCGTGCGTTTGCGGGATCGGTCACGGCTCTCATGACGGGTCACGCTTACGCCACAAGCCAGGAGCTCTCGAAGACTGTTGGTCCGTTCGACGGCTGGGCCGAGAATGCTGACTGCATGGCAGACGTGATGAAGATGCACCGGGTGGCCGTTGATGACATCGATAGTATCGCGGCACCATCTGCGATCAAGAAAGCCAGCCGCGAGGTATGGGACCAGGTTGTTACGGGTGCAACAAAAGGCTTCCGCAACGCCCAGGTAACGGTGCTGGCTCCCACGGGCACGATTGGCTTCATGATGGACTGCGATACGACCGGCGTGGAACCGGACATCGCGCTGGTGAAGTACAAGCAGCTTGCCGGCGGCGGCATGATGAAAATCGTGAACCGCACGTTGCGTCCAGCGCTCATGCGTCTTGGCTATTCCGAAGACGAGATCGACGGTGTTCTCCGCTATGTCGACGAGAATGACACGATCGAAGGCGCCCCGCACGTGAAGTCCGAGCACCTACCGGTCTTTGACTGCGCGTTCAAGGCTGTTAACGGATCCCGTTTCATCCCGTACCAGGCGCATCTCCGGATGATGTCTGCGGTACAGTCGTTCCTTTCTGGTGCCATCAGCAAGACGGTGAACCTCCCGACGGAGGCTACAGTCAACGACATCATGCAGACCTACATGGAGGGATGGCAGCTTGGTCTGAAGGCTGTTGCAATCTACCGTGACGGTTCCAAGCGCATCCAGCCTCTATCGACCAGCGATGAGCAGGGCGGGAAGGTTGAAGCTGAAGTTGCGCCGGTGGAGGAAAACGAGGATCATGAGGAGATCCTGAATGCGGCACGCCGCAAACCGTATCGTCGTCGCATGCCGTACACGCGGCAGTCGCTGACGCATAAGTTTGAAGTGGCGGGTCATGAGGGGTATCTCACCGTCGGTATGTACGATGACGGCAGCCCGGGAGAACTCTTCATCACCATGGCGAAAGAGGGTAGTACTGTTGGCGGAACGATGGACGCGTTCGGCACGGCCATCTCGCTCTGCCTGCAGTATGGTGTGCCGGTACGAGAGCTCTGTCAGAAGTTTGCTCACAGCCGGTTTGAACCAAGTGGGTTCACAAAGAACCCCGATATCCCGATGGCGAAATCGCTCGTGGACTACATCTTCCGCTGGTTGCACGTGACGTTCCCGAACGGCACGTTGGAGGGCATGGCGGAAGAGGATCCCGCCGCCGCAGGCGCGCCGGTCGAAGAGCCGACCCCTGCTCCCGTGGCAACCGTGGCAACGTCAACGGCAGTGGCGGCAACGACTGTGGCTGCGGCACCCGAAGTGGCAACGGAGTCCGATGATGTGCAGCGTGTCGACGAGCAGTTCGACCACTTCATGGAAGATGCACCGGCATGCGATGTGTGCGGCTCCATCACGGTTCGTAACGGCGCTTGCTATCGTTGTTATAACTGCGGCAACTCCATGGGTTGTTCCTGATTCGCGACACAAGCGGCAATCTTGCCAAACAAAAGGGCGGTCTTCGGGCCGCCCTTTTCGTTGTCGGCTTGACCCATCAACAGGAAACCCGCACACTGACCGACCAATGAAAGTTGAGAACGCCAACGTTTTAGAGCACCGTGATTTCGGTGGGGGGTACAACCTGCTCGTGCTCGATGTGCCTGCTGTCGCATCCCAGGTGGTGCCCGGCCAGTTTATCCACTTGCGTGTGCCGCGCCTGGGCGGGGCCGTGCTGCGGCGACCTTTCAGCGTCTTTAAGGCTGATGACAGCAGCCTTTCGGTGCTCTACAAACAGGTTGGGCGTGGCACCCGTGCTATGGCCGTGATCCGCGCCGGTGAAGTGCTCAGTATCGTGGGCCCGCTGGGCAACGGATTTCCGGAAGCAGATCCCGCCGCATTCCCTGTCCTGGTGGCCGGGGGCTACGGTGTTGCTCCGCTGTATCTGCTGGCATCACGGACCCCGGCCAAGGGCATCCTCTTCGTTGGCGGCCGCAGTGCAATCGATATTCTATGCATCGATCAGTTCGAGGCGTTGGGCTGGGATGTCCAGATCACCACCGAGGATGGTTCGTTGGGTGAGACAGGCTTGGTGACCAGCGCTCTTGACCGCTGGATGGCTGATGGAGGCTCTGAGCGGGCCCCCGAGTTCTTTGCCTGTGGTCCGGATGGTCTGCTCAAAGCCGTCGGGGATCGTGCTCTTGCCGCCAAGCGGCCCGGTTGGCTGTCGCTGGACAAGCATATGGGATGTGCCGTGGGCGCATGCCTGGCCTGTGTACAGAAGATCCGTGAAGACAACGACACGGTCGTCTGGAAGCGTGTCTGCAAGGACGGTCCGATCTTCGAGGCTCGCGAGATTGTTTGGGATGCGGGAGACACGATATGAGTCGGCCGAACATGGCAGTCGAAATCGCAGGGATCAAGATGAAGAATCCCGTGACGGTGGCGTCAGGCACGTTTGGATACGGCCCTGAGTATGCCGAGTTTGTTGACCTGAACGCGCTTGGGGCCATCACGGTTAAGGGCATTCGTATGGAGTCCTGGGAGGGCAATGCGCCACCCCGTATGGTCGAAGTGCCCGGCGGACTCGTCAATGCCATTGGCCTGCAGGGGCCGGGCGTTGCGGGCTTCGTAGATAAGTACATGCCGTTTCTGCGGCAGTTTGACGTGCCCGTCATCGTCAACATCTGGGGCAAGACGATTGAAGAATACGGGGAAGTCGCGGCCGCGTTCGATGGCGTCGATGGTATCGCCGGACTGGAAGTGAATATCTCGTGTCCGAACATCAAGGAGGGCGGGATCGCTTTCGGAACGGATCCGGCCATGGCGGCGAAGGTCATCGCAGAAACGCGTGCCAGGACGCGCCTGCCCCTTATTCCCAAGCTCTCTCCCAACGTACCCAACGTGGCCCTCTTTGCGAAGGTTGCGGAAGATGAGGGTGCAGATGCCGTGTCGCTGATCAATACACTGCCGGCGATGGTGATCGATACCGAGACCCGCCGTCCTGTACTTTCCAACGTGGTGGGGGGGCTCTCCGGGCCCGGCATCAAGCCGGTAGCCATCAAGCAAGTGTGGGAGACTGCCCAAGCCGTTTCGATTCCAATCATTGGCATGGGCGGCATCACCTGCGCCCGTGATGCTGTTGAGTTCCTGCTGGCCGGGGCGACAGCCGTCGCGGTCGGTACAGCCAACTTCACCGAACCGATGGCCTCAATCGATGTCATCGAAGGTCTCGAGCAGTACCTCGTGGAGCATGGCATTGCTGATGTTCGAGAGCTCATCGGTGGTGTGATCGTTGAGTAGTCACATGAAGGTACGCCGCGCGATTTTCCTGGTCCTGGTCCTCGCCTTCATCATTCTCCCTTGCTGGTGGGTGTTCCACTTTCCCTTCCGTCCCGAGCTGGTATGCCGGGTGATCCCTGCCGACGCTACGCTGGCGACACGACATATAGCGCCCGCCGACCGTTGGATGGCCTTTGCGCGCAGTCCCGCCATAACGAACATTGCCGTTGAGTTTGGTGCCGATGCTGCGGCCATTGAACAGAGTCTCAATAGCGCCGGACTCTCCAAGGTGGTGGATCTTCTGGGGTCGCGCTATGTTGTGACGGGGCTGGTACCTTCCCTGGGGGTGCGCTCTGAAAAGGCTCTTGTCTTTGGGGCCTGGGTGGGTGGCTACTCCCAGTTTCTGCGCTGGGGACTCATCGATCGTCACCTTGGTGACTTCAGCGCACATAAGATCATGGGCAACCGTCGGGTGTGGTTCAGGCCCTGCAATGAGCTGAGAACCGGATACCACATCTCGCTTACGGTACATGAGGGCGTGCTCGTCGGTTGCTTCTCATCTGAGCCCTTGGGTGTCCTCTATTGCTTACCAAATCTTCAACGTCAACTGCCACCCACGCCACTGGTGCAGGAGTGGTGTGAGGACACGGGCACACACGAGCTTCTCGACGCCTTCAAGGCTCGTGTCACGCCTCCCGGCGAAGCCGGTCGGGCGAGTGTTGTTATCCGCGGTGGGTTCACCGATCTGTCGTCCGAGCGTGTGTCGGTTATTGCTGAACTGCCGCCCGCCTCTGACCTTGGTGAGCTCGGTAGGTGGATGCCGCTCGACCCTTCTGGTTTCCTCTCCGCGCAGCCTGGCACACCGCCCGCCATCCTCGGTCACCGCCCCACCATCATCACGGCAACGCCAGTCCAGCAAGCCGGTCGGCTTGTTACGAGCTGGAACGATACCCAGGTGACGACGTTGTGGTCAGCGTTGCAGAATGACATCAGGTCTGATGGGGATGTTTACCTGTTCGCATGCGGTGGTGACTATTATGGGCGCATGATGCGCATGAAGGTGCCGTCATTCGGTCTTGTCGCTCCGATGGTTGCCGATGCCGATGGTGCGAGTGTGGTCCGTCGCATGCTGGACTCGATGAACGCTGTCTACGGCTGGGGCGTGGTTTCGACACCGGATACCCATGATCCCCGCATTTATGTTGTTGATTCGGTCCGTAGCGACAGCTTCAAGAAACTGTTGGGCGCCAATGAACGCCCTGCCATTGCCGTTCATGATGGCTGGCTGATTGCGATGTCTAATGTGGATGTGCTGCGGCGGATCCTGTCCGGAGCGAATGCCGGGGACGTGCAGGCGGCTTGGGGGTCAGGGCTGGCAGAGCACAACGCCTCGGTCTATGGGTGGGCTGACTTGGAGGATAGTAGTGACTTGATGATCAAAGCGTTGGCTGGCTATACGCTGGCTTCGCTAATGCAGTCCGGCAGCTCGTCGCCTAAACGTCACGATACCGCGCGCACGAAGGCAATGATTCGGGCCACGGGAAAGCTCAACCGGTTGGTACTCTGGGGAAGCCCCGGGAACGACCGTACGATCCTGAGAGCAGAGCTGACGTTAGTTGACCGAGGTGACTCCTGATGAAACGCGTTCTTGAGTTCTACACGAAGTACTTCGCCCTCTGGGTGATTATCGGTGGCGTACTGGCATATTGCCTACCAGCTCCCTTCCTGGCCATGAAGCCCTTTAACAAGGCGTTCTTCGGCCTGACGATGTTTGGAATCGGCGCTGTACTCAAACCTGAGGACTTTGCGCGCATTGGTCGGAAGCCATCCATTGTCTTGATCGGTTCGATAGCGCAGTTCACGATCATGCCGCTGGGGGCGTTCATCATTGCCCGCAGTTTCCGGCTGCCCCCCGAGATGGCGGTGGGCCTGATCCTGGCCGGTTGTGTTCCCGGGGCAATGGCCAGCAATGTCATGAGTTACATTGCCAAGGCGGATGCTGCTTACTCGGTTTCGCTCACGACGGTGTCGACGATTCTATGTCCATTGCTGACACCCCTGTTGACCCAGCTGCTGGCCGGGACGGTCCTGCATGTCTCGTTCTGGCCGATGATGTTTGATGTCTTGCGCATGGTCGCCGGTCCGTTATTGATCGGGCTGCTATTCCGGCGCTTGTTGGGCGAACGTATTGAGCCGGTTGTGCATGTGTTCCCTGCAATCTCTGTAACGTTCATTGTGTTCATCTGTGCCCTGGTGGTGGCTGGTAACCGTGCGTTCTTCAGTACCTTCTCGTACGAGCTGCTCCTGGTTGTTGGTGCCGTCTTCGTTCTGAACATCTACGGGATGCTCGCCGGATATGGCGTCGGCCACGTGGCCCGGTTTGCTCTCCCACGCAAACGGACCCTCAGCATTGAGATAGGCATGCAGAATGCGGGGATGGGGACCGTTCTTGCCCTGGCCCACTTCGGTGAACGTGCTGCCGTTTCAACGGCCGTGTTTGTTTACATGTGCATCGTGACCTCCTCGGTCATGGCCGAGGTATGGCGCCGCAAAGACGCTGTAGCGAAGACGGATGCGTAGTCGTTTCCGCTTTCATATCCGACACGAGGCGACTAGGCTTCTCTCATGATTCTGGATCATATCGATAGACATGACTTTTACGCTTACGGGGATGCCTGGGATGTCGCCTTTGACTTCCTGCTTTCGCTTAAGCCTGACGCCGAAGAGAAGCGGTACACGCTACAGGGCGATCTGATCTACGCTGCTATCGAGAGCTATGAAACGCAGCCTGCGGCGGTCAAGCGTCCCGAAGCTCACAGGAAGTACGTTGATATCCAAGTCCTGCTTGCCGGTGTTGAGCAGATTGCCTGGTGGCCGATTGAGGGGCTTGCCGTTGCAGAACCGTACGTGGCGGATCGGGATATCATGTTCTTTGAACAGCCTGGCACGCCCGGGACAATGCTGGACCTGGCGCCCGGCGGGTTCGCCGTGTTCTTCCCCCATGATGCCCATATGCCGGGTCTACAGATTGCTGATCCCTGTCATGTAAAGAAGGTCGTCGTTAAGATCGCGGCGGACCTGCTGCCCGACCAGCCTTTGACCTAACTGACTGCCGGAGGTGGTGAGATGATGTTTCCCATTTTTGCTGTCGCGGTTCTGCTATTCCTGGTTGTGGACGCCGTGATTATCGCTGTTGTCCTCAAGATGAGGCGGAAGTGGGCCGGAAAAACCGAGGATCAGCTGCAGCAGACCTCGTATGCGATCTTGGCGGTATCGTGCAGTTCTACAACAAGGCGTAGAGCAACTTACGGTTCAAGGATGATCCTGTCGGTCTCCGGGTCATCATTCTCGATATTGATTTCGCGAATGTGGCTACGTGGCGCAAGGGCGGTCGTACTGCGTCTCAAGGTTGCTGAACCCGCATCGTAGGCCCTGCGAATGTTCCACTTGTCGACGCGCTTCTTGCCTCGGTGGTTGTGCCCATACAGGATGGCATCAACCGTGACGGGATCCTCACCGCTCATCACGCGGTCACGCAGCGTTCGGTGGAGCGCCCGCTTGTCACGCAGCTGGTGCAGTGGCAGCCAGTCGAAAGGGTGGTGGTGAAGGCAGAGCACACGCTTCTCGCACGCTTTTGCCTCCTCGCTCTGAAACAGGTGGACCATGTAGTCGAGCTGAACATCACCGATCTCGCCCTGCGCAAACCATCGGTCCCAGAAGTGTAGTTCATCCGCCATTGAGTTCAGGACCACAAACGCGATACCACCCTTGCAGAATAGGCGAGGGAACCTCCGCACATTGCCGTAGAAGGTCTCCTCGAAGATGCGTACCATGCGGGGATCGGCTTTCGATCCCGTTCCCAGATCATGATTCCCAGGGACCACGACCAGCTCGAAGCCTGCCTCTTCCAGTTTGCGGAGCTCGGTCTGCACGGCAGCAAAAGGCTCATCGTTCTCGGGTGAGACGACCTGCACCAAGTCTCCCGTGATGACGACGACGTAGTCTTCCGCACGGCCATCGTACTCGTCGATGAGTGCGCTTACGACGTCCTCAGGTTGTCGGTCCAGGCTATCGCCGCCACCCGCGTGGAGGTCGCTGATGTGAATGATCTTCTTCACTCGTGAAACGTGCTTTCTCGTGGGTCAGTTGATGCCGAGTGCCTGGCATTGAGATTGCTGAATTCCGGCAATCCCGGCTTCCGCGGAATCGATGAGTGCGGTGAGCTGATCGCGTGAGAAAACGCCCTGTTCTCCGGTGCCCTGAACTTCTACAAGCTGATCGCCGCGCATGACAACATTCATGTCGACTTCGGCCGTGGAGTCGTTGGCGTAGTCGAGGTCGCAGACAATCTCACCTTTCACGACACCAACACTCACGGCAGCTACCTGCCCGAGGAGGTAATACTCGGGACCTGGTTTCTCCTGTTTCTCGGCAACAACACGCAGGGCATCGTAAAGCGCTACCCAACCGCCGCTGATGGCCGCTGTCCGTGTGCCGCCATCGGCTTGCAGGACATCACAATCAATCGTGATGGCAACTTCACCCAGCTTCTCCATATCCACCGCAGCTCGCAGGCAACGCCCGATCAGGCGTTGGATCTCAGTCCCACGGCCATCCTTCTTGGCTCCATCCCGACGCTTGCGACCCCCGCCGGTGCTGCCGGGCAGCATTGAGTATTCAGCGGTGACCCATCCCTTGCCCGAGTTACGCAGGAAAGGTGGCAAGTCGGTTGATACACTGGCGGTACAGATTACCTTCGTGTCGCCAAAGCAGGCCAGGCATGACCCCGCTGGATGTTTGATGTAGTTACGTTCGAAAGATACTGCCCTCATGAAGAAACTCCCTGTTTGTAAGTGAAGCAGCTAGCGGTCAACGATCGCGCGGATAGCCTTGATGTGGTCGGCGTGCGTGCCACAGCAACCGCCGATGATGTTGGCTCCGGCTTTGATCAGTTCAGGCACGAACTCGGAATAGCCTTCGGCATCCATGGAGTAGACGACCTTGGTTCCGACAAGCTCGGGGAAGCCGGCGTTGGCTTTGATCCACAGCGGTTTGTCGGTTGCGCTACGCAGTGTTTGGCAGATACGGATGCTGTTGTCCACGCCGAGACCACAGTTGGTGCCGATAATGTCGGCACCTGCTGCGTCCGCTTCCGCGACGAGCTCAGTGGCGGTAACGCCCATCATGGTGCACTGCTTGGCAGGACCGGAGTCGAAGGACATCGATGCCACGACGGGCTTGTCCGTCAGTGACTTCACCGTCTTCACGGCACAGGTGAGTTCCGCAAGGTCGGTCAGGGTCTCAATGACAATGCCGTCAACGCCACCGGCCAACAGGGCTTCGGCCTGGGCCTTGACGCTGTCTTCGACCTCATCTTCGTCGGCTTCACCCATGGAGATGAGACGACCAAACGGTCCGATGGATCCAAAGACGTTTCGTTCACCCTCGGCCGCTGCTGCGGCTTTGCAGGAAATCTCGGCTCCAACACGGTTGATCTTCGCCAGGTCGTCGAGCAGTCCGTAGCGTTCCAGGATTGCCGTGTTGGCCCCAAAGGTATTCGTGATGATCAGATCACTGCCGGCGGCGAGATACTGGTCGGCAACTTTGCTGATGATGTCCGGGTGTGTCAGGTTCCACTCTTCCGGACAGCCTCCGGCATCAAGCCCCATCTTGAACAGTTCGGTGCCCCAGGCGCCATCGGCGACGAGCAGGCTCTCTCTGGTTATGTTCATATCAGTCCTTCGCGGCTAGCGGTGATGTAGTTCATTCCGAAGTCGTCCTCACCGAGCAACAACGCTTGAGCAATCTTGTATGCCTCGGTTGCCGTGTCCATGCCTTCGAGTGATTCCTGGCTGACGTGGCGCGGGTCAACGATAGCGCCATCAAGGCCGGCTTGCCAGCACATGTGCGTAAAGACGGTGTTGATCAGTTTTCGGTTCGGCATCCCAAATGAGATGTTGGAGAGGCCAGGGGCGAAATGAACGTCAGCACCATAGCTCTCGCGGATAGCTTTCACCGTCTCAATGACGTTGGTGCCGTTCTTGCCATCAACCGAGATGGGGAAGACCAGCGGATCGTAGTGGATGTCGGCATCCGTGAATCCCTTGTCTTTGAGAATGGCCGTGAGCTCGTCCAGGTTGGTCATGCGCTCTTCAACGGTGTTTGGCATCTCTTCGCGGCCGGTGGCGCCTGCAATCACGACTGCACTCGCTGCGGCTGCCAAATCGACGGCATCAAGGCGTTCAAGGCTCACGGAGTTTACCATGGGCTTTCCGCGTGACATGTCGCAAGCATCCAAGCCTACTTTGAGCATGTCGGCGTTTGAGCTATCAACGGAGAGAGGCAGGGATGTCGCTTCCTGAACAACGCCGGCCGCCCATGTCATGAGTTTTTTACGCTCGTCAAGCTCTGCAGGAAACTCATCAACGTTGATCTCCTGGTAGGTTGCGCCCTTGGCTTCCTGGAGGCGGGCCCAGTACTGGACGTAGTCTTTACCGGCCTGCTGTGCTTCACCTTCGCCATAGAGGCCCTGCCACATGGCGGCAGCAATGTGCTTAACCTTGCCGCTCTCCCAGTCTGCGTTCTTCACGAAGCACTCGGGCACCGGCACGCTCTTCGCCTCGCCGCCATCTTTGTAGAGTACCTCGCCGGTTCCATCATCATTCTGACGGGCAAACGATCCGCCCACTTTGCGACTCAGCGTACAGTGAATATTCTCGGCTACAGCAATGAAGGTATTTGAACTCATCGTGTTATCCTCTCTATTTCTCGTCTTTAGTTTTCTGTTGATTACGTAGGAAAGCGTTGTGATCGCGAAGCAGGAAGCAGTTGGCCCAACCCGAGGTACCGGAGAGGTCGTTGTTCTTGATCACCGGCGGGCGGTTGAGCAGAACGGCCGGGTCTTCGCCGTATGCGCGTTTGCGATGGTATGCCCTGACCCAGATGCACTCCTTGCCGTTCTTGGTGACCTCGCAGGCGTCCGCGAGACTGCCTCCGCAGGGGCCGTTGCGTTCGTTCTTCGCGCACTGTGATTGTGGGCAGAGGTAGGTGATGTCAGCGAGGCTGCAGTCGCCACACTCGCGGCACTCGAACAGGGCTCCCTTCGACATGCGCTCATTGAAGTAGGATGCCGCGTCCAGTTTCGGGTGTTTCTCGAGAAAGACGAACAGCTTCCGCATGGTATGGAAGAGGGGAGCCTCATAGTCGAACACCAGGTTGTGCAACAGACGTGAGAAGCGGTAGAGGCCGGTGACTTCCTGCTTGTCCCGCTTCTTGAGCTCACGCTCGCGAGGGGCGTCTGTATTCAGCGCGGTGTTTGGTTTGCCGACATCTGCGAGTCCCGCGAGGGGACCATCTGCCAGCTTCTCGTACATGTGGAATTCTGACTTCTGGGGGTTGACGAGGCTGTCCTCGAGATCGGTCCAGTCAGCGTCTTCATATTCGGTCGCCTTGTCGACGATGGCAGAGAAGTCCTCATACTTCTCGACGCCACCAATGTAGGCACCGCGGTAGCCGAGAAGTTTGAAGGCGGCATACTGTCGGGCCGCCAGGTCGATGAAGAAGGACTTCCCTTTGTCATCGGCCTTCTTCTCCTTGTCGATCCGTGCAAGCAGGTCGTCACTCACGACACAGCCGGGGATGAGCCCCTTGTTGAAGATGCGCGCAACACCGGCAGTGAGGCGGTAGATGTTGCCGATCACGGGGATGTCCAGGTCGTTCTCTTTGAGCCATGTGATCAACTCGTGGCTCTTACGCATGTCATAACCGAGCTGTGGGATAATGAACTTGGCGCCCGCTTCGATCTTCATGCGCAGTTTCGCGTACTGCATGTACTGCTCGGCCTCGGTCAACTTAAATGGGCTGACAGCACATCCGAGGAAGAAATCGGTGCTGTTCAGGTTGAGATAAGTGTTGGGGCGCCGGCCGCGAATCCGCAGACCGTTGTTGAGGTCGTTGAGCATCTGCAGAAGCCCCACGGAATCCAGGTCAAAGACGGGTTGAGCAATGCCGTTGAAGCCGTTGACGGGATAGTCACCGGTTAACACAAGCAGGTTATTGAGCTCTTCACTGGCATACTGCCAGGCTTGGCTCTCCAGAGCATTACGGTTTCGGTCTTTGCATGTGATGTGGATGATGGGGTGTTTGCCCGCTTCAAGTACCTTGCGCCCGAGGTGGTCGGGGGAGAGCATGGGGTTGCCACCCGCATTGTCGGTAATCGAGATCCAGTCGAGACGGTCGTCTTCGCAGAGCGCCTCCGCAAAGCCACTGATCTTGCGGCTGTCTTCCTGCAGAATGATCCCCCGGGTGGTGACCAGCTCTGCGCCCAGAAGAAAGGGCTTCTCGCCATTAGTAAAGAGATGCTGCAATGACTCTTTCACGACTATCACTCCGTTGCTGTGCCGTCATGGTCGTTGAACGCACTATTTCTGTTTGAGAATACAGCGAGACTATAGCCGCAGGAGTATGCCGGGTATGGTATATTCTGGCAAGAGTGTTGTATGTGCATGCAGATGTCGTGGCTTGGGGACGCGCCTGTGTAGGGTGGATTCTAGACCTCGATGGTGCGCCAGACACCCTCACGCCAGCGGATAGACATGCCGGCTGAGAAGACGATTCGGTAAAGGAGCTGGACTGACCATATGGCGGTCAGCCCCAGCCCCAGGTAGGGCCCCACAAGATAGGCACCGGGGAGTAGGATGCCCCATTGGCATCCGACAGAGATCAGCATCACACGCGTGTTGTCACCGGCCCCCATCAGTGCCTGGGTTAACACAAGTCCGATAGCCTGAATGGGAAGACCGACGCCCGCCAACAGTGTCGCACCTGCCCCCGCGGCGATCACGTCGGCGGACGGCGTGAAGAGTCGCAGCATCAGGTGTGGCGCGAGGATCATTGGCAACGCGATGATGCCGAGAACCACGGCCGCCACGCCGGCGACCTCCCAGCCGTGCCGGGCTGCATCGTCAGGATCGCCCGCGCCAAGCGACTGGCCCACCAGCGAGGCGGCGGCGATACCGAAGCCGAGGCCGGGCATCACACCCAGCAGGTACAGGGTCACAATGATGTTGGCGGCAGCCAGCTCGACGGTACCAACCTGGCCAATGATCCAGAACAGAACCGTTACGCCGCCAGCATAGGCCATTTGCTGCAGGGCACTGGGCCACGCGAGGCGGACGAGTGTCCGGAGTACGGTGCTCGAAGGTCTGCGGCGCAGAAACCCGTTCCCGCGGGCCAGCCGTAAGCCGAGAACGAGATACATGAGTGAGCCGGCGTACGTCGCGATGCAGGAGGCGACACCGGCGCCGGCTGCCCCCAGGGCCGGGGCTCCCCAGTGACCGAAGATAAGGACATAGTTCAGGATGATGTTGAGCACGTTCATGCTTGAAAGCGTGGCCATGTAGCATTTGGCCTGTCCCACACCATTCCAATAGCCACGGAACGAGAAGTTGATGCCAATGGCCAGCACGGCCAAAACACGGGCCTGGAGATAGGGGACGCCGGCGGCCACGACATCGGCATCATGCGTTAGGACGCCGAAGGCAACCGGTGCGACGGCAAACAGAATCGCGGAAACGGGCATCCCGAACATGATTGCCAGTAGCAGACCACCATTCAGTGAGTCCGCCATGGAGGTCTCCGACTTTTCTCCTTTTCGTCGGGCGGCCATGGCTTGAACTGCGGGCGAAAGACCGAGCATCGCTGACATGGCCAGGAAGTTGGCAACCCCGCCAATACCCACGGCGGCCAGATCGACGGGACCGAGCCGTCCCACCATCGCCGTATCGGCCAGGTTAAGCAGGTTCTGCGAGAGCATGCCCCCCATGACAGGCAGCGAGATGCTCAGAATCATTTTCAGCCTATGCATACTCAGACGCATTGCGGGGCTCCGGAAGAGACGGGAGGGTCATTGCAGACCGTGTGCTGCGCACGGATTTTCACGGTAGGGTCACGTCACCAAGCAGATCTTCGATGACCTTGCTGCGCTTCCCGTAAAGAATCTGGAGCAGCTCATGGCGTGCCAGCTCCGGTTCCATGTTATGATCTGTCAACATGGCCATCAGCTTGTCAAACTGTTCGCGTCGCCGTTGTCCTGCTTCGCTGGTGTCACGCCGGTCCGCGAAATCAGCCATTAGGGTTGTCCCGCACTCGCAGTTTCGAAAGACACCGATGGTGGTTTCTGTTTCTCCCATGTCGAGGGCGAAGAGGCCGCTCTTGTCTTCCAGTGAGATGTCTTTGACTGGGATGGTTTCCCGCAGGAACTCCTCCTGGGAGGTATACATGCGGCCACACTTGGTGCATTTCTTGGGAAAGGTTGTATCGACGAGGGTGCTCAGTCCCTTGTAGAACGTTTCCAGCCAAATGCGTTGTTCGTTGTCTGTCGCCATGGATGGGCGCATAGTATGGGTTGATGCTGAAATTGTACAGGAAATCGTGTGAGGTGGAGACGGATGTCAGACGGTACTAATCTCAATGCGGATCAAGCCTACCTGCTGAAAGTGGCCAGGATGCGGATGCCTTTCGGCAAGTACAAGGGACGCCTGTTGATCGATCTGCCCGAGGCCTATGTCCTCTGGTTTGAGCACGAAGGCTTCCCAAAGGGAGAACTGGGTCGCATGCTTCAGCTGGTCAAGGAGATCAAGCTTAACGGCCTGGAGTCGCTGTTGCGGCCGCTGACACGTGGCTGAATTCTAACGAATCCAGCTACACGGGAGACTGAATTCTAACGAATCCAGCTACACGGGAGACTGAATTCTAACGAATCCAGCTACATGAGAGGACGAGATGCCTGAATTCACTTGGCCGCTTTCTACTTTCAGCTTTACTCCCCGTAGGGGCACCGATATCTTGCTTTTCACCGTTTAGCGTTAATGAATTGAGAGAGAGGCTGAACCATGCCGGACCTGAAAACCACCTATATGGGCTTGTCGCTACCGAACCCGATCATTGCCGGCAGCTCCACCCACACGATAACCGCGGACAAGGTCAAAGCACTTGAGGACGCCGGTGTTGGCGCTGTTGTGCTGAAATCCATTTTCGAAGAACAGATCCGCTCTGATGTCTCGGATATGGTCGATTCTCTTCAGAACGATCAACACGCCGAAGCCTATGAGTACCTGCGTGCGGACTACCCGATGCAGATCGGTCCGGAGAAGTACCTTGACCGTATACGAAGCATCAAGGCGACGGCGACGATTCCTGCGATCGCCAGCGTCAACTGTATTGATGCCGACCGTTGGGTAAGCTTTGCCCGGAAGATCGAGGATGCCGGGGCTGATGCGATTGAGTTGAACGTCTACGATATTCCGCAAGACGGCATGGTTACCTCCGCCGATGTTGAGCAGCGTCACCTGGACCTGGTTGCTGCCGTTGCCGGTGAGCTCAGCATTCCGGTCGCTGTCAAAATCGGGCCCTATTACTCGTCGATTCCCAACTTCGTTCAACGCCTTACTGCACTGGACATCCAGGGCATTGTCATGTTCAACCGCTTCTTCCAGCCCGACATTGATATCGATACGTTGGCACTGAAATCGGGGATCAACTTCTCCCGTGCAGATGATATTCGCCTACCGGTACGCTGGATCGCCATGCTGCGCAACCGGATTACGTGTGATATCTCTCTTACCGGGGGAGTACACGCTGCCGAAGGTGCGATCAAAGCGCTTCTCGCCGGCGCCAACACGGTCCAGGTTTGCTCGGTTCTCTATAAGCAGGGCAATGACCGTATTGGTGAGATCGTCACGGGGCTTGATGCGTGGATGTCGGAACAGAACTTCGACGCCCTTGATGACTTCCGCGGTAAGCTCAGCGAACCGGAAGAGGGCGGCCCCAAGAGCGGGTTTGCCCGTGCGCAGTACGTCAAGGCCTTCGTCGGCATGGAGTAGCGGTGGGCAAGACGTCGAAGACCACGCAATCCAGTGTTTCCTGTCACCAGTGTCCGGCCATGTGCTGTCGTTACGTGGCAACCGAGATTGATGAGCCTGCGTCCAAGAAGGACTACGGCAACATCCGCTGGTATCTCATGCATCGGGATGTGCATGTTTTCATTGATCATGAGGACGAATGGTACCTCGAGTTCGAGACGCCTTGTGAGAACCTTGGCAGTGACAACCGCTGTACGATCTACGAGGATCGTCCCCATATCTGTCGGGAACACGGCGATACCGAGATCGACTGTGAGTTCCATGCCTCCGCAGATCCCCATACCGTCCGGTTCTCTACCGCGACAGAGTTTGAGGACTGGCTGGACGCGCAAGGCATCAAGTGGCGGCGAAAGCGGAAGTGAACGGCCTCTGCCGTCTCTCTGCAGACCATGCGTAGGATGGGTTTTCCCGCCGCGTAGCGGAGGCGTGTGCAAAGACCGCTATCACAGGCTCCCTCCCTTCGGTCGGGAAGCCTGGCCTACAACGGAGAGAATCTACCTTCCCAACAGGAATCCGATGTAGAGATCCCACCAGGTTGAACCCCAGTACATCCAGAGCAGGGCGGCGAGCGAGAGGTAGGGGCCGTACGGGATACGGCTCTGCATTTCCTTCTTGCCGACGACGATGAACGAGATGCCCACGACGGAGCCGGCCAGGGATGAAACCATGACGGTAAACAGGACCGCCTCCCATCCGAAGAAGGCGCCGATGGCACCCATGAGCTTCACGTCGCCGAACCCCATGGCCTCCTTCTTGAAGATGAACTCTCCGAGCATGGCGACGCTCCAGAGCAGTCCCCAGCCGGCAGCGGCACCGATGGCCGACCGAATCAGGCCGCCAAGTATGGTGGTTTCGCCATGCAGCGAGGGAACCAGTGCGCTGGCAATGAGTCCACAGACAATGCCACCGAGCGTAACCCGATCCGGAATGATCATGTGATCAAAGTCGACAAACGTCCCCAGCACGAGGCCCATCACGACAAGACAGAAGACCGGGATAAGGGCCATATCCGTAATGGGCACCAGCCCCAGGGGGCGCGGCCCCATCGTGAGATCGAATTTTAGCCAGATCAGCAGGAACAGGATAGCGACCAGGGTCTCGACAAGCGCATAGCGGGGGGAGAAACGGGCACCGCAGTAAGCGCATTTCCCGCGCAGGAAGAAATACGAGAATATAGGGATATTGTGGTACCAGGCGATGGGGTGTTCGCATGTCGGACAGCGGGAGTTGGGTTTGATAACCGAAAGCTCCTCAGGGATCCGATAGATGCAGACATTGAGGAAGCTCCCAATTGAGGCACCCCAAGCCACGGAGAGAATCGTGAAGAACATGTACCAGGGGAAATCTTCAGGAAACATAGACTGATTCCTCCAGTGCCTTGCGCATGGCTGCCGTGTCAGGCGCTTTTCCGGTCCAGATCTCGAACGAGCGGGCGCCCTGGTGGAGCAGCATCCCGAGGCCGTTTGCGGCCTTGGCTCCGGCAGCAATGGCTTCGGTCATGATCCCTGTTTCGGGATACATGTAGATCAGGTCGAACAGGACCTGGCCCTCATGAAATGCCTCACGTGTCAGGAGAGGCGTGTCCTCCGGCTTCATGCCGATCGGCGTCGCCTGTATGATAAGGTCGGCTTGAGCCGCGGCCTTCGCCCAGTCGGCCACATCTGTCCCTGCGGATGTGACCTCGGTACTGCCGGGCAGAGCTTTGATCTCTTCCACGACCTTGTCGGCGCGGGCCGAATCAATATCACTCACGACAACACGTGACGCGCCCTCATCGGCGCAGGTAATCGCAACAGCCCGTCCAGCCCCACCGCTTCCCAGCACGAATACGTTCTGTCCGGGAAGTGAAAGCCCGAACGACTCTTTCAGCGCTGTCGCAAATCCGTATCCATCGGTGCTGTGGCCGCGGAGCGTGCCATCGTCGAGAAACTCGATTGTATTGACGGAGCCCGAGAGCTCTGCAGACGGATCAAGGTGATCCACGCCACGGAACGCGACCTCCTTAAGGGGCACGGTTAAGTTGACGCCTCGGAACCCCATGTCCCGCATGGCTGCGAGAATATGCATCAGCTTGCCTGGTGGTGCATCGAACGCCAGGTAGATCGCGTCCATCTCCAGAGACGCAATCGAGCTGTTTTGCATAATGGGTGACAGCGTGTGTCCGATGGGGTGTCCCAGCACCGCAAACGGTGTCGTATGTCCGCTGATATTGGCCACGTTCATGAGCGCTCTCCCTATGGGGCTTCTTCGCCGGCTCCAGCGTCTTCGCCTTCGCCATCCTTCATTCGGCTTGATACCAAGCGGTTTACGCAAGACAGGTAGGCACGGGCGCCGGCTTCGACAATATCCGTGCTCGCCGATTTTGCGCTCAAGATCTCACCAGAGTCAAATTTCACGCGGACGCTTACTTCGCCCATCGCATCTTTGCCGACCGTGATTGCCTGCAGCGAGAAGTCGACCAGCTTGCCTTGGATTCCCGTGATGCGGTCGATCGTCTTGAGCGCCGCGTCCACGGGCCCATCGCCGCAGGCCGCATCCTGAAAGGTCTCATCGCCCTTACTGATTCGTACCGTCGCGGTCGGCACGGTATCGGTGCCGGTCGAGACGTGCAACTTGTCCATCACGTAGACGGCCGAGGCCTCGACCATTTCTTCGCGGACAATCATCAGCAGGTCATCGTCATAGATCTGCTTCTTCTTGTCGGCCAGGACGATGAAGCGGTCGTAGGAACGCTCCAGCTCATCGTCAGCCAGGATCAACCCCATTTCGGACAGGTGATGCTTAAAGGCATGTCGCCCCGAGTGTTTTCCCAAGACCAGCTCTGTTGCTTCGATTCCCACGTCCTCGGGATGCATGATCTCGTAGGTTGAGCGTTCTTTGAGCATCCCATCCTGGTGTACGCCGGACTCATGTGCAAAGGCATTGGCTCCCACGATGGCCTTGTTGCGTTGCACGGTCATACCCGTCAATTGGCTGACCAGGCGACTGACCCGGTACAGGCGCTCCGTCTTGATGCCCGTCTTCAAATCACCGAACTGGTCCCGACGTGTCTTCAACGCCATTATAATCTCTTCCAACGCAGCATTACCTGCCCGTTCTCCCAGCCCGTTGATCGTGCATTCGATACCACGTGCGCCGGCCTGTACGGCGGCCAGCGAGTTGGCGACCGCCAACCCCAGATCATTGTGGCAATGGACATTGATGATGGCATTGCCGATGTTCGGCACCGTGTCGAACAGCCGCTTAATCACATCTCCGAACTCGCTGGGGATCGCATAGCCAACAGTGTCCGGGATGTTGACGGTTGTTGCGCCCGCATCGATGGCGGCTTCCACAACCTTCGCCAGGAATTCCGGCTCTGTTCGCGAGGCGTCCTCGGGACTGAACTCGACATCATCAACGAATGTCCGGGCAAACGCTACGGACGCGGCGGCTTGCTTCAGAATCTCGTCCTGTGCCTTCTTCAGTTTGAACTCACGATGGATCTTGGATGTCGCCAGAAAGACATGAATCCGCCCCTTCTCGGCAGGCGCAACGGCCTCCGCGCAGCGGATGATGTCCTTCTCTATACAACGCGCCAGTCCGGCAATGGTTGGTCCCTTAATCGTTTCGGCAATTTCATGCACGGCATTGAAGTCGCCGGGCGAAGCGATGGGGAAGCCCGCTTCGATGATGTCGACGTTCAGCAGTGCCAGCTGGTGGGCGATCTCCAACTTCTCGCGATGGTTCAGGCTTGCGCCGGGCGATTGCTCGCCATCGCGCAGCGTCGTGTCAAATATGTAAACGTGATTCGGGTCCTTTTTCATGGTCCATTCCTTAATTCGTGATCTCGAGACTGTAACTTAAAACTACGTCAAAAAAAATACCTACCGAAGCATTATCCCCGGTAGGCATCACGTTCAAGGGTGAAAGGTTGTCAGTGGCGTGTGGACACCTTCACCGTGACGCCTACCGGGCCACTAAGGTAGAGCCCTAGCGTGAGCAGGCCGAGGCCTGCCAGGCAGAATCGCGTCACAATGTTGGCTTCCATACACATAACGGTTAAAAGCATACGCAAATGGTGGTATTTTGGTCAAATGGTATTTTCTGAGTATTTTCTGAGCTTACGGGGGTGCCGGCCGGAATCGCTTACTCGGTCTGCGTTCTCACAAATCCAGCTGCGTAGCCCTGTCCCGAGTGGCGCTTAGATAAGCGCTGAAGAAGAACCCACCCCTAACCCCTCCCAGGAGGGGAACTTCCTGCACCGGCGCGCTTTACGCGAGATCCCCTCCTGGGAGGGGCAGGGGTGGGTTAGTGCAAAGGAGAGCTTATCTAAGCGCCATTCAGCCCTGTCCCAAAGTGTAGCTGGATTCGTGAGAATTCAGATGCGTCATCACAGCCGCAGATATCGGCGACAGCATTCCGTCCTGCCCTTTCCCTTTACGGGCTCGATTTGTGGGGGCGTGTTCATTAGGGTGGCATTGCCCATAAGCGGCCATCCAAGGATACGATGGCGGGCACCGATTCGAGAAAAGGAGAGTAGCAATGCGAAGCATGATACTGGGAATGGCATTGGTTCTTGTTGCCACGTCGGTTTCCGCCGATACGATTGTGGTCAGGAGCAAACAGCACGAAGGCGAGCTGGAGAAGTTTGAGCATGGGAAGTTCACGTTTAGCATTCCCTTCGGGGATACGCTCCAGATTCCGGCCTCGTCCGTCAAATCACTGAAACTAGACAGACCCCGACCGGTCAAGCTCTTCCTGGCCGGTAAGGCTGACGCCGAGGCCGCCAACCTGCACGGATTTCAGCAGTCCAAGTTCACGTTTGAGCAGAAGGGCGGCATGCGGATGGTCTACGCCATGAAGGTGAAGCGCATTGTCGTTGAGAAACCCAAGCCTTCGGCCGGCAGAGCCAGCCATGATGCGCCGGGTCCCCGCCAATTTGTGGACATAAGCCATATCGAGCATCGCAAGGATTTGCCACCGAACCAGATGACAGCGTTGCATCAGTATACGCAAGCCCGGGACCGGTATAAGAGCTACCTTGCTGAGAGTTCCCGTCTGGTTGCAGCAATGGACACGGCAAAGGGCGATAGACGCCTCCAGATGCTCACCGAACTTCGCACCCGCAAGAACAATGAACAGCCCCTGCTGTTGGCATTGGATGAAGCCGAGGAAGCGCTCTTTGCAGCATTCCCTCCGCCTGCTGAGTAACACCTACCGGACCCCTTCACGAAACGAAAGAACCGCGGCGTGAGCCGCGGTCCTCTCGACATGACCAGTGGGGGGGTCATTGTGTGTGCCATTCGGTCAGCAAGGCTCTGGACGTCGAAGTTGCCGCTGTTTTTTGAGTAGTGGGCTAGCGTCCTCTAATCCAAACCAACTTCAGTACACGCTATATAATAAAGCACTGCCCGTGCCAGAAATGAGGGGTTGTGGCTGTTTGCAAACTCTTCACATAGCGCAGACAGAGTGGTCATGGATATGACCAAATGCACTTAAAGTGCGCCGGTTTCGGGCGTGTGAGGCAGCGATTGATTCACCAGATTGTCGCATGTTTCAGAAACGCGAAAGCAGAAATGAGACGTCGCTCCAGTCACGGTGTCGCCCTTGCGCCTGGCGCAGTCTCCGCTTCGCTACACCTAGTCCGAAACTTGACGTGTTTCCTCGTGTTTCCGGCCCACGAAGAGAGCTTCCCCATGCATAGTCCGAGTCGACTTTTTGGGGGAGAACTGTCCCGAAACCCGACACCTGAAACCACTGTCTGCTATCTCAGCTGACGGTAGTGGGTCATGAGACTGATGATTTCCTGGCGGATTTCGAACAGGTTGTCCCGGAACTGCCCGATGCGCTTGTTGGCGACCAGGTTCTTCTCTGCAACAACAGCCGCCGATCGCATGGCGCTGTCGAAGTACTGTAGGGAGCGCTTGAGGCAGGCAATTACGAAACCGCAGTCCGGGTCGTCGTCATACGCAAGTGAATCGAGGGCACCCGCCAGTTTGGCGGATAGAGTGTGTGCATGGAAAAGCATGTCATGAAGGTCGGAGTCGCCCTCCTCATGCAGTAGATTCTGTTCCTTGCAGAAGTGCCACATATCC
The DNA here is from genome assembly GCA_964497125.1 of uncultured Victivallales bacterium. Classification (GTDB taxonomy): domain Bacteria; phylum Verrucomicrobiota; class Kiritimatiellia; order UBA8416; family UBA8416; genus CAYLXP01. Next base: position 92,737 of record CAZCDU010000002.1, on the reverse strand, counting down.
ATGGCCATACGCGAGGCGTGTTCTGAGAGGGGATGTTTGATACGGCCGTCTTCCGTCCGGATCCAATCACGCCCCTCAGTTAGTGGATTGGGGACCAGCTCCGGCACATCGCTGAGGTCCATGTCGTCGAGCCAGGGGCGGCTTTCCTCACTCTCTTCGCCACCATCTTCTTCCCCAACCGCCTCCACATCATCGTCGTCAGAGTCCCATCCCATCTCGCGCGCGATAATCTCTTCGTGATCGGGGTCATCCATGTACTTCTCAAGCAACTCTCCGTAGCGAGTCGTCATGGCATCCGATTCCTTGAGTTGCTTCTCCCACTCAAACTCATCCATGTGCCAGTTATCGTCGTCCTCAAACCCAAAGTCGCCCTGGATCTCTGCGGTGACGTCTTCGATCCATTTCGTCGCCGTCTGCTGGTTCTTCTCGATCTGCGTGGCTTCTTCATCCTGCTCCATGCGCCAGTCATGAGGCGATATGGAGATGTTGTAGTCCGCCGTCTCGATAACGACCCGTCCGTTGGCGCGGCTGTACCACTCCAGGTAGATGGCATTGCCCATATGCTCGTCAACCGGTTCTCCTCGCTCAATGCATGCCAGGGCTTCTTCGAGCGGGATGTCAAAGATCCGAACCTTGCGCGAGGCCGTTATGTCGCCAACGGTTCCCATCTGCACCGGGCTCAGGCTGATGTTGTCCCCCGCAATCGGACGGGGGTTCTCAAACGTCAGGACGCATCCCGCAATGTCCCGGTAGGCATTGCCCGCCAGTGTGAGCTCGATCGGGAACTCACGGCCGACAACCCAGATCTTTCCCGTGACACAGTCACGCACACGATTGTCTATCTCACCGCGGATTACGCTCTGGTTCAATCGCCAAGACATAGGATCACCATCACGGGGGCGTTCACGCATTATTGCTACACCAGGTCACAGGCATCGGGGGGCATCCAATGGGCGTCCTGTCCGTCCCATTTGACGTTGCAGCCAATCGGATTGGTTGACGGCACGCTAACCGGTTTGCCCTCCGTAAGCTCCGCCAGGGCGCGATCGAGGTCAAACACAGTTGCCTGGGTCGCATCGCGTGGGGTATCGACGGCTCGTCCCGTGTAGACCAATTCGCGGTCCCGGTTGAATACGTAGAAATGCGGGGTCCGCAGGGCTCCGTAGGCCCTGGCCACGTCTTGCGATTCGTCATAGAGGTAGACCCACGGGAAACGATGCTCCTCCATGCGGGCGACCATATGCTCGAAGCTGTCTTCGGCATAGGTGTGCTTGCTGTTGGCGTTGATGCCGACGAACGTCACCCCTTTGTCCGCAAACGCGTTTGCGGTGGCCCGTGTCGATTCATCGGAACCGATCACATAGGGGCAGTGGTTGCAGGTGAACGAAATCACGAGGAAGTCAGCATCCGAGAAATCGGAAAGCTGGTAGGTTTTGCCATCAGTAGCCGGCAGCCTGAAGTCGGGCGCCGAATCGCCGATCTGTAATGTAAATGCCATAGTGGCCTCTCTGTTGCTTATGTTGCCTACCACTCGGAGAGTGGTGGCTGCTGTTCTCAAGTACGCCCACTCTCCGAGTGGTAGGCGCTCCATTAGCCCGTCGTCTATCGTCTAACGCGTGCGTTGCCTTCCCAGACGCTCCACACCTGCTCTTCGTCAGCGGGTTGGGCATAGTCCGTGAGCAGTGTGGTTGTAAGAGCTCCTGTCGCCCAGCCAAACTGGATCCATTTCTGTGGCTCCCACCCCTTGAGTATGCCATAGAGGAAGCCTCCCACAAAGCCGTCGCCGCCCCCGATACGGTCCAAGACCCCGATCTCGCGCGGCTCGACTACCTGCCACTCCTCGCCGACGAGTGTGATGGCTCCCCAGAGGTGGCAGTTGGCGTTGACAACCTGGCGCAGTGTGGTCGCGAAGGCCACGGCGTTCGGGAAGGCGGCTTTCACGCGACCGATCATGCCCTTGAAGCTCTCAATCTTGGCCGCAAGGTCACTGCCTCCCGCCTCGGGCCCTTCAATGCCGAGGCAGAGCTGGAAGTCCTCTTCGTTTCCAATCAGAATATCGGCAATACTGGCGATTTCCGTGAAGACCTCGTGAAGCTCCTGCTCGCGTCCTTTCCAGAACGAGGCACGATGATTGAGGTCGAAGGAGACGCGTGTGCCGTGCTTTTTGGCCGCGCGAGCAACCTCGAGGCAGAACGTGCTTGTCTCCGGGGAGAGTGCGGCAATAAGCCCGGAAAGATGGACGATCTGCACGCCTTCCTCGCCGAAAATGCGCTCCAGGTCAAAGTCCTTCACGTTGAGTGAGCGTCCGACTTCGCCGGCACGATCATTCTGCACCCGCGGCCCTCGCGAACCGTGTCCACTATCTGCCAGGTTGAATTGGTGGCGAGCTCCCCAGGGGGTATCCTGCTCCACCTCTGGACCCTCGTAGTCCATGTGGCGACGCCCGAGATCATCCTTGATGAAGCGTGCCACGGGGCTTCCGGCCACAAATGCCGTTAGCACCTTGACGGGAAGGCCAAGAAATGATGAAACACTTGCCACGTTGGACTCCGCGCTCGTAGCCTGCAGCTTGAATGTGTCGCTACAGTGGAAAGGTTGGCCGCCGACCGGAGTCAATCGAGCACCCATACTTGTCGGTACAAGCATGGCATACTTATAGTTATCACGCAGGTTGACGCTCATGGTCTTCTCCTTAGTTTGTGGAAGCTGTAAAACGTGAGCATTCCACCGTAAGGACCACGAGGTGTCAAGTATCGGAAGCCCAATTCCGCGGGAAGAAATTCCTAAGGAAATCCGGAATGGGTACGTCTCAGATCTGAATTTCAATAGAAAGGATGTCGTATGTCCACATCGAAGCCGTTAACCGTTTCATTTCTGTTTGCCGTTGGTGGCATGTCTTTGGCCCTCTCAAACAGTGTTGCCGATACATCAGTAGCGGGAGCAGCGGCAGAGGAACTAGCAATGCCGCCGATGGTGGTGACGGCAACGCGTGATGACCGCCTGGCAGAAGATGCCCCGTTCTCTACGAGTCTCCTTGGGGGCGACCAGCTTCGCCTGGAAGACGCAGTCCGCACGGTTCCCGAATCCCTGAAGCACGAACCCGCAACCATGGTTCAGAAGACGGCTCACGGCCAGGGGTCTCCCTATATTCGTGGCTTCACGAGTCAGCGGAACCTCCTCATGATTGATGGTGTGCGACTCAATAATTCGGTGTTCCGCGAAGGCCCCAACCAGTACTGGAACACCGTTGACGCTCTCAGTCTGCACCAGATCGAATTGGTGCGCGGTCCGTTTTCTGCCCTTTACGGTAGTGACGCTATTGGCGGCACGGTGAATGGCATCACTCGCGGGGTTCGAGATCTTCGTCCGGACAGTACTTGGGATCGCAATCTCTACTATCGTTACAGCAGTGCAGAGGATTCTCATACGGGGCGGCTCGAATCGATTGGCAAACTGACCGACGACCTGACACTCACGCTGGGATACTCGTACAAGGATTTTGGTGACCTGGAGGGTGGTAGTACCGTTGGCACCCAGGAGAAAACGGGATACGACGAACGCGACTGGGACGTGAAACTGGAGTATTTCTTCAGCGACGATGTCTATGTTGTCCTCGCTCACCAGAGCGTTGATATCGACGACGCGATGCGAACACACAAGACCATCTACGGCATCGATTGGGAAGGGCTATCGATCGGCAAGGAGTACCGTCGTACGCTGGATCAGAATCGTGATCTGACCTATCTGCAGTATCATCAGTACAATGGCGACGGTTTTGCTGAAGAGATCCATGCCGGCGTTTCTTATCACCAGCAATCTGAAGAGCGTGATCGCCTGCGCTCGCGTGACCGTCATGATGTCCAGGGATTTGACTGCAACACCATTGGCGTGTTTGCGTCGCTGAAATCCCCATCCGCGATTGGTACGCTGGTCTACGGCGTCGAGTTCTACCATGACGACGTCGATTCCTTCAAACGGTCGCTGAATCCTGATGGTTCGGTAAGGAGCACGTCGATCCAGGGCCCCGTTGGTGACAACGCAACCTACGATTCGCTCGGTATCTATCTCCAGGACGAGATCGCGCTCTCGGAGCGCGCGTCGCTCATTCTGGGCGGCCGCTACGAATTGGCCGAGGCCGAGGCAGGAGTCGTCGAAGACCCGGCTACCGGCGATGCGATTTCGATCTCGGACAATTGGGATGCTGCGGTTGGCAGCGCTCGCCTGCTCTATGCCCTCAACGACGCCAGAAGCTGCAACCTCTTTGCCGGGGTGTCGCAGGGCTTTCGTGCTCCCAACCTTTCAGACCTGAGCCGCCTCGATAGCGCCCGTACCGATGAGATCGAGACGCCATCTCCTGATCTCGATCCAGAGCACTTCACAAGCGGCGAAGTTGGCATCAAGGCGGCAACAGACGCCCTGTCGGTTCAGCTTGCCTACTTCTACACGGATATCGATGGTATGATCGTCAGAACACCCACGGGCGCTGTGATCGATGGCGACCGCGAGGTTACCAAGATGAATGGTGGCGACGGCTACGTTCAGGGCATCGAATTCGATTCCCGCTATCGCCTCCTGGACTGCCTCACTGTGTTTGGCGTGTTGACCTGGATGGACGGAGAGGTCGATACATATCCGACTTCGGATGCCGAGCTTGCCACGGAGTATATCGATCGCCTGATGCCCGTGACGGGTACGATGGGGCTGCGTTGCGACTTGAACACCAGGCTCTGGATAGAGGGCTCCTGTACGGCTGCAGCGAAGGCTGACAAGTTAAGCACGCGTGATCAATCCGACACGAGCCGCATTCCTCCGGGGGGAACTCCGGCCTACACGGTTGGCGATGTCCGCGCAGGTTGGGTCTGTAGTGACAGCCTTGCGGTGTCCGTCGCGATTGAGAATGTCACGGACGAAGATTATCGCATCCACGGCTCCGGGCTGAACGAGCCCGGACGCAACCTGGTGCTTGCGCTGCAGTCCTCGTTCTAGGATGACGGTTGCGTCCAGTCCTGGCCCTCAGCCCCACTCATGAGCGTTTGGAGTCTGAATTCTCACGAATCCAGCTACCTCGTGTTCATTGTAGCTGGATTCATGAGAATTCAGATCTTCTGCAACCGTCACCTGTTTGGCGAAGCGTTCCTACGCTCGTCATGATGAACCTTCCGCCAAGCCGTGCGATTGACTTTACTGCCTTGAAATGAGATGACCTACCCCAACATAGATTTGCAGGGAGGCGCTATGACTATTGATGATCTGAAGGCTGCTGTTCGTGATGTTCCTGATTTTCCGAAACCGGGGATACTGTTCAAGGACATCACCCCCATTCTACAGGATCCAGCCCTTTTCAAGTATGCCATGTCGCTGTTTGGCGACGCACTTCAAGGCAAAGGCGTAACCAAGGTTGCAGCCATTGATGCGCGCGGCTTCTTCTTTGGTGGTGTGCTCTGTGAACGGCTTGGTCTTGGTCTTGTTCCCATCCGCAAGGCGGGCAAGCTGCCCTACAAGACGTACGAGGAGAGCTATGACCTGGAATATGGTTCGGCGACCCTGGCGATTCACCAGGATGCCTTTGAGCCGGGTGACAAGGTCGTCCTGATTGACGATCTTCTGGCCACCGGTGGCACCGCTGCCGCATCGGTCAAGCTCATCGAGAAGGCTGGTGGAGAGCTGGTGCAGATTCAGTTCCTGATCGAGCTCGCCTTCCTCAACGGCCGCGAGAAGCTCGGCGACCATGACATCTACGTGCCGATTGTATTCTAGGGCCTTTCGCGGCGATTCGTAGGACGGTCCTCCCGGGCCGTCCTTTGAGCCAAGGAAGCGGCGGAAGAGAGAGAAGAAGGAACGAAGTGCGCTTCTTCACTCATGTTTGCCGCTCGACATGGCACGGACGGCACAGGAGCACCGTCCTACGGTTTACGCCAGCTCTTCGAGCCGTTCTGATGCGTCTTCCCAGCGGCGGGTGTATTCGGTTATTTCGCTCTGGATGAACTTCAGGCGTTTGCCGGCATCTTCAAAGTCGAAGGTGTCTGTCGGGGTGGCCATCTGCTCGAGGAGCTTGGCCTGCTCCGTCTCAAAGATCTCGATCTGTTGTTCCGCGCGGCGAACCGTCTTGCGCAGCTCGCGGGTTTCTGCCGCAACAGCCTGCCGGGCCTGGGCGCGTTGGCGGCGCAGTTCCTTTTTGTCGACTGTCTGTCCGTCATTGCTCTTTGCGGCCTGTGCGGATGGGCTGGGGGGCTGCTGGCTATCTTCGGCCTGAGCCTGCTTCTCGCGGTAGTAGGCGTAGTCACCGTTGAAGCGCATGACTCCCGGTGGCTTCATGGCAATCACCGAGGTGGCGATGTTCTCCACAAAGGCCACATCGTGACTCACGAAGCAGAGCGTGCCCTCGTACTGTTTCAGGGCCTCCTCAAGGGTCTCACGCGCCGCGATATCAAGATGCGTCGTTGGCTCATCCAGCAGCAGGAGATTCGGCGGATTGATGAGTAGACGCGCAAACGCCAGGCGGACCTTCTCGCCGCCACTCAGTACGGAAACACGTTTCTCGACCGCATCGCCGGAGAACCCGAATCCTCCCAGCAGACTACGAACGGTTTGCTCGCGGATGTCGAAACTGAGTGACTTCACGGTGTCGAGAACCGTCATGCCGGGGTCCATGGTGTCTGCGAATTCCTGGGACTGATAGCCCTGAACCACGTTGTGTCCCACAACGCGTTTCCCGGCGCTGGGCTTCAGCGTGCCTGACAGGAGTCGCAACAGCGTTGTCTTGCCCATACCGTTGTGACCCACAAGTGCGGTCTTCTCGCCGCGTTCGATGCGCAGGTTGAGGCCTCGCAGAATCCACGAACTCCCGTCATACGTCAGGCCGGCGTCATCCAGTCGCATGACTTCATGCCCGCAACGCGCTGGTGTGGGTATGCGGATCGTGCCGCGGCTCACGATCTGGCGTGGCACCTCTACTGTATCCATGCGTTCCAGCATCTTGATGCGACTCTTCACTTGCGAGGCCTTGGTCGCCTGTGCCCGGAAGCGCGTCACAAATCGCTCTGCCTTCTCGCGTTTGCGATCCTGGTTCTTCTGGGCGGCAATACGGGATTCGTATCGGCGTTCCCGTTCTCCGATATAGCGGTCGTAGTTTCCGGCATATCGCTCGGCGTTACCGTTGGCCACCTCGATCGTGACACTGGTTAAGCTGTTCAAGAGAAAACGATCATGTGAGATCAACACGAGTGTGCCCTTGAAGCTGCGTAGGAAGCGTTGCAGCCATTCCACTGCCGGAAGGTCCAGGTAGTTGGAGGGTTCGTCAAGGAGCAGGATATCGGGGTTGGCTACCAGGGCGCGGGTGAGTGCTGCTCGCATCTGCCAACCGCCGCTGAACTCACCAATGGGGCGTGTGAAATCGGATGGTGGGAACCCCAGGCCGGT
>CAZCDU010000002.1:22479-85218 GCA_964497125.1 uncultured Victivallales bacterium | reverse complement strand
CGCTGAACTCACCAATGGGGCGTGTGAAATCGGATGGTGGGAACCCCAGGCCGGTCAGGGCCGCCTCGGTGCGATGGCGCAAGTCATAGCCTCCGTGATGCTCGAATTCGGTCTGCAGATCACCCAAACGCTGAAGCAAGCCGGCCTGGTCGTCGCCCGCAACGTTGCCCGCCAGCCGGTTCTCGATGCCGGCCATCTCAGTTTCGATCTTCTGAAGTGCCGGCACGCCACCTTCGGCAAACATAAGGAGTGGCGTCGCACTATGCTCTTCCGAGACCTGCTGATGCAGGTAGCCGATGGACGCGTCATTGGGGAGCACGATATCGCCCCCGTCGGGCGAGCTTTCTCCCGAAATGAGGCCGGCGACCGTACTTTTGCCGGAACCATTCGGCCCCACAACGCCTACATGTTCCCCCGGGTTGATGCGAAAGCTAGCATCAATGAGAACGTGCTGGGCGCCGAAGCGTTTACTGACATTTTGGAAATCAATCATGAGCGCAGCATGGTAGCGGGGGTTTGTTCTCCCCGCAATCGGGAATTGAAATCGAATTGAATCCTGTTGACCACGGCTCGTGTGGCTGTAAACTAGGCAGAAGTACTGTTCACATCTGTGTTAGCAGGAATGCTGCGGGTGTGAGGGCATCTTGGGGAGACTGTTGTGGGCGACTCAAATGAAACGAAGCCGGCGCGGATTCTCATTCTAGAGGACACGGATAGTGATGTCGTGCTCGTCGAGCACGAGCTCCGCAGCGGGGGCATTGATTTTGAGTCTGTCCGTGTGACGACCGAAGAGGGCTTCCTCTCTGCTTTGGACTCGTTTACTCCCGACATTATCCTGGCGGACTACAGCTTGCCGCAGTACGACGGTCTCTCCGCGCTGAGCGTTTCCCGGGCGCATCATCGGGACACGCCCTTTATTCTCGTAACCGGCAGTCTTGATGAGGAGACCGCTGTAGACTGCATCAAGGCCGGCGCCTCGGATTACGTTGTGAAAGAGCGGCTATTCCGTCTTATTCCGGCCGTCAAGGCAGCGTTGGAAAAGCGGCAAATCACAAATGCGCGTGACCATGCTGAGGCTCAGCAGGCGGAGCTGCAGAAGCAGCTTGCGCAGTCGACCAAGATGGAAGCCGTGGGGCAGCTTGCTGGTGGCGTTGCGCACGATTTCAACAACCTCCTGATGGTCATCCTGAATAGCGCCCTCTTCCTGCAGGAGGAGACGGAGACGGACGGCGAAGCCAGGGGACTTGTTGATGATATCCTGAATGCCGCCTATCAGGCTTCCGGCCTAACCCGCCAACTGTTGGCCTTCTCGCGTCGGCAGACCTTGACTCCCCAGGACGAGGAACTGAACACGATCGTGACGGACCTCCAGAAGATGCTGAAGCGCCTTCTGCGTGAGAACATCGACATTCGCGTTCAGACGTCGATGCCGTGCTGCGTTAGAGTGGATCGCGGTCAGATCGAACAAGTCCTGGTTAACCTGGCCGTGAACGCCAGGGATGCCATGCCGGATGGCGGAACGCTCTTTATCGATGTACAGCGCCGTGATCTTGATCTGGATTGGATGGTGAGTCACTCTGCGGGAGATCGCATTGCACCGGGGTGCTACGCCGTAATGACGGTGAGTGATACGGGGTGCGGTATTTCCGATGAGATAGCCTCCAGAATCTTTGACCCGTTCTTTACCACCAAGTCAGCAGGTCAGGGCACGGGATTGGGCCTTTCCACGGTATATGGCATTGTTCGCCAACACGGAGGCCATGTTTCGGTCTACAGCCACGAGGGGCATGGGACAACATTCCATATCTATCTGCCGTGCGTGAGCGAGACTTCCGGGGCTGCGAAAGAGAAGACCCAGGAATCACCGTTGCCTCGTGGGACGGAAAGAGTGTTGCTTGTTGAAGACGCCCCCCCTGTGCGCCAAGTGACGGAGCGAATTCTACGTAAGCTGGGATACAAAACCGCTTCCGCTGCCTGTGGCGAGGATGCGTTGACGCTGCTTCAACACACCGGCGGCGCGTACGACTTGGTCTTGACAGACGTTATGATGCCTGGCATCGACGGCACAGCCCTCGCCGCACGCGTCCGGGAGGAGTTTCCGGAGACCAAGGTGCTTCTCATGTCCGGCTATCCCCAACCCATGTTGGAGCGCGCGGACAAGGCGGTAGGCGGGGGACAGATTCTAAGCAAGCCATTCTCCGCCCAGGAACTTGCCGTTGCCGTGCGGGCTGTCCTCGAAGTCGAGAACTAAGACCGAACGGCTTGGATTCTCTGTTTCAGCTCCTCCATCACCGCCTCGTGATGCTTGTCCATGCAATCGATGGTGATGTCGGCGTATCGGAGGTAGAGCGCCCGGCGTTCATTGAAGAGGTCTTCGAATGTCTGGTCCGGATGCTTGGCGATGCCCCGTGTTGCGAAGTTGTGCATTCGCTCCGTGAGGACATTGAGTGGGACGTCCAGGAACACAACCGTTGACCTCGTTCCGAGGTGGCGCATGGCAGGATCGCTATAGGCCGCGCTGCCGCCCGTGGCGACGACGCAGTTCTCGGCCTCTATCCCAAGCAGAACCCGTTCCTCAATCTCTCTCAGCCGCATGTGACCTTCGTTGTCGACGATCGCTTGTAGTGATCGCTCCTCGGCCTTTTGAATGAAGATGTCGGTATCGATGAACCCGAGGGAGAGTTCCTTTGCGAGCATGACCCCAAGTGTACTCTTACCGGAGGCGGGCATGCCAATGAGTATGATGTTGTTTCTCACAACACAGCTTCCAGTAGCATGAGTGCCGCTCGTTTGTCGGGGATGCGGCCGCGAACGGCTGAATCCAGGTCCGTCATGGCATGAGCCGGTACGGCCGAACCGACGCAGGAGGGACAACCATCTTCGCAGCCGCAGTCTCGAATCACCGTGGCTACGGTGGCCATCAATTCGTCATAACAGTCGAGACAGCGGCGGGCATACCCCATCCCGCCGGGAGTGCGGTCGTGTAGAAAGAGCGCGTCGCGGTCCAGGTTGCGGGCATCGACGACAGTTCCGATGTCCTGGGTATCGCACATCACAAAGAAGGGCGCCACTTCGACCAGCACATTGGCAATTCCGATGAGGGCCTCGCCCATGATCAACTTCTTGTCATTCAGGAGCTTGACAGCTTCCTCCGGCGGGGCATACCAGATGGCGACGGTCTCCAGCGTCTGCGGGGGCAGTTCGAGCTTCTCAAAACCAAGGCTGTCGCGGGCATGGAAGCGGATCTTCTTGAACATGGGGATCGATGTGGTGACCGTGACATCACCATAGCCCAGCAGGCCATCACGAAAGGCTCCGGTTATCTCTTTCTCATCTATCCGAATCTCAGATGTCTGGACCGACTGCGTGTAGTAGTCCAGGTCGCGCCGTTCGACGAAGGCGATCTTCTGCTCCAAGTCGAGACGGTTGACGAAATAGGTATCGGCGCCGTGCAGATAGACCGCGTGAGTATGGAGCTGGGAAAGCGCCGTGATCTCATCCATGGTGCCGATCACGCGTTCGCCTTGGGCTTCATCCTGGATCGTGTAGACTGGGCCGGCGATGTTTCGCAGGTTGACGTTTGCCGCCGGATACTCCGAGTTGGCCCAGTACCAGCGGTCGTCGATGTGCCTGACAATCTCATCCTCTTCCAGCAACTCGAGAATGTCGGCGCCATAGGGCCCAAGTAAGGTGTCGTCACCATCGGCAATCGGCAGTTCATTCGCGGCGCACTTCAGATGGCCGACGACAATGTGGGGGTTATCGGGGTCAACCACTGCCTGTTCGGGATCCTGACCGAAGAGGTAGCCGGTGTTGGCCATGAGGTACTGATCCATCGGTGCGTTCTGGCCGACAAGGAACACCAGCGATTCGTCATCGCCACGACCGGCCCGGCCGGCCTGCTGCCAAAGACTCGCTATCGTTCCCGGATACCCCACGAGAATGCACGCATCCAAGCTGCCAATATCGATGCCGAGCTCAAGGGCGTTCGTGCTTGCCACCCCCATGATCTCACCTTCAGCCAGCTTGCGCTCAATCTCGCGACGCTCTTCCGGCAGGTACCCCCCGCGATAGGCGTGGACGGATTCGGCCATCTTGCGCGAGATGGGGCGCAGGATGTCACGGACATCTTTGAAGATCAGTTCCGAGGCCAAACGCGTACGGACAAAGGCGATCGTCTGGATACCTTCCTGCACGAGCTTGGACAGCAGTTGCACGGCTTCCCAGCGGGCACTCTTGCGGTCGCCTCCCACGCGCCAGTGCGTGGACTGGCCGCTGGCCGCCGTCGTCAGGGGAGGGGGATTCCACATCACGAACTGTTTGCTTCCGCGGGGGGCGCCATCGTTGTCCACGAGGGTCATTTCGCGCCCGGTAACGTTGCCCGCGTGTTCGCGCGGGTTGGCGATCGTCGCTGACGAGCAAATGAACTGCGGGGTTGAGCCGTAGTGGTTACAGACACGCATCAGGCGACGCATGACGTTGGATAGATGTGAGCCGAAGACGCCACGGTAGGCGTGGACTTCGTCGATCACAATGTAGCGCAGATGTGTGAAGAACCGGTTCCAGCGGGCATGGTGCGGCAGGATGCCCTGGTGCAGCATGTCGGGGTTGGTCAGAATGATATTGCCGCCATCGCGTAGCTTGCGGCGCAGGTTCTGGGGAGAGTCGCCGTCATAGGTGCCGGCGAGGAAATCGAGACCGAGTTCTTTGTCCTGGAGTTTGGTAAGCCCACGCAGCTGGTCCTGGGCCAGCGCTTTGGTGGGGTAGATGAACAGCATCGTGGCCTGGCTGTCCTCGAGCAGCGCTTCCATCACGGGGATGGTGTAGCAGAGCGTCTTGCCACTGGCCGTGCCGGTTACGATGACGATATCGCGCTTGTCGCGAATGTTCTCGATAGCCGTTGCCTGGTGGGAGTAGAGCTTGTTGATGCCCTGGCGCCCGAGGGCGACCGCGATGGGTTCCGCAAGTCCATCATCTACATTCTGGTAGACGGGTTTCCGCGCCGGAATCTCCGTCACCTCGACGACCTGGTCCTGAAAGAAGTCAGTCGTCTGTAGCCGCTTAAGAATCGTTTTCGCTTCCATGCTGCCGCCTCTTGTATCGTTTTCTCGCCCGTGCCGCAAGAGAGTCACCAACCGAGATGGGAGTTTCAGGGCATCCCGAGAAGTCGGTGGGCTTGAGATTGCTGTGTTTGGTTTTCATGCCTCTGGGTGGGCCCGCCTTGCCCTGCAGGGGCTTTAGACCATCATGACCAAGCTTCTTGGCCAGGCGTTTGTGCAGGTCTCGGTCCAGGTTGCGTCGCCGGTCTGCACGCTTGGTGGCATCGGCTTCCCTGTTGTCTGCCTCGGATTCGATGTTGGGGTATTCGGTCTCGATCTCTGTGGGTGGCGTGATGGCGTGGAAGCGTTCCGGTTCCGCCATGCGCTCAAGGCGTCGGCGGAGAGCTTGATGAAGACGGGCTCGGTCTTGATCAGAGGATTCGGTTAGAACTTTGGTCTCGGCCTGTTCGAGGGTCTCGGGTTCTGCCAGTAGCTCGCGGAGAATCATCAGGGCAGCGGTCTTGCTTGGGATGGAGGCCTCCCCCCGTTCCACGTTCCAGGTGGCGTACTGGCGCAGTGGTTTGCCGACGCAGCATGGGCAGCCATCTTCGCACGGGCAATTGGTGATGTTCTCCATTACCCGCGGCAAGATCTCCGCCATCCGGTGATAGGCCTTCTCGGTGAAGCCCAACCCGTGGGGGTAGCGCTCATAGACGAAGACGGCATTCCAGGGGGAGTTGACGCTGCCGACGGTGTGGGAGAAGTCGAGGGTGTCACAGGTCATAAACAGGGGCAGTAGCATGCGTGTGGCGTATCCGATGCCGCGCAGGCCACTATGGGCATCGAGGCCCGCCTTCCGCACCCGCTCCATCGTGTCCTCGGCAGGCACAATCCAGAAGGCCATGGTTTCGAGTTGCATGGTAGGCAGATCCAGCCCATGCACCGAGATGGCATCGAGCGAGTAGAAATGGACCTTCTCGAAAGCGTGCGTATTGAAGTAGGCGGTTACCTCGCCCCAGTAGAGCGTACCGTTGCCAAAGGGCCGTTCCCGTAGCTGGTGGTCGATGTGGTGGATGTCTGTGCCGCCCAGTGGTTGCGTGTAGTAGTCGACCTCAATGCGCTTCACGCTGGCGACGTTTTTGTCGAGGTCGAGAGTCTCGACAATGAACGTATCGCCCAAGTGCATGTAGATGGCGTGTGGGTGCAGAATGGGAGGGGCGTCGAAACGGTCGACCTCCCCGAGTACTTCGCCTGTATCCACATCCTCAATGAGAACGTTGGCTCCCGACGAATTGCGCAGCGAGAATTCATGCTGAGGGATTTCGGGGGAGGCGTAGTACCAGCGTCCCTCAATCTTGGCGATCTTGTGGTTCTCTTCCAGTACCTCAAGCACGACGTCTGCATCTTTGCCAAAGATGCGGGTTTCATCGGCTTCAAGCGGCATTTCGAATGCGGCGGCACGAAGCTGGTTAATCCCGACGAACGGGTTGTCGGGATCGACAACGGCGTGTTCAATGCTGCGCTGGAACAGGTACTCCGGCTCCGTGAGAATATACTGGTTGATGCTGGTGTCCAATCCGATCAGGAAAACAACGGCATCCCGATCCTTGCGTCCCGCTCGACCTCCCTGTTGGAAGAACGAGGCAAGCGTCCCGGGGTAGCCGACCATGATGCAGGCTTCCAGGCTGCCGACATCGATCCCGAGCTCGAGTGCGCGCGTGGTGCTGACACCGAGAAGCTCGCCATTGAAGAGCCGCTTCTCGATCTCACGGCGATCCGATGGGCGGTATCCCCCACGGTATGGTGTGACCTTAGTGGTTTGCTGCGGCGCGATCTCCTGCAGTTTCTCGCAGACATAGCGATAGATCATCTCGGCGGTCATTTTGGCCTTGGAGAATGTGATTGTGGGGACGCCATCAGCGATGAGGCGTGCCATGAGCTCGTGGGCCTCAACATTGGCACTGCGTCGTGAGCGCCAGTTGGTCTGGCGAATGCGGGGCGGGTTCCATAGTACCGTGGTCCGCTTTCCCCGGGGACTGCCATCCTGGTCGACAACGGTGCATGTGCGCCCGGTGAGCTTCTCGAAGAGCTCGTCAGGGTTGGCGATGGTGGCGGAGCATGCGATGAGCTGCGGGTTGCTGCCGTAGTGGCGGCTGACACGGAAGAGACGACGCAGGAGCAGGGCCATGTTGCTACCGAGAATGCCGCTGTAGACGTGAAGCTCATCGAGAACGATCAAGGACAGTTGGCTAAGAAACTCAGACCAGCGCCCATGCTGCGTCATGATCGCGGCATGAATCATGTCCGGGTTCGTGAAGATCACGGAGGCCTTGTCGCGCAATCGTCGTCGCAGGTCGGCAGGTGTATCTCCATCGAATACACCCGCGAGACGATCCGTTATGCCGCATGCCTCCTGGAGGCGCCTGAACGACTGGAACTGGTCCTGGCAGAGCGCCTTGGTAGGGAACACAAGCAGCGCACGGGCGTCTGGACGGTTCTGCAGCAATTCAAGCAGATGGAGTGCGTAGCATAGTGTCTTGCCGGATGCCGTGCCGGTGGCCACGACCACGTTCTTGCCATCCTGTGCCAGTTGCAGTGCCTCAGCCTGGTGGATGTACAGTCTCTCAATCTCCGACCCCGCCAAGGCTTTCTTGATACACGGCGACAGGGAAGGTGGTTGGTCGGAAAGGACCGCGTCACGAGCGGACTCGACGTGTACATGCACGATTTGGTCTGCGTAGTCCGGGTCGGAACGTAGCTCAGCGAGGAAGGCATCCACATCCATGATTAATCGCCGTAGTGTGTCTTGGCGCGGACAACGGTAACAATGAGTTCGCGCTGTTGGATGGAATAGACAATCCGGTCCTTGTAGGTGAGTCGAACCGAGTAGTAGCCCTTGAGTTCTCCGACAAGAGCCTTGCCACCGCATGGATCGATGGCAATGCGATTACGAAGGACGTCCTTTAGTTTCTGTTGGAGCTTGGGCGCCAGCTGCTGAACATCCTTGGCCGCCTGTTTCGTGAATCGAATGCGATAGGTCACTGGGGTTCACCGAAGACGTCTTCGAAATCGACGGTGTCACCAGCCTTCTCCTGCTTCCGGGATGTGTCGAACGCCTCGCGGAACCCCGGAGATGAGAGTAGTGCCAGGGTTTCGTTCAGGCTGTTGTACTCCTCCTCAGACATGATCACGGCATCGCCGGAACGGTGATGAATGTGGTAGATCTCGTGCTGTTCGCTCGTCTTCTTGAGCAATTCAAAGAAGCTTTTGCGTGCATCTGTTGCCGTAAGAGTGGTCATGGCAGAATCCTCTCCGTTGTGTACCACTATATGTACCACTTTTGGGTTCCGTCTGCAAGCCTAGTGTCATGTCACGCATGATCTGTCGCCTACGATCTGCCGCTTGTAGGACGCGCTTCCCGTATTCGGGAGCGTGTGCATCCCCCGCAAGAACAAGCTTCCCGGAATACCGGGGAAGCTCGTCCTACAACGTTCAACAGTTGACATGACACTAGAGAGTAGGAAAGTGGGTCATGATGTCGGCGAGCGTGACGAGGTCGAGCATGTTGTGCTCCAGGGCGCTGACCATCTGGCGGGCATTGTTCGTCCGGACGTAATTGTGGTAGGCCTCAGGAATTTCGCTGCCGGGGATGTCTCCTACACGGTGACGGCCGCAAATGTGTGCCTCAAGTGTCTGCAGTTTGCAGTCCGGGAGTTGATTCTTCCAGATGCGCCGACTCTCATGCAGAAGATCGACATGAACCAGGTCGAGGCTGAATGGAAGGCCGTTGGCGGCAGCGCGGTTGCGGATATAGGGATAGTCATAGGTCTTCCCATTGAACGTGACCAGCATCGTGGCGGGAACACAGCGATCGAGGAATGTCGCGATCACGGCGGCCTCCTCCGCGTAATTGCGGGCGAAGAACTGGTGAACCTGGAAGCCGCTCTGCCCCCAGGTCATGATTCCGATGAGGAAGAGGGGGGAACTACTCAGGCCGGTTGTCTCAATATCCATGAAGACGATATCCGTCGGCTTCACCTGGCCAGGGTCGATCGAGCGTTCGAGCCGCTCACAGAGGCCGGAATTCGGGTCCTCTAGTTCGGATGGAAAGCGCGCGTTCAGGACGTCGCCATTCTCAACGTCATCGACATCAGTCGTCAGGAGGTAGAATCGCCCTCGTTCGGGATGACGGGTCTCGGCCCCCGCCAGGGCTTCTTCAAGAATGACCGGCGCCGCAGATAGGGCTGAGCGGCGGCGGGGTGCCTGGTGGCGAGGGAGTTCCCGGGAGTAATGGATGCTCTCGACGGGAGCTGAAGGTGGTTTGGCCTTTCCCGTCTGTTTGCGGACAGCCCGACGCAGATCTGACACGGGGACTACCTTGGGCTTCGATTTTCCCGCACCGTAACCCAGCCGATCCAGCTGGGCGCGCAGGTCATTTCGTTTTCGGGGCTGCTTTTCCATAGCACCATATAGGATTGCATCTTGGGGGGGGGCTTGGTAGCGTTTTTTGCTTCTTTTGGAACCCAAGACCAACAATATGATTATTCGTACAAAATCTTATCCTCGGGCAGGCCTGATCGGCAATCCGTCTGACGGCTATTTCGGCAAGACCATCGCGTTCACCTTTAAGAATTTCTCGGCTGACGTGGTGCTTTACGAAACGCCGGAGCTGGAAATTCTGCCGAATACCCGCGATCACTCGCGTTTCAATAGTCTCGAAGCGCTCGTCGAAGATGTGCATCATTTCGGCTATTACGGGGGCATTCGTCTGCTCAAGGCGGCCGTGAAGCGGTTCCATGGCTACTGCCAGAGGAACAATATCAAGCTCCACGATCGCAATTTTACGATACGATACGATTCGAATATTCCGCATCTCGTGGGGTTGGCCGGGTCCAGCGCCATCATTACGGCCTGCATGCGGGCCCTGATGGCGTTCTACGGCGTCTCGATCGCCCGCCCGCAGCTTGCGAACCTGATCCTGTCAGTTGAGACTAAAGAGTTGCAGATTTCCGCCGGGTTACAGGATCGCGTGGCGCAGGCCTACCAGGGGCTTGTTTACATGGATTTTGACGAGACGACGATGTCCGAGCAAGGCTATGGGGATTACGTTGAACTCGATCCCTCGATTCTGCCTCCACTCTATATCGCCTATCGCACGGAACTGGCCGAGGTATCCGGGGTCTTTCACAGTGGATTGCGGCACCGCTATATTGATCGTGATCCTGAGGTCCTGGATGCCATTCAAGCCTGGATTGGAATGACAGATGAAGTGCGCTGTGCGCTCGAGTCTGGGGATGTTTCTCGAATGGGCGATGTACTGGACCGCAACTTCGATATGCGGGAAGCCCTGGGTGGTGTGAACGATGGTAATCGCGAACTCGTGCGCCTGGCCCGTTCTTGCGGGGTCTCGGCGAAACTCACCGGTTCGGGTGGGGCCATTATTGGTACCTACAGCGATGAATCAGAGCTTGCCGCATTGGTGGATGCCTGCGAGCCACGAGGAATTGAAGTTATTAAGCCAGAGCTCGCACCCGCTCTAGGAGAACTGACGTCATGATACGCAAAGCCGTCATTCCCGCAGCCGGTTTCGGCACCCGTTTTCTGCCGGCAACGAAGTCGTCTCCCAAAGAGATGCTGCCCATTGTGGATACCCCCGTCATTCAGTACGTGGTGGAGGAAGCCGTGGCATCGGGCATCTCCGACATTGTTATGGTCATCGGTCGCGGCAAGCGCGCGGTGGAAGAGCATTTCGACCGCAACTTCGAGTTGGAGGGGGAGCTGGAGCGCAAAGGGCGCACCGAAGAGCTTGAGGCCATGCGCGCCATCTCAAGCCTCGCGGATATCCATTTTGTCTGGCAGAAGGAAATGAACGGGCTCGGTGACGCGGTCTACTGCGCACGGCATCACGTGGGTAACGAACCGTTCGCCGTGCTGCTCGGCGATACAATACTCGATTCCGCCTCTCCCGTGACCGGACAGCTCATGGATGTCTATGAGCGATACCAGGATTCCGTTGTTGCGTTGGAGGAAGTCAGTTGGGATCGCGTCAGCCGGTATGGCGTCATGGATGGCAGCGAGATTGGTGATGGTGTGATGCAGGTGAAGGATTTCGTAGAGAAGCCTGCCCGGGAGGACGCGCCATCGAACCTGGTGGTAGCCAGTCGTTACGTGTTCTCGCCGGAGATTTTTGATTGCCTTGCGCGCACCAAGCGTGGCAAGAACAACGAGATTCAGCTTACGGATGCCATGCATATGTTATTGGACACGCGAGCGATGTACGGATTTAGGTTTGAAGGACGTCGCTATGATGCCGGCAACAAGCTGGACTATTTGAAGACGAATATTGCATTTGCCTTGAAGCACGAGAACCTGCGTGACGCCGTTGTGGCACACCTCAAGGAACTTGCCGCGGAGCTCTAATGAAGAAGTCGTCCCTTCGATACCGATCGGTAATTCCCGACGCGCGTCGCATTGTCGTCAAGATCGGCAGTCGTGTCCTGGTGCAGAAGACAGGCCGTCCCGATAAACGACGCATGCGTAGCTTGATTCGCGAGCTTGCGGCTATTCAATCCGCCGGGCATGAGGTGGTGGTTGTCACGTCTGGCGCCGTGGGTGCCGGCATGGAAGCACTAGGCATGAGGAGCCGTCCTGAGACGCTGCCCGAGCAACAGATGGCTGCTGCCATCGGCCAGACACGCCTTATGTCGCAGTATGCCGAGATGTTTGGCGACCGGGGCTTGACGGTGGGGCAGGTGCTGCTGACCCATTCCGATTTTCAACACAAGGTGCGCATGACGAATGCACGTCGGACGATGGAATCGCTGATTCGACACAACGTGATACCGATCATCAACGAAAACGATGTTGTCGCCGACGAGGAAATTCGTGCTGACCTGACGATTGGTGATAACGACACCCTGGCTTCGCTGGTGGTTAAGCTCATTAGGGCTGACCTGTTGATTCTGCTGACAACGGCTGATGGTCTGCGTGAACCCGGCCTTCGTGGGCGCACACGGCGTGTCCGCTATCTCGAATCGGTCACGCGCAAAACATATGCCATGGTGGGTGCCCATGACTCGCGCCTGTCGAAAGGCGGCATGGCGACTAAATTGAAGGCGGCCGCGTCGGTTGCCAAAACCGGATGCTCTGTTGTGATTGCCAACGGTCGCCAGACCGGCGCTCTCACGAGCATCCTGGCCGGAGAAGATACCGGTACTCTCATTCTTGCTTCGGCGGTCTAGCGACCGCCTCCCATGTGCTCCCAGGAGAAAAATATGAGCTTACATGACGATATGCTTCAAGTTGGTTCGCAGGCACAGCAGGCATCACGTGGCCTTGTTCAGTGCAATTCCCGAAAGAAGAACGCGATGTTGTTGGCCATGGCCGACGAGCTGGAGGCCCGGCGTGCTGACATCACTGAGGCCAATGCCAAGGACATTGACGCCGGCCGGGAGGCCGGACTTGCCCCCGCGATGCTGGACCGTCTTCTGCTCACCCCGGTGAGACTGAATGGCATGGTGTCAGGCTTGCGTGAGGTGGCAGCGCTGAAGGACCCGGTGGGGAGCAAGATCAGTCGCTGGTTGCGTCCGAATGGGCTGGAAATCGTGAAGAAACGTGTCCCGATTGGTGTGGTTGGTATTATCTACGAATCCCGCCCCAACGTGACAGCCGACACGGCCGCACTTTGCCTCAAAACCTCGAATGCCGTCATCCTGCGTGGCGGCAAAGAGGCTGCGAATTCCAACGCGATCATTGCCGATACGCTGATCGCCGGAGGTATGAAGAAGGGGATGCCGGAACATGCCGTGCAGCTCATCCGAACGACGGATCGTGATGCGGTGCGCGAGCTGGTACAGCTCGTGGACTACGTGGACCTCGTGATACCGCGTGGCGGCGAGTCGCTGATACGTGCCGTAACGGAGCAGGCCCACGTGCCCGTCATCAAGCACTATAAGGGCGTCTGTCATACCTACGTTGATGCGTCAGCTGACCTCGACATGGCCTTGGCCATCGCCGTCAACGCGAAGTGTCAGCGTCCGGGTGTCTGCAACGCGATGGAGACGCTGCTGGTGCATCAGGACGTGGCTGCGACATTCCTTCCAATGCTTGCCGAAGCGGTTGCTGACAAGGGGGTGGAGTTGCGTGGTGACGAGGCAGCCCGTGCTGTTGTGTCAGCGATGGCCGAGGCCACTGAAGATGATTGGTACGAGGAGTACCTGGATCTACGGCTTGCTGTACGGGTGGTTGATTCTGTTCAGGCTGCCGTCGACCATATCAACACCTATGGGTCAAGGCACTCCGATGCCATCGTGGCCGATGCTGATGCCGCACAGAAGACCTTTACGCAGGGGGTCGACTCTTCGACGGTCTACGTCAATGCGTCCACGCGCTTTACGGATGGTGGTGAATTCGGAATGGGCGCTGAGATTGGCATCAGTACCGATAAACTCCATGCCCGCGGCCCGATGGGGCTGGAGGAGTTGACGACGTACAAATACGTGGTCTCCGGTAAGGGGCAGATCCGGGAGTAGAACGGATCTGTGCGAGCCTGATCGCTAGAGACTCTTTCCGTGTAGCTGGATTCGTTAGAATTCAGCCGCCATGTGGGAGATACTCCCAATGAGCAAGGCAAGGTGCAGAGCTCTGCGAGGTCGTATTCCAGCCCTGTGGGCTGGCGCGGCCTTTGGCCGCGTGCGGCTCGGCAGGGACGCCTCGCCCTACCAGGGGGATGCCAAAGCAATCGGTAGGCTACTTGTCAGCGGGTGAAGCTTCTGCCTCCATGGGCGCATCGATAACGACCTCTTCGGCTTCCATTGCAGCGGCTGGTACTTTCGGCTCAACAACGTCGGCTGTTGCTTCCGGTGCTGGCTCTATCGTGGCCTTGGCTTCGGGCATTTCGGGAGCCGTTTCCTCGATGGGGTCTACCTCGGGAACGCCCTTCTCCTCCACCGGTTCCAACTCGTCCGGGGTATCGACAGCCGGGGCGGTTTCTTCAGCTTCAGCCGCCGCTTCAAGTGCATCCAACTCCGCTATGGCCTCCTCGGCAGACTTCTTCGCTGCTCTGGCCGGCTTCTTCGGCTTCGTTCCGGGAGGTCCGTAGCGTCCCCAGCGCCGGCGCTCATAGTTCAAGTCCTTGATCTTCAGACCATGGCGCTCGGCCAGGAGCGACCATTCACGAGACGAGAACTTCATGCGCTTATTCAGCGTGTTGACAACCGTCATGAGGCTAAGCGTATCAATCCGCGTTACATTCTTTGCCTGTGATGCGCCGGCAATCACAGCAGCAGGAAGGATCTCATCACTGCCGATCAGGATCATTTCCTCAGGTTCCCTGGAAGAGAACGCGCCCACAGCATACTCATCGGCCGTGATCCGCTTCCATGAACCGTTATCTGCATCCCACGCGTGCAACAGTGGTTCTTCCGACCCGCTGTTATTGTCGTAGGCTACTAGAGCCACTTCGCGCATGGCGACGATGTCAAAGGCAAATTGGACGATTGTGTACCGGGACGGCACGACCAGAACATCTGCATTGTTGCGCCGTGCAGCGGCGGCCGTGGTCGTGAAGAGGGCTGCGGTGGCAACCAAAGCAAGGCACAGTTTTGTGAGGTGTCTCTTGATCATGGGTCTTCTCCCTTTCGAGTCGTGAACGTCTTGATCCCTATTTTCCGAGGGCTTTTGCAAACTCCCGGGTAAGCAGGGGTAGAATTTCCAGTGCATCACCGACAATGCCGTACGTCGCCACATCAAAGATGGGGGCGTCCGGGTCCTTGTTGATGGCGACGATGATGTCTGCCGATGACATACCGGCCAGATGCTGAATCTGACCGCTGATACCGCAGGCAAAGTAGATTTTCGGGCACACTGTCTTTCCGGTCTGGCCGACCTGGTGCGAGTAAGGAATCCAGTCCGCGTCAACAGCGGCACGTGAAGCCCCGATGCCGGCTCCGAGGACCTTGGCGAAATCGCGGATAATTTCAAAGTTCTCCGGTTTCTGAAGACCACGTCCACCGGAAACGAGAATGTTCGCCTCAGCGATGTTCACCGTGGCTTCTTCTTCGGCCACGTACGTGGTGCGCTTGGTTCTGGATTTCAGAATCTCAGCCGCGATCTCTTTAACGATAACCTCGCCTGTGCGTGCGTCGTCGACGTCCGCCTCTTTCATGACCTTGTGGCGCACCGTTGCCATCTGGGGACGATGGTTCGGCGTTTCAATTGTAGCCATGATGTTGCCACCGAATGCCGGGCGTGTTTGCAGCAGATTCTTCGTCTCCGGGTCAATCGCCAGGGCGGTGCAGTCCGCGGTGAGGCCGGCGTGGACCGAGACGGCTACACGTGAGACCAGGCTGCGGCCAACGGTCGTAGCACCACAGAGTACGATACTGGGCTTGTGCTCGTTGATGAGCTCAATCAGCACGTTGGCATACGGCTCGTCGCTGAAATACTGCAGCTCGGGACGGTCGGCCACGTAGACGCGGTCAGCGCCGCGGCTTATGAGATCCTGGGCCTTAGGCTCAATGTCGGAGCCCAGCAACACGGCGCAGAGCTTCATGTCCAGATCATCAGCCAGTTTGCGTCCTTCACCCAGGAGTTCATAGGTGACGGATTCGATGTGGCCATCGAATTGCTCTGCCAGGACCCAGACGTTCTCGTACTGGCGCAAATCGTGCTTGGTCGCAATGGTACGTTCACGCATCTCGATGGCGTCAAACTTGCAGGCCTCCACGCAGGCTCCGCAGACGGTGCACTTGGTTAGATCGATGACTGCCAGGCGGTCATCCATTTCAATCGCGCCAAAGGGGCAGACCTTGGTACAGAGCGTGCACCCCACGCATTGCTCGTCGATTACTTTGATTGGGTCGTCAGACATACCTAAATTCCTTATGCTGTGGCTTCGATGACAACATCTTTGAGTTTCTCGGCCAACTTCACCGCGATTTCGCTGGGATCGCCCTCCAGCATTTCGCCTCCTGCGCGTGGCGGCGGCGTGAAGACCTTGACCACCTTGGTCGGGGAGCCATCCAGCCCCAGCTTGTCGGCTTCTGCCTCGATGTCGGCGGCGCCCCACGTTGTGATTTCGGCTTTGCGGGCGGCCATTTTGCCCTTCAAGGAAGGTAGTCGCGGTTCATTAATCTCTTTCACGACCGTGAGCACGCAGGGGAGGGGGGATTCGATCGCTTCGTAGCCGGTCTCGAGCAGCCGTTCAGCCACGATGCGGTTTTCGTCGATTTCCTCAACTTTGCGGACATACGTGATCTGTGGCAGATCCAGGTGGGTGGCCACGCCCGGGCCAACCTGTGCGGTATCGCCGTCGGATGCCTGCTTGCCGAACAGGATTACGGAGCTGTCCCCGATCTTCTCGAGCGCTTTGGCGAGCGTATAGCTTGTGGCCCAGGTGTCGCTGCCGGCAAATGCACGATCAGAAACCAGGATTCCTTCATTAACACCCATGGAGATAGCTTCGCGCAGCGCCGCCTCTGCCTGGGGTGGCCCCATGCTCAGCGCGGTGACTTTCCCGCCCAATCTGTCGCGCAGGCGGAGGGCCTCTTCGATGGCATACATATCGAAGGGGTTGATAATGGACTCAACGCCTTCGCGCATGAGTGTATTCGTTTCCGGATTGATTTTTACGTCATGCGTATCCGGAACCTGTTTGATGCAAACCACAAAATGCATAAACCGATCCTCTATAAGTGTGTACAAGGGATTCCCACAAGTAGGTGACACTATAGCCAGCGGAGACGCTATTGCAAGCCCCCGATTGATCCATTCAACGCATGAACTCTAGCCTTGACGGTGGGGGTTCCAGTCCCCAAAGTGTGCGGGTACTAAGAGTTACGTCAATCGGATTCCAGGGTGGAGTTACCAGATGTGGAGCAATTTTCTCGGGCTGTTCTCTAACGATATCGGTATCGATTTGGGGACAGCGAACACGCTAGTCTATGTGAAGGACCGCGGCATTGTGCTGCGTGAGCCGTCCGTTGTTGCTATTCAAGGCGGGACGAAGCGTATTTTGGCTGTCGGTGACGAGGCAAAACGGATGCTGGGGCGGACGCCCGGCAATATCGTGGCGATTCGTCCCATGAAAGCTGGTGTGATTGCGGATTTTGAGATTACCGAAGCCATGCTCCGGTATTTCATCAAGAAGATTCACAATCGCCGCAAAATGGTCCGTCCGCGGATCATCATCGCGGTTCCCAGTGATATTACGGAAGTGGAAAAACGGGCCGTGAAGGATTCGGCGACGCATGCCGGAGCCCGAGAGGTCTTTTTGATTGAGGAACCGATGGCGGCCGCCATCGGTGTTGGGCTGCCTGTGCAGGAGCCTGCCGGTAACATGATCGTCGACATTGGTGGGGGTACGACGGAAGTGGCCCTGATCTCGTTGGCCGGCATTGTTTTCAGTCGTACCGTTCGAGTCGGTGGCGACGAAATGGACGAGTGCATCGTCCAGTATATGAAGAGAGTCTATAATTTGATGATAGGGGAACGTACGGCCGAGGAGATTAAGATGACCATGGGGTCTGCTTATCCGGTCGACGAGGAAACCAGCATTGAGGTGAAAGGTCGCGATCTGGTCGCCGGTCTCCCGAAAACGCTAACGATTACATCTGAAGAAATCCGTGAAGCCCTACAAGAACCAGTATCTTCCATTATTGACGCGATCCGGGTCACGCTCGAACGCTGTCCCCCCGAGCTCTCCGCCGATTTGGTGGATCGCGGAATGGTTCTTGCCGGCGGTGGCGCCCTGCTGCGCGGTTTCGACAAGCTAATCGCCGAGCAGACGGGACTACCTGTGCATATCGCTGACGATCCGTTGAGTGCCGTTGCAGAAGGTACCGGCGTGGTTCTGAATGAGCTGAACTTCCTCCGTAAGACGGTTGGCTAGACGCGACGCCGCGTAGCCCGCCTGACCGTTCCCTGTATTGCCAGCACACCTGAGGTGTGTCTAATGGCAGGGGATTGTGGTGAGAGAAAAGCGGTTTGTTTTCTGGTTGATTGCGCTACTTCTTGTGGTGGTGCTCAATCTTCCATTGCCCGCGACGCTCGCGATGCGGGCAGGAATGCGTGACAACGCAGCGCCTTTCCAGAATGCCATGTCCCTGGTGATTCACCGCGCACGCGGGTTGCTTGCCGTTCTCGGGCGTACCTCGAAACTCCTCGACGAGAAACGTGACCTCCAGGTTGAAGTCGCCGAGCTGCGCACGCTCGTGCAGCGGCTGGAGCAGTTTGAGACCGAGAACAAGACCCTTCGCCGTCAATTGGGCTTTGCAGTCCTTTCGCCTCGTCAACTCCTGCTCTGCGAGGTCGTGGCCCGGGGTGACATGAGTGGCTGGTGGCAGACCCTACGGCTCAACAAGGGCACGGATGATGGCGTTGAGGTCGGCATGGCCGTGACGAGTATCGACGGTCTGATCGGTCGAACGACGGCGGTTGCCCGACACTCCTGTGATGTGCTTCTGATCACCGATCCCAGCTGCAAAGTCGCATGCAAGGTTGTCCGCAACGGGGCATTTGGAATCATGCAGGGCGCCGGCATTGCCCTTGGGGGAGGGGTCTCACTGGAAATGCTGGCCTCAGCCAAACCGTGTGATCTCGATTACGTCTCAACGACCTATGAGCTGCAGCCCCGGGATGTCGTCCATACCTCCGGCTTGGGCGGTGTGTTTCCCGAAGGATTACCGGTGGGGCGTGTGGGTGAGGTACGTCTCGATCCGTCCGGGCTCTACCAGCAGGCGGAGATCTTGCCCAGCGCCAATATCGGTGCAATTAAGTATGCTTTCGTGGTGATTGAATAGGACTATGGCAATGCTGTTTTGGATGTTACTGAGTTTGTCGATGCTGACGGCGACGCTGACCCAGGCGCTGTTGCCGGGCCCGGCATTCCTTGCCGGAGCGCGCTTCCCCTTGCTGCTGGGGATTGTGCTCTACTACGCGCTGAACCATAAGGCATGGATTGTCATCATCGTTGCCTTCACGGCAGGAATGCTGCAGGACGGCTTGAGCATGGTTCCATTGGGCTATTCCGCCTTGCTGTTCTGTGTTGCCGCGCTTGTGGCGGGTCGCTACCGCCAACTCGTGCTTTCCGAAGCGGCCGTAACGGCATCTTTCTTTGGTGGTGTTACCAATCTCGTGGTCTCTCTGATTCTCTACGCTCTGCTGAGTCACAACGGTGACATTGTGTGCCCAGGTGGCACGGCGGCCATTCGCATCGTGAGCAGCGGCCTGCTCGGCGCGGTCACGGTTCCCGCGGTGTTTCTGATTATGACACGGCTGCATCGCGAGCTTGATCTGCAGGAAGAGGAGGGCGTCGATGTCAAGGCGTGATCGCTCAGAAGTCGAATGCCTGCGCCTCCGCCTGGTGATGCTGGCGATGCTCGCCGGATTGGCGTTCCTCGGAGTCAACCTGTGGCGCATCCAGGTGTTGCGGGCGCCCGAGTACAGCAGTCGACTTGACCGTCAGAGCATGCGGCGGGTCCGCTTGCCCGGCATTCGTGGGCGCGTCTTCGATCGCAACGGCGTCTGCTTGGCTGACAATCGCCCAAGCTACTGCATTGCTATCTACACCGAGGAGCTGCGTCAGAGCGGCCGGTGGTCGCGCACAATCGATAGAGTCGATGAGGTCGTTGCCGAGCTCGCGACGATCCTTGGCGTGTCGCCGCAGGTGACGCGGCATGACATTGCCCAGCATGTCTCCCGACGCTTGCCATTGCCTTTCCTAGCATGGCGGGGACTAGACGAAAGGGCTCTGGCACGGTGGGCGGAGTGTGATCAGACGTTCCCCGGTGTCGATGTCTACGTTGAGCCCGTCCGGGTCTATCCCCATTCGCCCCATGCCACCCATGTGCTTGGATACGTGGGACGGGCAGACCTGGCCGCGAGCAGCGAGGAGCCGTACCACTACTACCTGCCTGAAATGGCCGGCCGAGAAGGTATGGAGCGGGTGATGGATGACCGGCTTCGTGGCCAGTCGGGAGGACGTCTGATCCGTGTCGATGCCTCGGGGTTCAAGCATGATGAGACCGGGGAACGCGAACCGGTTTCCGGTGATGACGTGCACCTCACGCTCGACCTGGGAATCCAATCTATCGCCGAGAACGTGCTGAGCAATCAGCCTGGTGCCGTTGTCGTGCTTGATGCTCGAAACGGCGACGTATTGGCGTTGGCCAGCGCACCAACATTCGATGTAGAGAGTCTCAAATCCCGCCCGGCATGGCAGCGGGTGGTGAGCAACCCGAACCGACCGCTTCTGAACCGAGCCATTGGCGGGCGGTATCCACCGGGGAGTACGTTCAAACCCCTGATTGCGATAGCCGGTCTTCAATACAAGAGGACGACCCCCTCCACCGAGGTGAATTGCCCCGGCTACTACAAGGTCGGCAATCGTCCGATCAAGTGTTGGAGTAAGCGCGGGCATGGAGTCCTGTCCCTCCGCAAAGCTATCGAGCAGTCCTGTAATCCGTTCTTCTGCGACCTCGGCATGCGCTGCGAGTACCAGCGCGTATTTCATATGGCCGATTCGGTTGGGTTCGGGCACAAGACGGGGATTGAACTGAGAGGGGAGTCCCCCGGTCTGCTTCCGGGCCCTGAATGGAAGCGGCGCGTTATGCGCGATGGCTGGCGGTCGGGTGACACGTGCAACGTCTCTATTGGCCAGGGCGCGTTGCTGGCAACGCCACTCCAGATGGCCATGTTTGCCGCCGCCATCGGAAACGGGGGGCACATCTATCGGCCACGTTTGGTTAACCAAGGCATCGCGCACGGTGATCTCGTCAATCGCATGGATTGGTCTCCCGAAACACTCCGCGTCATACGAGGAGGAATGCACGATGTCATCGAGGCCCCCACGGGCACCGGCAAGCGTGCCCGTATCGACGGCGTGGCGATGGCCGGCAAGACCGGTACCGCCCAGTACGGACAGGGACTCAAGCATGCCTGGATGATTCTGTTTGCACCGTACGAATCACCGCGTTACGCGGTTGCCATCGTCATGGAGAATGCCGTTTCTGGCGGCATCACGGCTGCTCCCCGGCTACGGCACTTGATGCAAGAGATCTTCACCTTGGATAAAACGCTGACTCCCCAGGGACCAGCCGTAGAAATGGATGTGCAGGGATGAAGACAGCCCTGATAAACGGTCTGAAGTTGCTGCGCCGGTCCAACTGGATGCTGACGTTGCCGATTCTCATGCTGCTGGTTGCCGGTATCATGTTTGTCTACAGCGCCTGTTATGTCAGTGATGACCAGACTGTCCGCCCCCTTTACGAAAGACAGATCGTCTGGGTGGTCGCCGGTCTCGGTGCTTACGTGGTGCTGGCGCTCTACGATTTCCGTCGCTTCAAGCGTTTCGGGACGTGGGCCTATGGTACGGCCCTGGCGCTCCTGGTTTTGGTCCTCTTCATCGGTCGCACGATCTACGGGGCCAAACGCTGGCTTATGCTCTTTGGGGAGAACGGTATCGGCATACAACCTTCTGAAATCACCAAGCTGGCCACCATCATTCTGTTGGCACATCGCTTGAGTGAATCCGGTCGGGACCTGTCGAGTCCCCGTGAAGTGGCGACGACGCTTGCGCTGGTTGCGGTGCCCGTCGCGCTCATCATGAAGCAACCGGACCTGGGCACTGCCCTTGTGTTCGTGCCGACCGCATTCATCATGATGTTCGTGGCGGGAGTACCGTTTCGGTACCTCGGATCGCTGGTGGGCATGGGTGTTGTGTTTGTGGCGTTACTGTTGTCGGCACTATTCCTGCCGGCTCGTTTCGATGCAAGCGAAGAGACCCAGGCACGCATTCGGAATATGACTGGACTGAGCGACTATCAGTGCGGTCGGATCGAGGTGTTCTTCCATCCTGAAAAGGATCCCCTGGGGGCAGGATGGAACAAGCGGCAGTCTGAGATTGCGGTAGGCTCCGGTGGGTTGTGGGGTAAGGGATACCTGCACGGCACGCAGAACATCTTGGGATTCCTTCCGCGTTCGGTTGCGCCCACGGACTTCATCTATTCCGTCATTGCGGAGGAAAAGGGATTCATCGGATCACTGACGGTGCTGGTGGTGTTTGGGGTAGTGCTCATGTTCGGAATGATGACCGCACTGCGTACGCGAGACGGCATGGGTCGCTTACTGTGCGTTGGGGTTGTGTCGCTGGTCTTTTGTCACGTCTTTATCAATATTGCTATGACAGTAGGCTTGATGCCGATCACGGGATTGCCGCTGCCGTTACTCAGTTATGGAGGATCGTTCATGGTTATTATGATGTCCGCACTGGGCATTATACAGAGTGTTCATATTCGCAGTCATCGTCGCGATGCCTTCCGGTAGAAGGTGGGTTGACATGCTGCGTTTTTCTTAGATAGGTGGGCTGCCGGCTCTGCGGCAGCCGCCAAATAGGTGTGGGGCGAGCGTTTCCACACCACGGAAGAGGGGGATTGATTATGTTTGGATTGGGAGCAAAACGAAAGCGCATGAAGCGCGAAATCGTGATTAACTCGGAGTATCTTGAGACACGAGTCTCGGTGCTCGAAAACGGACAGCTCGAGGAGTTTCAGATTGAGCACCCGACTGAAGAGCACATCGTGGGCAGCATCTTCAAGGGTCGCATTCAGAACCTGGAAAACGAGCTGCAAGCGGCATTCGTCGATATTGGGCTGAAGAAGAATGCGTTTCTTCATTACTGGGACATGATTCCCGATGATGCCGCACGTCTCGAGGCCGAAGAAGGTGGTGGTGGCGGTGGCGGCGGTGGTGGCCGTCGTCGCCGGCAGTCCCGCCGCAAACGGTACTCGAACGAGGACATCGCCAAGCGGTTCCCTCCGGGGTCTGAAATCGTCGTGCAAGTAACCAAGGCCGCGATTGGCACCAAGGGTCCCCGCGTCACCGCCAGTCTTAGCATACCGGGTCGCTACCTCGTGATGATGCCGGGATCAAAGCTCAAAGGGGTCTCCCGCAAGATCGGTGACGCCAAGGAAAGACAGCGGTTGAAGAAGATCCTCGACCGGCTTCCGATGCCGGATGACGCCGGCGTGATCATACGGACGGTAGCCTCGGGCGCGAACAAACGTAGCTTCGTCCGGGATCTGCGAGGCCTCACCGTGTCGTGGGAGGAGCTTCAGAAGGCGATGGTTGAGAAGCCGGCGCCCTGCTGCATCTATGAAGAGCCAGACCTGGTTGAGCGCGTGGTACGTGACTGGCTGACCGAGGATGTGGACCGTGTGATCGTGGACAATCGCGAGAAATTCGACAGTTTGCGCCGCATTGCCGGTAACATCTCCCGTCGCGCGCGTTCGCGCATCTACCTCTACGAAGGTGAACTTCCCATTCTTGAACACTACGATGTGGAACGGCAGGTCGAGGAGGCCTTCAAGCGGCAGGTGCCTTTGAAATCCGGTGGCGCCATCATCTTTGATGAGACCGAAGCGCTAATCGCCATCGATGTCAACACCGGTCGCCACAAGGGCAAGGGATCTCAGGAAGAGGTGATTCTGGCTGTGAATACAGAAGCCGTTGAAGAAGTTGCACGCCAGCTTCGACTGCGGAATGTGGGTGGGTTGGTCGTTCTCGACCTAATCGATATGAAGTCCCGCAAGCATCAGAATTCCGTATATCGCACGATGAAGGCGGCCCTCAAGCGTGATCGCGCGCGGACAAACGTCTTGCCAATCTCGGATCTTGGCCTCATGGAAATGACCCGTCAGCGCGCCGAAGAGAGCATCCTCTCGAGCATGATGGTGGACTGTCCTTACTGCCACGGACGCGGCAACGTCCGATCGGCACTCGGCATGAGCGTGGAAATGCAGCGGCAACTCTCGGCCGTCATGCGCCGTTACCGTGGGCGAAACGAGGTGCCCGATCTGCAGATTGTTGTTCACCCAACCGTGTTGGATCGTATCCGCCGCGAGGACGAGGCATTCCTGGTTGACTTGGAGGCCCGTTTCAAAGGGCGGCTGGTATTCAAATCCGACCCATCACGACACGTGGAGTTTTTCGCTATCATTAATGCAACAACAAACGAGATCCTCTATTCGCGACGGGATACCTAGGGCAACTCTGACTTTCGAGTTGGCATGTGGCGTGTCAGCCGATAACGTGGAGTTCAACACAAGGATGATGACTGTGGAATGTAAGCGACTCTTTCTGTTTGGCCTCTTGGCGGCAATCTTTTGCTATGGGGGCTATACGCGTGCCGCCGATGTTTCATTCGGCGACCTGGCGAAGCCATCGGCGGCTCTCGACAAGAATACCCCGATCGAAGTTGATGCGGAGCAGCTTGATTACGATAAGGTCAGTGGACGCATTACGGCCTCAGGGAATGTCATCATTACCTGTGGCCTGGACGAGCTTCATGCGGACCGTGTGCTTGTGAACATGAACACCGGGGATGCCTATGCGCTCGGGAATGTTGTTCTCAAGCGCGGCGATAACGAAACAAAAGGCACAAAGCTGCAATACAACTTCAGGACGCGAGTCTGCAGCCTTGATGATCCCGAGGTCAACGCCGAGCCGTTTCGGGTCCTGGCGGAAAAGGTCACGCGTGCCGGACAGAATGAATACGTGCTTCATGATGCAAAGGTGACCACCTGTGTCTTCAAGCACCCGCACAGTCACTTCCATGTCCGGGCCAAACGCATCACCGTTGTGCCGGGCGAGTACATGAAGACCATGAATGCGTTCTGGTATTTCGGACGGGTGCCATGCATGTACATGCCCTACTGGCGCCGCAACCTCGCCGAGGATTCCGGGTTCCGCGTGTATCCCGGTTACCGGAGTCGTTGGGGAGCCTTCTTGCTCACTTCATACTTCTACCGCCTCAGCAACACGGTCCGTGCCGAGCATCACCTGGACTATCGCACCCGCCGCGGCGTTGCCGTGGGTGAAGACATCAAGTGGAATACGGCAAGAAGCTCCGGCAAACTGAATCTCTACTATGCCAATGACCAGGAACCGATTGATGACGATGAAGACCTGGCCACTGCGGACATTGAGAACCAACGCTACCGGATTCGACTGCAGCACGCTCAGACCTTTGACCCACGCACACTGATGCTGATGAAAGTGAACTACCTCAGCGACACCGACATCCTTGAAGACTTCTTCAGCGGCGAGTACCGCAGGGCCACTCAGCCGGAGAACTATCTGAGCCTTTCGCATCGCCGTGATGCGTTCACGGTCACGGCGCTTGCCAACGTCCGTCTCAACGAGTTCTACACCAATCTGAACCGGCTTCCCGAAGTCTCGCTCGACGTCATGCGTCTGCAGCTGGGTAAGACATCGCTCTACTACGAGGGACAGACCGCCGTCGCGAACCTGGAACAGGTCTGGCCCGAGGACTCGGGGACCGACGACTACTCTGCGCTGCGGGTGGACACCTCGCACATGCTGTTTCAGCCTCGGCGTTACCTGGGGTGGCTGAACCTGGTTCCCCGTGCCGGCTATCGCGGCACCTACTACTCAGACACGGTCACGAGGACCACATCCGACTCCGTTTCGACGACCACATCCACCAATACTACGGTGGAGGGCGGCGTCACGAATACCGTTGTCAGTATGGTGACGGAGACCAACACAGTTACTGACATCATGAACGGCGGTGCCCAGCTTAGGAACATTTTCGAAGTCGGTGCCGAGGTGTCGTTCAAGGCCTTTAAGACATGGGGTCGCGATGGCGGTACACGGCGTCACATTGTTGAACCGTACGCCAACTACACCTTCCGGTTGGAGCCGGACATCCTTCCCGATGAGCTCTATCAGTTCGATTCGGTCGATGCGTTAGGCGAGGTGCACCAGACGCTGCTGGGTATCCGGAACAAAATCCAAACTAAGCGAAATGGCCGCCCCTATGACCTTGCCGACATCAACACCTTTACAACACTTGAACTGAATGCCGAGGGTGAAGAAAAGGTGTTCGAGCGAGTGGGGCTGGATGCGGAATTCCGCCCGACGCGTTGGCTCTCCCTGGACATGGACGGGATCTACGATGTGGAAGATTCAGTCCTTGCTCAGTTTAACACGCGTTTTGACCTTGAACGCGACGAAATGTGGAGCGCGCGTGTTGAACATCGCTATCGCTTCGAGGACAGCAACCTCCTGGCCGGCACGCTCACGTTCTATCCCAACACACGGTGGGGGCTGAACGTGTTCGGACGCTACGAGTTTGAAGAAAGCCGTATCGAGGAGCAGGGCGGGTACATTCAGCGCAAGCTCGACTGTCTCGGCATGCGGTTCGGCGCCAGCGTGCTGCCTGGATACACGCGCAGTGATGGCACAGAGCGAGACGATGAGATCCGCGTGATGCTGGAGTTCTGGCTGACGGCTTTCCCTCAACTGTCGGTGAGCACGAAGCAGAAGTACTAGGACGGTAGTATATGGCGCCCCCCGCGATTCCGTATGATCCGCTACTTTTCGGTGCCTCTGACGAGAAAGGCATTGTAGCGGTTGAGCACGCCCGAAAGTCTTCCGGCGATGAGATCGTCATCTTTACGCGTTGTGATGGAAGGCTCCAGCAGCGGCGCGAATCGTTTCGACCCTTTCTGGTTGCGTCAAAGGCGGCACTGACGGGATTGCCTGTGGCGTGCGAGCAGACCCCTTTTGATGGGGACGGTGAGATCGATACGCTCCTCGCTTTCAAAACCTGGCGTGACTTTGGAGATGCGAAAAGCTGGCTTGCCTCGGAGACGGGAGCCACTGCGTCCTCGCCCTTTGCCCCATACCTTGCGGTGAGTGACCCGGTGCAGCAGTTTTTTATGCTGTCGGGAAAGACAAGCTTCCTTGGGATGGCCTTTGAAGACCTCCATCGCTTGCAGGTCGACATTGAGTGCTTTACGGGGGAGGGGTACGATTTTTGCAGCGCAGACCGCGAGGCAGACCGGATTATCGCGATTGCCGTGTCCGACCAGACCGGATGGTCGAAAGTGTTCTCCGGAGCCGACATGGACGAAAAGGCCTTGCTGGAAGCCTTTGTCGATGTTGTTCAGGAGCGTGACCCTGACGTCATTGAAGGTCATAACCTTTTCAATTTCGACTTGCCGTACATCGCGAAGCGCGCGGAGCGGCATGGCGTGAAGCTGGCCTTGGGGCGGGATGGAAGTACCCCGCGAAAGCGGCCCAGTCGTTTCGGCGCCGGTGAGCGGACCATCGCCTACACGCGCTTTGATATCTATGGGCGTCATGTCGTTGACACCCTGTTCCTGGTCCAGAGCTACGATGTCGTACACCGCGAATTGAGTGGCTACGGGCTGAAAGCGGTGGCCGTGCATTTTGGTGTTGCGGCCGAGAACCGGACCTATGTGGAAGGGGACCAGATCAGCGATGTGTTTCTGAAGGAACCGGACCGGCTGGCAGACTATGTGCGGGATGACGTGATCGAGACCCAACGCATCTCGACTCTCCTTTCGCGAAGCAGTTTCGTGCAGGCCCAGATGTTGCCCTTCTCCTACCAGAACATTTGTGTGCGCGGCAATGCCGTGAAGATTGACGCGCTCCTGACGCGCGAATACTTGCGCTCGGAGCAGTCGCTGCCACTCCCCTCTGCCGGTCGTGCCTTTGCCGGTGGTTACACCGACATGTTCATGGAAGGCGTCATCAAGAACGTCCACCACTGTGACGTGAGATCGCTGTATCCGTCTTTAATGCTGACGCAGTCCATTGGTCCCGAGTCGGACACGCTGGGGGTCTTTCTGAAGGCTCTGGACACGTTGCGGACCTTTAGGATCGAAGCGAAGCAGGCTATGCAGGCCTCGGCTGAGCTTTCTGAGAAGCTGGGGCTTGATGCGCTTCAAGCGGCGTTCAAGATTCTGATCAACTCGTTCTACGGTTACCTGGGCTTTGAGCAAGGTCGCTTCAACGACTTCGAGGCGGCAGATCAAGTCACCAGCGAAGGGCGCAAGCTACTGCACGCGATGATTGATGAACTGCGTGCGGTGGGCGCTCAGCCAATCGAAATCGATACGGACGGCATCTACTTTGTCCCGCCGAGCTTTGGTGGTGCCCCAAAGAAGGCAGCAGTAGCGATGGGCGAGTTTCGTGCAACGTTCGCGGAATCACTGCCGGAAGGGATTGAGGTCGAGTTCGATGGTGAATACGTCTCGATGTATAGCTACAAGATGAAGAACTATGCACTACTCGATGCGAAAGGCGAGATGGTCATCAAGGGCGCAGCGCTCAAATCCCGTGGCCTGGAGCGCTTCCAGCGGACATTCCTGAGCAAGATGATCCGGATGAAGCTGGAGGATAGAGAGAGTGAGCTCCCTGCCCTGCGTCTGGCTTGCGATAACGCGATCGCACGCCGCGAGTGGCCGATTGAGGAGTTTGCGAAGACCGAGAATCTACAGGGGTCGCTGGATGCCTACGCGGCGAAACGTGCTAGAGGGAAGGGGAGCAGGCGGGCGGCCTACGAACTGGCTCTGGCTTCCGGAAGGACGTACAAGGCGGGCGACCAGGTGGCCTACTACGTGACCGGTGACAAGAAGAGCGTGGCGGTACACGAGAACAGTAAGCTCGTTTCAGAATGGGACCCCGACCGTCGGGACGAGAACGTTGTCTACTATCGGGGCAAGCTTGACGCGTTATACAAGAAGTTCGGTGGCCCTGAAGGTGATGCCCGCCAGGCGGAGCTGTTTTGAGAGTCTCACGTTATACGAATGCCGCAACGAAGGAGCATGCTGATATGAGAACAAGAATGGGATTCACACTCATGGAGCTGCTGGTCGTGATTCTGATCATCACGATTCTCGGGTCGGTTGTTGTGGTTAAGCTGGCCGGCCGGCCACATGAAGCACGACATGCCGCTGCCGTTGCACAGCTCGAGAACTTCCGGTTGGCACTTAAGCTCTACCGCATGGACAATGGGATGTTGCCGACACAGCGCCAGGGCCTCGAGGCCCTGGTAATGCCGTCGAGGGTGGAGCCCACACCACGCAAGTTCCCCGCGGAGGGATACCTTGAACGGCGAACCCTTCCGGTCGATCCGTGGGGTAACGACTACGTGTACCTGATTCCCGGCACGGGTGGCGAAACGTACGAAGTCATTTGCTATGGCAGTGACGGCGAACCCGATGGTGTGGATGAAGCGGCGGATATCTCGACCGTGAATCTGTAGCTGCGGCTACACCATCACCAGCGACTTGAGTGCATCCTGAATCAGGCCATTCGATGCCACGTAGCTCATCTGGTGGGGTTCCTCGCGTAGCGCCACGATCTCGCCGGCCCCCCCCGCTTGCTTGATGATCAATCCTGCGGCTGCAATGTCCCAGAGATAGATGCTGCCCTCAAAGTAGCCGTCTGCCATTCCCTCCGCCACCCAGCAGAGATCAACGGCCGCAGATCCCGCTATGCGAGCCTTGCGGCAGGATGCGGCAATGTTGGTGAAGAACGTCAACGGCTTCACGCCGGGAGCAAGGTTCTTGTCCATGCCTGTCATGACAATGCACTGGGAGATGTCGTCACGTGTGGAGACCTGGATGGGTTCCCCGTTGCGCATCGACGGCTGGTCAACCGTTGCCGTGTATAAGGCATCAAGATCGGGGGCGTAAACGGCCCCGGCAAGGACCTCCTCACCGCGACGCACTGCTATCGAGCAGCACCAGATCGGGAATCCGTGGGAGAAATTGACCGTCCCATCAATGGGGTCGACGATCCACTCGTAGTGGTCGCTTTCCTGTCCGCCGGACTTGGCGTCACCAAGTCGTTTTCCGTCCGCGAGCGTGTCATCTTCTTCGCCAAGGATCTGGTGGTCCGGGAAATGACTATGAATCACGGATTCGATGCGCGCCTGGCACTCCACATCGAGCGCGAGCTTTACGTCATGCGCGTAAGACCGAATCATCTCTTCGCGACGGGACTTATTGCTTTGCGCATGCGCGCCGCCAGTACGGGCGGCCTCTACTGCCACTTCGAGAAGCCGCTGTGTTGAGATAGACATGGAATTACCCCTTGTCCGGGGAAGCGCCAATTTGCTCATCCGTGAGCACGCCACCGTCAGCATCCCTGAACTTCATCGACATGATGCGGGATACGCCCTGTTCGGGCATGGTTACCCCGTAAAGAATATCGCTGGCCGCGATGGTTTGACGACTGTGGGTGATTACCACGAATTGGGATTGCTTCAGAAATTCTCTCAGGATCTCAATGAACCGTCCGATGTTTGCATCGTCGAGCGGAGCATCCAACTCATCGAGCATACAGAATGGGCTGGGTTTGATCTGGTAGATGGAGAAGAGAAGCGCCACTGCTGTGAGCGTGCGTTCGCCACCTGAGAGCAGTGATATGTTCTGGAGTCGCTTGCCTGGAGGCCGTGCGATGATCTCGATGCCGCAGTCCAGCACATCCTCCTCATTCACCAGCACAAGTTTTGCCGATCCGCCCCCGA
This sequence comes from uncultured Victivallales bacterium, assembly GCA_964497125.1. Classification (GTDB taxonomy): domain Bacteria; phylum Verrucomicrobiota; class Kiritimatiellia; order UBA8416; family UBA8416; genus CAYLXP01. Next base: position 54,816 of record CAZCDU010000002.1, on the reverse strand, counting down.
AAAGACGGTTGAACATATTCTGGAAGTTCACGTTGGCTTGCTCAAATGTCTCCCGGAACATCTCGGAGGTGGTGCGGTTGATCGTTTTGATCATCTCCATGAGTTGTTCCTTGGACTTTACCAGGTCATCTTCCTGCTGCGTCAGGAACGTGTAGCGTTCCTCATGTTCCTTGTACTCTTCAATCGCGACCAGGTTCACCGGTCCCATGGCTTCCAGCTTGGTCCGAAGTTCCGCAACGCGGGTCTCAGCGTCCTCAATCGAGAGAGGATCACCGTCCCAGTCCGGTTCCGGTTCGTCCATGATCTGCGTTAGCGAGATGTTGTAGTCCGCCGTCACACGGTCCGTGAGATTCTGCCGACGCATGCTGAGTTCCGTCATGCGAACGTCAGATTCGGACTTCTTACGCATCTGGCCCTCGAGAGCCTCGCGGCTGTGAGCGAGTTTGGCTTCCTGTTGCGTGAGGGCCTCAGACTTCTCAACGCGGGCTTTGCGAAGCGATTCGGCCTTTTCATTGTTCGCACTTACGGCCTGCTCGAGGTCCTGGAGTTGTCCCTTGGCATCCGCAATGCTCTTCTCGAGCTGCTCAATGCTCGTTGCGTAAGACTGGAGGCCCTCCGAACGCCCACGCAGGGCGGCATCAATTTCGGAAAGCCGTGTTGTAACGGCCTCAAGCTGTGTGCCCAGGTGTTCCACGCGATGATCGCTGCTGCCGAATGCGACACGTCGCTCGGTGAGCTCGGTTTGAATCTCGGCGTGACGCGTCTCAAGCTGTTGCAGCTCTTTGTTCTGCTCGGCAATGTCGTTGCCTGCTCGCTCGCGTGCTTCGCGTGCCTCGACCTGTTGCTCCACAAGTGACTGTTTCTCCGTCTCCCAGGTGGATCCTTTTCCGGTGATCTGCTCGAGCTCCCAGGTTACCGTCTCCAGTCGCTGAGTGGCCGTCTTGGCTTCTCCGGTGACCATCTGGCACTCGCCCTCTTTCTGGGCAAGCTGGCGTCTTGCTTCATCGAGCTCCCGACGTGCTTCGGCGCTCTGGGACTCCAGGGCTGCGGCCTCTTCACTCAGACTGGCCAACGTGCCATCGCAGGAGGCGATATCCGCGGCGATGGCTTCGGCCGTTTGCTGGGCTGCCGCGATGGCGTGTTTTCGGCTGAGCGGGTTGGATGCGGATGCATCTCCCATCCAGAATTCGGCAATACCATTAGCACGCAGCAACATGCCGTCTGGCGTCACGACGGTGATACCGGGAGGTATGGTCTCGGGGATGCGTTCAAGCGATTCCGCCACGGCCACATTGGCAAGAAGCTGCTCAGCCAGCAGTCGCCCGGTATCAGATGTGGGTGCCACCAAGTCGGCCAGCGAGGGTAGCCCGTCAGGGAGAGGCAAGCGTGCCGCCGTTTCGCCGTGCTGTGCAATAAGCCGCGTTGCGCCTTGCGCTGCTCCGGCAACCTTGGCGAGAACGCCGCGTGCTTCGGTCGCGTTCTCTACCACAATTGCATCCAGCACAGAACGGAGTGCTGCCTCGAGAGCTTGCGTGTATTCCGGGGGCGCGGCCACATGTTCGGCGAGGGCCCCGAGGAGCTTGGTGCGGTCGACTTCGAGCGGATTGTCCTGCTCCAGGAGAAGACGAGTACCGCCAGGGAAATCCTCCTGGGCCTCTTCGGCGTCTGAGAGAAGTTCAATAGTAGCCTGGCGCGCAGCGTGTTCGGACTGGTGCCCTCCGCGCTTCTGCTGCGTTTCGCGGGCCGCTTGTTGGTTGCGCTGCTTTTGCTCGTCGATCTGCGCACTTCGGGCAATCGCGGCATCCACATCCACCTGGTGTTGCTGTAAGGCGGCTTCGAGCCCGGCAACACGGTCGCCAAAGGCGGCCGCAATGTCGGTCAGCTGCTGTTTCTCTGCGGCCAGTCGCTCGCGCTGGATGAGCGTGGACCGTTCCTGCGATTCGATTTGAATAAGCTGATTGTGGATCCGTGATGCTTCGTTCTCGAGGCTCACGGACTCATCGCGAAGTTGCTGAATGCGCGCCCGGGCCGCGTCTATCTGCTGGCGGTGGCTCTCGTAGTTGCCAACGCATACCTCGAGCTCTGCTTTGGCAGCATCGCGCGTGGCAATGGCCTTCTCCTGCTGTGCCTTGAAGGTTTGCTCCATTTGCCGGCGATCTTCGAGCTGCCGCTGAAGCTCGCTCAGTTCACGCGTGTCTCGTTCGGAAAGCCCGCGGTATTCCTCGATGCGCTGGGTATTCATCCGGATGAGGTCTTGTGTCCGGTCAAGGCGGCTCTGCGCCTGCATTCCCGCTTCCATGAACGATGCCACTTCACGCTCGGTTGCGAGAATCTCCTCCCGCAACGTGACATTCCGGGCTTCCTGAGATTCGACGTCGTGATGGGCTGCCGTGATCTGGTCCGTGACGGCCGTAATCTCGCTGTCGAGTTTGCGGATCTTCTTCTCGAAACCGGTCAACCGGATTCGGGCCGAGAACAGATCAAGGGCACGGAGCTCGTCGCGGAATGTCTTGTAACGCCGGGCTTTTCCAGCTTGCCGTTGGAGGGAGCCAATCTGCCTTTTCACCTCGCGAATGACATCGGCCAGGCGGAGAAGATTGGCCTCGGTGTGGTCCAGCTTGCGAATGGCTTCACGCTTGTCGTTCTTGTACTTGGTAATGCCACTGGCTTCTTCGAAGATGGATCGCCGATCTTCAGGGCGCGCGCTCAGAATCTGGTCGATGCGGCCCTGGGCCATGAAGGAATACGACGAGGTGCCGACACCTGTATCCATGAAGAGGCGCTGGATATCCTTCAGGCGGCAAGGGGTCTTGTTGATGAAGTACTGCCCCTCACCGGATCGGAAGACGCGGCGTGTGATCGTGACTTCATGGTACTCGGTTTGAAGGACGTTCTCGCAATCGGTGAACGTGATGTTGACTTCGGCCATGCCCAGGGGTTTTCGGTTCTGGGTACCGTTGAAGATGCAGTCTTCCATCTTGGTGCCGCGAAGCGCTTTGGCGCTCTGTTCACCGAGGACCCAGCGAATGGCGTCTGAAACGTTACTCTTGCCGCATCCGTTGGGGCCGACAATAGCGGTCATGCCCGGCTCGAACATGAGCTTTGTCTTCTCGGCGAAGCTCTTAAAGCCCACCATTTCCAGCGCTTTTAGATACACGTCTATCCCCCTGTACAACTTAAGCCCTCTCCTATATCAGACCCGTCGGTGCTTTGCGATTCGAAATTGCGTTTGGGCTCTGGCGTTGGTAGGTTATCAGTATGAAAACACATCATTCAGATCGCCCTGGTTTTACCCTGATTGAGCTCCTGGTTGTGGTCGCAATAATCGGCGTCCTGATCGGGCTCCTGTTTCCTGCCGTCGGCAAGATTCAAGAGAAGGGCAGGATCGCCACCTGCGTCAGTAACCTGAAGCAGCTCCATACAGCTGCCGTGAGTTATGCCACCGAGAATGGCGGTCATCTCCCGTACACGGCATCTGCCGAGTGGGTTCACATCTGGGGTGATGGCACCTATGATACGGGTTTTCACACGGGATGGGTCGACTGGACTTCCCGGGGCGACCAAAGGACCTATTGGTGGAATGCGGGCGGCAGCAAGGGCCTGACAAGCGTTACGAACGGCGCGTTGTTCGACTACGTTGGTGCTGAGGGTGATGAAATGACTTACGTATGCCCGTCCATGGTGCGTTTGGCCAAGGCGACGTACAGCGCCAATGACGAGAGGCGCGTCGTAACACGTAGCTACGGAATGAACGGTTCACTGCAGAACCAGCGTTGGCGTAAACGTTACTACAGCGTTGATGGCCCCTCTCGCGTCGTGATGTTCGCGGAACAGGGCTTTGTTCTGCAGGATGGATATTCCAAATCACTTATGAATACGGGTACAGCCTGGACGGACGACGCCTTGCCAGGGGACGATGGCAACCCTGGGTTCTATATACGACGCACGGCGCGCAACCATGATGGTTGCATTGATTGGCGACACTTCAGCAGCGATCACAACAACTGGCAGGTCGATGGCGGTGACCAGAAAGGCGAGCACATCGGAGAGTATCACGACGGTCGTGGTAACGCCGTGTTCTGTGATGGTCATGTCGAGAGCGTTAAATACGATGACACGCGCTTCATCTGCAGCGGTGGTTGGGAAGACCGCAAACGTATCGGCCGCGATCCGCTCTAAGCGAGGGTCCTCGCGCTGGATCTACCGAACGTCTCCTCGGCGTTCCCAAGTGGATGGGGACATTTACTCATGCGAGGCTTAAGTTCTGAGGATCTGAATCCTCACGAATCCAGCTACAGGGGACCGAATTCTAACGAATCCAGCTACGGGAGAGTGACCTCTCACTAATCTTGCTTCAGACGAGATAGGTAGCTGGATCCGTTAGAATTGGCGTTTCGCTGCCAACGGGGCGTTGGCCAGTGGCCTTTTGGGATGCACAGATACGAAACGAGAAGCCCACAACCTTGCGAAGGATTGGGCTAACCCTCCGCCGTGAGCATTCGGATCCTTCAGGATCGAAACTTCGTAGGGTAGGGCGAACCGTCTCGGTGAGCCGGGATGTACGGAGAACGCATACCTCATGTAGCGCCGCTGCCGACCGAACAGGGGGGCGTCGTACTTCGTACGCCGCGCGGCTCGGCAGGGACGCCTCGCGCTACCTTGGACGTGTCGTGCCTCCGTCGTTGGAGACAGGCCCGCGTTACGGGGGGGGCGAGCAGGCCTGGTAACACCAAAAGAAAAGCGGCATGGCTTGCGCCATGCCGCTTCGTGGTTTCGTTGAGCGCTCGATTACGGAGCGTTCGTGGAGGCGGAGATTTGGTAGAAGGCTTCTACGGCAGCCTCGCCCCACATGTTCGTGCCTTCCATGCGTGCCTTCGTGGCAACATTGGAGAACCCGGCCGTCAGGTCCGTGGCCCTGCCGATATCGATGGGCGGAAGACTGGGGTCCACACCCGTGCAGGTCCACTCGATGTAGTTCGTTCCATCAGCCTGCCACGTGCGCGTGATAGCGAACTCGGCGTTGACTGTCGGATCCTGCGAGGCCATCCATTCCTGGCGTACGGTCAGGCTGTCGCCATCGTTGTTGCCGTCAGGATCCTCGCCCTGAATACCGTGTCCAGCCATCCACCAGATCGGGACGCCGTTCGTGGTGTCAGCCAGGAAGTAGGCTGCAATGCTGCCATTGGCTGCTACGTTCGTGAAGTTCTTCTCGTAGGGGCTGGCGCCCAGTATGTTCGTGGTAGTAACACCATTCTCTGTGATAACCACCTTTTCGATCGTCCAGTGGTTCGACGCCGTTACCGTAAAGGCCTGGCTGCCGTTCTCGGCAACAGTCTGGTCGCCCAGTGGCGTTACGCTGCCGCCATTGTCGCCATCCGCGACGGTGGAGGAGAGGGTGTAAACGATCGTGTAGGTCGGCTCGTTCGTCGTGACAACCATGTCATCGAAGTAACCGGTGCCGTGAAGCGAGATGGCATTCATCTGGCTGCCCAGGTCAACGGTGGCCATCACGAAGTGGCTTCCGCCCAGCGTGTAGTCAACGCCTTCGGGATCCTCGACGCCCTGTGACGCATGAGTCAGGAGCGTTCCGTTAATAGCCATCTGGAAGTAGTAGGCGCCCAGGGCTCCATATCCTACCCAGTCTGCGTAAGCATAATCCATATTGATGGAAACGCGGACCCAGTCGCCGGTGTTGATCGTGGGGCTTGTGATCTCCGTCCAAATGTTGCTGGCGCCTGTTGGTACGCCACCGTTCCAGTCATGGTGGTAGATGACGATGTGACCGTTTGTGTTCACGTAGAAGGCCATCTGCGCATCGGTTGGAATATCGGTGGGGTGACCATCCTGATCCCAGCGGCGCGGTTGGGTGAGCTGGTCAATCCAGATGCTCTTGCCGCTTCCGCCCGTTACCATGTTCGTCACGTTGGCGGTGAGCTCTGCCACCACATCGTGCGTCGTCGCGAGGGGGTTGCCGGCAGGAGAACTTGACATCACGTTGGTGTTGGCAATGAGCGCTTCGGCCTCACCATACCAACTGCTATTCGTATCGGCCACGATATCCTGGCCATTGGTGTAGCTCTCAAATGACCACTCAATCGTATTGCCGGGGGCGGTATCAATGTTATTCGTGATTCCGAGACCCGGGACAACCGAGGCGGCGAAAACTGCTGCGATTCCTAGTACCATTGTGGACCGAAACACGTCTCTCATTTGACTTTCCCTTCCCTTTCCTTTGCGGTCGGCATTGTCCCAGCCATTTTAGTGGGCAACCCCTAGGGGTTTCCCGTAGGACTCCTCCGAAGCCAAAAAACTCTTCTTACTCCAAACTTGACTCTACTCTATCGCGGGAGGGATGTCAAATGGTGAATCTCGTCGATTTTGACCGCCGCTGGCGTCAGTTAATTAGGCCTCGTGACAAAGCCCTTTTTTCTTGGTTTGTGTCAGGATGGCTCGTATAGTGAGCGCGTCGCTTTTACACCGGATTAGGTATCCTCAGTGGGTTAGGGCAGAAAAAGGGGGGCTATGGGCACACGAATCACAAAGACGTTACTTTCGGTTGTTGTTGTGGTTGCGGCTCTTGGTAGCAGCGTTCTCGGGCAAGGTGCGCCCAACGCATCAGATCAGCTTCGCGTCAGAAAACTGACCGGGCTAGGTAAGAAAGCCCGTGTCTTTACACCATCTTTCTCGACGGACGTTGGGCGCGGCGTGAACCGCGCTCGCGAATGGCAGGCGATTACCGTCAGCTATGATACCGCTCCGGAGTGGATTGATGAGCTCCTCATTCAGTTCTATGTGCTGAGCGTGATGCGTGACCCTGAAACCAAGCGCAACGTCTATTCCCTCTATAGGAACACGGTTCGCTATATTGACATCGAGCAAGGTCGAGGCCACACGGCCGTCGTGTTCTTGCGCCCTGCAGCTCTCCTTCGTCATGGTGAGCCGGTTGCCGTCGCCGCTGTATTTACGCTGGAGGGCGAGGTCGTCGCCGAAGTTAGTGATGAAGGCTCACAGCTCCCTGAGAAGTGGTGGAAGAATCCACTTGTGACCGACAGTGCCTCGACTACCGTACGCGAAGGCTACTTGCTGGACCGCTCCAAGTCGCCGTGGGCGCTGATTAATCCGGACGATTACGAGGTTATCAAATAGTGGCAATGTTCGAACGCGACAGAATCCTGGCCTTGGACCTGGGGGCCAGTAAGATCGTCCTCGCGGAATTCCACATCTCCAAAGGCGGGGAGTTGGAATTGCTTCGCTATGGGATCAATCCCATTGGCGCGGAGACCAAGAGCGAGAGCGATAAGCTTGCCTATATTGTCACCGCGATCCGCGATATTATGAGAGAGCAGGGCATCCGTCCGGCTCCCATGCTGATGACGGTGTCCGGCCAGGCGGTCTTTCCTCGTTTCGTGAAGCTCCCTCCCGTCGGCCGCGATAAGCTCAAACAGATTGTGCAGTATGAGGCGGAGCAGAATGTTCCCTTCCCGATCGATGAAGTCGTCTGGGACTACCAGCTGATAGGTGGCGACGAAGGCGAACTCAATGTCATGTTGGTGGCGGTTAAGATCGAGAACATCAAACGTCTTACTGATGCCGTTCAGGCCGCTGAGCTGGAGCCGGAGATCGTGGACGTTGCCCCGATGGCGCTCTACAACGCTGTTCGCTTCAACTATCCCGAACTCGATGCCTGCTCCATGGTGCTCGACATGGGTGCGCGTTCATCGAACCTGGTATTTATAGAAGAGAACCGTATCTTCAGTCGCAGCATTCCTGTTGCCGGCAATACCATTACACAGGAACTGATGAAGGAGTTCGATGTTGAGTTTGATGAGGCCGAGGAAATCAAACGCGAACATGGCTTTGTCGCCTTTGGTGGTGTCTACGCCGGACCCGACAATGAAACGGCGGAACGGGCTTCGAAGATCATTCGGTCCGTGCTGACGCGCCTCCATGCCGAGGTGAACCGTTCCATCAATTTCTACCGTAGCCAGCAGGGCGGGGTGGCTCCCGCCATGGTCTTCCTGACCGGCGGCTCGTCCATTATCCCGCACGTTGATACGTTCTTCCGCGACAAACTGAAAGTGGATGTTGAGTATCTCAACCCCTTCTCGGCTGTTTCCGTGGCGGAGAGCATCGATGCTGATCAGGTCAACAACGATTTGCAGAGCCTCGGGGAGGTCGTCGGATTGGCCCTGCGGCGTGCGCTGACCTGCCCGGTTGAGATCAACCTGATGCCGCCCGATCTCGTTGCCCGCAAGGCCTTCCGCCGTCGGCAGCCGTTCTTTGCCCTTTCCGCTGCAGGCGTGGTCCTGACGATGCTGTGCTGGTGGGTCTATTTCAATCGCATGGGCAAGATGTTCGAGGATCGCGTTAACGACGTGAGTACAGAGGTGAAGGCCTTCAGCCTGTTGACCAAGGACCTGAAGCGCGCCAGTGCCAAGCGTGAAGAAGCCGTTCAGCGGCAGGATGCCATCACCGAAGTCATCGGTTCCCGACGTCGGTGGAGTGGGGTGCTTGGCGCGATTCACGGTTGCATGCAGGAGGGAATGTGGGTTGTTGAGCTTAAGCCCAAGCCTCGCGGCACAAAGATTCCCCAGCTGGAGCTAACCGTGCAGGCTTTTTCGGATCGCCTGGTTGACAACGACGAGGGAACGGCTTCCGAGCGTTTCCGGGACCGGTTGAGGTCGACGGAGCAATTCGGGGACGCGACAGAGATCGTAAGCGAACGCGCGGTGGGGTCCGGCGACTATTTGCGCCGATTCACGATTAACCTGGAGCTCGATCCTCCTCTGGTGACGAAGTAGACAACATGAAAACTGCCAAGATAATTGTAACTGTAGGATGTTCCGTCGGCGCCATTCTTTTCCTTGCGGCCGGGTTCGTCCTCTATCGCGGTGTCGGTCGCTTCAATACAGCCCGGGACGATCTTGAGAGCGCCAAGGGCGAATTGGACCGCTACTATAAGGCAAAACCGTTCCCTTCCAGGGCAAACGTGGACCAGGAAGACGCCAATACCGAGCAGGTAGACGCCTGGTTTGATGAACTGATGGCAACGCTTGGAAAAGGCAATGTGACGAGTTCCGAGCGCAGTCCTTCCCGTTTCAAGATTGCCGTTGAAGCCGCCTCCCGGAATCTGGTCAAGGCCGGGCAGAAGGCAGGCACCGAGCTTCCTGCTTCCGAGGAGTTCGCATTTGGGTTCGACCGCTACGCGGGCACATCGGGAACCCTCCCGAAGCCTAAGGATGTACCCCGACTGATGGAGCAGCTGGTTATTGTTAACCGTCTGTGTCTCGTGCTCTTTGAACATCGTGTCAAAGAACTGTCCAAGGTGGGACGTGATGAATTTGAGACGGCAGGTTCGGCGGCGCCCGCCGCACCGCAACCGTCGGAATCATCGCGTCGTACCAGCAGACGTGGCGGGTCTTCGCGTCGCACGCCAAGCTCGGGCAGCAGCTCTTCCTCTGGTGGCAGCGCATCGGTTGCAAGGGCCGGTGTCATCGGCGAAAGCGATCTCTTCGCCAAGATGCACTTCTCATTTGAGTTCCGCGCCAAAGAGAGTGCGCTTCTCGGGATTCTGAATGCCCTGGCCACCAACCCGATGTTCATCAATGTAACGTCGATCACACTCTCGAAAGCGACGCCAGAGCTGGTGCCGGTTGCGGCTGACACAGGAGCGGACGATGAGTCGAAGGTTGGCTCCCGCGTTGACGCGGCTCCGAAAGACAAAGCGGAAGCAGCCAAGCTTGGCCCCAACTATCCCGTATGTGGCATCAGGATGGAAATTCCGATGGAGGTCCGCCTGGAGCTGGACGTCTACAAATTCAGGGAGGCAACCGTTGATTCTGGGGATTGATCAGATCGGAACGCGCATCAAGGAGCAGTACGACAAAGTCATCGCCTTTGCCGTTCTGCTGCTATTGCTTGCTTCGCTCGTTTACCTGGGCGTTAAGGTTGGCCTGATCCGGCAGATGCAGGCAGACTTCGATGGCTGGCTTAGAAGCCGCCGGCCGACGAACCCCAATGCAGAAGTCATCGCACCGGATGCCTACAATGCCGCGAGCCAGTCACTTGCCGAGCCGTTCCAGCTTGACCATGCCACGTGGACCAACGTTTTGATGTTCGTTCCTGAGACGCGGTTCAATTGTCGTGAGTGCCGCCTTCCGGTCCATATTGAGGCCGCGAACTGCCCCTTCTGTCAGACAGAAGTCGAGGAGCCAGAGCCTCCCAATCCGGATCCTGATGGGGATGGCATGCCCACGGTTTGGGAAGAGCGCTATGGTCTCGATCCGTTTGATCCTGCTGATGCCGCGAAGGACAACGACAACGACGGTTACACCAACTTGGCTGAGTACAAGGAATCGACCGATCCCACGGATCCCGACAGCCGTCCGGCCGCGGTTGAGCGATTGGTTCTTGAGAAGATCTCAGGTAAACGGTTTGGGCTGCGGTTCAACAGTCGTATCAAGGATGCTTCCGGCAACTACAAGTTCGGGCTCAACTACCGCCTGCCGGATGGCACGACCAAGACCGATTTTGCGAAAATCGGCGACACCGTGGCCGGATTCACGCTCAAGGCCTATGAAGAGAAGATGGTCCAGGTTGAGAAGCCCTTCAAGCGCACCGCCGATCTGTCCGAGCTTACGCTGACGACCGAAGACGGTCAGACAATCGTGTTGGTTAAGGGAAAAGCCCGTCTTCATGTTGAGCTTACAGCCCATTTGATGTTGACGTTGCCGGACGGAAGCGTAAAGCGGCAAGCGGTCAAGAAAGACGAGGTTTTCGAGCTTGACGGCGTCAAGCATACGGTTATTGCCATTGACGTTGCTGAAGGGCGTGTGGTAATACGGGACGAACAAAGAGGCAGGGAAATCGTTGTTCTACGGTCTACTTCTGCCACGACAGGGGGGACCCGCGAATAGTCGGGTAAGGTTTACGCAGACACTCGAATCCATTTCGGGTGTCGTTTACTCTTGGATTGATTTAAGGAGAGTTTTCTCATGATTGGGAGCACGAAGCATATTTGGCTTTTGGTGGCCGTTGTCTCTGCCATGGCATGGTACTCGGTTGCGCAGGATGGTGTCGATGAAGACAGCCTGCTTGCCTTGGAAGAACTGACCCTGACGGACGCCGTTGAAGGTGATCTTCCTGTGGCAGATGACGCCGGGGACGACGACCTTTTAGCCGAATTGCTGGGTGGCGACGAGGACCCCTTGGAAGGGATATCCACGGAAGATGCCATGGCCCTTGGCGAGGATTCTCTGGATGATTTGGACTTGGCCCTCGAAGAGGTGCCGGCAGACGACCTTGCGGCCGCTATTGATGGCCTGGAGGCCGATCCCGATGATGCCGATGCGTTCGCTCTTCCGGAACCGGCCGACGATATTCCCGGCTTGACGGAAGTTGCGGACGTTGCCGAGGCCCCTGAAGCTCCCGCTGATGATGGCCCCTTCGATCTTGATGCTGCCGCTGCCGAGCTCGGCCTTACGGCTGATGAGGATCCCTTTGAGGCCGCCCCCCCGCCCCCGCCGGCGCCCCCGCTGCCCGTACCGGGTGAGATGGCTGCCGATGATGTGGGTGTGGTCGACGACCCCGCCATGTCCCTGGATGACCTCCTCGGTGACATGGCTGGCGACGAGCCGACGGCAGAGACTGTTCCTGTTGCCGAGCCTTCCCCGATTCCAGATCTTGTTGAAGAGGCCGCTGCGGATGCCGCTCCCCTCGACGAAGAAAAGGGCCTGGATGACCTTTTGGGTGATGTCGCCGCTGACGTTCCCGATATGCCTGAGATCGTCGAAGAGCCTGCTGGTGATGACGCAGATGACCTGGATGCGTTGCTTGGCGAGCTTGCCGATGAACCGGAGCCGGAACTGGATATGGGTGATCTCATCGAAGAGATCCCGGAGCCAGCCATCGTAGAACCTCCCGTTGTTGTTGTGGAAGAGCCGCCGGTTGTGGAAGAGCCACCTGCCCTGGTTGAAATCGTCGAAGAGCCTGATGCGCCTACATACGAAGACGACATGGCGCTGGAAGAGGATCTCTTCAGCTCATTGCTTGATGAGGCGCGCGGCGATCTTGCTGCCGGCCAGGATACACCAGAGGCCCCCACGGCCGTCGAGTCGACCCCCGTTGGCAACGATGTGGTTGAAATGCTGGTGAACGAAGCCGAGATGGATATGGGAATCGCTCCCGAGGTAGCCCCCCCATCTGTTGAGCCGACCCCCGTTCCTGTTGTCGAACCGGTAGCGGAACCGGTCGTGGCTCCAGTGGCAGAGCCTGTGGCACTCGAGCCGGAACCTGCCGTTGTCGGGAAATCCGCAAGTGTGCTCGCCTTTGAGACTGCAGAGCGCCTCAAGCGTATCGCCAGTGAAGCCCACGCTGTCGAGAGCATCCAGAATGCGGAAAAGGAACTGGCTAACAAGAATTACCTGCGCGCTATCGTTCTCTTTGAGGAAGCTCTTGAGTACTTGCCGCGTCGTGCGGACCTGGCGCTCTCGCGTCAGCGTGCCCGCCAGGGCCTGGGTGGCGCCTACTACCTGCGTGCCCTCTCGCTCGAACGCATGGGCGAACTTGAGAAGGCCAAGGCGGCAGCCTTGAATGCTGTGAAGTACGGATACTCACGCGCCGAAGGTGCCGTGAAGCGTATTCAGAATACAATTGATGCCCCGCCCCCGCCCGCCCCGCCGATTCCCAAAGACCGCTGGGACATGCCTGACTATGTTCTTGTAGAGAAGGAAATCGCTGAGTGGCTGAAGCGCGGTCGGCAGGCCTACCTGACCGGCGAATACGAGGAAGCCATTCTTGCCTTCGAGTCCGTGCTTGCACGCGACCCCGAGAATAAAGAAGCCATTCGCCTCATGAACAGTGCTGCTCAGAAGCAGTACGATCGCGCCTCGTTCGAACTGGATGCTACCCGAACACGCATGATGGCAACAGTACGTGACACGTGGAATCCGCGCCAGTATGGCCTCCACGAGGCTCCCATTGACTCCAAGATGGGGCTTGAGACTGAAACGGGTACGGAGAATCTCCAGCGTACACGCATCATGGAGAAGATGGAGCAGATCCGAATTCCCGAGGTGGATTTCCGCCAGGCGAACATCCGTGACGTTGTCGATTTTCTACATCAACAGAGCGTAGAGTTCGATCCCTCGACCGATCCGGACGAGCGCAAGGGCGTCAACATCATCCTTAAGCTTGATGAGGATGGTGGCGCGGGCGGCGCTCCTGCTGAGCCGCTTGATCCTTTCGCCGCACCGGACGATGGCTTTGGTGCCGGTCCTGCCGGTGGTGGCGATGAGACCTTGGTGACGTTCAGTGCCCTGGATATCACGCTCAAAGAAGCCTTGGATATCGTGGTTGACGTCGCTGGCCTCAAGTACCGCATTCGGGGCAGTGTCATCATCATCCTTCCCAAGAACGCTGCGGAGGGTGAGATTGAGCATCGCATGTACGATGTGCTGTCGACCGCCATCACACGTCTACAGGAACTCAGTTCTGCAGTAACAGCTTCAAGCCGCGCTACCGGTGGCGATTTCCTCGCTCTTGAAGGTGGCGGCAATGTGGGCGGCGAAGAGGTCGACCTCAAGGCATTCTTCATGGAAATGGGCGTTGAATGGCCGGACAACTCGTCGATTAAGTTCGTCCGTGGACTTGGGAAACTCGTTGTTGCCAATACGCTTGAGAACCTGACGGTCTTCGAGAAAGTACTGTCAATTCTCAACGTGGTCCCGTACCAGATTGAGATCGAAGCCCGCTTCGTTGAAGTTGCACAGACCGATGTTGATTCCCTTGGCCTGGAGTGGCTCCTCAACGACAACTGGGAAATGCTCGAGAAGAAGGGGCAGGACCACCTGCCGCTCAACGCACGTGAACGCATCGTGATGAACGCCAACGCGAATACGGGCGGCTTCACGAAGGGCAATCGCTTCATGAATATTGCCGGGGCCGGCGGATCTACCATTGCTGATGATCTGCTCAGCCTGAGTGCCGTTCTGACCAACCCGGAGATGTCCGTTATTTTACATGCTCTGCAGCAGCGCGGACATACCGATCTGCTTTCCGCTCCGAAGATCACAACCCAGTCCGGCCAGCAAGCCACGATCAAGGTTGTCACGGAGTATATCTACCCGACGGAGTTTGAGACGGAAGGTATCTCCGGTGGCAACAACAATAACAACGTGAACAACCAGGCTGCAGGTGGCGGCGTGGTTGGTGCGGTTGTTACACCAGGCTCTTTCGAGACACGTGAAGTGGGTGTTATTCTTGAGGTCATGCCCGAGGTAAGTCCGGAAGGACAGATGATCAACCTGACGCTCTCTCCCGAGGTCGTCTCTGAGCCCACGTGGAGGAACTACGGTTCCTCCTACACCTCGTATGACCCGAACGGGAATCCGGTCACGCAGGAACTCAACATGGAGCAGCCCTTCTTCCACACGCGTCACCTACGCACAAACCTGTTGATCTACAACGGGGCCACCGTGGTGATGGGCGGCATGATCACGGAAGTGCGCCGCGACGTGGATGACAAGATTCCGCTTCTCGGTGATATCCCGATCCTTGGGCGCCTGTTCCGCAGTCGCTATGAGTCCAGCGAGAAACGCAATCTGCTCATCTTCGTGACGGCCCGCCTCGTGGATCCGTCCGGTCGCGCGCTGGATCGTTCGCGCTTTGGCGTGGATAAGAGCATTGCTGAGAAGCTGGTCGCCGGCGAGAACAGCGCAGAGTAAGAAGACCGAGCCCAGCATGCAAGATGCCACCCTGCTTGTCGTAGACGGTATGGCTGCGGTCTACCGTGCCTTCTTCGCCATCAAGAACTTGAAGCGGTCGGATGGGCAACCTACGAATGCCATCTTCGGGTTTATCCGAATGATGGATCAGCTCGTCAAAACTTGGCAGCCCACACACCTTGTGGTGGCTTTCGATGGCGGTATTCCGGCCGCACGACTGGCCTTGGTTCCGGAGTACAAAGCCAACCGTAGCCCGATGCCTGACGATATGCGTTCGCAGCTCGAGGGGATCAACGAGTACCTGGCCACAGCGGCGATCCCAAGCACCCGACTGGACGCGTGTGAGGCGGACGACGTGATGGCCACGCTCGCCGTCCAGGCCGGCGAGGCGGGCGCCGAGGTGTTGCTGGCGACGCACGACAAGGATCTGTTTCAGTTGGTGAATGCGCGTACGCGCATCGTGCCGGTCGCGGGCCACGCCGAGGCTATGGGCCCCGAGGCGATCCAGGCGAAGACGGGAGTCGCCCCCGCGCAGATAGTCGACTGGCTGGCCCTGATCGGTGACAGCGCGGATAACATTAAGGGCGTGCAAGGGGTTGGTCCGAAAACGGCAACGAAACTTCTGAATGCGTACGGTTCTGTTGATGGAATCTGGGACCACCTCGACGAAGTGGCCGGAGCCAAGCTCAAACAGTCGTTGGGCGAGAGTCGGGACATCGTGCTCCGGAACCAGGCAATGGTCAAACTGGATACCGCTGTGACGGGCACGCCGGACTGGTCAGGTTTTGCGAAGGCGGCAGCACCCGTCGGTCCGCTGCTCGCATTCTACGACAGGTTCGAGTTCTCCGCTCTTGCGCAGGCATTGCGAGAGCCTGAACTATTCTGAAGCGCTTTAGGCGCTATGATTAGCTTTGACAGTTCCTCGGATAGCTGGTAATCTTCAAAAATCCTAATCGAGTACTACTCGGTTGACGCGTATTCCGCCTCACCGAGGCAGCAGAATTCACGATCTTATTTTTCCTATTTTCCTCACCGAGGACACATGGTTCGACTTGCAGTTACCGGGGGCATTGCCTGCGGAAAAAGCCGCGTAGCGCAGTATCTCCAGACGTGTGGCATACCGGTCTGTGAAGCGGACCTGCTGGGGCATGAGGCCCTGGCTGTTGGTAGCCCGGTGTATGGGGATGTCGTGGCCGAGTTCGGGCGTGGGATACTGGATGAAGCGGGGGCAATCGATCGGGGTCGACTGGGGTCGATCGTGTTCGCGCAGCCGGAGCGCCTGGCAAGGCTGAACAGGCTTATACATCCGGTCGTGCAGGCCGCCATAGCGGATTGGCTCGACACGCAGGAACAGGGCGGTTGCGCGGTGGCGGCAGTCATCGTGCCGCTGTTGTTCGAGGCGGATATGGCAGACGGTTGGGATGTCATTGTCGGCGTTGGGTGTTCGCCTGACCTGCAGCTCGCCCGCCTGATGGGGCGAGGCCTTGGTGAAGAGGCCTGTCGCCTGAGAGTGGCGGCGCAGATGCCGCTGGCCGAAAAGATGAAGTTGTCTGATTTCGAGATATGGAATGACGGAAGTGAAGCACAGCTTGAGGAACGAGTTGATGACGTGCTGATGTCGATAGAGGAGAAGTAGAAATGGCAGAACGTGGTGGTAACAGTAACCAGGGGGGGCAGAAAAAGCGCTCCCGGGGACGGGGTCGAGGCAGGAAGTCAAACCACGATGGGCATGACCATCATGACGGCGGAAATCGGGAACCGGTCATTCGTATGGATGAGAACGGTGAACCACTGAAGCCACCGGAGGGTGTCCCTGAACCGTTAAGCCTCTATGATCTGCAGGCTGCACAGGTTCCGGAGCTGAGCACAATGGCTGAGCTCTACGGCCTCGTTGAACTTGGTGCTTTGCGAAAGCATGAGCTGATCTTTGAGATTCTGAAGGCGCACGCCGGTTTCAACGGCAAGATCATGAGCAAGGGCGTCCTGGAGATGCTGCCGGACGGTTTCGGTTTCCTGCGCTCGCCGTACAACAACTACCTTCCGTGCCCGGAAGATATCTACGTTTCTCCGTCTCAGATCCGGCGTTTCGCACTCCGTACGGGCGATCTCGTGCAGGGACAGATTCGCGAGCCAAAGGAGAAAGAGCGGTTCTTTGCGTTGTTGCGTGTCGCCACGATCAATGAAGAGGAGCCGGAGAAGTCGCGCAGCAAGATCCCGTTCGAGAATCTGACACCGCTATTTCCGGATGAGCGGCTACATCTTGAGGCCGATCCCAAGGGAGTCTCCATGCGTGTGATGGATATCTTCACACCAATTGGCAAGGGGCAGCGTGGACTTATCGTGGCGGCTCCCCGCACGGGTAAAACCGTGCTGCTACAGCAGATTGCTAATGCAATTTCGGAGAATCACCCCGAGGCGTACTTGCTCACATTGCTGATCGATGAACGTCCGGAAGAAGTTACCGACATGACGCGGAACACCAAAGCGCATGTGTTCAGCTCCACGTTCGACGAGGAACCAACTCGCCATGTTCAGGTGGCCGAGCTTGTTATCGAAATGTCGAAGCGTCTGGTTGAGAGCGGCCGCGATGTGGTGATTCTGCTCGATAGTATTACGCGCCTGGCGCGCGCCTACAACACGGTGCAGCCGCATAGTGGCAAGATCCTGTCGGGTGGTGTCGATGCCAACGCTCTGAGCAAGCCTAAACGCTTCTTCGGTGCGGCTCGGAATATCGAGAACGGTGGAAGCCTCACGATTATTGCGACAGCGCTTGTTGAGACCGGCAGTCGTATGGACGACGTCATTTTCGAGGAGTTCAAGGGAACCGGTAACATGGAGCTCTGCCTGGATCGCTCGATCAGTGACAAGCGTGTCTTCCCGGCGATCAACATCGACAAGTCTGGAACTCGCAAAGAGGAACTCCTGCTTCATCCCGACGAGCTGAGCAAGATCTGGATTCTGCGGCGTGCTATCAACGGCGTACCGCCTGTCGAGGCGATGGACATGATCCTGAACCGCCTCAAGAAGACCAAGAGCAATGCTGAATTTCTGATGTCGATGAAGGAATAGCACTTCCACACGCCCATCGTGGATTTGCAGTTTGCATTTCCGCAGGGCATCCGTATGATGGTCCCCTTTTGCGCGGGCCGAGACTATATAAATAGCGCCCATTCTTGCGTTTATGCTTATGAAAGAAGGCGTGGTGCGGCGAGATCCAGCACCAGGACGAGAAGGAAACTGTGATGAAGGTTAACATTGAAAAGGCCGACGGCTGTCGGCGAGTTCTAGGGATTGCCGTGCCGGCTGAGACTGTTAAGGGCGACTACGACGCCATCATTGGTATGTTTGCCAAGGAGGTTAAAATCTCCGGGTTCCGGCCAGGGCGTGCTCCCGTCGAGCTGGTTGAGAAGCGCTACAGCAAAGCGATTGTGCAGGAAACCAAGGACCGTCTGATTCCCCGCTTCTATCATGAAGCCCTTGAACAGGAGAGCATCGATCCGGTTGCTGTCATCGACGTGCAGGATGTTGAGTTTAGCCGGGATGAAGGACTGCAGTTCAAGGTTGCCGTTGATGTTGCCCCCGATTTCAAGCTGCCCAAGTACAAGAAGATCTCTCTGAAGCGAGAAGCAACAGACGTTGCTGATGACGATGTCGAGAAGACGATCAAGGAGATCTGTGAACGTTTTGCCCGCTTTGATGATGTCGAAGACCAGCCGGTCACGACGGGCGATCTCGTTCAGATCGACTACAGCGCCGTCTCTGATGGCGCGCCACTTGCCGACGTTGCCGAGGACTCGCGCGACATCGGTGCTGGAGAAGACTTCTGGGTGCCGACCGGAGAGAGCGAATTCGTGCCGGGTCTGAACGCTGCGCTCGAAGACGCATCCATTGGTGATTCGCTCACCGTCGATGTGAGTTTCCCTGATGATTTCCATGTTGCAAGCGTCGCCGGCAAGCAGGCCGTTTACACGGTAGCCGTCAAAGGCATCCGGACCCGCGTTTTGCCGGAGATGGACGAGGAGTTTCTGAAGCGCTTCGACGTCGAGTCCGAGGAAGCCTTGCGGGCGCGCGTTCGCCAGGACTTGGAAGAGGCCGCAGAGGCGCGGGAGACGGGGCGTCTCAAGGACGAGATCTCGCGCTTCCTGTTGGACAAGACAGGAATGGACCTTCCCGAGTCTCTCGTTGAGCGTGAAACCGCTACGCTGGTCCGTGACATGCTTTCACGGGTTGCGCAGCAAGGGGGATCGCGTGAAATGCTCGAGCAGCATCGCGACGAGATTCTCGGCTCGGCCTCGCAAAGCGCCCGGGACCGCGTGAAGCTTTCCTACGTCGTCGACCGGATCGGTGAAACGGAAGAGATCAGCGTATCGGATGAGGACGTCGAAACGCGGCTTACCTTCTTGTCCCAGCGCTACGGGATGCCGCCCGAGCGGATACGGCCCGAGCTGGAGAAGCAGGACGAGGGACTACAGCATCTCCGGACCGAGATTCGCGGTGATAAGGTAATGGATTTCCTTCTGGAGAATGCTAAGATTAAGTCTTAGTAGTCTGGTGTTCGCCCCAATCGTGTGAATGCCCTGATCAAAACGTGGATGAAGGTGAAGTGCACTATGAACGAGATGAACCAGGCCTTGGTGCCGATGGTGGTGGAACAGACCGGGCGAGGCGAACGTGCCTACGATATATTTTCGCGCCTGCTCAAAGATAGAATCATATTCATTGGTACCGGTATTTCTGATGAGGTCAGCAATCTAATTATTGCACAGCTTCTCTTTCTGCAGGCTGAGGATCCCGAGAAAGATATCAACATGTATATCAACTCTCCGGGCGGATCGGTCACGGCTGGCATGGCGATTTACGATACCATGCAGTTCCTGAAGTGTGATGTGGCCACTTACTGTGTGGGCCAGGCGGCCAGCATGGGCGCCGTCCTTCTGACTGCCGGCGCCGCCAAGAAACGCTATGCGTTGCCTAACGCACGCATCATGATTCATCAGCCCTGGGGCGGTGTTCAGGGCCAGGCATCCGATATCAGCATCCAGGCCAAGGAAATCCTTCGCTTGCGTACACGCTTGAATGAGATTCTGGCTACGCACACGGGCAAACCCCTCGATGAGATCGAGAAGGACACGGATCGAGACTTCTTCATGTCCGCCGATGAAGCCATGAAGTATGGGCTTGTGGACGAAGTTGTTAAGAGCCGTAGTACACGCAAGAAATAGGCAGCGTCCAGCGAACAGACGTTCAGACGGAGTTTGGCTATGAGTCAGGATAAGAACCGCAGTTGCTCTTTCTGTGGCAAGAAGGCCCACGAAGTGGGAAGGCTGATTGCCGGCCCGAAAGTGAATATCTGCGATGAGTGCATCCAGCTATGTAATGGCCTCCTGGGGCATGAGCAGCAGGAAGATCCCAAGCAGACCATTCACGAGCTCGTGGTACCGAAGCCGCATGAACTCAAGGCTGCCCTGGACGAGCACGTCGTAGGCCACGAGCAGACGAAGAAGGTGCTCTCCGTTGCGGTTCACAATCACTACAAACGGCTTAAACAGGAGTCGCATTTTGCTGAGGATGACTCCTTTAGCGGCGTCGAGATCGAGAAGAGCAACATCATGCTCATGGGGCCGACGGGCAGTGGAAAGACGCTGATGGCCAAGACCCTGGCCCGCATTCTGGATGTGCCGTTCACGATTGTGGATGCCACCACGCTGACAGAGGCCGGCTATGTTGGTGAGGACGTCGAGAATATCCTGTTGAGCCTGATTCAAGCTGCCGACGGAGACATTGGCCGCGCTGAGACCGGCATTATCTACGTTGACGAAATCGACAAGATCGGCCGCAAGACCGAGAATGTCTCGATTACGCGTGATGTTTCCGGTGAGGGTGTCCAACAGGCGCTACTCAAAATCCTGGAAGGCGCCGTCGCGCGCGTACCGCCCGGAGGCGGTCGAAAGCATCCTCAGCAAGAGTACATCAAGATCAACACAGAGCATATTCTCTTCATCTGTGGCGGGGCCTTCGTGGGACTGGAAGACATTATCCGTCGCCGCATGGGGCGCGGTGCGCTTGGGTTCATTGACCCAGATCAGCATCGCCGTAACAACGTGGCGCGTTTCGGCGCGGGTATTTCGATCGAACCTGAAGACCTGGTTCGCTACGGGTTGATTCCGGAACTTGTTGGCCGCCTGCCGGTCGTGGCGTCATTGGCAGAACTCACGCAGGATGACCTGGTCCGAATTCTGGTGGAACCGAAGAACTGCATGGTGCGCCAGTACCAGAAGCTTCTGGCCATGGAGGAGATTGACCTGACCTTCACGGATAGTGCGTTGCGTGAGCTAGCCGCCCTGGCGTTGAAGCGCGGAACAGGGGCTCGCGGCTTGCGTGCCATTGTGGAGCGTCTCATGCTCGAGGTGATGTTTGAAGCGCCACGCACCCTCTCAGGCGGCAGTGTCCGAATCACCAAGACCATGGTGGATCAGCAGAACGTCACGCCCGATGCCATTTCGCGCGCGCTGAAGGTTGCCTCGTAGAACGGCTCGCTACGGCTTCACTTCGATGACGTCATTGTTCTCGTCGAGCACCAGCACCCGTGCCTTGTGTGCCGCAACTTCGGATTCCTCGATCTGCCCGAACGCAAAAATGATCAGTCGGTCGCCTACGCCTCCCCGGTGAGCAGTCGCCCCGTTCAGGCAGATGACCTTTGACCCCCGTTCGGCAGGAATGGCATACGTTTCGAAGCGCTCGCCATTGGCCATGTTGGCCACCAGGATCTTTTCGTAGGGGTACAGACGTATATCATCCATGAGCTGTCGGTCGATTGTCAGGCTGCCCTGGTATTCGAGTTCCGACTCGGTGACTCGCGCATGGTGAAGTTTAGATTTAAGCATAGTGACCAACATAGGATACCTCCATAGAATGAGGTCGTAAGCTATTACAGAGTCGTTGCTCGAGCAAGAGTCAAATGCCCGAGTCTCCCATGCTCGCTCATCGGATATGACCCGAGATCCCCGACACGCTAGGCCTTGCGCGCAGTCTCAATCTGCTGCCTGAACCACTCTAGGAGTTCTTCGCGGTCTGTGTACAGCCCCTCCAATTGGGCGTCATACGCGATCCGCAACCAGTCGCCGACCTCGGGGCCGGCGGACACGCCGCAAGCTAAGACATCATGACCACTGATCCACGGCTCCGGGAGGATGGGTTCCTGCGCCATTTCCTCTTGAACTGTCTGCAGAAACGCATGGAGATCAAGCATTCCGTGGCTTGCCATGCAGTCAAGACGGTGCAGCTCGAGCTCAATCGGAAACGTAGGAGCTCCTACGAGCCGGCGTAGCGTTGATCGCTTCATCTCCTTCACGCTGCTGAACCGCATGTGGTTTCGGATACAGAACGTGACGGCCTCTGTTGTTCGGGTCGGAAAACGAAGCCGCGTCATGATGTCCCGCGCGATGTCGGCCCCCCGTTCGGCATGGCAATTGAAGCGGATGCGAGTTCCGTCATGTGACGCGGTTGGTGGCTTGCCGACATCGTGGAGAAGTGCCGCGTAGGCGAGTGTTTCGTCGCGATAGGTCATACCGTCCAGCATCATGGCCGTGTGCGTTAAGACATCGCCCTCCGGGTGGAATTGAGGTGGCTGTTCCTGGCCCCGCATGGCGGCGACCTCAGGGAGAATCACTCCGAGCAATTCGAGCGTCTCAAGAAGCAGTAGAGCCTGTCCCGCCTTCTTCGACTCCATGAGGATACGAGTCAGTTCATCCCGGATTCGTTCAGGGCTGATTGCGGCAACGGCAGGCGCCTGTTCGCAGATGGCACGTGATGTATCGGGATGGATTGAGAAGCCGAAGCGGGCTGCGAAACGTGCGGCTCGCAGCATGCGTAGGTGGTCTTCTGCAAAACGCCGACCCGCATCTCCGACGCAGCGGATCACGCCGCCGGCGATATCACGTTGCCCATCTACAAAGTCATGGAGTTGGTCAGCCACGGGATCGTAGAACATGGCATTTATCGTGAAATCGCGGCGGGTTGCATCCTCCTGTGGGGTAACGAATGAAACGTGCGAAGGGCGTCGGCCATCGCGATAGGCATGGTCCTGGCGAAAGGTTGCCACTTCGAATGTGTTGCCACACCACGGCGCGACGACGACACCAAAGCTCTTGCCAACCGCCGTGGCGGCGGGAAAGAGGGACTGGACCTGGTCCGGCGTGGCATTGGTGGCAATATCGTAATCGATGGGCTCAATACCGAGAAGACGGTCCCGCACGCATCCGCCGGCCCAGTAGGCGATGTAGCCTGATTGCTGAAGTCGGACGACGATATCAACAGCGGCTTCGCGTTGAGGCACGGGCTGAACGTCTCCAGTATGCTCAGGCGCAGACATGCGTCACGAACTGGTGGATAAGGGATGTCATAACTGGCATCACGCGTTGCGTGGTCTGGAGCACTTCGTCGTGATCGAGCGGCTCGGACGAGACCCCGGCGGCGAAGTTCGTGATGCAGGATATCCCTGCAACCTTGAGCCCTGCCGCGTTCGCCAGGGTTGCTTCCGGCACGGTTGACATTCCGACGGCATCCGCCCCCAGCGTGCGGTAACCGCGGATCTCAGCCGGGGTTTCGTAGGTTGGGCCTGATGTGGCCAGGTAAACACCCTCACTCACGTCGGTGCCGACCTCGGTTGCGGATTGGCGCAGAAGCTCACGTAGATTCCGACCATAGATCTCGCTCTGGTCAGGGAAGCGCTCCCCCCAGGCAGCTTCGTGAGCTCCGATCAAGGGGTTGGCTCCCATCGCGTTGATGTGGTCGGCAATGATCATGAGGTCGCCTGGCGCCAGGCTCTCCCGAATACCTCCAGCCGCGTTCGTAAGCAGGACCGTTTTGGTGTGCGCCTGGGCTGCGATATAGACCGGAATGGCGACAGGCGTCCAGCCGTGCCCTTCGTACCAGTGTCGCCGGCCCTGAAAGATAAGAATATCCTGCCCCGAGCAGCGACAGTGGCGCAGGCAGCCGGCGTGCCCGACAACGCCGGGCTTGCCCATGCCGGGTATGGCGTCATAGGGAACTTCGGCCACAACATCAAACGCGCTTGCCACGTCGCTCCACCCGGATCCCAGGATAAGGGTGCAGGTTACGTCGGAGATGTTCAGGCGTCCGAGAACTCCTTCTGCCGATGCGGCCAATGCTGTCATGTCCATAATGTCCGCCCTATGCTCTGCTCTCTAGATTTCGGGGCAAGAATCTGCCACACTACACTTCGTTTTAGGCTCTGTGGCCACGCAATGGAAAGGCGCAGAACCGCGGAGTTAGAGTGATGTCGACTATAGGTCAAAGCCCACTAAGTGGGAAGCACGATTCTCCCGCCAACTGGCAGGATTGGCGGTGGCAGCTCCGCCAGAGTCTGACGAGCAGCGGAGACGTCACCGAACTGCTGCGGAGACATGGGGAGAATCCGGACGGCTCTGCGTTGGCGTCATGCGTTTCGCGCTACCGTTTTCGGGCTACCCCATACTATCTTTCGCTCATTGACTGGGATGACCCACAGGATCCTATTCGCCGGCAATGCCTGCCGGACCACCGTGAAACGGAGGAAAGCGGCACCTACTCTCACGACCCCTACGCGGAAACCAGCTCTGGCTTGCCCCCGGGGCTCGTGCACCGTTTTCCCGATCGTGTGCTGTTGGTCGCAACGACCCAGTGCGCCGTGTATTGCCGGCACTGTACTCGCAAGAACACTCTGGATATGATGCCACACGTCGACAGCGCCAATCTTAATGCCGCCATCGGCTATATTCATGAGCATCCAGAGGTGCGTGAAGTGCTGATTTCGGGAGGAGATCCCCTGTTGCTGGAGACCTCCCGGCTCGATGATCTGCTGGCGCGCATTGCAGCCATTGAGCACGTGGAGGTCATTCGGATTGGCTCACGCGTTCCTGTCGTTATGCCGATGCGCATTGACGACGAGCTCGTGGCCGTCCTCCGGCGTTACCGACCGCTGTGGGTAAACACGCAATTCAACCATCCCCGTGAGCTCACGGGTGATGCTAAAGCCGCCTGTATCAGACTTGCTGATGCTGGGATTCCGGTTTCGAACCAATGCGTTCTGCTCAAGGGCATCAATGACGATTTTGAGACCATGCGGGAGCTATGCACGGCCCTACAGCGAAGCCTGGTCCGGCCCTACTACGTCTTTCAATGTGATCCCGTCGCCGGCATCGCACATTTCCGCACCGAGGCGCACATTGGGGGAGAACTGCAGGAGCTGTTACGGACAAGCGTTGGGGGGCTCTGCCTGCCCCGGTTTGTTGCTGATATCGCTGGAGCCGGTGGTAAGACTCCCTTAGAATGGTTGTGTGATGATCCGGGGAGAGCGATGCCCGCATAGGGAGATAAGGAGAGAGACGATGGGGGTGGTCAAACAACGCGGCCGTGTTTCACGGCGGGAATTTCTGACGTTGGCGGGCACATCTGCGGCCGCAGGGCTGACGGGCTGTGCCACGAATCCGGTCACAGGCAGAAGCGAACTCATGTTTATGAGCGAAGCGATGGAGGTGGAACAGGATGGCAAATGGGCGCCGCACCAGTTCTCATCAGACTATGGCGCATCTCAGGATGCCGCACTCAATGCCTACGTTACGCGGGTTGGCGAGGACATGGCGGGACTGACGCACCGCCCCGGAATGCCCTACAACTACCGTGTGCTTAATGCCGTTGTGGTCAACGGTTACACCTTTCCGGCGGGAAGCATGGGACTCGCCCGTGGGTTGATGCTGGAAATGGACAACGAAGCGCAGCTGGCTGCTGTCCTCGGGCATGAACTGGGTCATGTCAATGCCCGACATGCCGGCGCCCGTTTCACCAAAGGCGTTATTGCTCAATTGGTGGTGGCCGGCGTCACGGCCTATGCGCAGAGCGAGAACAAGAAGTACGCTCCATTGGCAGCCGGGCTCGGTATGCTTGGCTCAAACCTGCTGCTTTGCCGTTACAGTCGTGATGATGAGCGCGAGGCCGACGCCCTGGGCATGTCATACATGACGCAAGCGGGGTACAACCCCAAGGGCATGGCCGGACTGATGGATACCTTTGTTCAGCTGCATGATTCAGAGCCCAGCAAAGTCGAGCTGCTGTTCTCAACCCACCCCATGAGTGGAGACCGTTACGATACAGCAGTTGAGAGGCTGAAGTCGGAATACGCGGACGTCTCCAACCGATCTGTTCAGCGTCAACGCTACATGGATGAGACCGTGCGACTGCGCAAGATTGCAGGCCCCATCCGGAAAATGCAGGCGGGACAGAAGTTGATGTATCAGAAGAAATTCCCGCAAGCGGAGACAGCATTCAAAGAAGCCCTGGCCGGGGCCCCAGCCGACTACGCCGGACTACTGATGATGGCAAAGTGCTGTATGGCTCAGAAGAAGCACGGGTTGGCCGAAGAGTATGCGAAGCGTGCCCAGGGCGTGTATCCCGAAGAGGCCCAGGCCGCACATGTGATGGGAATGACCAAGCTCGAAGGCGGCAATCCCGCGGCAGCACTGGCCCAGTTCGATCGCTACGAATCCATGTTGCCCGGAAACGACAACACGATTTTTCTCAAGGGCCTCGCCCACGAAAGCATGGGCCATCGCAAGGCGGCAGCCAAAGAGTACATGCGTTATCGCCAATCGGCGCCCAACGGCGAGTGTTCCTCGATCGTCACGCAGCGGCTGACCAAGTGGGGGTATATTGCCCCGCCACCCGCAACGGCACAGTAACGGACGAGGAGGCGGTGATGGCGGTTACGCCGTTTCAAGAGAAGGTCTACGATGCCCTTCGCCGTGTTCCGGCAGGATTCGTCACGACCTACAAGGCGCTGGGTGATGCGGTGGGGTGCGGCTCTCCCCGTGCCATAGGCCAGGCAATGCGCCACAACCCCTATGCCCCCGAGGTGCCCTGTCATCGCGTGATCGCTTCCGATCTCACGATTGGTGGATTCCAGGGGCATTCGGATGGCCGTTCCATCAAACGCAAGCTTGATATGCTCGAAAAGGAAGGCGTCCGCTTTGAGGGCGGACGCCTTGCTGATCCGAAGCAGTGCTTCACGTTCTGACACTCGGGCATTGCCTACACGAATGGCGACAGGTCCCGCAGGCGCGTCACGATCTCCGGCATGTGCTCGAGAACGTAGTCAATATCATCCTGCGTTGTGTATCGGCTCAGGCTGAAGCGTACGGTGCCATGGGCGGCCGTAAAGGGCACTCCCATGGCGCGAATAACGTGCGATGGTTCTAGTGAACCGGATGCACAGGCCGAACCGGAGGAGGCCGCAATCCCGAGATCGCTGAGGTGGTAGAGGATAGCCTCGCCTTCTATGAACTCAAAACTGATGCTGGAGGTGTTCGGCAGACGCTCAGTCTTTACGCCATTAACGCGGGTATCGGGACAGGTGCTGAGAATCCCGGACTCCAGGGAATCACGCATTGCGGTGAGCTGCTTCTCGCCATCGACCATGGCCGCGCCCGCCAGCTCGCACGCCTTGCCAAGTCCTGCTATGTACGGGACATTTTCCGTGCCTCCCCGCCGACCGTTCTCCTGGTGCCCTCCGAGGAGGAATGGTTTCAGCTTGGTGCCCTTGCGAATGTAGAGCGCCCCGATGCCCTTAGGGGCGTGGAGTTTGTGGCCCGAGATCGAAAGCAGGTCAACGGGGGTCTTGCTCACATCAATCGGTATTTTCCCTGCCGCCTGAACGGCGTCGGTATGCAGGACGCCGCCGGCATCCTTTACGATCCGGGCGATTCGGTCGATGGGGAAGACGACCCCTGTCTCATTGTTCGCCCACATCACGCTCACGATGGCAGGGCCCGAGGCAAGCGCCAGCTTGAGCTCATCTTCATCAAGGCATCCATCGCCATCGACGGCAATCTCGATCTCCCGGTACCCATGCTCTTTGAGATGTCGACACGGTTGCAGTACGGCTGGATGTTCGATACGCGTCGTGATGAGTTGCACATCCGTGCCGAGCGATTCGGCGGCACCATAGATAGCACTGTTGTTACTTTCCGTACCACAACTGGTAAAGACGATTTCGGTCGGGTCAGCGCCGATTAGCGCGGCAACCTGTTCACGGGCCCTCTCAACATGTTGCGCCACCTGTCCGCCGAAGTAATGCATGCTGGAAGGGTTGCCCCACAGCTCGCCGAAGAACGGCAACATGGTTTCGGTAACTTCATCTGCCACACGCGTCGTTGCATTGTTATCAAGGTATACCGTCCGCATTGTTATCTCTCTTCCTGCACCTCGATATCGGCGGCAACGAACTCGCGTAGCTTGGTCTGGACGACATCTTTCATGGTAAACTCAGCCACCTGGCATTGGGAACAGGCCCCCCGGAACGATATGACCACCGTGTTGCCCGCGACGTCGATCAATTCCAGGTCTCCGCCATCTTTCTGGAGCAGCGGCCGTACTTCACGATCCAGCGTCTCCTGGATCAGTTTGAGCTTCTCGACAATCGTCATTCTGCGAGGGGGCGCTTCCGTTGTGGATGCCGCTGAAAGAATGGAGTCCAATAGCTTCTGGATGTCCTCGACGCAGCTGCCGCATCCGCCTCCTGCCTTCGTGAAATTCGTCACTTGCTCAACGGTTCTCAGATCGTTTTCCTTGATGGCGCGGGTCATCTCGACCTCGGTCACGCCAAAACATCTGCAAATGACCCTTCCTTCCAGCTCTTTCTTGCCGGTCGTTCCAGTACGGTAATTCTCGATAGCCGCTTCCAGGGCTTCACGGCCCATGACGGAACAGTGCATTTTCTGTTCAGGTAAACCGCCCAGGTAATCGGCTATGTCCTGGTTTGTGACTTGTGCTGCTTCGTCAAGCGTCATGCCCTTGATCATCTCGGTCAGTGCCGAGGAAGACGCGATGGCACTTGCACATCCGAAGGTCTGGAACTTGGCGTCCCCGATGCGTTCACCGTCTTCGATCTTGAGCATCAGTTTCAGGGCGTCACCACATGCCAGGGAGCCCACTTGGCCAACGGCATCGGCATCTTCGATCTTACCCACGTTGCGTGGATTCCTGAAGTGCTCCAGTACTTTCCCAGTGTAATCCCACATAATCAGCCTGAATGGTTATTTTTCCAACACAAAGACGGCACGTTAGCGGCTGGGGGGCATCAAATAAAGGAGAAAGATGTGGTTCCATGCGAGTTCCTGGTTGGATTTGCGCATATCGGTATTGCTTTCTGAAGCGCCGACAGTATGCTGTATTTTCATTTTCTGAAGACCTACGAGGGAAGTTATGTCAATTGCTCTGGATGATATTCTGCGTTACCACCTTGGCGGCAAGGTGGGCATGCGTTGTACCCGCCCCCTGAACAGTGTTCAGGACCTCTGCCTGGCCTACACACCGGGTGTTGCAGAGGCCGTGAAAGAAATCGCTGCAGATCCCCGGGCCGCCGTCCGGTTGACGGCGAAGAACAAGCTCGTAGCCGTCGTTTCCGATGGCACCGCTATCCTGGGCCTCGGCGACCTGGGAGCTACGGCTAGCATTCCGGTTATGGAAGGCAAAGCGGTTCTGTTCAAGGTGTTTGGTGACGTCGACGGCTGGCCCGTTCCCCTGAATCACTGCCGGGTAGATGGCAAGAACGACGGTCCGACGGATCCGCAGCGCATCATTGATGCCGTTGCGGCTATTGCTCCCATGTACGGCGGGATCAATCTTGAGGACATCGCCGCACCGGCATGTTTCGAGATCGAAGACCGACTGGACGAGATGCTGGACATTCCCGTCTTTCATGATGACCAGTGGGGTACCGCGGTGATCACGTTGGCCGGGGTGAAGAACTACTGCCGTCTGTGCGAGCGCGATATGGGCGAGCTGAAGGTCGTGATCAATGGCGCGGGCGCTGCCGGCATACGCATTGCCGAGATGCTCAAGGCATCCGGTGTCACAAACGTGATACTGTGTGACTCGCGTGGCGTTGTCTCAACGTCCCGTACCAATCTCAACGCAAAGAAGCGCGAACACGCGGTAGAGAGCACAGACACCACGCTGGGCGAAGCGCTCCGCGGCGCGCATGTCTTTGTCGGTGTCTCGGTTGCTGACTGCGTGAAGCCGGACGAGGTGTTGGCCATGGCTTCCTATCCTGCCATTTTCGCGATGTCGAACCCCGTTCCCGAGATTCGCCCCGAGCTTGTAGAAAAGACGATGGGTGACAGACCCTACGTGATGGCCACCGGTCGCTCTGACTACCCGAACCAGATCAACAACGTTCTCGGTTTCCCCTTCCTGTTTCGTGGCGCGCTCGAAGTGGACGCGACGACAATCAATATGCCGATGAAGATGGCTGCCGCCGATGCCCTGGCGCGCGTGGCACGTGAACCCATCACCGAAGAGGTCCAGTCCTTCTACCCGTCGGAGCAACTTGAGCTGGGCCCCGCGTATGTCATTCCCAAGCCCTTTGACAGTCGACTCTTTGTCGAGGTGTCGACCGCAGTTGCTGAGTCGGCGCTTGAGTCAGGCGTGGCCCAGGGCCAATCCGCGGATGTTGTGCGGCAGCTGCTTGAGGCCCGCAACACGGCCCGACGAGAACAGTGACCCCAAAGGAGAAAACGATGAAGCTACTGGCAACAATGGCCCTGGCAGTTCTGGGTATCTCTTCTGCGTTGGCGGCGTCTGCCGTACGCATTGATGGTGTGGCTGCCCATGTCAACGAATACACCATTACGGCCAGCGACATCCTGAAAACATCGCGGGCGTTGCAAGAGAAGATTGCCAATGGCGAGAGCCCTGCCGAACTGAACAAGGCCTATCGAGTCGCCCTGGACGAGGTCATCGCCCGGAAACTCATTCTTGACGACTACGACAATCAGAAGGAAATCAAGATTCCCGATAGCATTGTGGAGGAGCGTGCAGATAGCGTGATTCTCGACATGTTCAACGGTGATCGTGCCAAGCTGCTGGCGGCGCTAGCCAATGACGGGATGGGGGAAGACGCCTGGCGTGCGCAGATTCGCGAACAGATTGTTGTTTCGGCCATGAGAAATCTGCGCATCGACACCAAGGTTGATGTCTCTCCCCTGAAGGTACGCGAACGTTATGACGAGAATCCGAAGGAGTACGCATCCCAACCGAAAGTCCGTCTGCGCATGATCGTCATAGCCAAGGGCGGCGATGATGCCAAACGGGTCGCGCAGCAGGCGAAAGTGGATGAGCTGCAGCAGGCGCTCAAAGACGGCGGCGATTTCGGTGAGATGGCGCGTAAGTACTCTGAGGATTCCCGCGCTTCCGATGGCGGTGATCGTGGCTGGATGGAGCGAGACATGCTCCGCGAAGACCTCGCAAAGGTCGCCTTCTCCGTGCCTGTCGGCAAGGCGAGTGACGTCGTCGATATTGGCAAGCAGTTCTGTATTCTTAAGGTTGAAGACCGGGTCGATGCCGATATTGTCCCCTTCGAACAGGTACAGCCGCGCATCGAGCGTGAACTTCGCCGGGTCGAATCACGGAAACTCTATGATGCTTGGATTGCCCGGCTCCGCAAGGATGCCTACGTCAAGATCGTAGATGAGAGCCCCTTCTAGCGATGGAGCCCGCCCTTAGCTTGACGCGCCTTTCGGATGTGCGAACGCTGGTGACGCGCCTTGGATTTCACCCGAGCCGTGCACTGGGACAGAACTTCCTGGTGGATCGCAACATCCTCGACATCCTGCTGGCCGCCGCGGACATCTCCTGGGGGGACCGCGTGCTGGAAGTTGGTCCCGGCCTCGGTGTCGTGACGGAGGAGCTTCTGAAACTTGGTGCACGCGTTGTTGCCGTTGAGAAGGATCACCGCCTGCATGCCTTTCTGTCTGAGGAACTGGAGGGCTGTGACGGGTTGGCGTTGATTCAGGGCGATGTGCTTGATGTGGGCATACCGGCTCTGCTGGCGCGCGGTGTCGACAAGGTGGTTTCGAATCTCCCCTATTCGCCCGGAAGCCGCATTCTGATGGATTTAGTTCGGGATGACAATCCCCCTGCAGAGATCATCGTAACGGTACAGCTTGAAGTCGCTCAGCGCATCACGGCCAGCCCCGGCTCCAAGGCCTACGGGCTGA
Source organism: uncultured Victivallales bacterium (assembly GCA_964497125.1). Taxonomy (GTDB): domain Bacteria; phylum Verrucomicrobiota; class Kiritimatiellia; order UBA8416; family UBA8416; genus CAYLXP01. The sequence continues at coordinate 23,042 of CAZCDU010000002.1, read as the reverse complement.
TGGCGGTATGGTGTCAGTTGCATTGCGATACGTCGCTTGTGAAAACGATCAGCCCGAACTGCTTTTGGCCACGTCCCGACGTGAAGTCAGCGATTGTGACCCTTTCCAGGCGTCAGAACCGCCTATTGGCGAAAGCGGATGAAGGTCGGTTCTACGCGCTCACCCGTTACGCCTTTCAGCACAGGCGCAAGCAGCTGGCGTCCAGTTTCACGAAGGCTCCCGACGGACTGGCTCGCGATGCCGAAACTACGCGAGAGATGTTGCGCTGCGTGGAGGCGCCGATCGATGCCCGCCCCGAGGCACTCAGTATTGAGCAGTGGTGCCGACTTGCGGAAGCGATAGGCTAGGTCCACGTGGTGGCAACTGGATGTGCATCCAGAGTAGAGCCAGTTGTCCCCAACTGGCTCCTCTACGCCATACCATCTCGATCACCTATGCCTCATCGAACAACGCTGTAGATAGGTAGCGCTCTCCCGAGTCCGGCAGGATGGTGACGATGGTTTGGCCTGCGAATTCAGGATCGCGCGACAGACAGGAACACACGGCCGCCGCCGCACCACAGG
>CAZCDU010000002.1:0-22379 GCA_964497125.1 uncultured Victivallales bacterium | reverse complement strand
GCGAATTCAGGATCGCGCGACAGACAGGAACACACGGCCGCCGCCGCACCACAGGAAATGCCTGACAGCAGGCCTTCCTCGAGGGCCAGGCGCCGCGCGAACGCCAGCGCGGTTTCTGTTCCGACCATCTCTACACGATCGATCAGCGATAGATCCAGTATCTCCGGAATGAAGCCCGCACCAATGCCCTGGATACCATGTGGTCCCGGTTCCAGTTCAAGCCCGGAACGAGCCTGGCTGATGACGGGACTCTCCTCGGGTTCCACGGCGATCATCGTGACATCTTTGCCTTTGACGCGCTTGAAATAGCGTGCCAGTCCCGTAATGGTGCCTCCCGTCCCCACGCCGGCAACAAGAACATCCACATCGCCGTCCGTCGCATCCCAGATCTCTGGCCCGGTCGTCTTGATATGGATCTCCGGATTCGCCGGGTTTGTGAACTGGTTGGGAAGGTAATAGCGGTCCGGGTTGTCCGCGGCCAGCTGTTCAGCCTTCGCAATGGCGCCAGGCATACCTTTCGGGCCTTCCGTCAGAATCAGGTCGGCGCCAAGCGCCTTCAAGACACGCCGCCGCTCGAGACTCATCGTGGCCGGCATTGTCAAGGTGACCTTGTATCCTCGTGCAGCCCCAACAAATGCCAGCGCAATCCCCGTGTTTCCACTTGTGGGTTCGATGATCTCCATGCCCGGTTTGAGTAGCCCGCGCTCTTCGGCATCCCATATCATGTTGGCGCCGATACGACACTTCACCGAGTAGGCTGGGTTGCGTCCTTCAACCTTGGCCAGGACGGTGGCTCCATCAGAAACGATGTGGTTTAGTTTGACCAGTGGTGTGTTGCCGATTGATAGCGAGTTGTCTTCAAAGTATGGCATAGCGTGTCCCTTCTCTAACTAACGTGAAATGCTCACCGTGTAACGTCAACGCTCCTAAATGTTCCAGTTCCGGTTGTGGAGCCCGCACTCCTTGTGTTCCGCCTGCTCCCACCACCAGCGACCGGCACGCGGATGTTCGCCGGCCCGTACCGGTCGCGTACAGGGCGCGCAACCGACTGAGAGAAACCCGCGATCAAAGAGATGGTTGTAGGGCAGGCCATGATCTCGCACATAATCCTGCACTTCGTCCCATGTCCAGTCAACGATCGGGTTCACCTTGATGATGTTATCGTGCACGGCGTCCACTTCGATCTTGCCCGTACCGGTGCGGGTTACATTCTGATCTCGGCGGAGACCGGTAATCCAGGCATCCAGATCTGACAGCGCCCGCTGTAGCGGCTCAACCTTACGGATATGACAGCATTCCTGTCGGTTCTCGATGCTCTGTTTAAACGAGAATAGCCCCTTCTCGCGCTCCAGGGCCTCGACCTCTTCGTGCTTCGGGAAGAACCATTCGATCTTAACCCCCAGCTGTCGCTGCAAGTCCTCGGCGCACTGGTAGGTCTCTTCGTTCAGCCGTCCCGTATCGATCGCGAAGATGGTGACGTCAGGGTTGATCTCCAGGGCCATGTGGACCACCACAAGGTTCTGAAAACTGCATGCAATCTTGATCGATGGATGGAACTTGCTGATGGCCCATTCCAGGACATCCTTGGCTTCGTAGCTCCCATCATAGTCTATTCGTGGGTCTGAATTGCTCATGGTCTATTCCTTGAAAGGGGCTGTTGTACGGGTGACCTTCTGAATGCTGATGCAGTCAACGGGGCAGGCGTCAACACAGGCCCCACAGCGGATGCAGTCGTCCTGGTTGATGTAAATCAGGTTCGTGTCTTCACTGCCCGTGGCACGCGTGAAGCCGGTGATCTCTCCGTTCTTGCCGTACTCCAGCGCACTCACTTTAACGATGCAGTCGGGACGCGGTTTGGCTTTGACGCACCAGTCACAGTAGATGCACTTGTCGCTATCAATCTCGTACTTGAAGTGGCAGCGGTAGCAACGTTGGGCTTCCTCTTTCGCCAGTTCCGCATCGAAACCCTCTTCGACCTCGGCTTCGGCGGTGCGCTCATCAAGCGGCAACGACGGCATTGCCTGTAGATCGACGGCATCCATTTCGCGGATACGCCCAGTCTCGGTCGCGTCCTCAATGATGGCGACCTTGGCCAGCCGCTTAGTCCCAACGAGAAACTCATCCACGACACGCGCGCACCGTCGGGCATGCCCAATGGCATCAATGAGAGATGACGCGCCATTCGCGAAATCACCAACCGCAAAGATCTTTGGATTCGCCGTCTCGACGCTGTCACCGCTCTTCAGCCAGCCATCGGATTCAACAAGCTCTGGCTTGAGGTCGTTATCGATCCAATCTGAATCGGGGAACTGCCCTGTTGCCAAAAGGACCAGGTCGGCATCCACATCGAACTCACTGCCTTCGACGGGTACGGGACGCCGTCTTCCGCTGGCATCGGGTTCTCCCAGCTCATTGCGCACGAAACGAACCCCGGTGAGTTTTCCGTTCTCGCCAAGATACGCAACCGGGCTGATCAGAATCTTCATTCCGATACCTTCATGCTCCAGTTCTTCCAGCTCGCCCGGAGTCACCAGCATTTCGTCCACGGATCGCCGATAGAGGACACCCACATCGGCCCCCGACTTTGTCAGAGCGATGTCGTGCCATGATCCCTCGGTGGCCGTTGCCTCCACAAGCTTTGCGCCAAGGCGTTTCGCCGTTCGGGCACAGTCCATGGCGGTGAATCCTCCGCCGATCACCACGACGTTTTCAGGTACATGCGCCTGTCCCGTCTCGTTGGCTTCCAACAGGAAGTCCAACCCGTGACGAATTCCTGCGAGGTCCTTGCCCGGAAGGTCGAGCATGTTGGGGCGCAGTGTTCCGGCTGCCATGATGACGGCATCATTGGATTCGAGCAGTTCGGATAGAGTGATGTCCTTGCCGATTTCAACACCACATTGAATATCTACTCCCATCAGTTCGATCTGGGAGATCTCACGTTCAATGTGTTCACGGGGCAGGCGGAAGACCGGAATGCCCTGGTTCAGCATGCCGCCGGGCTTGTTGTGCTTCTCGTAGACGGTCACCCTGTGGCCATACCAGGCCAGGTTGCGCGCTGTAGCCAGTCCGGCCACCCCGGAGCCGATCACGGCAACACGCTTCGCGCTCTTCTCAAAAAGCGGTTCCAGAACCACGGGCGGCTTATCCTTCAGGTCGGCGGCAGAGCGTTTCGAGAAGCAGATGGCCACGGAGTCGCCAAGCCCCTCCCAGCCATGTCGGCATTCCGGTTCACACGGCCTCGCACAGACGCGTCCCAGTACGGCGGGGAAGACGTTATCTTCAAGGTTAATGCGGTAGGCCGCGTCGTAGTTTCCGTTGTATATCTCGGTAAGGTAACCGGGAATGTCTGTGTGTGCCGGGCAGGCTTTTTGGCACGGAATATTCGTTGCCAGCCATTTCAGATCCTTCTTGTGCGTGCTAACGCCACCAAGTTTGGTGAGAGCGTTGTGCTTGTAGGGTGTCGCAACGTCCTCCGGGCGACTGTCATTGAGACCGCCAAGAGAGAAAGAGGCGGGCGGCTCCAACTGGGTGGTGGGAGGCGTTGCCGGCTGTGCCTCTGCTTTGCGCAAGGCCTCTGCATACGGGGTGTTGTCGGGGGCTTCAGCAACCGCTTGCTTGAGCCACGTGATGGCTTCTTGAACCTCGCCGGCATACAGGCATGAGAGGCCACACAGGTATTTCGTGTCTGTTGACGCATCATCCGTGATGAGCTCCCGGAATCCAGCTGCAGCCTCGGCATAAGCTTCTTTGCGAAAAGCGCCGATGGCTTGGATTGCCTTGAGGCGCGGGGACGTGATTCCAAGCGCGATGGCGCGGCCGGCAAAGAAATGTGAGGAATGGATGTCGCCCTTGGTGTCGCCGCGCGAGTAGTAGGCTTCCGCGAGCAGTGCGGCCAGGTTTCCGTCTTCGCACGATGAAGAGACGCGCAACAGCTCGATGGCTGCGTCCGCCTCGCCGTCATCGATAAGCGTCCGGGCCTGCTGATTGGTTGAGTCCAGTGAATCACTCATGGCTTTTCGCCTCCTCGAATACGGCATTCAAACTGTTCTGCAGGTGGAGATTTCGGATGTTGATCGGCTCCTGCTCAACGACCTCAAGTCGCTCCCGGACCTGGGGTCCCAACGCTTCGCCGCCGATTCGCCGCGTGAATTCACCAAAGCGTTCCCCGTCGGTACGCTGATCAAGATAGATCTGTAGCAGGACGCGGATGGCCGGCACCGTGGCCGTAGCGGAGACGTCAATGACATGCTCGGCAATGTGGCCATCGCCGTCGAGACGACCGCCGACAAAGATGGCGAAGCCCTCTTCGCTGCCCTCCGCCGTGCGCGCGCGTTTGCCGCGCAGGCCAATATCCGCGATCCAGTGCTGTGCGCAGGAGTTGGGGCAACCATTCATGTTGATTCGCAGTGGCCCCACCTGCTCGCACAAATCCCGGTCATCGCCAAAAGCGTCAATGAGCCGTCGGTAAGTGTTGGGTGTATCGGAAACGGCAAGGTTGCACATGGTCGTACCAACACAAGCAACAATGTCGGGGAGATGCTCATGTCCATCAGTGCGGTAGCCCGCCTTCTTGACTGTGGAGCGAAGCGCTTCGACGTTGGCTTCGGGTACGTCGCGAAGCTCGAGATTCTGGCGATTCGTAAACATGATCTTCTTGCCGCCCAGTGTCTCGGCCCATTCGGCGAACTGTTGCGCTTCTCCACCGGTCATTTCCGACCGCGGGATCATGACTCGAATCGTGCTCAGCCCGCCCTGGCGTTGCTCAATGACTGCCTCGCCGGGGTAGGGGAACGGATTGAGGCCGGGAGTACTTCCTTGTGCGCGCTCAAGCCTTTCCAGGCCCTGGGCACCACTTTCCCGCAGAATGCCCATCAGGCAGTCTGTATAGCCCTCAACGTCCATCTTCGCCACGATGATCTTGAGCCGTGCGTACCGCCGTTTGCGCCGGTCACCGTGCCGGTTGTGACTTTCAACAACGGCACGCGCTACGGGTACAACCAAGTCGGGTGGCACCCAGCTAAAGATCAGTTTTCCCATGTGGGGGAGGCTGCCCAATCCGCCGCCGGCCGTGAACGCCCAGCCCTGTTCCTCTGCCCCGTCGGCTCCCGCCCGAGTCACGGCGTACCAGCCCTGGCAGTTCATCAGGCCCTGTCCGCAGCCTGATGCACAGCCATTCACGCTGATCTTGTGTTTCCTCGGAAGGTTCCGGAGCTGGTCACGCAGGACGGGGTCGTCAGCCAGTGCCATCACCATTGCCTCGGTGTCAGCCTTCTCTTGCGGGCAGACTCCCTGGAGTGAACAGCTCACAACATTGCGGCACACATCGCCGCAGGCGTTCTTAGTAAGAATGCCGACTTCGGCCATGCCCTCGATGATCTTGTAGATGTCCTGCTGGCGAATCCAGTGGAACTGGAGGCACTGTCGCGTGGTAATGCAAAGCTCATCCTGACCATACTGTGTCGCCAGCTCACCGGCCCGTGCGAGCTGCTCCGCCGTCATGAGACCGCCGGGAATACGCAGTCTAACCATGAAGTACCCCTTTTGGAGCTGATGGTAGACGCCGCACCACTTGAACATTCCGATCTCGTTCGGCGATAGATCTTCGAAGGGGCGCTCGGCGACTTCCCGGAAATCAAAGTCCGGGTTGATCTCAAGCTTATCCTTTTCAACCTGCGTCAGCTGCTCTGTTGCCGGCATAAAAACTCTCCTGGATTGGCTCTGCTCAGGCCCACGACTGCGTGTTGCTCGTCCGAAACATTAGTAACATGATCGAGATGGTAGGATATAAAGCTCAACATCACCTGTCAACTGATAATGGTGGCGTATTCAACGCCGCAGTCTACGGTGAAGCCGTCGACGAGAAAAGCCCTATCCGTCTGTCACTGCACCTTCTGATGCGGGGCCCACCTGTTTTGCGTATTTCGCCAATACGCCGCGTTGGTAGCGCGGTTTTGGTGGCTTCCATGCCTTGTGGCGCCGTTTCAGCTCCGCGGCAGGCAGGTCGACAGAGATTGAGCGCGCATTGGCGTCGATCCGGATAACGTCGCCATTACGCACCAGAGCCAGTGGGCCGCCAACGTATGCTTCGGGAGTAACGTGTCCGACGACGAATCCATGACTGCCCCCGGAGAAGCGCCCGTCCGTGATGAGGGCCACATCGTTACCGAGCCCTTTGCCCATAATGGCAGAAGTTGGTGACAACATCTCCCGCATGCCCGGGCCGCCCCGCGGCCCTTCGTAGCGAATGACAACCACATGTCCCTTACGAACTCGGCCGTCGAGGATTGCCTGCAGTGCCTTCTCTTCAGAGGCGAAGACGCGGGCCTTTCCAACGAAAGAAGTGCCTTCTTTGCCTGAGATCTTGGCAACCGCCCCGTCCGGTGCCAGGTTTCCGTACAGCATAACAAGATGGCCGGTCGCCTTGATTGGGTTGGACAAGGGGCGGATGATCTGCTGTCCCTTCGGGTACGGCTTTGCACCACGCAGGTTCTGTCTGAGCGTCTTGCCCGTCACCGTCAGGCAGTCGCCGTCCAACAATCCCTCCTTCAGGAGCATCTTCATAAGCGGCAGTGTTCCTCCAATCCGAACAAGATCCGCCATTACGAACTGACCACTCGGTTTCAGATCCGCCAGAACTGGCACCTTCCTGCCAATGCGGGTGAAGTCTTCCATGGACAGCTTCACCTTGGCAGCGTGGGCCATGGCCAGCAGATGTAATACAGCATTCGTCGATCCGCCCAGCGCCGTGACGAGGGTTATCGCATTGAGGAACGCTTTCCTGGTCATGATATCACGGGGCCGAATGCCCTTTCGGATGAGCTCCATCACGGCCACGCCGGCGCGATGGCAGTCATCGCGCTTAGCCTTGGATTCAGCAGCCTGTGCGGAGCTGTTGGGCAGACTCATACCCATGGCCTCTATAGCTGACGCCATTGTGTTGGCCGTGTACATACCGCCACAGGACCCCGCACCCGGGATCGCACAGCTCTCGATGGCATGTAGCTCCTCATCGTCGACCGTGCCGCGCGCATGGGCTCCCACGGCTTCGAAGATCGAGACAATGTCCACATCCTTGCCTTTGTGCTTCCCGGGAAGAATCGTTCCCCCGTATACAAACACGGCAGGCCGGTTCAGTCTGGCCAATGCAATCAGGCAGCCCGGCATGTTCTTGTCACACCCCCCGATCGCAACCACGCCATCAAAGCCCTCGCAGCCGACAACGGTCTCGATGGAGTCGGCGATGACCTCGCGTGAGACTAGGGAGTATTTCATGCCCTCGGTGCCCATGGAAATGCCGTCTGAGATTGTGATCGTGTTGAAGATGACGCCTTTGCCGTCGCCTTCCGCCACACCCTTCTCGGCCCTTCGCGCAAGCTTGTCGATGTGCATGTTGCAAGGCGTTACCATGCTCCAGGTTGAGGCAATCCCCACCTGTGACTTCTTGAAATCGTCATCCGAAAACCCCACGGCGTGCAACATGCCCCGACTAGCGGCGCGCTCAACGCCATCGGTCACGACAGATGAATACTGTCGGTGTGCACTGCACGCACACGACTGTGACTGTCTTGCTGGTCTCACCGTACCTCCTCCTCCCATTCTCAACGGCTGCGCCGAGGTTTACAATAAGTAAACGCTCGGGCTCCAAGCCATCTCTGATCAATCACCGTGTGATCTATGGTTTCTCGATTCTACTTCGCGAAGTAGAGTGTTTGGAAGTCCTGAATGGCCTTCTTTAGGCCCTCTGCATATGCAAGATCTGTGGACTGCTTGGTCTTCATGGCGAGGACAATGATCTTGTGGGAGATTTTCAGTCGTTCGACGTAGTCGTCCTGCGAGTCCTTGATACGCTGGGCCAGGAAGTACTCTCCGATAATGTCCTGGATCATCTGGGCATGGGCTTCCTTGTTCTGAATCCAGCGTCCCAACTGGTTGGCGTCCCCTGCGGCATCCCCAGAGAGCTTCTTAATCTCCGTGATGGATTTCGCGATGGTCTGTGTGTGTTCCAGCATGGTGTCAAAACGCGCCTGATCGCCATAGATCCCGCAGGGAATCTGGCAGTGGGCCTGAGCGTGAACCGTCACGAGTCCGAGAACCAGGGCAGATAGCGTAAGTAGTCGTTTCATCATGTTCCTCCATGTGTGATTTGGGAAAATCAATACGCATCTCTCTTCAGGTCTCCAGAATGCTACCAGCCTGGTGGCAATATGGCAATGCCGATCTGTTGTCAGCTGGGCAGTGGGCATTTGGCCTTTCATCAGCATGACATACCGCCTAGTCTGCAGCGCATGAACTCACCCCGGTTTAGACCTCCGGCAGAAGCCGGTAGTTTGATCATTCAAGTTGATCATGGTTGCCCGCACAATCGTTGCACGTTTTGTGGGATGTACCATGACATGACGTATCGGCGGATGTCGCTTGGTGAGGTCGAGCGGGTGATTGATGAGGCGACTCGTCAGAGTGGTAATGTTCGTCGTGTGTTTCTGGCTGATGGCGATGTGATGAGCAGGCCTTTTGAAGAGCTTGAGCAGATGTTGGTTATGTTGAATGAGCGCTTGCCCAGGCTGGCGCGAGTTAACGTCTATGCCAACGGGAGTTCAATCTCGGCCAAGTCAGATGAGGAGCTGCGGCAACTCAGATCCCTGAAACTCACTACGCTTTACATGGGCTTGGAAAGCGGCGACGAGGACGTGTTGGCGGCCTGCCGTAAGGGCGAGACGGCCGCGGCAATGGTTGAGGCGGGGGTCAAGGCCCAGGAGGCCGGGATGCGCATGTCGGTGATGGTGCTGCTCGGACTTGGTGGCGTGGAGAACTCAGCAGCCCACGCTGCCAACACGGCTGCTGCACTTAACCAGATGCAGCCGCGTCTTCTGTCCGCGTTGCGTGTCACCCCAATTCCCGGGACGAAACTGCACGATGATATCGAGGCGGGGTTGTTCGCGCTTCCGACTGAGTATGGCGTTGTTGAGGAGCTCCGGGCACTGATCGCAGCGCTTGAGTTGCAGAGCACCGTGTTTCGCGCGAATCACACGTCGAACATCGTTCCTGTCGAGGCGCGATTACCCAGAGACAAACTGCAGCTTCTCGAGCAGCTTGATGCGCTCCTCGCGTCAGGTACACTTGATGAAGACACGCCCGGTCATCTGTCGCTCTGGTTGTGATGAGGGCCACGATCGTGCGAAGGCGCTGGATCGAAGCCTGCGAAGCGGAGATACTGTCACCATGGAAACGCGAAAAGAGAAATGGGAATCCCGTTACGAAACAGCGGACCTTCCCTGGGATACCGGGCGACACGATTCGAATCTTGAGTCAGTGGTCGCGGATTGGCCGATACGGCCGTGTCGGGCAATTGACATCGGTTGCGGCACGGGATCTAACGCGATCTGGTTGTCCCAACATGGATTCGATGTGACGGCGACGGATATATCGTCCCTTGCATTGGCCGAAGCCCAGCGCAAGGTTGCTGAGTTGGATGGCATCACGATTCGCTTCGAGGAAGCCGACATCTACGAAGAGCCGCTGCCGGCACCCCCTTATGCGCTTGCTTTCGACCGGGGCTGCTTTCATTCATCCGATGCAGAGGCCATGAGGGACATTTTCGTTCAGCGCGTTTACGACTGTCTCAGCCCGGGCGGGCTCTGGTTCAGTATGATCGGCAGTACAGACAGTCCACCGCGTGAAACGGGGCCACCGGTACTTTCAGCCTGCCAGATTACCCAACACGTTGAGTCGCTCTTTGAGATTCTGTTCCTCAAGGCGACCCATTTCGACTCCAATCAGTCGGAGCCGCCGGCCGCTTGGGCTTGTCTAATGCGGCGACGCTAAGCCCAAACGGGGGCGATGGCGAGCGAACAGGCGATACATGACATCCAGCATTCCTCGAACGACAGGCAGGCGGCTGAACGCGACGCAGCGTCTATACCCCAAGGCAGCATAGACAATTCGGAACACCTCAACTCCAGTGACGAAGCTCCCGTCGGGTAACCGTGCGTGTATTCGCGCCATCAGATCGGCACGGTCAACGCCGGGCAGCACAAAGCCTGGCGATGCAATATTCGTAAAGCACAGCCGCCCCTTCGTATCTCTACGCTTCAGGAATTCCATTTCGCGGCTGCACAGCGGGCAGGCGCCGTCGTAGAAAAGCTCTATGGGCTTGTCACTGTTTTCCCTGTTCATGTAGACAAGTCGCAGGCTTTTCTGATTCCTTACAGGTCGATTGAACGCGCTGCTTTCTGCTTTACTCCCTGCCTCCGCTCCTCCACACTCCGCACCCATTCAGATGAGCTCCCGGTGTTCCTGCAGGAAAGAAGATCGGCCATGCCTTGCGAACACACCTTCCTGCATAGAGCGCCAAGAAGAGAATTCACCATGACTTTTGATGACCTGGGACTATCCACCGAGCTATTAACCGCGATTTCGAAGATGGGGTTTGAGACACCGACCCCCGTCCAGGCCCAAGTAATTCCGCGGCTCCTGAAGAACAAGGGCGACGTTGTGGCTCTCGCGCAGACGGGGACAGGCAAGACGGCCGCCTTTGGCCTACCCATTCTGAGCATGCTTGATCACGATAATCGCTCGCCCCAGGCGCTCATTCTCTGCCCGACTCGCGAGCTCTGTGTTCAGATTTCGCGGGATCTCAAGGCATTCGCCGCCTGTTCGCCGGCGGTGAAGACGGTTGCCGTCTATGGTGGCAGCCCAATCCATACGCAGCTACGCGCTCTGGAGAGGGGTGTTCAGATCATCGTGGCCACGCCCGGCCGGATGCTTGACATTCTGCGGCGCCAGAAGGCCGATCTAACCGGCGTCAAGCGCGTGATTCTTGACGAGGCCGACGAGATGCTCAACATGGGGTTTCAAGAAGATCTGGAAGCAATCCTGACTGAAGTTCCTGAATCCGCCCATACGTTGCTTTTCTCCGCAACCATGCCCCGGTATGTGGCCAACATCGCGAAGAAGTACATGAGCGATGCCGAAGAGATCACCGTGGGACAACGCAATGCCGGAGCGGAAACCGTCAACCACGAGTGCTACGTTGTTCACCAGCGCGATCGCTATGTTGCTCTCAAGCGTATTGCCGACAGCTTCCCTACGATGTACGCCATCATCTTCTGTCGAACACGCCAGGACACGCAGAACGTGGCCGACTGGTTGCTTCGGGATGGTTACAACGTGGACTCGCTACATGGGGATCTCTCGCAGATCCAGCGTGACCGCGTCATGGAGAAGTTCCGCGCCAGGACGCTTCAACTTCTTGTTGCGACGGATGTCGCCGCGCGTGGTCTGGACGTCAACGACCTGACGCACGTCATCAACTACAACATCCCCGAGGATCCGGGAAGCTACACGCACCGGAGTGGCCGCACCGGCAGGGCGGGCAAGACGGGCACCTCAATCCTGATCATCAATATGCGTGAAAAGGGCAAGGCCCACCGGATTGAAAAACTGATTGGCAAGCGGTTTGCTTATCGCGATGTTCCCTCACCTCGAGACATCTGCAAGGCCCAGCTACTGAGGTTGGTTTCTCGTATCAAGGATGTTGAAGTCAACCACGCCGAGATTGATCCCTACCTTCCTGACATCCTTAAGTCTGTCGAGGGATTGGAACGTGAGGATCTTGTCACTCGTTTTCTCTCCCTCGAGTTCAACAGCCTGCTTGCCTACTACCAGAATGCTCAGAAACTGCTGCCCAGTGGCTACGAGAAACGTGGCCGTGATTCGCGGCCCGATCGTAAGGGCGGCAAGGATGCACGAGGGTCCCGAGAGCGAAAACTGCCCCCGCAGAAACTCCTGGTCCGCATGTTCGTGAACCTTGGGCGCATGGATGGTATGAATCCGAGTCGATTAACCGGACTCATCTGTCGTGAGGGTGGCCACGATATTCCCATTGGCCGCATTGACATCATGCGGAAGCACTCCTTCTTTGACGTTGCGCCCAAGGATGTGCAGTCGATCATGGTCTCGCTTGGTATGGCTACCTATCATGGGAAGGATGTCCGCGTGGAGACAGATGACAGTAAGTCGCCCGACAAGCGGCACCGGCATCCTGAACGTCGCAAACCCACGCACCACGACAAGTCAGAGCGGTATGGCCGTCACACGAAACCAGGCAAAGCGTCCTCTGGCAAGCGAGGCCCTGGCCCGGGCGGCCCATCCAAAGGGCCGAAGAAGCCTAAGAAACGTAAGCAGCCCAAGAAAAAGAAGTAGCCCCGGTCTGCAATTCCTTTGTATAAGGTCACTGTGAGTGACAAACCAAAGCAGAGGATGACCAAGGGCCAATGGACCGTGCACCGGGAGCGATGCCGCATTGCTCCCGGCCCCCAACCCCCGCGAACGGGTGACCACGCGCTTGGTGAGGCGCTTCCCAAGGTGATGAAGCAGTTCGGTCTGGATGGCGATCACTGGGTCGACACCCTCGCCAATGAATGGGCGAAGGTCGTTGGCTCCGCCGTTGGTGCGCATACGCGTCCCGGTCGGTTGGACGGCAGTCGGCTCACTGTCTTCGTGGATAGTTCTGTATGGCTGAATGAACTGAAGCGTTATGGTTCCAAGCAGATGCTTCAGAATCTCCAGTCCCGTTTTGGGGCGAGCCGAATCCGTCAGATTCAACTGCGACTGGATCCGGATCAACGCGGATCAAGATGATGAATTGGCTATAGCGAGTCGATCAGCGGGCGGGCCAACCGATTGGCTTTAGTTTCCAGCGCAGGCAGCATGCTGACACCCGTTTCCAGGATCGTTTCAGCCCGGTCGATCTTCCCCTTCGTGGCGAAGTAGATGGACACTGGAATACTGTAGTTCGAGCGGATCGTTGGTTTCACTTTGGTGCCGCAGAAGTACTCGTTCATGATACTCCACATCTGCGGCAGGGAAACCTGGGTCCAGGGGATTTTCCGCTCACCGACCAGAAGATGCTCAACGGTCGCTCCCGTGATGTCCCGGGGGCTCCCGTCCTGTCGCCAGCCCCAGGTGAACGGCTTCTCAGAGAGGAAGCCGAGCAGGGTTGTTTTCATCGCAAGCAACTCCTTGCTCTGCTCGACCATGAGCTGATGTTGTGCCGTACCTTCGTCGGTATGGTAGGAAATGCCGGGAGCCGTGAGCGTTGCGTGAGCCTGCTCCATCTTGAAGTCCTTGATGCTGGCGAGCATCTGGGCCCGATGTTTCTCTGCCTGTTTTGTGTCGGCCTGCAGTTGCTCGCGACGCTTCTTCTCCGCACTCTTCCGAGCTTCCTCTTCTTTTCTTCTTCGGTCGTCTTCAATGATCTTTTTTGACAGGTCCTCAACTTCTTTGGCTATGGTCCTGGCCAATTCAAGTTTCTTGTCTGCGTCTTTCGTGCTCTTCTGAATCCGGGAAAGGCTGGCATTGAGACTCGACAGTTTTAGGGCATTGCGCCGGGGATCAATGTCCCGCCGGACGCTAGCTCTGTCGCTATTGGCTATGGCCTCAATCTCCCCCGCATCGTAGATAACGGCTTCAACTTTATGGAGCTGTTCATTCAGTTCCTTCTCGAGGCCCACAAGCCTTTCCGGGTCCGTCTTCAATCCCGGTCGCGCCGCAAATTGCTCCGAAGGCGCTTCGTCTGCCGGCGGTGGCGCAAGGGATTCCGGGATGGCCGTAACGTCCTCCCTGGCGGCCGAGCGAAGTGACTCCACATCACGGTCGAGGCGGGCAATTGAGGCGGCTGTCTTGCTGATAGCCTCGCACAGGTCGTCGGCTTTCTTGCGCTGTTGTTCCAGCGCATGGGCAGTCACTCTTGCCTTGCGCGTGTTGGATTTGATCGTGTAGACAACCGTTGATCCACCGATGATCATAAGCCCCAGCAGAATCCAAAGGGGGGTTAGCGAGCTCTTCTTTCTGCCTCCACTGAGCTTGCGCCTGGGCTTCCTGTCACTCTTGGATTGGCCCTTGTGGACCTTGATCTGTTTTGCTGGTGCCACGGGTAATTCTCCTTCGTTCTCGTCTACCACCCGATTTCTACCAGGCGCTCCTGTTCAGACCGCGCGAACCCGGAATCGAGGGCTCGGTTCAGGTATACTTTCGCTTTCGCCCTGCCTTTTTCACCGAACTCATCACAGTAGATGGCGGCCCCAAACGCAAGGTTTGCCTTATCCGTTGCCTTCAGCTTGCGTGAGGCAAGGTAGTGGTCAACAAATTTGAGCATCTGGCGCACACTTACTGCTTTCCAGGGATAGACGGCCGAGCTGCCGACAATGGAAACTCCCTTCAGGCTTGCCTTCTCAACATCGCGCGCAGAGGTGCCTGTTCCCCAACCCCAGGGGAAAGGCTCAGCATTGATGGCGCCGATAAGGATGGTCCGCATGCCGGCAACATACTTGAAGCGGTCCAGTACAACCATGAAGGCCGCCTTGCCGCCTTCAGTCTGGTATTCGGCGAGCTTGCCCTCGAGGGTCGAAACAATAGTATCAAAATCATGCAAGGTGAAGAGCTCCGTCATAGCTTCTTTATCTGCCTTGGCTTGCTCTTTTTCGGTCTCGGCCTGTCGCTCAAGGGCTAACCGCTCGCGCTCCCTGGCGGCCTCTTCTTCCAGGCGCTTCTGCTCTGCCAGTTCGGCTTCACGCTGTGCTTTGACTGCAGCATCGTGTGCTTCCCGCTCTTTCTCGATCTCCACATATTTCTCGCGAACGGCATCGTAGAGTTCCTTGGCGTTCTCAATGTACAGAGCGGATTTCTCTTCCATTTCCTTGAGGGCCTTTGCGGCGCTCTTTGCGGACCCGGATGTGCGAGCATTCTTGGCCGCCTTGGCCGCCTGTTCTGACGGCTCAAGCAAGGCCTGTATGCGGCCGTTCATACGACGGAGCTTCTGCAAGTTCGTGATGGTGTTGCGGGCGGTGATCGCAATAGGAGGAAGTTCCTCTTCGGGAGGGGGTGCGGCATCGGGCTCGACTGCCTCTTCTCCAACGGCCTCGGCCTCGGCTTCCGGTTCCGCCTCCGCCGTTTCTGTTTCCTCTGGTTCCGGTGCCGCGTCCTCTACCGGTTCCTCTTCAGGCGCAGCTTCTGGTGTCGCTTCGGCGTCCTCAGCGTCCTCGGTTTTGGGCTCCTCATCGCCGACTTCAGCGTCGTCGGCCTCCTCTTTCGTGGTCTCGGCAGCTGCGGCGTCTTCCGGCTCCGGCTCCGGCTCCGGCTCTGGCTCCGGCTCCGGTTCAGGTTCAGGTGCCAATTCCGGGACAACAAGTTCCTGTCCCGTGATCGCCAGGATTGTGTCACGGATCGTCGGTTCATAGTCGCGTGTCTTCAGCACTATGGCCACGGCGTTCGATGCGACCTCCGTGATCTGGCTATAACTCGCCGCCGCGGCTTCTTGTGCATTTACCCGCGCAAACCATTCGGCTCGCTGCTCCGTGATCTTCTTCTTGCGGTGAATCATGAAGCCCGCGATACCACCACAGATGCAGAGGACCAGGACGATGGCGATGATCGTGAGCGTACGGTGCAGGCGCTTGGTTCTCGCCTGCTGCTGGGCCTCTAACTCCTCGGGGGTCGGCTCGGGCTCCACATCCTCGTCGATCTCGACTTTGCCGGACACATTTGATGTCCGCTTCAGTGAGATGGCGGGAGTGCCCCTGTCCTTGCGAATCACGATCTTGTTCTTCTTGCGACCACCTTCTGCCGCTCCGCCAAGTGTTGCGTCTCCCGTCGTGGATGAGGAGACGGCAGCGGAGGTCCGCTTCTTTTTCTTGATGCGGATATGTTTGCCGCCCAGTCGCTCGGTCTTAACGGGGTCATCACCGACAGCCTGCATGGCCTTGCGCATGTCGCTCAGCAGAGATTTGTACGTGGGATAGCGCTCCGTTCGTTCAGTCGCCAGCATGCGAGTGACGAGCGCGGCAACTTCGTTAGGAATATCCGGGCACTCCTCCTTGATGTCGGGCGGCGGTTGGTCAAGACGGGCCTTCACGACTTCAACGGGGGTTTCGCCTTCAAACGGTGGCTTGCCGGTCAAAATATGGTAGAGCGTGGCTCCCAGGCTGTAGATATCAGCCCTGGAGTCAACTTTCTGGCGTCGGATTTTCTCCGGGGCGATATAGTAGGGGGTCCCCCATATGCCATCCGATGCGGCCGCATGGGCCACGGTTGCCAACCCGAAGTCAACCACCTTGGCCCGGCCCTTGTCGCTCAGGAGAATGTTCTCGGGCTTCACATCGCCATGGACAATGCCGGCCTCATCCGCAGCGCTTAACCCCTGGGCCACTTCGAAGCAGATGTGCATCGCCAGCGCGGTTGAGATTCCGCCCGGTTGCTCCATCATCTCGTCCACGTGCTGTCCGTTGACGAGCTCCATGACAATGTAGGGCTGCCCCTTCTCTTGTCCGAACGAGTAGATCTGAGCGATGTTGGGGTGGTTCAGCTTCGCGATGGCCTGGGCTTCGCGCCGAAAGGTCTCAATGAACGAGGCGTCATCCCCGAGGCTCTGCAGCATAACCTTGATCGCAACGAACCGACCAAGCGTTTCGTCCCTGGCGTAGAACACACCGCCCATGCCTCCCATTCCCAGGAGTTTAAGGAGCAGAAAATTCCCCAGCCGGGCCGGGACGCCCTCGATAGCGCTGCAATCGGGGCATTCTACTTGCGTGAAAGCGGTAAGGCCGGTTGTGTCAATGCGGCAGCCGCACTTGGAGCACTGGAATTCGTTGACCGGATCCGTGAGAACAGTAACCGCAGGCGCACCGGTCTCACCCGTTTCGGCGCTTGCTTCGGGTTCCTGCGTTGCCGACGCTTCAGGCGCGTTCGAGTCCTCGACGAGCTCGGGCTCGGCTACGTGTTCTTCGTTCTCATTCTCCATGGTCCCGACATGATAGGGATTTGCGTCACGATGTCTATAGAGAAAACGGGGTGTTGACCGTTTAGCCTCTTGTATGGGTTAATGCCCCGAAACTTGGGAGCCAGAAATGCACTCGGTACTTATCGAAATTGGTCCACTGACCCTTCACTGGTATGGGGTCATGATGGCTCTTGGCTTTGTGGCCGGCCTTGCTAATTGGATTGTTCTGGGGCGCACGCGGGGGCGTGACGCTCAGTTCTGCGCAGACCTGATGTTCTGGATCATGGTTTCCGGTATTCTCGGAGCGCGCCTGGCTTACGTCCTTGAGAATTGGTCAGAGTATGCGTCGGCGCCCCTCTCTATTCTACGCATTGACGAAGGTGGACTCATTTTCTACGGAGGATTTGCCGCTGCGGGCGTGGCTATTTTCCTGTACGCGCATCGCCAGAAGGTCCCCGCCATCCCCTTGCTTGATTTTGTGCTGACCGCGGTACCTCTGTCGCACGCCTTCGGGCGGATTGGCTGTTTCCTGAACGGTTGCTGTTTCGGTAGCTGTACGGGCGCTTCCGTGGCCGTACACTTCCCCAAGGGCGCCCCAGCCTGGAACGTGCACTACCAGGCTGGATTGATTGACCAGTTGGCTGCCACCAGCCGGGGGGTGCACCCGGTCCAACTCTATGAAGCCGGATATAACCTGCTCATCTACGGCCTCCTGGTGTGGATTTTCCGGCGGTCTCCCCGCAGGGGGTCCGTTAGCGCTGCCTACCTGCTGTTATACGCACTGGGGCGCTTTGTGCTGGAGTTCTTCCGCGGGGATCGCGGCGATCGCCTGGCTGTCGGTGGGCTGTCAATTGGCCAGGTTGCCAGCGTGCTTCTGTTCGCGGTCGGCGTGGTTGTTCTGATGGTGCTGCTGCTCAGGAGGCAACAGTCCCGGGCGGAGTCGTAGCACCATGCAGCCGATCGGCCGTTCTAACTGTCGTGTGCCAGACGACAAAGCGGGGATTCGTCTCGATGTCTGGCTGGCAGAGACATTTGCGGAGCTCTCCCGCGCACGTATTCAGTCGTTGATCAAGACTGGGGCGATTCGTTTTGCCGACGGCTCTGCCGTGAAGCCCCATACCAAGACCAGTGTCGGTATGGAACTGGTTGTGGAGGTCCCGCCGGCCCAGGCTGTGGCAATCGAGCCCGAGGACATCCCCCTGGATGTTCTTCACGAGGACACAGATCTGGTTGTGATCAACAAGTCTGCCGGCCTTGTGGTACATCCTGCCCCAGGGCATGCCGACGGCACGCTGGTCAATGCCTTGCTCTTTCACTGCAAGGATCTCGAAGGCGTTGGAGGCGAGCTTCGCCCTGGGATCGTGCACCGCCTCGACCGGGATACAAGCGGCGTGATGGTGGTGGCGAAGCGGCAGGCGGCCATGGATGCTTTGACGCGGCAGTTCAGGGAGCGGCAGGTCGAAAAGGAATACGTGGCGATTGTGCATGGTGTGCCACATCTGGGCGTGGGGCGCATTGAGACCGAGATCGGCCGCAGCACGCGTGACCGCAAGAAGATGAGTGCGACCCCTGCCCGGGGACGCGATGCTGCAACGACCTTTCGCATTACCGAGGCATTTGCTGACTTCTGCTGCATGCGCGTCGGTATCGAAACCGGAAGAACCCACCAGATTCGTGTTCATATGGCCCACATTGGCCATCCTGTCGTGGGTGATGCTGTCTATGGCGGGCGCTACTCTCGGCGTCCACTCCCCGTGGCTGTGAACCGCCAGATGCTGCATTCCGCCTCGCTGGTGCTCACCCATCCGGCCACCGGAGAGCGTATCCGTTACGAGGCCCCGCTGCCGCCAGATATGGCGTCGCTGCTTACCGCCCTACGACGCGGCTAGAAACGCCCAAAAAGCTCGCTGTCTTGATTGACAGTGGGTTTAGGCAGATCGTATGCTGTCTGGCTACGTTGAGGGAGGAACGCCGTTATGAATGGTGCGGTATTACTTGCTGGCGGTGCAGTCTGCTTCGTGTTGGCGTATGTCATCTACGGGAAGTATCTGCAACGCCTATTTGGTGTGAACCCGGAGCGCGAAACGCCTGCGCATACCCAACGGGATGGTGTCGACTATGTGCCGACGCGTCTGCCCGTGCTGTTTGGCCACCATTTTGCATCGATTGCCGGGGCCGGGCCGATCGTGGGACCGGTTCTGGCGGCCTACCTTGGCTGGGGACCTGTCGTGCTGTGGATCATCTTCGGGTGCATCTTCATTGGCGCCATGCACGATTTCGCATCGCTTTTCCTTTCGATCCGGCATGGAGGGCGTTCCATTGGCAAAGTTATCGAGGAACAGCTCGGGTATGCCGGTCGACAGATCTTCCTCCTGTTCTCGTGGTCGGCCCTGATCCTCGTGGTCGCCATTTTCGCCATTTTCGTGGCCAATACCTTCGTGGCGCAGCCGGCCGTCGCGACAGCATCCTTGCTCTTTATCGCTATGGCCCCTGTTTTCGGGGTCCTGGTCGGACGTCTAAGAGTGCAGATTCTACCGGCAACGGTGATTTTCGTGCCCCTGCTGTTTGCGTCTATCTGGCTGAGTACGAAGATCCCCCTGGATCTTGTGGCGCTGGGCATGACGCCTGAGGCCGCGAAAACGACGTGGCTGATCGTACTATTCATCTACGCCGGGGTGGCTTCGGTTGTCCCGGTCTGGATCCTGTTACAGCCGCGTGACTACCTGAATTCCTACCTGCTCTATGCCATGATGATTGCCGGCTTCCTGGGGATTGTGATTGCGGCCCCGACCTTTCAGATGCCCGCATTCGTGGGGTGGTCCGCCGCGACCCACAAGGGCAATATCGCATACCTGTTCCCCATTCTCTATGTAACCGTTGCCTGTGGAGCCTGTTCCGGGTTCCACGCGCTGGTGTCTTCGGGGACGACGGCCAAACAGCTTGATACGGAGCGTCACATGGGCGCCATCGGCTACGGGGCTATGCTGGTTGAAGGGGGGCTCGCACTGATGGCCCTGATCAGCGTTGCGGTCCTTTCGCGTGAAGCCTACATGGATGGTCTTGGCTCAACGTCTCCCGTGGTCCTTTTCGCCAGGGGGTTGGCCTCATTTACCGTCCGTATCGGCCTGAAGCCTGAGGTCGGTATGACCTTCTTCGCCCTGGCGATCGCCGCCTTCTTGTTGACAACGCTTGATACCGCCACCCGTCTGACCCGGTTTGTGTGGCAGGAACTATTCCTTCCACGGGAAGGCCGGGACGAGGCCAAGTCGACCACAGCACATGTACTGGGGAACCCCTTCCTCGCGACCGGCATCGTGGTTGCGTTGTCCGGCTACCTCGCCTTCAGTGGCAATGCCTGGGACATCTGGCCCGTTTTCGGGGCCTCCAACCAACTGCTTGCTGCGCTGACACTCTTGATCGTGACGCTCTACCTGGTACGCAAGAAGGCCAACTTCTGGGTTGCGCTATTGCCTATGATTTTCATGTCCACGATCACGGCGTGGGCGCTTGTACAGCTGTTCTTGAGGAACTGGGGCGAGAACACAGTTCTGGTGTGTGCCACGGGCTTCCTGCTGCTGATGGCGGGGGCTTTGGGTGTGATGGCCGTGTGGTCTTTGAAGCGAGTGTCGACGGGAGAACTGAGAAATGGCTAGGGAATTGGCTTTTGTAATGATCAACCCCCACACGCTGTCCAAGTCTCGGACGGGTGGCGTGATCGCGCGCTATCTGGCGCGCACGGACCTGAACCTGGTTGCAGTCCGAATGGTGAATCCGCCGCAGGAGTTGGCAGACCGCTATGCACAGCAGGTGAGCGAATCGACAGATGGCGATGTGCGTTTGAACAAGCTCATTGGCCAGTACATCACCAATCAGTACTCACCAAATCCGGCTACCGGCCTGAAGCGTCGCGTGATGGTCCTGCTCTTTGAGGGCGAGGACGCTGTTGACAAGATCTGGCAGGTGACCGGTGGCGCTACGCTACGCCAGGATTGCGGCGAAACCGTACGAGAAACCTATGGCGAGTACATTGCAGATGCGAACGGTGAGGTCCTCTATTTTGAGCCGGCCGTGCTGGTTGGGCCGACCGTTGAACGCACGAATCGTACGTTGCGCCTGTGGACTGAGTACATGGGAGAGCACGGCGGAATTGTGGAGTCTTCTTCCCCGTATCCGGACGGTGATGTCCAGACGACTCTTGTGTTGTTGAAACCGGACAACTTCAGAATGCCAAGTCTACGCCCCGGCAGCATCATCGACGTTCTCTCCGTAGCCGGATTACGGATCTGCGGCGCAAGGAAGTTCCGCATGACCGTTGCGCAGGCTGAGCAGTTCTATGGTCCTGTTGTGGATACGCTGAGCAGCAAATTTGTCGATATTGGGGCCGGTCGGGCCGCCAGGGCCCTGACCCAGGAGTTCGGCTTTCCCGTCGACTCGACCGAAACTGCGGAGCTATGCGGAATGTTGGGCTGCCGTTTCGCCAGGATGCAGTTTGAGAGCATCGTTGAATTTATGACAGGGCATCGTCCCTCTGAGGTGCGGGACGAAGATAAGGATACCGCAGCGCGCGAGGAGTGTTTGGCCCTGGTCTACAAGGGCGTCGATGCCGTTGAGAAGATCCGGGATACTCTCGGGTCCACGGATCCGAGCAAGGCCCGCCCCGGTTCGGTTCGACGTGAGTTCGGCAGTAATATCATGGTGAACTCGGCTCATGCATCAGATTCGCCCGAGAACGCCATCCGTGAGCTGGGCATCATCAGGGTCGAAGAAGATGGCACGGCCCCGTGGATTGAACAGTACTGCGGAGAGTGAAACAGCGCCTTCAGCAAAGAGGACATTGAGGAAGGCGTCAGCCCCCTGGCAGCATTTGTTTCCAAGCTGTAGAAAAAAGGGGTTGCATTACGCGGAGTATTCGGTAGATTACTGCCCGCTTTTCGGAGAGCGAGCGTAGCTCAGTGGTAGAGCTTCACGTTGCCAACGTGACTGTCGAGGGTTCGAATCCCTTCGCTCGCTCCATTTTTTTGCCGCTATGGAGGTGTAGCTCAGTTGGCAGAGCAGCTGACTCTTAATCAGCGGGTCGTGGGTTCGAGTCCCTCCACCTCTACCAGGCTTCGACCGCAGCGCAGCGAAGGGAGAAGCCTGCCGCGGCGTAGTTTGAGCGAGCGGAGCGAGTGAAACGAAGCCGGGCAGTGCGTGTATGCGCTGCGAACTACGCCCGGGCAAGCCAGCCCTGGCTTCCGGCGTAAACGCTTCTTCAGTTACGACGTATAAGATTCCACTTGGGCGAGTGGTGAAATTGGCAGACACGCAAGATTTAGGATCTTGTGCCTCACGGCTTGCGGGTTCGAGTCCCGCCTCGCCCACCAGCCTTCGCGACGAGCTTGCGAGGCGTGAAGGCTGTCACGCCGTAGTCAATCCGAGTTTCGCGACGATTGCGTAGGCGGACCGGTCGCAACCGCTCGTCGACTACGGCTTGGCAAGCCAGCCTTCTCAACGGAAGGCGAGAATCCCGTGTTACACCGCATACTACGCCCAGCCAAGCCATGACCGCCCAATGATCCCCTTACGTTCAACGTCTGCAACGCGCAACGTTCAACGATTGCAACGT
>CAZCDU010000001.1:0-176958 GCA_964497125.1 uncultured Victivallales bacterium | reverse complement strand
CTGCCACCGCACTCCAAGTCAACAGCACCCCCGAACGCCAAGCTTAACGGTTACCAATCGAACATCCAACAACCAACGCCCAAGGCGAAGAGGAGAGAATCTGCCATAGGCTATCAAAGAGCGGCTGGCGAAGTCTTCTGAGAATTCTCCAACTTGGATGTTGGGAGTTGAATGTTGGTTGTTGGGCGTTGAAATGGTCCGTGGACAGGGCATTGACCCACGCAAAGTAGCGAAGAGCCCAAGATCCCGTACTATTCTCCTGGCATAGAACGACTTACGGACGAAATGGCACCAAGTACCCAAGTACCCAACTACCCAACTACCCAAGGAATGACGAAATCCAAATATCAAAACGGCCGAATCCACCGTTAATCGGGGCCTTCGGGCTTCGGGTTTGGGGTTTCTTTGGGTATTTGGGTGCTTGGGTATTTGGGTATTTCAACGCTACGACATCAAACGGTGCCTGTAACTTGCACGGAGCCCAAGTTCTTGCGTAGAACTGAATGGCCCTGCCTGATTAAGGGGTATCCATCACCAAACGGTTGACGTCCCATGGCAAAAACGACATTATTCGGCCCTATGAAGACACGACTACTCATTCTATTGCTCGTCACCTGCGGGACACTGTTGCCGTGCCAGAATGTCGAGGCATTCTGGCGCAAGAAGCAGACGCCGATTGTCAGGCTCTCAGATGAAGGCCGTATCTATGTAGGCAAAAAGTACACCGGTCTGACTAAACTGGCATCCGAGCTCAAATCGCAGAAGATCAAGACCTCGGCCCGTATTACCATCGAGATCCCGCACAACACGTCACCGGATGCCATCACGGCAATCAGCCGCGAGCTGATAAGGCATGGCTACCGGCGCTACCTCTTCAACAAGCCGGTCAAGGCAACAGCCGAAAAAGGCCTCGACCCCCTCATCAAGCACCTCGAGAAGAAGCCGAAGAAGTAGCCTCAGCAGAGCCCATCAGCAGCAGACGACGAGCATCCGTGCCCATCTGCGCCCATCCGCGGTTCCCCTCCCCAGCAGACGACGAGAACTTCCGCATTCGGAGTTCTGCGTTCGAACTATCCCACGAAGTTGCGTGCATTCTGGAACATCCGCAACCATGGACCTTCGTCGCCTTCACAGACGCCCTCGGGGCGGTAGGATAGCTGCAGCGAGCGGAAAACACGTTCCGGGTGCGGCATCATGATCGTGACACGACCGTCCGTCGTCGTCAGTCCCGTGATGCCCCCTTCCGAACCGTTGGGATTGAGCGGATAGCGCTCCGTCGGCTTGCCATAGTTGTCGACGTACCGGGCCGTGATGAGGCCACCATCGCTTACAGCATCCCGGGATCCCGTGACCGCGAAGTTGGCATAGCCTTCACCGTGTGCCACAGGAATGGCCAGCCGTGAGCCCTCCATGCCCTTCATGAAGATCGACGGGGATGGCATGATCTCAAGCGTCACGTAGCGCGCCTCGAATTGCTCTGAGCGGTTACGCGTAAAGGCGGGCCAGTGCTCCGCACCGGGGATGATATCCTTAAGCTGAGACATCATCTGACAGCCATTGCAGACGCCAAGGGCAAATGTCTCGGGACGCGCAAAGAACTCAGCGAACATCGCTTTGAGGTCCTGATTGTAGAGCACCGACTTGGCCCATCCGGAGCCCGCACCGAGAACATCACCGTATGAGAAACCGCCGCAGGCAACCAGACCGGCAAAATCCTTCAGCGTCACACGCCCGGCCAGGAGATCAGTCATGTGCACATCTACCGACTCGAATCCGGCGCGGTCAAAGGCGGCCGCCATCTCTACCTGTCCGTTGATCCCCTGCTCTCTCAGAATCGCCATGCGGGGACGCGAGCTCGAAACATGCGGCTCGGCCGGATCATAGGTGAGCGACATCTGGATGCCGGGGTCATTCTCGTCCAGGAGACCATCGTATTCTTCCCGGGCACAGGCCGGGTTATCGCGCAGAGCCTGCATCTGGAACGTCAACTCCGACCAGGTCCGGTTCAGGTTGGCCACGCTATCCGAGAAGATCTCTTCCGTCCCATTCGCGATGGTCAGCTGCTTACTGTCCGTCGTTGCGCCGATCACGTGCGCAACACTTGCAAGCCCTTGCTCCTCCAGGATGTCCAGCACCTGCTGTTTGCATGCGGCGGACACTTGAATGACGGCACCGAGTTCCTCATTGAAGAGGCAGTCCAGAGGGGCACCATCAATTCCGTCAAGATCCAACGCCACTCCGCGCCGACCACCAAAGGCCATCTCGGCTACAGCTGTGAACAGGCCGCCATCCGAGCGATCGTGGTACGCAAGCAACATGCCTTCGTCGACAAGCGCCTGCATGGCGTCGAAGAATTTCACGAAAAGCCCGGCATCATCAAGATCGGGGCAGTCATTCCCGACCTGGTTAAAGACCTGCGCAAGTGCAGACCCGGCCATGCGGTTCTTGCCTTGTCCCAGGTCCAACAGAATCAGGCTCGAATCGCCGGATTTCAGATCAGGCGTCACCGTCTTGCGGACGTCCTCCACGGTCGAGAATGCGCTGATGATGAGACTCAACGGTGCGATCATCTTCTCAGCCACACCGTCAGAGGTATCCCAAACCGTTCGCATCGACAGCGAGTCCTTGCCCACGGGAATTGCAATCCCCAGGGCGGGGCAAAGATCCATGCCAACCGTTTCAACGGTTTTGAACAAGTTGGCATCCTCGCCATCCTCGCCACAGGCGCACATCCAGTTGGCGGAGAGCTTGAGTTTGGCGATCGAACCGATATTCGTACCCGCAACGTTGGTCAGCGCTTCACCGATCGCCATGCGACCCGAAGCCGGCGCATTGACAATCGCGATATTCGTGCGTTCCCCCATCGCCATGACTTCGCCATTGAATGACTGGTACGAGGTCACCGAGACAGCCGCATCCGCGATAGGTGCCTGATAAGGACCCACCATCTGGTCCCGTGCAACCATGCCCGTAATGCTACGGTCCGTGATGCTGATCAGGAAGGTTTTGTTCGCCACGGCGGGAAGCTGAAGCACGCGCTGGGCGGCGTCCGCCACGGTCACGCCCGCGAAATCCAATCCCGCGTGGGTCTCGTCCCGGGTAGCAACGTCCCGCAACATCTTGGGAGGTTTTCCAAGAATAACATCCAGGTCGATGTCGATTGGATTGTTATCGAAATGCTCGTCCTCAAGCGTCAGGTGGGCATCACCCGTAGCTTGCCCAACGACAGCAACAGGACACCGTTCACGCTCACACAGAGCCAGGAACCCATCGAGTGATTCGGGAGCAACGGCCAACACGTAGCGCTCCTGGGCTTCGCAGCACCAAATTTCCATCGGGCTCATCGAGCGGTCTTCATTGTGGATCGCGCGCAGCGAGAACTTACCGCCGGTTTCAGCAACAAGCTCGGGACAGCCGTTCGAAAGGCCTCCCGCGCCAATATCGTGCACGCTCAGAATTGGGTTCTGATCCTCAAGAGCAATACAGGCGTCAACGACCTCCTGGCAGCGGCGTTCCATCTCGGCATTGCCACGCTGCACGGAGTCGAAATCCAGTTCCGCCGCATTGCTACCTGTATCCATTGAAGAAGCCGCCCCGCCGCCAAGGCCGATACGCATGGCCGGGCCACCCAACTGGATGATGTAGGAGCCTTCAGGGATATCGTTCTTCTCAACATGGATGCGCTTGATGTTGCCCATCCCGCCGGCGACCATGATAGGCTTGTGGTAGCCGCGATAGCGGCCGTTATAGCGCTGCTCATACGTCTTGAAGAGTCCGCAAAGCTGTGGGCGCCCGAATTCATTACCGAAGCTCGCCCCCCCAATGGGGCCCTCGGTCATGATCTCAAGCGGTGTTGCCAGGCGCGACGGGAATTCGGCGAAGTCCTCTTCCCAGGGCATGACAAAACCCGGAATACGCAGGTTGGACACCATAAACGCAGAGAGTCCCGCCTTTGTCTTGCCGCCGATGCCGGTCGCACACTCATCCCGGATCTCGCCACCAACCCCTGTCGCTGCGCCCGGAAATGGCGAAATGGCTGTGGGATGGTTGTGTGTCTCCACCTTCATCAGCATGTCGACCTGGCGTTGGGCGAACTCGTAGACGTTGCTGCCATCGCGGCGCACCTGGAACCAGACGTCATCGAAGCCTTCCATCACACCCGAGTTGTCTTTGTAGGCGATCAGCGTATTACCGGGATTCAGCGCATGCGTATTGCGGATCATGCCGAAAAGCGAGATATCCTTCTTATCGGCATCAACGATCCAGTCCGCATTGAAAATCTTGTGGCGACAGTGTTCAGAGTTCACCTGGCCGAACATGACCAGTTCCACATCCGTCGGGTTGCGATCGATGCTGCGGTAGGCATCAGCCAGATACACGATCTCGTCTTCACTAAGGGCTAGCCCCATCGAGACGTTGGCATCACGCAGCGCATCAATGCCCTTGCCGGTCACATCAACGGTCACGAAGGGCGTGGGTTCCATGTGCTGGAAGATATCCGAGACATCGGTATAGATGCCTTCCGTCATGCGGTCATGAATGGCGTCCGTAGCAAGGCTTATTTCGTCAACCGAGAGCGCCGATCCGGCTGAGCCGATCAGCCGGTAGCGAATGCCCCTTTCCACGCGCAGAATGTCTGAAAGGCCACAGTTATGGAAGATATCGGTAGCCTTGGATGACCAGGGGGAAATCGTGCCCTTTCGTGGGGTGACGAAGAAGCCATCGCTGTCGGCCAGCTCACCGGTGGCACCAAGCAGGGCCATCGTCTTCTCGAGCACGTCGGCAGACAAGTCTCCGGCACGTTCAACGAAGTAGACGTACTCCGACTCGATAGCAGAAATCCCAAGCGTGGGGGCTGCTGTTTGAATCGCGTCCATCAGGGCCTTAATACGAAAACCGGAATGGGCGATTCCGCCCTCAAGAATCAGAGGTATCACACCTGTTCTCCTGTGTGTTGAGCCATTGAAATAGTGGGAAAGCCTGTTCTTATCATGCCCCCGCCTGACCGTCAATGTTGACAGCCATTGAAATGGTCGGCATCCTGCTCTGCATGCACTCTGGAGACACGATAACACGCCTTTTCCTGCTGTTTGCCGTAACCGCGAACTGGATGATGACGGCCTATGGGTCATCCACGCGAGACACATCACTGGATCACCGGTTACCCACGCATAATCCACCGGTAATCAACCTATCCGCCTACCGCTCCGTTCAAGAACGTTCGGGGCAGGACCCAGACCTCGCCGTCGCCATGGCGATATCCGGGGGTGGTCACCGGGCTGCCAATTTCGCGGTCGGCGTTATGCTGGGACTGGAGAGTTTCAGCACGTCCACGGTCCCGGGCAACCTGTTGTCTGAGGTCGACTACTTCTCAACCGTGTCCGGGGGCGGATTTGCCGCCGGCGCCTACCTGGCGACCCGCTTCGATCACCACTGTGCCCGCAGCGAAGCCCCCTACTCTTTCGCGACGGCGCTGCATGCAGACGAGAACGTGATGCTGAAACACCTGGAGCGTGATTTCCAGTCCATCCTCCTCTCGGCGGGGGTCAACCTGCAAACGCTGGGGTACATGGATGGCGGGGACCTGCTTGAACAGCAGTTTGATTACACGATCCTGGGAGCCGCCCAGCGAGCCGGCAACACGAGCTTCTGCCTGGGGAATCTGTTCAAGCCGGCCAACGGAACGCTTCCGGCCACGTTGCCCTACTGGTTTGCCAACGCCACTGTCTACGAAAACGGCGCGCGTTTCACGTTCACGCCTGAAATGCTGCTGAAGTATCATGTTCGTGAGTACACGCATCGCATGACTGACGTGGAGCTGAATAGTGATGGCTACGACCTGCCCTTTGCCGTCGCCGTAAAGACCAGCGCATCCTTCCCCGCCGCCATCCCCGCGACAACGTTCACCTGTGCCGCCCCGAATGATCCGCTGAACGACTATCTCCATCTCCTGGATGGCGGCTTGATTGACAACCTGGGCGTCCGGGCCGCGTTCGATGTGTTGCAACAGGACCCCGCACCCCGGCGTTTACTGCTGGTTGTTGATGCCTATAAAGGCGACTCGCACCCGCTCAGCAAGTCACGCACCTCGCCTTCGGGGCTCCTGGCCGGCTATCGCATCACGAGGATTGCGCTGGACTCTGACCACAGTCTCCTGCGCCGGAACGTTCTCAAGCGGGCTCGCGAGGCTGCTGATGAGAAGAGAGGCCCCATCGACGTTGTGTTCCTGAGTTTTGACGACCTTCGCCCGGAGAACCCAGCCCAGATCGAGAACATCAACGAAGAGCTTGCCAACCTGCGAAGAGCGAAAACGGATGCCGTATTGCGGCGGGTGCAACGCGAGATCAATGTCACGCTCAAGATCAAGGAACTCGAATTGGAAACCGCCGAGGACCGGTATGCGCTCTACCATGATGCCCGCGCGATCATGACATCCCTCAACATCACCCCGGCCGAACAGCATCTCCTCCTCGAAGCAGGCCAGGCCGTTGTCGATGCTAACCGGGGCGAACTCGAGAAAGTGCTTACGCCGGGACGGTAGGACGTTGGCGTACCCACTACCCCATAGGTGTTAAGCTAAGATCAGCGTGATTGGGCAATGACGAATGACGAAATACCCAAATACCCAAGGAAATCCGAATATCGAAGGCCAGAATTCTTGAGATGTTGAGTGTTCGTGTTCGGACTTTTGGGTTTCGGGCTTCCTTCGTGCTTGGGTGTTTCGTCATTCGGTATTTCAGCGACGACCTCTGCCTTAACTTAACACCTATGCCCACTACCCCCCCAGCTCAATCACCTGCCCGTCGTAGGAGACGTCGATGCATTCAGGCAGCGAAGCGGCCAGGGTCGCGTGGTCCAGGTCGTGACAGAGATGGATCAGGTAGGCCTGGGGAGCACCGATCTTCTGTAGCGTTGCTACGCTATCCTCTACCGTCATGTGGGTTTTGTGCTCCCGATGCCGCAGGGCATCCAGGATCACCACATCGGCACCGGCAACCAGGGCCATACTTGCATCTGGCAGTCGCCGGCAGTCGGGGACGTATGCCAGTGACTTGCCGTCACAGTCAAAACGAAACCCGAACGTGGGATCGAGACCGTGCTCAACCGGAATTGGTGTCACGCGAGTGCCGCCCAGCTGAAAGGGGCCATCAACCGTAATGAAGTCAATCTGCGGCCGGTAGAATCCGGGGATTTTGTCTGTGGAGATGTAGTGAAATG
Source organism: uncultured Victivallales bacterium (assembly GCA_964497125.1). Taxonomy (GTDB): domain Bacteria; phylum Verrucomicrobiota; class Kiritimatiellia; order UBA8416; family UBA8416; genus CAYLXP01. The sequence goes on along the minus strand of CAZCDU010000001.1, from coordinate 169,740 downwards.
CGCGCCGTATGTCCGCCAATGTTGCCGCATCGGCATAGGCGGGGATAACGCATTTCTGAATCGTGTTGTAGCGGCGAATATCGTCGAACCCAAATATGTGGTCGGCATGGGCGTGGGTGAACAGCACGGCATCAACGCGTGGAAGTTTGTATGCCAGGGCCTGCTCACGGAAGTCGGGGGGCGTATCCACCTGGATATGCATGCCCCCTGCTTCGAGATGGAGACTGGTCCGGCGTCGTCTGTTGCGGGGATCGGAGGAATGGCATACCTCGCAGCCACACCCAATAATGGGGATGCCGGCAGATGTACCCGTACCTAGCAGCGTTGCCTTCATACCTTCTCAGCCAAAAGAAACGGGGTCGGACAAACTGCCCGACCCCGTCATAATCATTCGTAAGTCAGACCGCCGCTACTTGCAGCCGCAGCCGGAAGAGAGAAGATCAACCAGGTTGCGGATCTGGTCACCATAGGCAACCACAACGCCCGAGAACACCACGCTGACCATCGTCATCAGCTTGATCAGGATGTTCAGGCTTGGACCGGAGGTGTCTTTGAAAGGATCACCGACGGTATCGCCCACAACACCAGCCTTGTGCGACTCAGAGCCTTTGCCTGTCAGCGGCGTGGCCTTGTGCTCATCCTCGGGGTGGAAGGTCTTCTCATCCTTCTCGATTGACTTCTTGGCGTTATCCCAGGCACCACCGGCATTGTTCAGCATGCAGGCCAGTGTGAACCCTGTTGTCAGACCACCCACGAGCAATCCGATCACGCCGGCAACGCCAAGAACGATACCAACAAGCACGGGAACAACGATTGCCAGCAAGCTGGGTACCATCATTTCCTTCTGTGCGCCCTTGGTAGAGATCATCACGCAGTTGGCATAGTCCGGAGTACCCGTACCATCCAGGATACCGGGGATGTCGCGGAACTGACGACGGACCTCGTTAACCATGGCGCCAGCAGCGCGGCCAACAGCCTTCATCGTCATCGCGCAGAACACGAATGCCATCATGGCGCCAATGAACACACCGCACAGAAGCTGCGGATTCATCACCGTCAGATCGTAGGCCTTGGCGAAGTCGTACATCCCGGCAGTCGCGATTTCAACGCCACCCGAGACACCGGCTGCAGCAGCCTTGGCCTTGTCGACGATGAATGTCACCTCTCCCACAGTCCTGTAGCCGGCCTCTGATCCGAGCTTCATGAGCCAGATGCGGACCTCTTCCAGGTAGGCGGCCAATAGCGCCATGGCTGTCAACGCGGCGGAACCGATGGCAAACCCCTTACCAATGGCGGCAGTGGTGTTGCCCAGCATGTCGAGCGCGTCAGTCTTGGTGCGGACCTCTTCTCCCAGGCCAGACATTTCCGCGTTGCCACCTGCATTGTCAGCAATCGGCCCATAGGCATCTGTAGCCAGCGAGAAGCCCAACGTGGCGAGCATACCGACAGCAGCGAAGCCGACGCCGTAGAGGCCCATCGCGAAATTGGAGAAACCACCCGCAAGGCCGAATGCGCAGATAATGCCGACAACGATTGTCAACGTAGACCACCCCGTTGAGAACATACCAACGGCAAGTCCGTCAATAATCGTGGTGGCAGGCCCCATCTTGGCCTGTTCAGCGATTCCCTTGGTCGGCCCATACTCATCAGAGGTGTAGTACTCGGTGAGCAGCCCAATCACGCAGCCGGCGATCAGTCCAGCGGTAACGGAGCCGAAAATGCCCCAGGTAACGATGCCAATCGCAGCCATGATGCCAGTGACAACAGCAATGGCGCCCGTGCTCAGCCACAACGGGGTCGTGAGCGCTTTCATCAGCGTCTTCATGTCCGACTTGTCGCCGCAGCGCACCATCAGACAGCCAACGATGGATAGCAGAATACCAACACCGGCGATGATCATCGGCGCCATGACTGCATTCATGCCATGCAGGTTACTTCCGGCAACGGCCGGCAGCGCAGCACCGAGAGCAGCCGTGGCCAGAATCGAACCACAGTAGGATTCATAGAGGTCAGCGCCCATACCGGCGACATCACCAACATTGTCACCTACGTTGTCGGCAATCGTGGCCGGGTTACGCGGATCGTCCTCAGGAATGCCCGCTTCGACTTTACCAACCAGGTCGGCGCCAACATCGGCTGCCTTCGTATAGATTCCGCCGCCAACACGGGCAAACAAGGCCTGGGTGGAGGCACCCATGCCGAACGTCAGCATCGTAGTTGTGATTTCCACATACTTGTGGGCGCCGGAATGACCGGCCTTAACGAACTCGATGCCCAAAAGGCTGAAGCCCTCGTAGTTGCCGGCCGCATCCAATGCAAAAGCCATTTTGTCGAGGAAGAGATACCAGATGCTGATATCAAGCAGGCCAAAGCCTACAACGACCATGCCCATCACGGCCCCGGAACGAAAAGCAACCTGCAGGCCACGGTTAAGGGACTCGGATGCGCCCTGGGCAGTACGCGCGGACGCGTTCGTTGCGGTCTTCATTCCCAGGAAGCCACAGAGCCCCGAAAAGAAGCCACCAGTCAGAAAAGCAACCGGCACAAACGGGTTCTGGATGCCGACGGCCGCAAGAAGCGTAAAGATGATGAACAGAACGACGAAGACAATCCCAACCACCTTGTACTGGGCCTTTAGGTAGGCATATGCGCCATCACGCACATGCTGGGCTATCTCCACCATTGTCGCATTCCCCTCGCTCGACCGCATCATGCTCTTGTAGAAGAACACTGCGAATCCAAGGGCCAACACCGACGCCACGGGCGCAATCCACCACATATACTGCACCAAATTCTCCACAACCCATCCCTTTCGTTACGGTGACCACGTGTTACCGGGCCAACCACCTCACCACACATTCAGCACGCTCGCCGAATAAACTAAAACGAGCCTGCACCATAGACGACCCGTAGACGGGGATCAATCTCAAACACGTTACTTTGCGTAAAAATCCTGACTTCTCGCTGTCGGAGGGACGGCTCGCCAGGGGTAACGGTTACAGAAGATCTGAATTCTCACGAATCCAGCTACCTCCTGCCCCATGTAGCTGGAGTCGTGAGAATTCAGCCTGCGGTTGCTGGTGATTGGGACGCAGAACTCGACCAGGAGCCGGGGGCCTCTCAGCCTTCAGCCATAGTCCGTACATGGGCGCCGAACAACGTTCTCAGCCCTTCGAGGCGATAGCCGCCCTCAAGAACCGAAATCAGATGTCCTTGCGCGTGCTCGTCGGCGATCTGGAGCATGACACGAGTCAGATCAACGAAATCCTTCTCCTGGAGCCCGAAACCACCGAGAGGATCGCCGGCTTCGCAGTCGAATCCGGCGGAGATGATCACGAAATCGGGTCTAAACTCCCGCATGGCCGGGACAAGCTTGCGCTCAAAGGCTCCCAGCACTTCCTGGCGAGCTGACCCACCTGCCAGGGGCACGTTCAGGGTGTATCCCTTGCCGGGCCCGGCGCCGACGTCATCAGCCATCCCCGTGCCGGGATAGTGTGGCCACTGGTGGGTGCTGAAGTAGAAGACCGATGGATCATCGTAGAATATCCATTGCGTACCGTTGCCATGATGGACATCCCAATCGGCAATCAGTACACGCTCAATCCCCTCACGCTGTTGAGCATAGCGCGCCGCCACTGCCGCATTGTTGAAGATGCAGAAACCCATGCCGCGGTCGGCCTCAGCATGGTGCCCCGGCGGGCGTAGAATGCAGGCGGCGTTCTTCACGCGGCCTTCAAGCACGGCGCCTACCGCATTGAGCGTACCGCCTACTGCATTCTGAGCTACCCGAAAGGAATCGGCGCAGACATCCGTGTCGCCGGTGCTCAGCGTGTAGCGCCCAATCTCGACATCTCTGAAGGCGGTCTTGATGTAGTCCTCGGTGTGACAGAGGGCCAATTCTGCGAATGTAGCCTCCCGGACGACGATATCCAGCAGGGCCTCGCCCGGCACTGATTCTCGTGCCCCCGCCAGCGCGGCATCGAAACGTTCGGAGCACTCGGGATGTCCCCGGCTCGTCCGGTGATCACGAAAACAGGGATGCGACACCAGGCCAGTCGGAAGCCCCTCCATGGCTGTCACGGTGATGTCTCCGCAAGCTCCATCATCCGGCGCAGGGACCCGCCATTGACCACATTCTTGAAGCCGCCCTTGCGGACGATGTGCAGGGCGCTGCCGGATCGCATACCGGAATGGCAATAGAGAATGACGGGCTTCGCCGGGTCACCCAGCTCATTCAGTCGCGCCGAGATCTGATCCACGGGAACGTTGATCGCCCCCGGGAAATGTCCTTCCCGGAACTCCTCGGCCGAGCGGACATCCACAACCTTCGCGCCACGTCCAAGCGCGGCTTCAACTTTGGCTAACGGAGCATTTCGAGAAAGAAGCATCGCAAGAATCCCCACTACAACGACAAGAACAACGATAACCGAAAACACTGATGGCATAATACCTCCTCAGTAATCTTTTTTAGTCTTTGTGCGTATAGATTAACGACTGGATTCAGCCGGCGCAATTCTCGTCTACTGTTCAATGGTAGATTTCTTGTCGATTCTCCAAACGCATTCCTACGCTTCACAAGTGACAAGGCTTGGGATAGACTTCTCCGACTATGAAATACGAACCCAAGCATCTTGTTGAATATGGCCTGCTACGCGCGGTGACATTCCTTGTCTGCCTCCTGCCATACCGTGCGGCCCTGACCGTTGGCTGGGCCCTGGCGGCCCTGGCCTTCTTTGTCTTTGGTTTCCGCCGCAAGAAGGCGCTGAAACGAATGGCCGGCGTCTTTGGTGACCGTTTCACCCCCCGACAGTACCGCTACATGGCTTGGATCTCCTGGCGCAATACGGTCTTCAACGCGATAGAGACATTGCGTGCGCCGCGTGTGACGCAGAAATGGTGCGACAACGTATTTGACTACAAGGAGGCCAAGGATATCGTTCTAAAACAGGTCGCCAACGGTAAAGGCGGCATCATTGCCCTCCCCCATATGGGAAGCTGGGATCTCAGCGGCATCGCCTACGCCCTGAGCGGAATACCCGTGGTCATCATTCCTGGTCGCCAGCGTAATCCCCTGACCAACGCCTACTTCGACCGCGTGCGAGGAAAACCGGGCATTGCCACCTTCTCTCGCGGAATCAGCACGAGCACACGCAAAGTCATGCATAGTATTCGCAAGGGCAGTATCCTGGCCATCATGCCGGATGCTCGCATGCGTACGCCGGGAGTTGAAATGCCGCTGCTGAAGGGCACCGCAAATCTCGGTGCCGGCACAGCCACGTTTGCCCGTCTCGCCAATGTGCCGATCTTCCCCGTCATCGTGACCCGTCAAGGCTGGACCCACCACCGTATCCGCTCGCTTCCCACCATTGAGCCGGACATGACCCTTGACAAGAAGACCGACATCCAGAGAATGACCGCCACCGTTGTTGGAATGCTAGACCATGAAATCCAGGCCGCTCCTGAGCAGTGGTTCTGGTTTAACTCGCGCTGGGTCCTCGACCCGGTCGCAGCACCGAAGAAGGAATCCCATGATTCAGATCAATGAGAACTACGAGAAGCTCCAAGCCAATTATCTCTTTTCAGATATCGCCAAGCGCGTAGCGGCTTTCGAAGAGGCCAACCCTGACCGCGATGTCATCAAGCTCGGTATTGGCGACGTCACCCGGGCACTGCCGCCGGCCTGTATCGCCGCCCTTCATGCTGCTATCGACGAAATGGCCAGCGATGCTGACTTCCGTGGTTACGGCCCCGAGCAAGGCTATGATTTTCTGCGCGAAGCGATCGCCGATCACGACTACAAGGCTATTGGCGCGGAAATCGAAGCCGATGAAGTTTTCGTCAGTGACGGCTCGAAATGTGACTGCGCCAATATCCAGGAGCTCTTCGGCGCCGACGTCAAAGTCGCCATTCCTGATCCGGTCTACCCTGTCTATGTCGACACCAACGTCATGGCGGGGCGATCCGGCACGTGGAAAGACGGCCGCTACCAGGGTATGGTCTATCTTGAAAGCACGGCTGAGAACGACTACGTGCCGGCCATTCCGGACACCCCCGTCGACGTTATCTATCTCTGTTTCCCCAACAACCCGACGGGGGCGACTGCCACCAAGGCCCAGCTCAAGGCGTGGGTAGACTACGCGAAAGCAAACAAGGCGCTGATTCTCTTTGATGCGGCCTACGAGTCCTTTATCCGAGACCCTGAATTGCCGCGCAGCATCTACGAGATTGAGGGAGCGCGTGATGTCGCCATTGAGTTCCGGAGTTTCTCCAAGACAGCGGGATTCACCGGAACGCGTTGCGCGTACACCGTCGTCCCCAAGAGCTGCATGGCCTACACCAGCAACGGTGAAGCCAGGCCGCTGCATCCGCTCTGGAACCGCCGCCACACCACCAAGTTCAACGGCGTCTCCTACCCCATTCAACGTGCCGCAGAAGCGGTCTACAGTCCTGAAGGCAAACAGCAGGTCAGGGAACTGACCGACTACTACATGGCGAATGCCGCACTGATTCGCGAGCACATGGCGGGACTAGGCTACGAAATCGTGGGGGGCGAGAACTCGCCCTACATCTGGATTCGGACAGGAACCGATTCCTGGGAGTTCTTCGACCGCCTTCTCAACGAAGCCTCGGTCGTTACAACCCCCGGAAGCGGATTCGGCGCCTGCGGACAGGGCTATATCCGCATCAGCGCTTTCAACAGCCGCGAAAACGTGGAAGAAGCACTGACGCGGATTGAGGTGGCGTTGAAGTAATGCATGCCGGCTAAATTCTCACGAATCCAGCTACGGGACCACACCCCTGCGCAGACAGCGCTGTAGCTGGATCCGTTAGGATTCAGATCCCTACGCGCACACCTCTGCGAGGGCACGTTTGACGCGCTCTTTGACGGGCTCGTCTGTGATGACGAATTCCTGTCCCGTGATGAGCTCGTAAGCCTGGATATAGCGCTTGGCGGCCTCGACACGCACCTCGTCGCTAAGAACCGGCGCTTCGCCGTCGCCCCGGAAGCCCTGGGCTGCCAGCCACTCACGGACGTATTCTTTATCGAGCTTGCGCTGCGGCTCGCCAGCATCAAACAGTTCCTGGTAGGTATCGGTGTACCAGTAACGTGACGAATCCGGTGTGTTGACTTCGTCTGAAATCACGAGCTGGCCATCGATCTTGCCGACTTCGTACTTGGTGTCGACAAAGATGAGACCGCGCGTGGCCGCATACTCAGCGCCGAAGTTGTAGAGTTTCAGACAGAGCTCGGCGGCCGCATCAAACGTCTCGCCATCGATCAGCCCTTCATCGATCGCTTCCTCGCGGGAAACGTTTCGATCGTGCTTCTCATGTTTCGTCGTCGGCGTGATGATCGGCGTATCGAACTTCTGGTCTTTCTTCAAGCCGTCGGGAAGCACGTTCCCGCACATGTTGCGGACGCCCTGCTCATAGTTGTACCAGGCGGAAGTCTTCGTCACGCCGGTGATGTATCCACGCACAACGAACTCGAGCGGAAGCTGCTCGCACTCCCGAACGACAACCACGTTGGGATCCGGCATCGAGACTATATGGTTGGGAATGATATCCTTGGTCTTATCGAACCAGAATGCGGCAAGCTGGTTAAGCACCTGCCCCTTGAATGGAATGGTTCCCAACACGACATCGAAAGCCGAAATGCGGTCACTGGTAACGATGACGCGCTGGTCACCCATCTTGCACCACTCACGCACCTTGCCACGTTCAGCACCGCATGACTCAGGAAACTCGGCCTGGTCCAATGTGTCGTTAAGACGTTCACGAATCACAGCATCAGCTATCATGTCTCTTCTCCTCGGCTATTATGGGTTTATCTTTAGACGTATTTTCAGATTTCTTCTCGGCGGGATCGCCCTCTCGCATGGCGACAACGTGAGGGTACAGGTGTTTCCCCGGACACACGCTGGACCCGAGGTCCCGGTGTCCGTACACGCGGTGGCGCTTGATGCCAAAACGGTCACGCAGCAGGTCCACGAGCGATGAGGTCGCCGTAATCGCTTCTCCAGACGGCGTCTGTTGCTCGAAATTGCCAAGCATCAAGACGCCCAGGTTACGACCGTTATGACAACTCACGTGGGCGCCCTCGTAAGCCAGGGAACGCCCTTCCCAGACCCTACCAGCGTAGTCCACGACAAAGTGGTACGCGATGTCGCCGTAACCGAGCCTATGGTGGCCTCCGTAAACGGCGTCGATCTCGGCAGCAACGCCATTCTGGTTACGCGTTATGCTGGGGCGACCGCCCTGGTGATGCACGGTGATGCGATCGTAGACGCCGCCCTCGCGCAGCAACCATGCCCGGGGTGATTCGGTCGTCCATGTCTCACGCCGCAACAGCGAGACGTCGCCTTCAAGGAAGTCCAGGTCAAAAGGCGGCAGAAGTTGTTTGACTGTGGCGGCCCGGCTGCGACCAGCGCACAGCGCCGATGCACCCGCTGCTGCCACAGCACGCGCCAGAAATCCCCTTCGGGTCTGTGCGCTCTGCTTTGAGTTCTGCATGCCGATCTCCATGCTCTCCACCTACAGATCCAGATTCATCACGGACGGGACGTGCTGCCACTTGCGCTCGCCATGGACCTGCTCAAGCTTCGCCTCGCACGTCCTTCTAATCTCATCGGCCAGCGCCGACACCGCACGTGGCTTGCCGCCACTAAGCAACGCGGACGCCGTGCTGCATACATGACGCAAGCCAAGAACACCCCGTCCGAGGGAAGCATCCCAAACATCCACAATCGACCCCAACACGATATTGAGGCTGTTGAAGAATACAAGTTCCAGTGCCGCATCATCGCGAACGGTCATCTGTCGCAAGTCCAGCGTCCATACCTCTTCGCCGCCCGTCACTTCCCATTCTGCGGGACGTACCAGCCCGGAGCCGAAGACCACCAGACGGTGTGCCGCCTGTTTCTCTCCCAGCGACGACAGGGCGTGCGATGCTAGCATCACGAGATACCCCGAATCCACGTAGGCACCCGAGTCTTGATATTGCTCCACGAACGAGGCCACCGCCGTCGCCAGCTCCGCGGCCTGGGTCGTATCCAACTGCAACGCGTCGCCGCAGTTCTCCGCAATCACACTCTGAATGTGCGACACAATCGATGTGCCGTGTGCTTGCTCTTCGCTATTCGGTATCCAGATCAACTCTTGCCAATCATGTCTTGGATTGCATTCACAAACTGGTTCACGTCGCGAAAACGACGATAGACCGAAGCAAACCTAACGAAGGCTACGTCGTCGAGCTTCTCAAGCCGATCCATAACTTTCTGTCCCACGATCTCGCTGGCCACCTCGCGCTCGTACTCGCTCTCGATCTCTTCCATCAGACTGTCAACGAGACTTTCGATATCCCCCGCACTCACCGGACGCTTCTCGCAAGCGCGCTCAATGCCGCTTGTCAGCTTGTTGCGATCGAACTCCTCGTGACGGCCATCGGTCTTGATTACCCGGAGTTTTGGACGCACGACCTCTTCGTAAGTGGTGAAGCGATAGCCGCAGCGAATACAGATGCGCCGTCGACGTGTCGCATCACCGTTGCGGGCAACGCGACTGTCCAACACCTTGTCTTCCATGTGGGAGCATTTCGGACAGCGCATAGCGTGCCTCCTTGGATTCTATCCCAGGACCGTATCGACGACCGCGTGGATCTCACCCGGTTCATCACTGGAAACCGTCGCGACAATGCCGCCGCCCGACGCATTTCCGGCTGCAGCAGGCAGGCCCTCGCTCGAACTACTGTGTAGAATGATCGGGATGCTCTTTGTATTGGGCATCACCTTCAGCATGTCGGCCACCGCCGTACCATTCATGCCCTCCAGGATGAGGTTCATGACAATGGCATCCGGACGGGAAACAATCGCCCGTTCCAGCACATCGGGGCCTTTCGTGGCTCGATCGATGATATAGCCACGCGACGAAAACCAGTCGGAGAGCCTATCCCCAATCGCGGCATCATCTTCGCCAAGCAGGAGCTTGCGAAGTGGCTGGGCCCCGGGTTTCGACTCAGCGGTATCAACGGCTTCGCCACTGCGCAGAAAGATAATCCGTCCGACTTCCATCAGGAAGTCCTGCGGATCACACGGTTTTGCGATAAAACCATCGACCTCCACGTCGGCGAAAAACTCGGCCATATTCGCCCGTGCAGTCAGCACGACCACGGGATGTGACGGTTTGCCGTTCTCATCTAGAATGGCCTTCAGAAAGCCGATGCCTCCCATCCCGGGCATGCTCATATCCAGGATAATCAGGTCGGGAGAAATCGATTTCAGCTCCTCCAGGCCCTTCTCGCCACTCTCTGCGGTAACCACGTCGTAGCCCTCGAATCGCAGAAAATCGCTAAGCGTCGTCAGTAAACTCGTATCGTCATCAATCAACAAAATCTGTCGTTTGGGATCGTTGGACATAATATGCCCCTCCTTAATAAGTCAGAACGCCAACTCAGGTTTCAACGTCTGTCGAGCAGTCAACGCACAAAACCGGCCAAAGTCAACCGGAAATGCCGCCTTCAGGGAATGCGGAACTCGGAATGCGGAATGACGAATTCCGAGTTCCGCGTTCCGGCTATCGTGCCAGAAATGGGACACTAGCCAGAAAGGCATTCGCGACGCCATCAAGCAGCTCCGTCTCATCCCATGGCTTCGATATCGCAGGAATGCCGAAATTACGCAGGACATCCGCCTTGGCCCGGCTCAGGTGAGCGCCGGTGAGAACCAATATGGGAATACGTACGGTTGCAGAATCCCCCTTGAGTCGCAGAATGACCTCGCTTCCCTCAATATCAGGCAGCACAAGGTCCAGGATGACAACATCCGGAGACTCGCTCTCGACAAGCACAAGGGCTTCCTCTCCTCCGCGAGCGGCCAACACGCGGTAGCCATGCTCGACAATCTGCTCATCCAGCGATCGCAGGACAGCCGGATCATCATCGACAATAAGAACAGTCGGAGGCTCAGCAATCGGCAGGCGGTATGAGATGCGCGTTCCCACCTTTGTGCCGGGCACGGGACTCTCCACCGCCAGCTCGCCATCATGCATGCCGACAATTTCCTTCGAAATTGCCAATCCCAGCCCTGACCCACTCGGCTGATCTCCCACCGTGTAGTATCGCTCCGTCACGTGAGAAACCGCGTCCGGAGGAATGCCGATGCCATCATCGTCTACCACGACGCGGACGAAGCCTTCATGTGACTCATCCTCGCCGACCTTCACTTTGACGCAGCCATCTTTGGGCGTAAACTTGATGGCGTTGCCGACGAGATTGAGTACCACGCGCTCGATTTTCTGGGCGTCACAGTTCACGAACCACAGTCCGTCGCCACTATCAACCTCGAACGCCAGGTTCTTCTGCTCGGCCTGCACCCGTAGCGATGTCGCACTGCGCCTGACAAGCCGGTTATACGGGATTCGCGTCTTGGCCAGGGTCAGTGTTTTGGATTCGATTTTCCGAAGATCCAGAATATCGTTCACCGTCGTTAACAGGCGTTTACAGTCGCCCTGCAACATCTCCAGGTACTTGGAGGCATTGTCCGACAGGGGCCCAACCACGCCCCTGAGCATATTCGTGATCGCATAGATCATCGACGTCAGCGGCGTGCGCAGCTCATGGGAAACATTCGAAATGAACTGTGACCGGTTGCGGTCATGCTCTTCGAGCTTCGCCACGGCTTCTTCCAGCGCATCCTGGGCACGCTTACGCACAGAGATGTCGCGGATGAAGAAGCAGAGCTTTCCGGACTTCTCAACATCTAGTCGGTTGATCGCGATCTCCGCCGGGAATGTCGTCTTGTTCTTGCGCCGACATGTCCCCTCAATCAGGGTAAAGCGATGCTCAAGCAGGTTCTTGCGAATAGATGCCATCACGGGCTCGTCGACGCCACAGATGAAACGGGTAATCGATAGCCCCAGGAGTGTCTCAAGCGGATAGCCGAAGAAGTCGACGGCCCGTTGGTTGCACTCGACAACTTTCCCGTCGGATCCTGTGATAAGAACAGCATCGTAGATGCTCTGCAGCAAGCGATCGTAAGCCGTAGCTGCCTCATCGGCGGCATCGACCTGCGCCCTGAGATCAAGGGAGGTCGTGCCTATCCCACGGCGCGGAGCGCGGATCGTAACCGTGTGTTTCTCACGGCGTTTTGCCTTCCGTCTCCGTTTCGTTCCCAAGTCAATGCGCATCGTGCGAGCAGGGTCCGAGTGCTCACTTGCTCCGGCGTCTGGTTTCTTGCCCAATTTCAGCTCCACTCCTAGAATCGCCACCCCAGCGACCCGGTGAGCTGAGTCCGGTCCCCAAAACCACCCTCCAGCTCGATTGACATGTGATCGCTCAACGCGGTACTCAACCCCACAAGCGTGTTCCAGGGCTCCTCTTCCTCCAGCACGACATCGTAGTTCACCTCACCAAATACGGGAACAGTCAATCGCCCTTGGTGGGCCTCATCTGCCGACTGGTACATGGCCCCAATCCAGAATACGATCGGATGCCCCCCTCGCGCTTGTGCGGTCATACCAATACGAGGGGTCACCACCCATGCCTCAACCGAGGAGTCGCTGGCATCCAGAGAGGTATCGGTGTAGGTCGCCGTTAAGGAACCGAAGTAGCGGCCCGCACCGGCTGCGCACGTTATCCCTGCTCCATAGACAATCCCTTCATACTCCACGGCGAGATCAGAAATCAGCGGCGTCACATCAACAGTCGTCTCCCCCTCGATACGCCCCAACAACCCGAACACGTTCAAGAACGGAAGCAGCCAGAGATCGAATTTCAGATTCGCCTCCCCCACCGTGTTCTCCACCTCCACGTCTTGCGCCAGGGCAAGGTCTATCGGGATATCGATGTCGAGTCGGCCAAGCGAGTAGTTCTGGTCCTGCTGGTGCAACGTGACACCAATCCCCCAGGGCAGCGGAAGCGGACGGTCGCCGGCCATAGACTTGGCCAGCGGAAAGATTGCATCGTCTGCGTGAACCGACAGGGAGGGCCCCAACACCACGAAACAAGCAACTACAGAGAGAACGCATTTGATCGATTTTTCCATAACACCGGTTCCTTTCCTGACTCTCCAGGGAACAGTATCAACGGGAATGGCTGCAGGGCAACCCCCGATAGTGAATTTTGATAATCGAGGCTTGCACCTCATGACTGGTGCAGGCACAGTAGCGCAAATTTGACGGCACATCTGCATCTCGGAATGCGGTGAAACTCCGCAACGGTCCCGCCGCTGTAACGGGAGACCGGGGACTACGGCCATTGGCCAGCCACTGGGTCGAGCAAACGCATCGACACGGGAAGGCGGTTCCCCGGAATGACCCCGGAGTCAGAAGACCTGTGGATGTGCGTAATGAAACGGTAGTCTAATGGTAAAGGACTCCTGCAGGTGTTTCGTGCACCTGTAGGAGTCCTTTTTTTTGCAGAAAGGAAGATGATGACTCTACTCGACAGAACACTCGAAGCAATCACCCCTGTCACGAACGAACTCGATGACCAGATACAGGCTCACCTTGACGACCTGACCAAACCGCAAGGCAGCCTTGGCAAGCTTGAGAGTATTGCAGCAGCATTCTGTGCCGCGCGGAACACGCCCACTCCCGCGATTCCCAAGAAACGTATTGTCTGTTTCGGTGGCGACCATGGCGTCGTCGTAGAGGGGGTCTCGGCGTTTCCCCCGGAGGTGACGCCACAGATGGTCATGAACATGCTCGCCGGCGGCGCCGCCATCAACGTGCTTGCCCGCCACGCCGGCAGTGACCTGCTGGTGGTCGACATGGGTGTCAATGATCCCTTCGATGGTGCCCCCGAGACACTCCGGCGATGCAAGGTCCGCCTCGGCACAGACAACATCGCCGTTGGACCGGCAATGTCGGGGGACGAGGCCCGAATGGCCTTGGAGAGCGGAATCACCATCGCGAACGAGGCAGCGGTCGATGGCATCACGCTACTCGGAACTGGTGATATGGGGATAGGTAACACAACGCCTTCGACAGCACTCTACTGCGCGCTGCTGGGATGCGACCCCGCTGACATCACGGGCCGGGGAACCGGCGTCGACAGTGCCGGCGTACAGCGCAAGATCACGACCATTGGCCAGGCTCTACACGTGAATCGCGACCGGCTATCAACGCCACTTTCAACGCTGGCCGCATTGGGGGGATTCGAGATTGCAGGCATTGCCGGCTTGATCATCGGAGGCGCAGCCAAACGAATTCCGATCGTCGTTGACGGATTCATATCAACGGCGGCGGCCACGGTGGCGATAGCCATGTGCCCGGCCGTGAAGGACTATCTCTTCTTCAGTCACATGTCGCAGGAACAGGGACACGCACAGATCCTGGCAGAACTCAAAGTTACGCCAATCCTGGATCTTGGCTTGCGACTGGGCGAAGGGACCGGCGGGGCTTTGGCCATGACGACGATTGACGCGGCCATCAAGGTCTACAACGAAATGGCAACCTTTAGCGGCGCCGGTGTCAGCAACCGTTGACGAGGGCCGGCACCTGTCATAGGCTTTGGCAATGGAAACGCCCACACAGAAACACCTGCTGCCCGGCGGACTCGTGACAGCGCTACGGACGCTGAGCATTCTGCCGATACCCGGCGACGAAGCAGGCAGACCCTCAGATTCGCTGTCATGGTTCCCCGCTGTGGGAGCCCTCCTCGGGCTGATCATCTGTGGTGTGCTGACCCTGCTGGAGTATGCCACGCACTGGTCCGGTGGACTTGCCGTTGTCGGCGTTGCGCTCTCGGTACTGCTGACACGCGGTCTTCACCTGGATGGGCTTGGGGACTGTGCCGATGCGTTCTGGGGCGGCTGGGACCGTGATCGTGTTTTGGCGATCATGAAGGACTCTGCCCTGGGAACATTCGGGACCGTTGCCCTTGTACTGGTTCTACTCGCCAAATGGACCAGCATTGCAGCGCTTGCCTCCCACGGGAACCTGAATTGGATCATCGTGGCCATGGCCATATCGCGAGCCGTCCAGGTTGACCTCGCCACAGTCCACGATTATGCGAGGCCGGACGGCGGAACGGGAAGCGCTTTCATCAGCGGCGCCTCGCGGAGCCAATGGATGCCCGCGGCGTGGTCAACGGTTGCGTTGGTCATCATTTTTGGAGGGTTCGCCTGGCGTCCCGTCATCGCACTGTTTCTCGCACTGGCCCTCGGCAGGGCGTTCGGGCGCCTCTGCAAGAAGAAGGCGGGCGGCATGACGGGCGACCTCCTGGGTGCCGCAAGCGAAATCACAGAAACCGCTCTGCTCATGCTCGCAGCAGCAATGTGCTAGAGAAATAGACCGCGAAACACGCGAAAGCCGCGAAAGAATACGGTTCCATTTCAGCTTTTCAGCCTTTCAGCCTTTCAGCTTTTCACCCTTTCAGGTTTATCCCCAGTCCACACGCAACAAGAATCACTTCGTCTGCAAGCGCCGCAACTTCCTGGTTCACGAAACCGGCGAGGTCACGAAAAACGCGCGAAGGCCTATTGGGTGGAATAATGCCGGACCCCACCTCGTTGGTGACGAGAATGAGTTCCATCGGCGGATCTTTCAGGAGCTGAAGGAAGGCCTCGATCTCGGGGGGCCGTCCTTCCATCTCACCATGCCGATGCATCAGGTTCCCCAGCCACACCGTCAGGCAGTCCACCACGGCCACATCAGCATCCCCTACCAGGGATCGGATGCCGCTCACGAGGTCAATAGGCGCTTCTACGGTAACATATGCCGGATCACGATCCTGGCGGTGCTTGGCAATTCGGGCCTGCATCTCATCATCAAACGGCACAGCCGTCGCAACGAATCCCTTGCACGCATGTCCTGCCGCACGCTCCAGGGCAAGCCGGCTCTTGCCGCTTCTCCCGCCCCCCGTCAGTAGTGTCACTTTCTTCTTCACCCTAACTCCGTTTCTGCGCGGCTGAATCGTCACGACTCCAGTACGTCACGCTCCTAATCGATCAGCAAGAACTCTCATTGAGGCCTCGAAGTCACGCTGGTTGAACACCTCAACCGTCATTACGCGGTACTCACCATCCCGCGGGACCATCGTCGCAGTTGCAGCACCCAGCAGGTCTGGATCAAGATCGGCAAGAGAACGGTGATCTCTACCATTCGTGACCCCGTGGATGTGCATGAGATGCATACGCTCAGCGTAGCGCTCAAGATGTGCGCAAACATCGTGCCCCCATCGCAACAGGTGCCCGACATCCAGACAGACCCCAGCGTCATGAGCGAGGATGACGTCCTCGATCAGCGAAAACGGATAGGCCAGAGTCTCAACACAGAGGTGACGAGAATCGTCAACTTCCGTGATGAGCCCTCCCAGAGAGCGATCCAGCGCATCAATCCATCCCGGCATATCCGGACTCGGCACAGCTCCACGGTCACCAGGATCATCACCAGCAAAATGGAGGGCATACGTCTGCGGGGACAACGGGCAACAGAGTTCGATGATGCGTTTGCAGGTATCAACGGACTTCGCTCGCACCTGTTCGTCAGCGGCACCAAGAAAGACATCGAGAGGAAAATGAACCGTGTATGACAGATCGTTGTCTTTGCCAATTGCGGCAAGCTCACGGATCACCTGCGGAGGCGGCAAGTTCGAGAAATCCGCTGACTCGAATAGAATGAGCTGCACGTCGTCGACTCGCTCAGCAAGGAATCGGACGTTGGGAAGAATGTCATCGGGCACGATGTAGGATGTTGTTCCCAGTCGAAACGGAAACACGCCCTTCAACACTGGGGCTTGCATCACGCGCCACCTTTCGGTTGTGTCGCCGATTCTGCTTCCGGAAGCATCCGCAACAGGTCTGCAACGCTCTGCCATTCCCTTGCCCCGGCCTTGAGCAGGCGCGCCGCTATAGCGCTCGCCTTGTGGTCCGGCGTGTAGTCCCGGTTCGCGATGCCGGTCATCATGAAAACAGGAATACCGCGTTCGAGCATACGCTCGGAAAGCTCAAGGTTGACCACGTTGCCGGGGCCAAAGGGAACACCACATATAACGACACCTTGCGCTGTCTCAGCCAGGCGCTCAGCCTCGACGAATGCCGCGCCGCCTACCGGCGAGAATGGCTTCTCCACGGCAAGATCCAGTTCAAGTGCTTCCGCAACGCCGGCGTCGCGATCACCTTCGTTCAGAACTCCGCATGAAATCGTGTATTCGCACAACGCCAAGCGCCGGAGGACTTCTTCACCACAGCCCCCGCCGGCAATCACGTGCAACCGCACGCCCCGAGCTGACTCACCCGATATCAGCCTCGGCGTCGGCAGGACCATTACCGAACCGGTCTCCGAATTTCGCTGCACTTTAACGTCACAGTGATAGACCTCGCGTAACGCCCCCTCGGTCAGCACGTCTGCCGGGGGGCCGTCTGACACGAGCTGCCCTCCATCAATCAAAAGCAGGCGCTCGCAGAACTCGGCTGCCATGTTCAGGTCATGGCTTACCATCAGGACGGTAACACCGTGCTCGCGATTCAAGCGTTCGATGAGCTGCATGACCTCCAGACGGTGATTGATGTCCAGGTGGGATGTTGCCTCATCCATCAGAATCACCCGAGGCTGCTGCGCCAACACCATCGCAATGATAACGCGCTGGCGTTCGCCGCCACTCAGCTCGGGAAAGGGGTGTGAGCGCATGTCCGCTACATCGGTGTATATCATCGCTTGCTCAACCAGCTTACGATCCTCATCCCCTGGTCCGTGCCACCGGGACAGGGCGTGGGTGCGTCCCATCATGACGATCTCTTCAACTGAGTACGCCATGGGCGTGAACGTGTCCTGGGGAACGACACCAATCAACGATGCACGCTTCTCTGCAGCCAGCTCACGTACGTCATGCCCAAACAGTCGGACCTGCCCGGTCACATGGGGCAACAGTCCTGTTGCCGCCCGGAGCATCGACGTCTTTCCCGATCCGTTCGGACCAATCAAGGCAGCCATTGACCCCTCACGAATCGTAAAGGACATATCCCGGAAGACTGTCGCGCGGCGGTATCCCCCGGAAACGCCGGCAAACTCAATCGCCCGCGCCCGCTCGTCCCCCGGTTCCTGTATTGTCGCTTCCTCTTCCACTGTCATTGCCTTCTGATTCTGCAACCCCGCACACGCTCCCCTCCGCTACGCTGCGGGGAAGCGCGTCCTACACTCTTGTAGGGCAGGCTTCCCGAGTCTCCGAGGGAGCCTGTGTATCCTGAAACCTCTTTTAACCAATCCAACCTTTACGTCCCCTGAACTTTAGAATACAGAGGAAGAACGGACCACCGCAGAGGGCAGTCAGCACGCCTACAGGAATTTCAATCGGGGCCACTACGGTTCTCGCCACGGCATCGCACACGGCAAGAAAGGCACCCCCTACCAGGGCTGACACGGGAATCAACCGGCGGTGATCAGGGCCCACCAGGCTCCGTACCGCGTGCGGGACAATCAAGCCAACAAAACCAATAAGTCCGGCTACCGCAACCGCTGCCGAGGTCACCAGTGTTGCCAGCAAGAGCCCCGCAAGCGTGACGTAACGTGTCCGCACGCCAACATGGTGCGCAGCTTCGTGCCCCAGTGTGAGCGTGTTGAGATCCGGCGCAAACCACCAGGCGCCCAGAATCCCGGCCAGGACCACCACGCCGCATGCCGCCAGCAGTCCCGCCGACGTTGGCTGGAGATTACCCAGCATCCACCACACAACACTGTGCAGCCCTTCGCTGGATGCTGTCGCCACGAGAAACATCAACAGGCTGGAACCAACCGCACTCACAATCACACCACTTAGGATCAAGCTGTAAATCGAAGCACTCGCCCCACCGGCCACGGCCAACACGACCGCCATCGCCAGCGACCCGCCCAGGAATGCAGCCCCAGGCAACAGCACCAGCATCAACCCACTACCGGCACCCAGCAGAATTACGCCGGCGGCCCCAAGCGCGGCGCCACTACTCACGCCAAGAACATATGGCTCCGCCAGGGGATTGCGGAGAAGCGCCTGGAAGACACAGCCCGCGCAGGAAAGCGCAGCCCCCACCACAAGAGCCGTCAGAACCCGGTTCATCCGCAGCCCCAGAATGGCGCGTCCCATCGGGGAGGAGAGATCCGGCACCCCCACCCCTGAGGAGCCAAACAGAAGACACAGCAGGGCCACGATGGGGACGGCCCCCACAAGCCCCCAGAAAAGAACCCGCCGCCAGATCGTTGTCTGCTCATTTTCGGCACAACAGATCATGGTGAATCCTCACGATCCGTTTCGTCCGCGCGGAAGCAGGCCTGCAGGAGTGCAACCCCCTCCAGTACGCGTGGCCCGGGCCGCAGCAGAACATCGTTAGCCAAACCGTCGAACACGGCACCGTTGCGCGCGGCTTTCAAATGCTGCCACCCGGGACGGGCCTTTACCGCATCCGCTGCGCCCTCGTTCTTACCCATATAGAGGCACAGGATCACATCAGGAGCGGAACTCAGCACGCTCTCCGGCGAGACCTGATAGTAGTCCTTTCCCGCGTCGTCCCCAATACTCTGGCCTCCCGCAAGAGCAATCAGGTCCGACAGGAAGGTACCTGCACCAATCGTGGTCATAGGATCGTGCCAGATCTCAGCATAGACCTTGGGTCGTGGCCCATCTGGCACCGCTGCCCGCAACTCAACCAGCCTGCGGCTCAGTTCCCCGGCCAGCTCTCGGCCGGCTGCCTCGTGTCCGGTCACCAGCCCGACCTCGCGCAGCATCTCCGGGATATCGTCAAGCCCGCGACACCTCACCCGTTCCCGCTTCAGCCCCATCGCATCAATCCGTAACCCAATGGCCTCATCGGCCAGCGCCGCTTCTAACACGAGCGTCGGGTTCGCCTTGGCGAGCAGTTCCAGGGAAGGCGCCCCGAACCCGCCGACTACGGGAACCGTGGCCATCATCTCCGGCGGGTAGTTGCAGGCTGATGTCCGCCCTACCAGGAGGTCCCCTGCTCCCACCGCGCAGATGGCCTCAGTAATGCTCGGGGCCAGAGAGACGATACGCATGGCTTCTGCCTTAGCCGGATCCTCCGACGGCAACGGCTCATTCCGGCATCCCGAGAGAATGGCAGCCATGAGTAAAGTGAAGATGAATCGGTGATACATGCCGCCCATCGTAGCGCGCTCCCTACCCCCGTCAAGCCTCACACTTGAAACACGGCATCCCAGTTCTTGAAGACGGGCTCCAGACCGCGGCCACGCATGGCGTCACAGAAGGGACCCACATCGCGCGAGTCTAGCACGTCGAACTGCCCGCTATCCTCGGCCTCAACATCACCATAGCCGCCAACGGTTGTACGGCTGGCGACGCTCATCCGAGAGATGCCAATCCCCGCCATGCCATCACGGAAGGCAGGTGTCTCGCGCGTCGAGAGCACCAGGGGGACGTCCGGCAGGCAGATGCGAAAGGCCAGGACGAACTGGACGAGTTGCGAGTCGGACACCGTTTGCGAGGGCTTGAAGTCCCCCACTTCGTGGCAGAGCCTCGGGAAGGAAATCATGACACCCGAACGCCAGTGCTCCTTCTGAAGGTGCCGCGCATGCCGGAACACGCTGAGAGCATCACGCAGAGGATCGGCCAGCCCGAGCAGGGCTCCGATGCCGACGCTGCGGAGTCCTGCCTGCAGTGCGCGATCCGGGGCGTCCACTCGATAGGCATAGTCTCGCTTCTCGCCCCAGCGGTGGAGTTGAGCGTACACGTCCGGATCGTAGGTCTCCTGGTACAACGTAATCCCCGTGCACCCCACCGACTCAAGGCGTGCATATTCATCGCGACTCATGGCAAACGCTTCGACACTGACCCGATGCAGCCGTCGAGCGGCTTCGGCAACACAGTCATGGAGGTACTCGAAATCGGCTTGCGGACAGCGCTCTCCCGTGAGCAGCAGGACATCCTCGATCCCCCTCGCCTTGAGGGCATCAATTTCCGTGACCATCTCGTCGATTGTCAGTTTGTGCCGCGGTTGCTTGCGGTCAGACGCGAACCCGCAGTAGGAGCATCCTCCCGGACAGTAGTTCGACAGGTAGAGCGGGGCATAGAGAGAAACCGTCTTCCCAAAATGCCCGCGAGTGAGAGCGCGCGCACGTTGTGCCATGGGTTCCAGGAATTCCGTTGCCACCGGTGAAACCAGGGCCGCGAACTCTTTCTCGGCAGGATGCGCCGCATTCATCGCCGCGGAAACGTCCGAAGGCGATGCCAGCTGCGCCCTGTCAATATAGGAGTCTATGGACAGCCATTCGGGAACCATGCGAGACCACCTTAGGAGTCGGACAGGAACGAAAGCAGCGGGCTGGTAGGAACGGCCTCGTCACATACCGCCATCAGGCCGGCCTGCCGCGCCAGCATGCCGGCGTCGACCGCATCGGCAAATGCCTTTGCCATCAGAACCGGATTCTCCGCCGCGGCAATGGCGCTGTTAACCAGCACAGCATCACATCCCATTTCCATTGCGAGGGCCGCCTCAGCCGGTGACCGCAGGCCGGCATCCACAATGACAGGAATGTTCGCATCCCGAATGATCAGCTCCAGCATTTCACGCGTTTGGAGTCCGCGACCACTACCAATCGCGGCACCAAGAGGCATGACAGCCGCGCAGCCAACGTCTTCCATGCGTTTGGCCAGAACGGGGTCCGCCGGCATGTAGGGCAGCACGATCATGTCTTCTGCCACGAGCCGCTTACTGGCCTCAAAGGTCTCAATCGGATCGGGCATGAGGTGGTGGGGATTCGGGTGAATCTCCACTTTGACGAATGGACTTCCGCTCAACTCACGAGAGAGCAGAGCGGCTTTAACGGCCTCATCAGCCGTGCGTGCGCCGGACGTGTTCGGCATAAGGTTAACACCATCAAGTTCCGACAGGGGACCAAACAGGTCATCTTCCGCGTCGGCCTCACGATTAAATCGCCGTAGAGCAACCGTTACGAGTTGGCTTCCGGACGCCTTAACCGCTTCCACCATCACATCCACGCTGGAGAACTTTCCGGTACCCACCAACAAGCGGGACGAAAGGACTTCACTACCAAGCTTCAGACCGGGGTCTGTTGTGTTATTCGAATTCATGCGGCGAGACGTTACCCCAACCCGGCATGGGGAGCAAGCGCGAGAAGTCTACAGCTCAATGCGGGCCAGGGCGGCCTTGATCTCCGGGGCGCGCATGAAGGTATCCCAACAGAGGCGCGTGCGGGCATTTTCGATCATGGGGGCGATGGGCCCCGCATCGATCCCCAGGAGGACTGGAGCAACCCACGCTTCTGTGTCATTGAAGGCATCAGTGAAGCCGTAATCCTTCCACAACCGCTCCCCATGCCCGATGTAGAGGGTCTTCAGAAAGTTCAAAGACTCCCTGGGAAGATAGGGCATTGAGGACAGTGCCGCCGTCGGCGCGATCGTGCCATCATCACGCTCCCCAGGGCAATGCCCCTTGTAGCCGCGCGGGTTGGCACTGGACGTCAGGCCCCACAGGGGCCCATATCCCTCGAAATCACCTGCCTTCGATTCAGCGTATGCCACCTGTGCCTGACAGAACTTCCGGAAATGTTCAAAGTAGGGCTCGCCCTTGTAGTGAACTTGACGGGGATCAAGGCCCATATAGGAGTAGTGCGTCCAGAACAGCGGAGGTCCGATCCCGTGCCCCAGTGTCATGGGAATCCCGAACTCCGTACGTACCGAACCATACCGCTTGTGCCGCCAGCCTTTGTGGTACGATTCCGGGCTGATGGCATGCGTGGGCGAGGCAAGAGCCAGAATGTAGAGAATTGCAGACTCATTGAAGCCTCTCACAGCCAGCCCCTTGGCCCAGCCGTGGTCGGGAGACCAGTGCCAGTAGAGCGGGCCGCCCTCTTTGCCGCGCAGGAACCAATCCCATTCAACTTCTTTCCAAAGCGAGTCGGCCAGCTTACGGATTTCCTGCTCTCTCGAGTTCTCGCCGGCAAAATACTCTCGCAACACGAGAAAGCCAGAAACCAGAAACGCCGTTTCCACGGTGTCGGCCCCATTGTCCTCCTTACCGGCAAACGGGCGTGCCTTACCGGTGTCCCCGTTCAACCAGTGAGAGAATGCACCGTGAAACCGGTCCGTCTTCGTCGACAGGAATCGCAGCATCTGTAGCGCCCAGGCGGTGCCTTCATCCCGCGTGATGAACCCACGCTCCACGCCGACGACCAGGTTGAACATGCCCATGCCCGTGGCGCCCGTGGTACAGAGCCGACGCAAATCGCGGACCTGGCCAACGTAGGACGGTACGATATCCGCAACCGTCTTAGCCCTGCGGAATGGAGTCTTCTCACGCGCTAGGCCAGACACGGGGTGGCGCCAGTTGTAGAAGTAGCGGAAGGAGGCCTCCTGCACCTCTGTCACAAGATCTTTGAGAAACACCTGTTTCGGGGCCGCCTCCACAACCGGAGACCAGGCAGAGACAACCTTCTTGCCACCCTCGGATACAAAAATCCCGCGTACGCGGTAAGCGTGGATCTCCCCGGCTTTGCCAAAGAAATCACCATAGACGTTCGTCGTCCAGAGGAGCTTGTTGATGCGCCGGAACTGCTTCTCCCGGGGGCCACGGCGTTGAATCTCGAAGAACAGCGCATCGCCCTGGTCCCAAACCAAATCAACGCGGCCACACCGTCCCAAGGCGCGAATCCCCTCAAGCTCAGGTGCCGTTCGTTCCCCCGCAGCATCCCCCGCCAGGGGCAGCCCCATAGAAAGTGCCGAAGCATACACCAGAAGCGTTCGGTTCCAAGCTGCTGAACCAGTCATTTCCTCTCCCCAGTCTGGGATCTCTCCGGGAACCATGGCAGGCTTGACCCGTCATGCCTGCAGCCCTACTGTAATCGGTTACGAGACTAAGCCGCAAGAGGAGATATTGGGAATGAACACAGGCAGGGCGGTCACGACACTTCTGGCAGGCATCATCTGCATCAACAGTGGGTATTCAACACCGAAGGGGCCAATCGACATGCAGACAGGACAACATGCAAAGACCTTCGAGGCCGAGATTCGACTTGAGATCAAACGCGACTACTTGCTCTATCTGCCCGAAGACTATGGCAACACTGAGGAGAAATGGCCGCTCGTGCTTTTCCTGCACGGTGCAGGCGAGCGAGGCGACGATCTCGATCGCGTTGCCGTCCATGGGCCTCCAAAGCTCGTCTCGAATGGAAAGAAGGAATTCCCTTTCATTCTCGTGTCGCCTCAATGCCCCAAGGACGACTGGTGGACCAGCAATCTACAGATCACCGGACTGGACGCCCTGATCACGGATATCGTTTCGCGTTACAATGTCGATGAAGACCGGATTTATGTAACCGGCCTGAGCATGGGTGGCTTCGGGACATGGACGCTTGCAGCCACGACGCCGAATCGCTTCGCTGCTATAGCCCCTATCTGTGGCGGCGGTGAGCCCGAAACAGCCCCGCTCATTTCCCATCTCCCCATCTGGGTGTTCCATGGAGCCAAGGATACGGTGGTGCCGCTGAAGCGCTCCCAGGAAATGGTGGATGCACTGAAAAGGACCGGTGCAGACGTCGATTTCACGGTCTACCCGGAAGCCGGGCACGACTCCTGGACCGAAACCTACAACAACCCAGCCTTCTACGAGTGGCTGCTTACGCAGACGCGAAAAGACCCATAGGCGTCACGGGGCTGGGGCCGCCTGATCGGCGACGAGGAGGCTGCATCATTCCCGCGAGGCATCCACTTGCAGACAAGTGGATGTACTCCGGAAGTACAGCCTGTTGTCCCCAACTGGCTGCTCACGCTCAAGTCCGACGCACTGCGAATACCGTTTCTCCTTGTCCGTGGCGAACCCCTCTTGCTATCGTTCGACTTTTCCTGAAAGGACGTTTTCATGACGCATAGCAACTGGATTGCCATTCTCGATTTCGGCTCACAAGTCACCCAACTTATTGCGCGTAGAATCCGCGAACAGAAGGTGTACTGCGAGATCATCCGTTTTGACACCACGGCCGAAGAGCTGCGCAAACGCGCACCAAAAGGTATCATCCTCTCTGGCGGTCCCTGTAGCGTACCGGATGCGGATTCCCCAAAGTGTGACCCCGCCCTTTTCGAGATGGGCATTCCGATTCTCGGTATCTGTTATGGGATGCAGCTTGCTGCACACGCCCTGGGTGGCAGCGTCTATAGCAGCGACAAACGCGAGTACGGCAAAGCCATGATGCATGTTACCGGCAGCAGTCCCCTCTTCCAGGGGTTGGCGCCGGATCTCCAAGTCTGGATGAGCCATGGCGACAAGGTTGAGGCCATGCCGGAGGGATTTGAAGCCGTTGCCGAATCCGACAACTGCCCCTTTGCGGCAATGCAGGACACGGCTCGCAACATCTACGGCGTGCAGTTCCATCCCGAAGTCGTGCATACCCCGCAGGGAACTGAGATGCTTTGGAATTTCGCATTTACCGTCTGCGATTGCGTGGCCGACTGGGAGATGGCGGCGTTCATTGAGGACACGGTCCAGCGCGTGCGCAAGCAAGTCGGTGATAATCATGTCATTCTTGGCCTGAGTGGCGGAGTTGATTCGTCCGTTGTGGCCGCCCTGCTACACAAAGCAATCGGACCGCAGCTCCACTGTGTTTTCGTGGATAACGGACTGTTGCGCCATAGGGAAGTCGCCGATGTCGAAGAGCTATTCGGC
This sequence comes from uncultured Victivallales bacterium, assembly GCA_964497125.1. Taxonomy (GTDB): domain Bacteria; phylum Verrucomicrobiota; class Kiritimatiellia; order UBA8416; family UBA8416; genus CAYLXP01. Next base: position 144,118 of record CAZCDU010000001.1, on the reverse strand, counting down.
AGTGCTTTCGGCATCGACTTGCACGTGGCCCGTTCAGCAGACACGTTCGTCGACAAGCTGGCCGGGGTGACCGATCCGGAAGAGAAACGAAAGATCATCGGCAACACCTTCATCGACATCTTTGCGGAGAAGGCACGTGAGTTGCAGTCCCGCGGACCGATCAAGTTCCTGGCACAGGGCACACTCTACCCGGATGTCATCGAATCGGTCTCCCCGATAGGCGGCCCTTCGGCGACCATCAAATCACACCACAACGTTGGTGGGCTTCCCGAAGACCTTGAATTCGATCTGATCGAGCCCCTCCGCGAGCTCTTCAAGGACGAGGTACGCGAAGTAGGCCGCGAGCTGGGGCTTCCCAGCTACGTTGTTGACCGCCAACCGTTCCCGGGGCCGGGGCTTGCCGTCCGCATCATCGGTGAAATCACGCGCGAACAGCTCGAAGTACTTCGCCAGGCCGACCTGCGTGTACGCGAAGAGATCATGAAGATGGAGAACCATCTCGACGTCTGGCAGTACTTCGCCGTGCTACTACCCATCCAATCCGTCGGCGTCATGGGGGATGACCGCACCTACGAGAACGTGATCGCCGTGCGGGCCGTACAGAGCCGGGATGGCATGACCGCCGACTGGTACAAGCTGCCCTACGATGTCATGGACAGCATCTCCAACCGCATCATCAACGAAGTCAAAGGCGTCAACCGCGTCGTCTACGACATCAGCTCCAAGCCGCCCTCGACCATCGAATGGGAGTAGCCCCTTCTGTCAACTGTGGGGCATAAAACAGTGATGTGGCGATCTAGCGGCTCAGCGAGAAAGGCCGCGACATCCGTTTCTCCCGTGCCCGTTTCTCCATGCAGTTCTCGGGCGTGATACGGGAGTTCATCCGAAGGCACATCTCGCTAAAATGCGCGTACTCCAGCAGCGACATCTTTCGTGTCTGAGGCTCGGTAGTGGAAGGAATCCTGGGAAACTCAAGCACGGGGTGACTCCTTGATGCGCAAACAGATTTTCGTGTATAGCTCCTCGGATCCGAACTCCCGACACAGAGCCAACAGCTCGCCCTCGATATCTACCTCGTTTTCCAGAACAAGGCTGGCGATGTCATTCAGATCCTTCACGTCGCGCTTCTCGCCGCCACTGAACAGAGCGAAGATCTTCATGGCAAGCAAATCCACCAGCCGAGGAATACGTACAGTACGGCCTGGCAGGTACTCCACCTCCCTGGCGTTGGCGATCAGCTTCTGCATGGTCTCCTCGTTGACCTTCAGGAAGTCCACACGGAATGCAGACCCTGGACAACTAAAGAACATCACGGTCTCATGGATCGCGACATTGGAGAAACCTGCATCTCGCATGACGGAACGAACAGAATCAGCGGCCGTCGCGGCAACCATAAAATCGATGTCCTGCGTTGCGCGAGAAACACCATACGCATTGACAGCATGCCCGCCGATCATGACCGCATCGATGCCCGCGTCGGGAAACACTCGGCTCACAATGTCCAGTATGTTGTCGATTTCGTAGTCCACGGCCACAGTATACAGTTACAATGACAGAGAACAAGCGCGGGCAACAGCAGGCTACAGCCCATGATGCGGAAAGACGGTCGACTGGATGGCTTGTGTAACGCGAGCGATCTCGGCGTCAATACTCTCCCGGATGCCACCATCGGCCAATAGCGAACGATCACGCAATCCGCCGACCCAGTCGGTGTTCTCCAGCATCACGCCACCCATACCGAGCATGAAGTCGTCGGCGCCCTTGTGTTCGCCGCAGAGCACACTCCAACACAAGGCCCACCCGCGGACCGTGTTCTCGACGTGATAGCCCCCACCCCCCGTGGCAAGAATGGGAATATCCATCTCCACCAGCGTTTCCACAATGTCCGCGTGCGTGTTGTTAGTGAGGTGAAGGTGCGCCAGCGGGTCACCGGCTAAGGCATCCATGCCAAGTTCGAGAATGATCACGTCTGGCCTGAATGCCTTGATCACGGGCAGAGCAGCAGCCGCGAATACTCGCTCGTAAGCCGCATCATACGTTCCCACCGGCAGTGGCACGTTCAACGTATAGCCCTCCCCCAGCCCACTGCCCGTCTCAGTTTCGAACCCGGTACCGGGAAACAGAGTCTTGCCGCTTTCGTGCAGTGAGACGGTCATGATGTCGCGCCGGTCATAGAAGGCATCCTGCACGCCGTCACAGTGATGAACATCGATATCCAAGAAGAGAACGCGTTTTCCGGCATTGGCCAGCTCCAGCGCGGCCAGGGCAATGTCGTTCACAAAGCAGAAGCCGGCGGCATTCCCGGGCTGGGCATGATGAAATCCACCCGAGGGATTGAAGACAATGTCGGCCTTGCCATCCAGAATGAGGCGCGCCCCCATGACACTGGCCCCGGCGGCAAGGGCAACGTAGTCATACATGTCACTGAAGATGGGGCAGTCAGGCGTGCCAAGGCCGGCAGCCAGAGCTTCATCCGGCGTCAGGTCGCCGCGTCCCGCCCGACGCAGAACATCCAGATACTCAGCCGTGTGGAACCGCTCGAGTTCAGAGGCCGTCAGTGGGGCAGGCGCGACGAGTCCTCGATCATCGCCCGACATGAGAGCCATGGATTCGATAGTGCTAAGCGCCTTGCCCGCACGAGAGGTGTTGAAGGGGCACGCTTCGGGATAGCCGCCCTGGTCCAAGGACGGGGAGTGAATCAAGACATGATTTTTCATAGGCTCCTGACAATCGATCTATTCGGGTTCGGCGAACGAAGGATCTTGCGTCTCCGCGGAATCCTCGACGCTAAGATGGCATACCTCACCATCAACAATCGACACGCGATTCCGCGAGAGACGGTGCGCCTGACTCTTGGAATGCGTGGTAAAGACCACGGTCGCGCCGGTTTCCCTGTTTATATCACAGACATAGGATTCGACCGCACGCACATAATCCTGGTCTATTCCGGCCGTGAACTCATCCAGAAGAAACACATCGGCGTCGAGTACCAGCGTGCGTGCTACCGCAACACGCTGCGCCTCCCCCCCCGAAAGCGTGTGGGCATTGCGGCGTGTATAATCCCCCAGCTTCAGCCGATCGATGGCGTCGCGTACGCGCTGTCGCCGAGCTGCGGCCGGGATACCCCGCAGATTCAAACCGTACGCGATGTTGTCATAGACGGTCATGTTAAACAGATAAGGCTGTTGCATGAGATAGGCGAGCCGGCGGCGGGCACGGAGCAGCTCAGGACCATCATCAAAATCCACCGCACTGCCACCGCAGCACACTTGCCCCGCAACAGGGCGCCCCAGCAGAGATAACACATGCAACAGGCTCGTTTTGCCACAGCCATTGGGTCCGGTTACGGCATAGATCTCGCCACGCTGTAGGCGGAACGCATTGGCCCGTAGAACAAAGTCGTCCTGGCGATACTCCAGATTATCAAGACGGTACGCCGTCATCGGCTTCTCTCCCGAAACAGACTGAATAGAATATTCACAAGCAAAGCCACTGAGAGCAGGACCAGGCCGAGAGCAATGCCGAATGCGAACTCTCCTTTGTTGGTTTCAAGCGCCATGGCTGTCGTGATGTTGCGGGTGTATCCCTTAATATTGCCTCCCAACATCATCGACACGCCGACCTCGGCGAATACGCGACCGAAGCCAGCCATCACGGCCGCCAGGATCCCGTAACGCGCCTCACGCAGAAACATCAGAAAGCTCTGCGCCCTGTCAGCCCCCAGAGACAGGGCAGTCGCGCGAATGCGCTTGTCCAAACCGGCAACGGAACTGGCCGCCAGTCCCGCAATGATGGGAAAGGCCAGAATGAACTGACCGATTACCATGGCGGTCTGCGTGTACAGTAGACCCCACTCGCCCAGCGGGCCGCGGCGGGACAGAAAAGAGTATACCATCAACCCGACAACAACCGTTGGCAGGGACATGAGTGTATTCAGAACCGTGACAATCGCTCGCGCCCCGGGAAAGCGTTTCTCTGCAATCCACATACCAAACGGCACACCCAATAGCGTGGCCAGGGCCGTGGAGATGAAGGAAACCTTGAGAGAGACAAACACCGTCGCGAGAAACTCGTGATCGAGTCCGGCAATGATGCGTAAGCTGTCCCGGACTCCCTGCCAGACATAGTCCATTAGTCAGCACTCCCGCTTGCAGAAGGGTGGTAGAGCGGTATCCCTTCCCAGTGGAATGCGCCAATCATGGCCTGGCAGGCGGGACTTGTCACCCAGCCGATCAACGACATTGCCAACACATATTCTACGTGCGCGTGTCGATACGGGCTGACGGCGATAATGCCGTAGGGATTGAACAGAGCCGAGTGCCCCTCAACCAGTGGCTTGAGCCGGATTTTCTCCCGGTTGAACAGGTACGTCGCTCGATCCACCATGACGTAACCGTTCTTCTCATCCGCCATTCGAAGTGTTGCGCTCATTCCCTGACCGGACTCGAGGTACCACCCACCCTCCGGCTTCAGACCAGCCTCACGCCAGAGAGACACTTCCTTCTTATGGGTCCCCGAGTCATCACCTCGCGAGACGAACGGACCTTGGGTGGTCATGATTCGTTTGAGCGCCAGAATTGGGTTACGCGTCTCCCGAACGCGAGCAGGATCACCGTCCGGGCCGAGAATCAGGAAATCGTTGTACATGACATCGCGTCGATTGACGCCGTGCCCCTGGGCCACGAACGCATCTTCAGCGTTGCGGGCATGCACAAGAATGAGGTCCACATCGCCGTTGCGCGCAATCTGCATCGCCTTGCCGGTCCCCACCGATATCACGTGGACCTTGCAGTCATGCGCTTGTTCAAAGACTGGCAGGATGTGGTCAAGCAGGCCTGTCTCATAGGTACTCGTGGTTGTCGCCAGCCTCAAGACCTCGCCGGCAAGCCCCCCCAGGGGCAGCAGCATGAGAAAGAAACAGAGAGTCTTTGATTTAACTTGCATTCAAGAACGCCGTCTTGCAGTTTTCGCCTATCCGAAACGGGAACACTCTAGCGATGCCCAGATAGGTGGGCAAGCGTTCACACGCACGAAGTGATATAGCATGATCAAAGCCCCCAATATGCTGCTGGTTGGCGCTGCCATGCGTAATGCCGGCAAGACGGAGTTCGCGTGTTCCCTTCTGCGCCGATTCGTACCTCAGCAACCCATCATCGCGGTCAAGATCACCGTTATCAGGGAAGAAGGCGGTGCCTGCCCACGCGGGGGACAAGGCTGCGGCGCCTGTTACTCACTTGAAGGAAACTACGACATCTTCAAGGAAACCGACTACGAAGGCCCCAAGGACACGTCGCGCCTCCTGCGGGCCGGAGCCGACCGCGTTTACTGGATGCGAGTGCTCGCATCACATATGGAAGAAGGCCTGGCAGCACTCCGCCACCACATCCCTCCCGAAGCGCCGTTCATCTGTGAGTCAAACAGCATTCGCAACGCGGTTGAGCCCGGTCTCTTCTTCATGGTCCAGGATGAGAATTCCCCCGAATACAAGCCTACGGCCCAAGCCGTGGCCGGGTTGGCCGATCGTACGGTACTCTCCGACGGGAAGAGCTTCAACATCGCGCCAGAGAGCATCTCCCTGGGCGAAACAGGCTGGCAGCTGCGGGAACCTGCGACGGCCATCATTCTGGCGGGCGGGGCGAGCTCACGAATGGGCAGGGACAAGAGTCAGCTCGAGATCGGCGGCCGACCCTTGATCGCGCACGTCTGTGACCAGCTCAAGGATCATTTCAATGAGCTCATCATCAGCATCAACAATGACTCCTGCAACTTCCTTGGTTACCGGACTGTCCCCGACCGCATCCCCGACCAGGGCCCCCTGATGGGCCTGGCGTCCTGCCTTGACGTTGCCGCCAATGACGTTGCTTTTGCTGTCGCCTGCGATATCCCCCACATTGATATGCACCTCGCTCACCGCATGCTGAACCAAGCGCCCGGCTATGACGCCGTAGTCCCACGAGTTCTGCAACCGGAAGGTTTAGCCAGCCCGCATCTCGAGCCGCTTCACGCCGTCTACCGCAGCCATGCCGCCTCCCAAATGTTCAAGTTGCTTGAGCAGGGGGAACGACGGATGAGAAGTTTCTTCCAGGCGTCGCACATTCACTACATTGATTTGGAGCCGGACGCAGCACCCGAAAACCTTAACACGGAACATGACTACCGTGCGTATATTGCACGAACCGGAGAACGACAGACATGCAGGCAAAACCCGCAACCTACGACCCAAAGCTGAGCCCCGAAGAAACCCATCAGACCATTTCCGTGCTGGGGATCAAGAAGGCCAACACCAAGATCTGGCAGCTCTTCGTCCTGGGTCTGCTAGCGGGCCTCTACATCGCTCTCGGAGCGCAAGTCTTCCTGGTTGCCCTACAACAGGGCCTTGGAAAAATCGTTGCCGGGGCAGTCTTCAGTGTTGGTCTGGTCCTTGTCGTGGTTGCCGGCGCTGAGCTGTTTACGGGAAATCTCGTCATGATTGTCGGTGCCGTCGGCGGCCACTATCGATTTCGAAGAATCTATAGAAACTGGATTTCAGTCTACTCAGGGAACCTGGCTGGATGTGCGCTCACCGCAGTTCTGATCTGGCACTCCGGCCTGCTTGGCAGCGTCGAGAGACCCAATGAGCTGGGAGCTCTTGCAACCCAAATTGCGGATGCCAAACTGGCCATTCCCGTCGTGCCGGCAATCATACGGGGCTTCTTCTGCAATATTCTCGTCATCCTGGCCATCCTTCTCGCGACAATATCGAAGGACGTGGTCTCGAAGATCTTCTGCTGTATCTTGCCTATCACGGCCTTTGTGGCCTGCGGTTTCGAGCATTGCATCGCCAACCTCTACCTCATGCCGCTGGGGCTTCTCGCCAGGGGCGCTACGCTGGCTGAGCATGCATCAATCCTCAAGAACATCATTCCGGTAACGTTTGGGAATATCCTTGGGGGCCTCTTCATCCTCCTGATTCATCCCAATCGTCTGCGCCAGCTTGCCATGCTGCGTGAAACCCGGCGAAGGAAGGGCCTAGTCTGAACATCTTCAAAGATTGTCGGATTGTCCGATTTGACCTTTCTTGACGTGAGTGCTATCGTCGCATCTCAAATGATACGCGACTGGGGGCACTTGTGGCGGCAAATGGAGAGCATACGCTATTGTTAGACTCTGTCTTGGCAGGTCACGCACCTGACGAGAGCCAGCTCATTCCCCTGCTGCAGGATATCCAGGACCATATGGGGTTCATTAGCCCGGAAGCGATGCGGGCCGCGTCACGACATTTGAACATCCCTGAGAGCTCAGTCTATGGGGTCGTGACGTTCTACAGCCAATTCTATCTCACCCGACAGGGCAAACATCGGGTAAAGGTCTGCCTCGGTACGGCATGCCATGTACGTGGCGCGGGAGCAATCCTCGATGCCGTATCGTCAAAGCTGGGCATCAAGCCAGGCGAGACAACGGATGACTTCGAGTTCAGCGTCGAACGTGTCGCCTGCTTCGGTTCCTGTGCCCTCGCCCCAGTTATGGTAATCAACGAAAAGGTCTACGGCAATGTCACCCCTGAGATGGCCGTGCAATTCCTGGATGAGCTGACATGAGTTTCGACGATATTCAAATCCGTTCTCAGAAGGCAGCGGAGACGTTTCTCGACACACGCAGCCCGCGCATCCTCGTCGGTGCAAGCACCTGCGGCAAAGCGGCCGGCGCGGACGATCTGCTCGCCGCCTTGCCGGGACAGCTGGAAGCCCTGGGCTTGGAGATCGAGGTCTCGCAGGTCGGCTGTCTGGGGCTCTGCTACGCTGAACCCCTCGTGGAGCTGCGCAGCTCGGACCACCCCCCCCTGCTATTCGAGAATGTAACACCGGAAACGCTCAGCGATATCCTGTCAGCATACTATGGCGACGGCAGCGGCGATGCACTGGCCACCATGGGCAACGAACCCCATGGTGATGTGCCCTCCTTTGCTGCGCTCCCGATGCTCGAAGGCCAGGTCCGCGTCGTATCACGCAACTTTGGTCGTATCGACCCAGAGAACATCGACCACTACATTGCACAAGGCGGATATGCAGGGCTTGCCCGCGCACTGACCATGGATGCGGAGCAGGTGATTGATGAAGTCAGAACATCCGGCCTGCGTGGACGCGGCGGGGCCGGCTTCCCGGTCGCCACCAAATGGGAATTCTGCCGCAACGAAGATTCCGAGCAGAAGTACATGATCTGCAACGCCGATGAAGGCGATCCCGGCGCATTCATGGACCGCTCCGTCCTGGAAAGTGATCCGCATTCAACCCTGGAGGGCATGATTGTCGGTGCCTACGCGATCGGGGCCACCGAAGGCTACATCTACGTCCGTGCCGAATACCCACTAGCCATTAGTCGTGTTGAGAAAGCCATTGAACAGGCGACGGCACTCGGCCTGCTCGGTGATAACATCCTGGGATCCGGTTTCTCTTTTCACGCCAAGATCAAGAAGGGAGCCGGCGCATTTGTCTGTGGCGAGGAGACCTCGCTACTCGCGTCCATCGAGGGCAAACGCGGGATGCCACGCACCCGCCCCCCCTTCCCTGCCCAGAAAGGCCTTCACGGCAAGCCAACCAACATCAACAATGTCGAGACCCTTGCCAACATCCCTGTGCTGATGGAAAAAGGTGGTGCGGCCTTTGCAACGAATGGAACCGAAAAGAGCCGGGGCACGAAGACATTCGCCCTGGCCGGCAAGATCAAGCGTACCGGACTCATTGAAGTGCCACTCGGCACCAGCCTACGCAAGATTGTTTTCGACATCGGCGGCGGCGTACTGGATGGCAAGACATTCAAGGCCCTGCAAACCGGGGGACCATCTGGGGGTTGTCTCCCTGCCACGTGTCTTGATCTGCCGGTTGACTACGAGCATTTGGCAGAGGCGGGCGCGATCATGGGATCGGGAGGCATGGTCGTCATGGATGAGAGCACCTGCATGGTGGATATCGCCCGCTACTTCCTGGAATTCACGCAGAACGAATCGTGCGGCAAGTGCATCCCGTGTAGATTGGGCACAAAGCAGATGCTGATGATTCTGAACGCCATGACGCGCGGCAGCAGCAAGCCGGAAGATCTGCCGCTGCTCGAGGAAGTCGCGGAAGCCGTCTCCATTGGATCGCTGTGCGGTCTGGGACAGACAGCGCCCAACCCGGTCCTAACGGCCATTCGCTATTTCCGTGAGGAATACGAAGAGCACACCGACCCGAAACGCTGCCGCTCCGGTGTCTGCAAATCCATGTGCACCTATACCATCGATTCGTACCTCTGCGTGGGATGCACGGCCTGCGGGAAAGCGTGCCCGGTGCAGGCGATCAAGGGTGAGCTGAAGGAGCCCCACGTGATTGACCAAAAGAAGTGCACCAAGTGCGGCATCTGCAAGAAGGTCTGCAAATTCAAAGCCGTGTTGATCGAATAGAGAAAACCATGTCAGATATCACATTCACAATCGACGGGCAGAGCATCACGGCGCCGACCGGCTCAACCATTCTGGCGGCAGCGCGCGCGGCGAACGTCTACATCCCCCACCTGTGCGATAGCCCGGGGTTGAAGCCGTATGGCGGGTGCCGCATGTGTATTGTCAAGATAGATGGTATGCGGGGCATGCCGGCAGCCTGTTCAACCACAATTGGCGCGGGAATGACGGTCCACAACGATACCGATGACGTCAACCGGATCCGGCGAATGATCTGCGAGCTGCTGATTGCGGACCACCCGCTGGTCTGCCTCAACTGTAAAGCAAACCAGAACTGCGAACTCCAGGACGTGGCCGCATTCCTGGGCATGCAGGATGGTCGACTGCGGCGCATGATTCGCAAACCGATTGTTGATGAAAGCAACCCCTTCTACAAACGTGACCTGGGCAAGTGCATTCTCTGCGGTCGCTGTACACGCGCCTGCCATGAACTGCGTGGCACCGGGGCTATCGAAAGCGCAGGACGAGGATACGACTGCCGCATTGCCGCCATTGGCGACGCGCCGGTCAGTGAATCCAACTGTGTCTCCTGCGGCGAGTGTGTCGATCGCTGTCCGGTGGGTGCACTATGGTCAAAAGCGGAAACCATGCGGCCAACACGTGAGGTGACGACAACCTGCCCCTACTGCGGATGCGGATGCAGCCTGAAGCTTGGTCTGCGGGGCAACCGTATCGTACGCGTCCGCGGTGACGCCAACAACCCGGCCAGCCAAGGCAGCCTCTGTGTCAAAGGGCACTTCGGTCTTGATTTCGCAACGGCCCCCGATCGTCTGAAAACGCCCCTCATCAAGCGGAACGGCAAGTTAGAAGAAGCAACGTGGGACGAAGCACTTGATTTCGTGGCCACGCGGCTGACTGAGATAAAGGCCAATCACGGCCCTGACTCACTGGCCGGATTCTCTTCAGCAAAATGCACCAACGAAGAGAACTACGTCTTTCAGAAGCTCCTTCGCGCGGGAATCGGCACCAACAACGTCGACCACTGTGCGCGGCTTTGCCACTCATCCACGGTAGCCGGCTTGGCGCGGGCATTCGGGTCCGGTGCCATGACGAATCCCCAGTCTGAGTTCAGGCATGCCGATTGCATCTTTGTGACTGGCTCGAATACGACCGAAGCCCACCCCATCGCGGCATTACATATCATTGCCGCTGTCCGGGAGCACGGGGCAAAGCTCATTGTGGCGGACCCGCGCCGGATTGAGCTCACCCAGTACGCGACGCTCCACATACGGCAGCGCTCCGGCACGGATGTGGCCCTCTTCAATGCGATGTTGCAGGTCATCATCTCTGAGGGACTTTGCGACGAGGCATTCATCCGGGACCGCACCGAGGACTTCGAGAAAGTCCGTGAGTGCGTCAAGAACTGCACGCCGGAATGGGCGGAACCGATCACGGGCATCGTGGCGGATGACATCCGTGAGGCCGCGAGGCTCTACGCCAGCGCGGAGTCCGGATCCATTGCCTACAGCATGGGTATCACGCAGCACACCACGGGAACCGACAATGTCCTCGCACTGGCCAATCTAGCCATGATAACCGGAAATGTTGGCAGGGCGTCGACCGGTGTCAATCCGCTCCGCGGCCAGAACAACGTTCAGGGAGCATGTGACCTGGGGGCGTTGCCCAACAAGTACCCCGGTTACCAGGATGTTGCCGACCCGGAGATTCGGGAGCGATTCGAAGCGGCCTGGAACACGCCGCTCTCACCGGACGTGGGGCTGACGGTAACTGAGATCGTGAATGCCGCAGGGAGCGGCAGCATCAGGGGCCTCTATGTTATGGGCGAAAACCCGCTGCTCAGTGATCCTAATCTCAACCATGTCAAGCATGCCCTCGAAGACATCGAGTTCCTTTGTGTTCAGGACATCTTCATGACCGAAACGGCGGAACTGGCTGACGTGGTTCTGCCTGCCGCGTCGTTTGCGGAGAAAGAGGGAACCGTAACCAACACTGATCGCCGCGTTCAGCGTGTCCGTAAGGCACTCCCCAAGCCGGGAGATGCCCGTGACGACTGGAGCATTCTCTGTGACGTTGCCACCCGCATCGGCTACCCCATGTGCTATTCCTCACCGAGCGAAATTATGGACGAGATCGCCACGGTCTCGCCTATCTATGCAGGCATCGCATTCGACCGTCTTGAGGAGCAAGGCATTTCATGGCCCTGTCCGGATAAGAACCACCCGGGAACACCGTTCCTGCACGAGGGCGAGTTCAAGCGCGGCAGGGGCAAATTCCATGCCACGCCGTTCAAAGCCGCGGCAGAAGAACCTGATGACGAATATCCCCTCCTGCTGACAACGGGACGCTACCTCTATCACTGGCATACGCGCACGATGACCTCACGGACAAAAGGTCTGGAGGAGCTCTGCCCGCCTGTGCCGATCGAGATTCACCCCGAAGATGCGGCCAAGCGCGGCATCAAAGAGGGGGAGGTCATCGATGTTTCATCGCGAAGGGGCACGATCAAGGCGAACGCAAAGGTAACGGAACGTTCGCCCCGCGGAACCGTGTTCATGGCCTTCCACTTCCACGAGGGCGCTGCCAACATACTTACCAACGATGCGACAGACCCCATCGCCAAGATCCCGGAATTCAAAGTCTGCGCAGTACGCCTGAGCCCATCCTGAGAAGGAAAGGCAGCAAATTACGATGGCGACATTTGAGCTCAGTCCACGTCAGGATTCACCTATCCCCGCCCCGACCGGCTGGGCTGGCGTGGAGACAAACGATCTGCTCCGTAATGCGCGCTGGTTCACGCGTATACGGTGGTGCCTCGTCCTTGCCATTGGTTTGGCCTCTGCCATCAGCCAACTCCTACCAGTCCTTTTCGCTGCCATCGGCATTCGTCTGCCGCTGCCCGAGCTCCATTCCATCGCAGGGGTACTAGCCGCGTCGAACCTCTTCTATACACTCTTGCTCCGCCGCTGTACCGACGCCATCCCTCGACGCCGGCTGGTCTGGCACCTATGGATGCAAATCGCCATTGACCTCGGTGTGCTAAGCGTGCTCGTTCATTTGGCGGGAAGCACAACAACATTCATCAGCATGGCATATCTGTTTCATATCATGCTCGCGTGTATCTTCTTTTCACCTCCCTTCAGCCTCATGGTTGCACTGCTGAGCGCGGTCCTCTTCCTTTCTGTTGTGGTCCTGGAACTGACCGGCGTTCTGACGCCACGCAGCATACTGGAAGCCGCGCCGCCATCTCCTGGAGCTACGGCAGCGCCTTTACTGCAAGCCGCCTCGGCCATTGTTCTCTGGTTGGCTGTGTGGGCATTAATGGCTTTCGTTGCGCATGCATTGCGCCGTCGTGACCGCCTCCTGGCCAAAGCCAACCGCCACCTGATCGAAGCCGAAGAGAGACAGAATCAACAGGTCCTGCGTACCACACATGATCTCAAGGCCCCCTTCTCGGGGATCGAGAGCAACATTCAGCTCATACGCGCCCTGCATTGGGAACAGCTTTCTGCCCCGGTCCAGGAAATCATACAACGCATCGAGACCCGATCAGCCGCACTACGGGAACGGGTCAGGGACATCCTCACGCTCGGCGCCATTAAATCGCAGGAGCAGGACCAGATTACCAGCATCGAAGAGGTCGAGATCTCTTCGCTTGTGACCGAGGCGAGCAAGATTCTCGAAGACAGGATCGCATCCCGCAACATCACTCTCAACATCATCGGCGGCGGCACGGTCCATACATCGCCACTACAGCTGAAAACGCTGCTGGTCAACCTCATCTCCAATGCCGTCTTCTACTCACACGATGGTGGAACGGTCATGATTGATATCAAGCACCAGGCTAACGACAGCGCAACCGTCTCGATTTCCGACCACGGCATCGGGATACGGGCAGATGCCCTGCCGCACATCTTTGAGGAATACTATCGTAGCGGCAAGGCAGCCAAGTTCAACGCCATGTCTACAGGGCTGGGGCTGGCCATTGTCAAACGGATCGCCGAGAATCTGGAGATTGCTATTCGCGTCTACAGCCAGATCGACTGCGGCTCTACTTTCGAGATCACAATTCCCTATCGTAGAGCGGGCGCTGACGAGTAGACGCCACAGAGGGCGACCAGCCCCCGGCAGAAAGAACTCATGCCACTCGCCAAGTGCCACTCACCGTTCGTCACCGCGTGCCGCGACGGCACATCACACAAGGCCCTCAGCATTCAGCTCTTGCAGAATGTTCCCTAATTTAGTAGTAGTTTCACTACACAGAGGACGATAATTCTAACTAAGGGGTGGATGCATGCCGGAAATAGTGGTCGTAGATGACGAGCAGAATCTTGCAGACAACTTGGTGGCGATACTCAAGAACAAGGGGTTTGATGCGAAATCCGCCGATCTCTCGGTAGCGGTAATTGACGATCTGGTCGCGAGTCCGCCAGATCTGGTCGTGCTTGATGTCATGGCTCCTGACGATCCGGCGGCGGGATTCGTCATTGCCAGGAAGATCCGAGCCACTGAAGCCATAGCAAAGCTCCCCATCATAATGCTCACGGCGGTCAATCAGGCATTGCCGGCCGATTTTTCGGAAAAGGACATTGAGGATGTATGGATGCCCGTGCAGGCGTTTCTGGAAAAACCAGCTAATCCTGACATTCTGGTGTCAAAGATCAACGCCATCTTGGGGAACTGACAGGCGGCATCAGCCGATCAGAGACAAGGCGCCCTAGCGGGGCACAAAGAAAACGGCGACACCCAGGGTGTCGCCGTTCTTCTATCTACTACATGTGGGAGACCAGGCCCCCTTATGCGGTAGTCTCGGGTTTATTATGATGTGGAGCCTTGAGGACGAATGTCAGCACGGCCGCCACAAGCAGTAGGGCTGCAGACGTGTAGAACGCGAAATTGTAGCTGCCGGCCCAGGCCTCCACAATTTTCCCGTCGTAAACCCGTGCCGCAAACTGAGCCAGAATGAATCCACCAATCCCCCACGACGTGAAGACCAGTCCGTAGTTCATGCCGAAATTCTTCAGACCGAAGAAGTCCTTGGTTGCAGACGGAAAGAGCGCCAGGTTCGAGCCATAGTTGGCACCAACCAGTGCAGCGAGGACGACCAGCAGAATCGCCGAGGGCGAAGCCATTGAGCTCGCAACACCCAGCCCGACGATAGCAGCCGCCTGAAGCAGGAAGAACATCAGCATCGTATGGTTGCGCCCGAGCTTGTCAGACAGCATTCCCGCCACGACACGACCGCCGCCGTTGCCAACGGCCAGTCCCATAACCGCCCCCAGCGCCATGCCTTCACTGATACCGGCACCGGCTACAATCTTCTTGCAACACGAAATAATCATCAGTCCAGCGCCCGCTCCACAAGCGTACATGAACCAGAGAAGGTAGAATTGCCACGTCCCCAGCATCTCCCATGACGTGAAATTCTCTTTGCGGGCGGCGGGAGGGGCCATCAGCGCGTCCTTCCGTTCACCCACGCTGCCAAGTCCCTGGACCAACTGCCGGCCCATGGGCGGGGCCTTGAGCAACTGGCCCAGGCTCACGACCACAACCAGGAATGCGACACCGAGAACCATCATCATCGTCTGAAGGCCATAGGTCGAGGCAAGCCACTTCGCGAGCGGAGCCGCGTAGAGTGATGCCAAGCCGAAGCCCGAGACCACAATTCCTGCGATCATACCGGTCTTGGCGGCGGGGAACCACTTGACGGCAGGCGGTGTCGCTGAAGCATAGCCAAAGCCAATGCCGGCGCCCGCCAGGATACCGAACCCGATGACGTAGCCGTTAACGCTCTCAAACTGGCTTGCAACCAGCATACCGATACCGACCAATACGCCACCAATCGATGCCACGATACGTGGACTAAGCTTGTCCTGCATCCGCCCGGCAGGAACCATGATCAGACAGAAGACCAGGCAGGCCACCGAATAGGGCAAGGCCCGCTCCGTTGCCGACCAGCCCCAGTCTGTCTTGGCAATCTCAGCACTGACCACACTCCAGCTATAGAGTACGCCCAACGCAAGGTTAATGCCCAAACCGGCAAACACAACACGCCACCCGTGGTTGGGCACGCTATCTTCTTGAGTCACAGCATTCTCGGACACGCGTCCTCCGTCCTCTGGTTGAGCCCGGTACAGCGATCGCCGTACCGGGCCATCCGTTGTTTCTTATGTGCTTGTCTGGGGCTAGCCCAAAGGCTTGTATTCAGCCACCAGGTTCTCGACGACGCTCGGGTCGGCCAGTGTGCTGACGTCACCAATCGAGTCGGCTTCGCCTTCGGCAATCTTACGCAGGATACGGCGCATGATCTTGCCGGAACGCGTCTTCGGCAGGGCCGGCGCCCACTGGATCATATCCGGTGCGGCGATCGGACCGATCTCCGTACGGACGTGCTTGACGAGCTCGCCCTTCAGGTCGTCGGTGTACTCGTTACCTGTCTTCAAGGTCACGTAGGCGTAGATGCCCTGGCCCTTGATCGGGTGCGGGAAACCAACCACGGCGGCTTCCGCTACAGCCGGGTGCGACACGAGTGCGCTCTCGACCTCGGCGGTACCCATGCGATGACCTGAGACATTGATCACGTCATCCACACGACCCAGCAGCCAGTAGTCACCATCATCATCAACGCGGCAACCGTCGCCCGTGAAGTAGTAACCCGCATAGGTGCTGAAGTAGGTCTGGATCATGCGATCGTGATCACCGTAGAGTGAACGCAGGATACCAGGCCACGGCTTCCGGATGCAAAGCTTGCCCTTTTCGCCCTGGGGAACTTCCTTGCCGTCATCATCAAGGATAACCGGGTCAATTCCGAAGAACGGACGTGAAGCACTACCAGGCTTGAGCGTATGAGCGCCTGGGAGAGGCGTAATCATGATGCCGCCCGTTTCAGTCTGCCACCAGGTGTCAACAACCGGAGTCTTGCCATGACCGACGTGGTCACGGTACCAGTTCCAGACATTCGGGTTGATCGGCTCACCTACGCTACCGAGCAACTTGAGCGTCGAAAGGTCGCGAGCTGCGATCGGGGCTTCGCCCTGCTGCATGAGCGCACGTACGGCCGTCGGGGCCGTATAGAACTGTGTGACCTTGTATTTGTCACAGACATCCCAGAAACGTCCTGCATCCGGGTAGGTCGGCACGCCTTCGAACATGATCGAGGTGGCGCCTGTGGCCAGCGGTCCGTACACGATGTAGCTGTGACCGGTGATCCAGCCAATATCAGCGGTACACCACCAGATATCCTCTTCGTGAATGTCGAAGATGTTCTTGAACGTCGTGGCGGCATAGACCATGTAGCCGCCGGTCGTGTGAAGCACGCCCTTGGGCTTGCCGGTCGAACCGGATGTATAGAGAATGAACAGCGGATCCTCAGCGTCGACCCACTCCGGCTCGCACTCGGCGGGCTGGTCTGCAACGGCTTCTTCGTACCAAACGTCGCGGCCATCCTGCATCTCAACTTCAAGACCCGTACGCTTCACGACGAAGCAAGTCTCGATGCTGGGGCACTCAGCCAAAGCCTTGTCAGCGTTGGCCTTCATCGGAATGTTGTCCTTGGCGCCGCGCAGTGCGGTATCCTGTGTGATCAGAATCTTGCACGCGGAATCGTTGATACGGTCACGCAGGGCATCCGGGCTGAAAGCACCGAAAACGACGGAGTGAATCGCGCCGATACGGGCACATGCCAGGCAGGCAACGGCGGCTTCAGGAATCATCTGAAGATACAGGCAAACACGGTCGCCCTTCTCTACGCCGGCAGCCTTGAGGGCATTGGCAAATTTGCACACCTTCTCATAGAGCTCTTTGTACGTGAGTTTGGCGTCAACACCCGGGGTGTTGCCTTCCCAAATGATAGCCGTCTTGTCGCCACGCTCTTCAAGATGGCGGTCGAGACAGTTCACGGAAAGGTTGGTCTTGCCGTCAACAAACCATTTGACGTCAACATTGCCTTCAAAGGTGTAATCGAGAACCTTTGACCATTTCTCTTTCCAGACAAACGTCTCGGCAATCTCAGCCCAGAAACCCTCAGGGTCTGAGATCGAACGATCGTACATCTCTTGGTACTGCGCCTCTGAACTCACGTGCGCCTTCTCGGCCAGATCGGCTGGCGGAGCTATAGTCTGCTGCTCTACAACGTTTCCTTCGTCTGCCATTACTGTCTCTCCCTTTCGCTATTGCGGTTAACGGTTCTACTGGTTTCTGTTAAAGTGTTGACGATTGGACTTGCTTCCCATTTGGGAAGAAATTATGACTCTACCGTTTGCTGCTGAAACTGCAAGCACTTAAAGCACCTGACAGAAACAAAACAACTAATCGGACACTCAAACCAGACACATTCAAACATAAAACGAACAACTCGGACAAGACAAATGTTGTTTTTTGATGATTTTGTTGATAAACAGCCATCAACACTGTTTCGGAGAAACCAATAGGAGAGACCCTATGCTGGATGCACTACTAAGACCCAAGGCCATAGCCGTAATCGGGGCGTCAAGAACCCCCGGGAAGGTTGGCCACGAGCTAGTCGCTAACTTGATCGACAGCGGCTTTCAAGGTCCAATCGTTCCCATAAATCCCTCTGCGGAGGAGGTCTTGGGGCTTCCCTGCTATCCCGATCTTGAGGCGTATGGCGAGAAGATCGACATGAGCATCATCTCCATCCCCACCCCATACGTGCAACAGGCGGTTGAAAGCTCAATCGCTGCAGGCGCCGGAGCGATCGTCACCATTACGGCCGGATTCAAGGAGGTCGGTGAAGAAGGAGCTGAGCTCGAACGGAAGATCGCCTCGATATGCAAGTCTCGCGGTGTTTCCCTGCTGGGCCCCAACTGCCTGGGATTGATCAACACCCACCACAGCATGAACGCTTCCTTTGCCAAGCAGATGCCACAACCGGGCGGAATCTCGGTCATTTCGCAGTCGGGAGCGCTGTGCACCGCAATTCTGGACTGGGCTTCGGCTCGCCACCTTGGACTGGCGAAACTCATTAGCATGGGCAACAAGGCGGATCTTTCCGAAACCAATTTCCTGACAGCCTTCGCCAAGGATGAGGAGACCAAGGTTATCGTGGGCTACCTTGAGAGCGTGGATTCCGGTGATGCCTTCATCAAGGCCGCCGAGGCAGCCGCCTCACGCAAACCTGTTGTCATATTCAAGTCGGGTGTGACATCGGCCGGTGTCAAGGCGGCCTCGTCACACACGGGTAGCCTGGCCGGCGCCGACATTGCCTATGGTGCTGCGTTTCGGCGTTCAGGGATCATCCGGGCGGAGACGTTCGAGGCGATGTTTGATTACTCCACGGCATTCGCGATGCAGCCACTCCCCAAGGGCGATCGTGTGGCCATCATCACCAATGCCGGCGGCCCCGGCATCATGGCTGCCGACGCAGTCGAGCAGTGCGGCATGACGGTGCAGGCCCTGGCCGGCAGCACGGCGACCGCCCTCGCCAAGAAGCTCCCGGCCGCGGCCAGCGTGGGCAACCCAATCGATGTACTGGGCGATGCAGACCCGCAGCGTTACGTCGACGCCGTTGAAGCCGCCCAGGATGATGACGCCATTGATGCCATCGTCGTCATTCTCACACCACAGGCCATGACCCTGCCCGCGGAAACGGCGCGGGCCATCGCGGCCTGCAATCGCAATGAGAAGCCGATCCTGGTCTCGTTCATGGGTGGATCTGACGTGATGCCCGGCCGTGAGGAGCTCGTGGCTCACAACCTGCCCGACTATGAGTCTCCGAATCGTGCCGTTGCTGCACTCAAAGCCATGGTCGACTATGCCACCTGGCTGAACCGACCCCCGCGCATCGTGACACGCTTCCCCGTCAACCGTCGCCGTGTCGAGCGCATCATCAACCGGCACGTCAAGACGGGCGAGCTCCAGGTGGGTGAAGCCGCCGCCAAGGACATCCTGCGCGCCTATGACTTCGTTGTGCCGCCGGGCCAGCTGGCAACCGACGCCGAGCACGCGATCGAGACCGCTGAGAAAGTGGGATATCCGGTTGCCATGAAGATCGCATCACCCGATGTGATTCACAAATCGGATATGGGTGGCGTGAAGCTCAACCTGGGATCTGCCGAGGCCGTGCGCGATGCCTACGACCTCATGATGCTCCGCATCCGCCAACGCGTCCCGAATGCCCATATCGACGGGGTCTACGTTGAGAAGATGTGCAGTAAGGGCCGTGAAGTTATTCTCGGCATGACACGGGATCCCCAGTTTGGCCCCATGCTGATGTTCGGACTTGGCGGGATCTTCGTGGAAGTGATGAAAGACGTCACGTTCCACATTGCACCGATTGCAGCCGATGAAGCCATGCAGATGCTGGAAGGCACGAAATCGTTTGAGCTCCTCAAAGGCGTACGCGGCCAACGCAGTGTGGACCTCGCCGCGATCGCCGAGAGCTTGCAGCGCATCAGCCAGCTTGTCACAGACTTCCCCGAAATCGCGGAAATGGACATTAACCCGTTTATCGTAAGCGAAGTCGGCAAGATATCCGTTGCCGCCGACGCCCGCATCACACTCAACCCCGAAAACAAACGCTAGTCAGGAATTCTAATCATGCCGAATGAAACAAAAGCACCGTCCTGGGACCCCAATTGGCAGGACTCCTATTCCGATATGATCGCCACGCCCAAGGAAGCGGTGAAGCGTATCCGTCCCGGCCAACGCGTCTTCGTGGGAACCGGTTGCGGACAGCCGCAGGCACTGGTAAACGCACTATCCGCCCGTGGCAGCGAACTCACCGACACTGAGATCATTCACCTCCTGACCTCCGGAGATGCCCCTTACGCGGACGAGCGTTTGTCTGATCAGTTTCGCGTGAATAGCTTCTTCATTGCCGAGAACGTGCGCGGCATCATCCAGGAAGGCATGGGAGACTACACCCCCATCTTTCTCTCCGATATCCCCCGCCTATTCACGTCCGGCCAAACCCCGCTGGATGCGGCGCTGATTCAAGTCAGCCCACCGGACGAGCGAGGAATGTGCAGCCTCGGTGTCTCCGTGGACATCGTCCGCAGCGCAGCCGAGAACGCGAGCCTGGTGGTAGCCGAAGTCAACACGAACATGCCGCGGACGCTGGGAGACAGTTTCCTGCATGTGCACGACTTTGACGTGCTGGTCCCGACTGAGTCGGAGCTGATCGAATTGAAGTCGCCCGAGCCCAACGAGGTCACGCGACAGATTGGCGAATACGTGGCGGCCCTTGTGGACGATGGATCTACGGTCGAGTTCGGTATTGGAGGCATCCCGCAGGCGGTCATCGAGCATCTCAAGGACAAGAAGAACCTTGGGATTCACACCGAGATGTTCACCGACGCCATCATCGACCTTGTCGAGAGTGGTGCCGTAACCGGCGAGCGCAAGACACTCGATCGGGGGAAGATCGTTGCCAGCTTCTGCATGGGCACCCGCAAGCTCTACGACTATATTGACAATAATCCCACCTTCTCGTTCCATCCAACGGAATACGTCAACGATCCGTTCGTGATCGCGCAGCAGAACAAGCAGGTCGCCATAAACGTGGCGCTGGAGGTCGATCTCACCGGGCAGGTCTGTGCGGACTCCCTGGGCACCCAGTTCTACTCCGGCATCGGGGGGCAGGTTGACTTCAATCGCGGCGCCGCACGCTCCCAGGGCGGCAAGGCCATTATCGCGCTCCCGTCTACGGCTCTGGGCGGCACGGTGTCGCGCCTGGTCACACGCCTGAGCCCGGGCGCCGGGGTTGTCACCACACGTGGCGATGTCCACTACGTTGTCACCGAGTATGGTGTAGCCTACCTCCACGGCAAGAGCGTTGCTGAACGCGCCATTGCCCTGATTTCGATCGCGCACCCGGACTTCCGGGGGCAACTCATTCATGAGGCCGTTGAGGCGAAGTATCTTCGCGCCGACATGGCGGATGTCGAGGGCAAGATGGTCATCGGCCCCAAGGACTACCGTTCAACCTACGTGCTGGATGATGGCACACAGATATCCCTCCGGCCCATACACCCGACAGATGAGCCTGGCATGCGCGACCTATTCTACGCGCTTTCCCAGGAGACGATGTACTATCGCTTCATGTCACGCGTGAAGAGCATTCCGCGCAAAGAGCTGCAGAACTTCGTCTATGTTGACCACCGCAAGGATACCGCCATTGTAGCAACGGTTCCCGATGCTCACGGAGAGACGATCGTGGCCGTTGGGCGGTACTACCTGGATCCGAAAACGAACATGGCTGAAGTCGCCTTCGTCGTCCATGACGAGTGGCAGAACAAGGGCATTGGATCCTATCTCCTGGGACAGCTGGCGACCCTGGCCAGGCGTAACGGCATCCGGGGATTCACGGCGGAAGTCCTACGCGAAAACCGCGCCATGCAGCGGGTCTTCCAGAAGTGCGAGCACGAAGTCACCAGTGCTCCGAACGAGGACGTCTACAGTTTCCACATCGTCTTCGCGTAGGGAAGATGCGCTGGCGGGGAAATCAGGGGGCATCGCGGCGCATTTCGGCGGCCCAACCGCGCCGAAGTGCAGCGGATGCGCGGGCATGCTGCCCGGCGTACCCCTCGAGCAGAGGGAGAATCTCTGCGGCCTCAACGAGGCGTCCGGCGCGCGCGTAGCACTCAACAAGGATTCGCAGGTTATGGGGCACCCAGAACTGCCACTCCACGTACTCCCGCCAGTAGTCGGCGGCCGCGTCGGGTGATGTTTCGGCGAGCAGTCTTGTCTTCATGCGGCGCAGTTCCCAGGGATGCGGATTCTCGGCCAGACCACGGTCGCACCACTGCTCGACCTGGGCCAGGGCAGCGGAACGCTCGCCCGAGGACAAACCACCTGCCGGCCACAACCGGGCCGTTGCCTCAATGCAGAGATGGTAGTTGTGCGGGTAGAGCGAGAAGGCGGCATCAAGGGCTTCATGAACCGCAGCGGGGGCTGCCTCGGACAGATCGCCATACTTGACCGTATGATAGATGCGTTGGGAACGGGCCACCCGAACGCTGTAGATAGTCGCGAGGAAAGCCAGTGCTATCAGACCGATCCCGATAGTAACACGAATGGCGTGCTGCACAGCTAAATCACCTTTTGCAGGACCTCAATAATGTCATCCGACCGGATGGGGGGATCGGGCTCTTTGCCATCAGCGATTTCTTTACCGTTGTAGAACAGCACCTGGCTTCCCCGGATGACCTTGATCTTCTTGCGATTCGCGAACGGGGAGTAACCTCCCGCCTCACTTATGGCCTGGAGCAGCGTTACGGGTCCTGACAGCGGGAATTTCCCCTGCTTCGCAACTTGGCCCTGCACGAAATACATTTCATCTTCGGCAACGACGATGACGTTGATTTGTCTATAGATCCCCCCGTCAACGTAGCGGGTCTCGATCAGGCGCTCCGCCTCGGATGTCGTCTTGCCCGAGAGACTCAACTCACCAATGTATGGCAGGTTGACCTCACCGAAGCCATCAATGATGTCTTTGATCTCCTCTTGCTGCGGAATCCCGCGCAGGTAGATCACGATTCTGTCCCCGCGGCCAAGCTTGCGCACCGTGTCATCGTTCTCCCGCGACACAGCGCCATTCGTAGCCGTTTCCCCGGCATTATCGCCGTCGCCGGATTCATCGCCTGAATTGGATGCCTCGACAGTCTGCGGCAGGCCGTCCAAACCTTCTGTCGAAGGCCGGTACTTCGCCATTCTGTGCCCGGTCACGGCCGGCCCGGCACAACCCGAAACGAGGATGGCCAACGCCATGCCCAACACTATTGACTTCGCCAAGCGAAACTCCAAAACGGTTACCCCTTACGTGGTTTCGTCGTGTAATCTGACTGATAGTAGTACTGATGATAGTAGTAGTACGACTGGTCGCGCGACACGTTGATGTTGTTCAGGACGACACCCATTAGGTTCGCGCCCATATTGTCGAGCATGCCTTTGGCTCGATCTGAAATGGCTTTCGGGTACTTGCGGTGCTGGATGAGCAGCATGACGCCGTCAACTTCACGGGCCAGTACGGACGCATCACTCACACCAATGATCGGAGGCGCATCGAAGAACACGCGATCATAGCGCTCGCCAAGTTCCTTGACCAGAGCACGCATACGCTGCGTGTCCAGGAGGCCGTGCACGCCGGAGTCAAGCTTGCCGCTCGGCATGAAGTCCAGGTTCGGGAAGACTTCCTTGTGAATCACGTCCGCCGTTTCCACTTCACCGATGAGAACGTTGGCCAGGCCGGTCTTATTCGAAACACCGAACATACGATGCTGACGTGGACGATGCAGATCGGAGTCAATCACGATCGTACGGTCACCAAGCTGCGAACAGACGTAGGCGAGGTTGAACATCGTCAGGGATTTCCCCTCGCCCATGCTGCCGCTCGTGAAGCATAGCGTCTTGCCATCCTTGAACTTCTGCGAGAACTGAATGTTCGTCCTCAAGATGCGATACGACTCCGCGTGGGCCGGGTTGGCGCCCTCTTCGTTCATCGGGCGGACCTTCTGCGGAATAACGCCAAGGACAGGAATGTCCATGGTACGTTCGATATCTTCGATCGTCTTCACGGACGTATCCAGGTACTCCACGAAGTAGGCCAGTCCAATTCCTGCTCCCAATCCGGCAATGATGCTCAGCAGGATATTCAGCAGGAAGTTGGGGCTAACGTAGTCGCCCTCCTGCGGTGCCTTGGCTGGTGAAACCAGTTCAACAAGCGTTTTCGGTATGCGGAGTTCGATCTGCTCCTGGAAATAGCGCATTTCCAGTGCATCCCGGATCTTCTTAACATGATCACGTGCGTCAACGGCCTGGGCAAACTCCCGGTAGCTCCCTGATTCCTGCTCACGTTCGGCGTCGCGGCGCATTTCCAATTCAGTCTTGATAATCCCAAGCTTGGCCTGGGCAGCACGGTAGTTTGCCAGAACGCCCGTCTTGAGACCACTGAGGGCATCGCTGATCTTCGCGTCGAGCGACATAATGACACGCTGGACGCGCACAACGTCGGGATGGTTAGGTCCATAGGTTTCCTGGAGCTGGCTCAGGTCCACCTCGGCTTTGCGCTTCTCGGCGACCAGCATCGGTATGCTCTGGTCATTCACCAGGTACTGAGCGGACTCGATCAGCTTCTCGTCGGCGAGAGACTCTACCAGCGTATGTCGCGCTTCCGCCTCCGCGGCGCTCTGGCTGGCCCTGATACGCAGCTCCTCGAGCATGGTCAGCGTCATCTTATCCAGCGAGGAACGACTGCCCGCCAGTGGGTCCAGCATGTTGATCTTTTCGTCTTGCCGAATCCGCTCGACCTCGGCCTCGGCCTTCTCCAGCCGCTGCTCCTGCTCCTGGAAGGCATCAAAAAGAGCATCTAGCGCTGTTTCTGTCGATTTGCGGCTCCGAGCAGCGGCCTGCAAACGAAAGACATCCGCCACCATATTGGCAGCCTCGGCGGCCTCATGCGGAGCATCCCCCTTGGGCTCGGCCAGCGACACCTGGATTTCAATCAGGTTGGTGTCCCGGTATTGCTGAACATTCATCATTCGGGACAGAATCTTCGTCGTGCGGTCAAGACGCTGACGCGGAGCCATCTGCTCATAACCATAGGCACGGGAGAGTTTCTTCTCGAGGTCGCGGCGACGGATCACTTCTTCAATGATGGGGCGCGACTGGATAATCTCAAACTGCGTCCGCAGAAAGAGCGGATCGAAACGCATCATCTCCGGCGAGAAGACCGCAACATCTGGCGTCCCTTCCTGCACGCGAATCACAGCCGACGCCCGGTAGACCTTGGGCATCGCGTAAGTGATGATGATACCGGTGATGACGACCAGCAGCGACACCGCAATGACAATCTCTTTGCGGGAACTGACAACGCGCCAGTAGTCGAGGAAGTGTAGCGTTTCTTGAGAGTCGTTCATGCAGTGATAGTTCTTGCCCTGTTAATGCCAAGCCGCCCCTTTGTTGAGGGACGGCCTGCTTGTGTCCGTCAGTGCCGGTTGACAGTGTGCCTGGCCGGCAGCCGTATATTTGAGTAGGCTGTTGCTAGAAACTAATCGTTGCGCCTACACGTGATGTATTCTTCGTATAGGACTGCCCAACATCAGAATCAATGTCTTCGTAGCGCTGCCCCACAGAAACAGCCACGTTGGCAGCCACCACCAGGGAGACCTCGACATCGGCAACAATCGTGGTTTCATCGCCACTGGTTGCACCGGCGAAGTCGGTGAACACCGTGCCGGACGGAACGTCTTCCTCATCGTAAGTCGACGTCCGGTAGGTACCCGAGGCACGAACGTTAACCTTTGGGGTGACATTCGCATCCACGAATCCCCGCAGGTCCGTGAACTCCTGGGAGACAAACGGGTAGGCATCGGAATCACGCACACCATGCGACACACTGCCGCCGACCGTAACATTCGCATTCAACATGCCGTTTAGAGCTGCCCGCGCATACGGGGCGCCGTCCACGTCCAGGGCTTCATCAGCGTAGTCGCGTGTCTGCCAACCCACGGAGACTGAACCCATCGTATTGGGAGAAAAAGCATTCTCAAGGCCTGCGGCACCAACCAGCGACGTGAAATCACGTTCGAGGCGAGCTGCGCTGTCATACCCGAACGCAGAATAGGATCCGGTGACTAGCGCACGCAGCGTCTGGTTAATCTGGTGACGAACGTCGGCCTTCACGGTGAGTTCGTCCTCGTCCGAGCGGAGGGCCACATCGTTTTCATCGTACTGCTTGATACGACTCAAAACGATGAGGTCGAGATTCGAGTACTTCAGCAAATCGTAGTTCATACCGCCCTGCAAGGTGTTTCGGATATAGCTCTGGTCACCACGCACGGTAATGCCGCCCTCTTCAATGGCGGGATCGTCGGTAAGTGCAAACTGATCATCAATACGAAGGCGCGTGCGGGGGGAAATCTCGCGTGCCCCTTTCAGTCCAAGGTCATGCTGCCAAGTGGATTCATCCTGATTATCACCGGGTTCCGAGCGGTACCGGTAAGCCGGCATATACGACAGATCCAGCCGGGAGCCTTCACCCTCGTAAACAAAGTCGAGACGCGGGCGGACGTACAGGTCCACATTCTCCTCCTCGCCGTTGGTGACGGAGTCCCGGTTGTCCGTCATCTGGCCCAGAACGTTGAGTGAGAATCGGACGGGCTGACCCACGTCCCCAGCATGCACAACAGCCTGACACACCATGCCAACCACAAGCCCCATGATCATCGTCTGAATCGCCTTGGTCATAATACCCTTCTCTCTTTCGTTTAACGCCCCTCGCCATGCACGGAAAAGCCTCCCGCATGCGGCAGAGAGATCCTGCCTTAATCGTCCGCCGATGATGGCCCTGTAGGCCTTTGCCGTCAATCAAAAAAAGGTAGCATCAAGCGGCTACTTGCCCCAGAAAAACTGGATCCACGTGCCGTCGGGCACAACATCACACAACGCATACTTCCCGTCACGAGAGGTCGAAAGCGGAATCTGGTCATCCCCCCGGTAGGCTTTCATGAGCGTGACATCCCGGCCATCCAGCTCGACCATGAGTGTCAGCGGAACCACCAGACACTCCCGGAACGGAAGCGTATCGTCAAGATCCAGCCGAACCTGGAACCCGGTTTCTGCAATGTCCCGGAACCGGATGTCGGCATGCCGCCGCTCCCGCACATAGCGCCCTATGTTGCCGTACGTATCGGTCCATATTGTGTCGCGATTGGCCGCAAGATATTCCGATATTCGATCCAATGCGGTAGACGTGATCGGGCGAAAGGAGACTTCATCCACCCCATGCATCATGCAGGAAAACCAATCCCCCTTCTTCATGGATTTCTCAATGCTCTTGATCCCCGTATCAGCACCAAAGCCCTGACCGCCCCACATGCGGCAATCGCTGCGGTCCAGAAGATACACTTCCCGAACCTGCCTCTCGACGGAATCATTGGACGCACTGAACGGATAAGCGAATGAAATGGGCCGTATACCAAGGCGCTGCTCAATCAAATCCGCACTGCCTTTGATCTCGTCGCGAAGCTTGCGGGAGCTACGGGTATCAACCAGATTCGCGTGCGTTTTCGTGTGACTGCCCACCTCGTGGCCAGCCGCCGCGGCCTCTTTCCAGGCTTCCCAGGTCGACGCCCAGCTGCTCTTGACGTTGTCGGTGTGCACAAAGAACGTCGCACGGAGGCCGTGCTTGTTGAAGATCGGCACAGCCTTCTTGATCTGGCTGGGGTAGGCATCATCAAACGTCATGCTCACAGCCCCAACAGCGTCTCCCTTAAATCTGGCCAATTTGACGTAGGGACGTTCCACATCAGAAGCGGCGGCCTGAATAGCGACACATAACCCCAGCACCAGAAACCATCTCAATTGTCGACTCATCGTATTCGATCCTCTGTTCATTGCCTTCAAGCGAGAGCATTATAGACGCACCGCCGCCACAGACCAAACCCTTTCTTGCCACCCACCACCCGCTGCGGTTTACGACTTTGACGACTCTTGTGTTCCCGTGTATTCTCGGGGTTTGCTTCATCTTATAAGGAAGGGCTGAGCACAATGCGCATCGGATATATCGCCGCTCTGGGTCTACTGGTCATCACTCCGCTCATGGCTGAAGAGGCATTTCCCGGCAAGGGATGGAAGGATGCCCCAGCCCCCCTCGCGAGCAATGAGGCGTACGTGGGAGGAACAATTTCGACGTTTGCTGGCCAGTACCCTCAGAGCTTCAACTACTACCTGGCCAATAACTCCTTCTGCGCCGAACTCTTCTCGCTCCTCTACGAGTCGCTTCTCGACATGAACCCACTGACCATGGCGTACACACCCGCCGTCTCGGCCCGGTGGACGATTTCCGACGACAAGAAGACCTTCACATTCCATCTTGATCCCCGCGCGACGTGGAGCGACGGCAAGCCGGTGACAGCCCACGACGTACGCTGGACCTACGACGCCATTATGAACCCCCAGAACACGACGGGCCCGCACAAGGTCGCGCTGGGCCGTTTCGCCCCCCCCACCGTTATCGATGAGCGAACCATCGCCTTCACAGCCAAGGAAGTGCACTGGCAGAATCTTGGTGCCGCGGGCGGATTTCATATTCTTCCGAAACATGCTTTCGCCGGCCGGGACTTCAATACGGTCAACTTCGAGTTCCCTGTTGTGTCCGGGCCCTACCAGATCGCCGAGGTTAAGGAAGGAACCGCGCTTGAGCTTTCTCGCCGTGAAACGTGGTGGCAACGCACGTTCAAGCGGCAACAGAACAAGGGCAACTTCACAGCAATTCGCTACCGCTTCTTTGCCGAACGCGAGAACGCTTTCGAGGCCTTCAAGAAGGGGCTGATTGATATCTATCCCGTCCACACGTCTCGGCTCTGGGTAAAGGAGACCCGTGACACGAAGTTCCTCAACAACTGGATTGTGAAGCAGAAGGTCGAGAACTACCGCCCTGTCGGCTTCCAGGGCTTCGCCATGAACATGCGTCGCCCGCCGTTCAATGATCTGCGCGTACGCAAAGCCATGGCGCACTTGCTCAACCGGGAACGCATGAACCGGACGCTGATGTACAACCAGTACTTCCTGCACCGATCCTACTACGAAGACATCTACGACCCGGAGACGCCCTGCACCAACCCCTCCTATGGCTACGACCCGGCGAAGGCTGAAGCCCTTCTGAAAGAGGCCGGATGGCGCGCCAACCCGGATACCGGAATACTGGAAAAGGATGGCACCCCATTCGCATTCACCTTTCTCACACGAGACCCCTCTTCCGACAAGTTCCTGCAGATCTACAACGAAGATCTCCAGAATGCGGGCATCCAACTCCAGATTGATCGCAAGGACTGGGCGTCCTGGGCCAAGAGCATGGATGAGTTCAAGTTCGACATGACCTGGGCGGCATGGGGGGCCGGGCTCTTCAAGAATCCGGAATCCATGTGGCATTCGAGCGAGGCCACGCGCACGAGCGGAAACAACATCACCGGTTTTCAGGACCCCCGCGTCGATGCCCTGATCGAAAAACAAAAGACGATCTTTGACGTCAACACCAGGCATGCCATCTGCCGCGAGGCCGATGCCATCATCGCCAACCAGTGCCCCTACGCCCTTCTCTGGAACATCAACTATACGCGGTTGCTCTTCTGGAACCGGTTCGGCACACCACCCACGGTGCTTTCCAAGTACGGTGATGCCAGTGCGGCTGTCTGGTACTGGTGGTATGACGAAGACTCCGCAGCCGATCTCGAGGACGCCATGGACACCGACAGCCCTCTCCCCCCACACCCCGCCGTCATAAACTTCGACAAGGAATTCATCGCAACCCCCTAAGCCCCGCATGCCCGCCGTAGCCTTGGCGAAAGCGGAAAACCTCAACACTGACGCCTCTCCCTTTTTATGCAACGATTCAGCTACTTCATTCGACGCCTGCTGCTGATCATCCCCACCTTTATCGGCATCACGCTTGTCTGCTTCGGACTCATCCAGTTCGTGCCGGGCGGCCCCGTCGAACAAGCTCTGCTGCAGATGCGGGGTATGCAGATTGGTGAAGCCGGAACCGGCGTGGATGCCTCCGCCCAACTGACCGAATCGTACCGCAAGCAACTTGAGGCACGCTTCGGGTTTGACCGACCTTTTCATGAACGCTACGTCAAATGGCTTATCCGTGACCGCCTCGGGATGCGCATGGAGTCATACAAATTCACGAACAAGACGGCCTGGCAACTCATCAAAGAGCGCTTTCCCGTCTCACTCGCCTTCGGCATCACGGGATTCGTCCTCAGTTACCTCATCTGTATCCCGCTTGGGATAGCCAAAGCGCTCCGCAACGGCTCACCCTTCGATCTTGCCTCCAGCTCGATCGTCTTCATCGGCTATGCCATCCCCGCCTTTGCCTTCGGCATGGTTCTTAAGATGCTGCTCTGCGGCACTGTCGAGTGGGGACTCGACATCTTCCCCCTGGGGGGATTCATGAGTGAGAATTTCGAACTGCTTTCCCCCATGGGCAGGATCGCCGACCGGTTCAAGCATATGTTCCTTCCCGTCATGTGCTACGTCATCGGCAACTTCGCCGTGCTGACGATGCTGATGAAGAACTCCCTGCTGGACCAAATCGGCCAAGACTACATCCGTACCGTTCTCGCCAAGGGTGGCAGCTCCCGACGGGCAATTTGGGGGCATGCCCTGCGCAACGCGCTCATACCCATCGCCACGGGCTTCGGTGGCATTATGACGGTGATGTTTGCCGGATCGGTCATCATCGAACGCGTGTTCGAGATCCCCGGTATGGGCCGCCTCAGCCTCGACGCCATCGTGGGACGCGACTACGCCGTCTTCATGGGCATCCTGGCGCTGACATCGCTACTGGGCCTGGTTGGCCGCATTGTTTCCGACTTCTGTTATGTCTTAATTGACCCCCGCATCACCTTTGACCGATGAGAAGCCTCTTCCAACTCGATCCTGCAACACGAAAGCGGCTGAGCCGCTTCCGTCAATTTCGTCGCGCCTATGTCTCGGCCTGGTTGCTTGCTATCGTCTGCCTGCTCACGCTGTCTGCTGATCTCCTCTGTAACGACAAGCCCCTCTTCGTGCGTTTCGATGGCAAGAGCTACTTCCCCTTTGCCCGTTACTACGCGGAGAGCGTCTTCATTCCTGACGGCAAGTCGACGCGCCCGGACTACAAGGCGCTCGATGCCTCGCCGCTCTTCCTCGATAACGACAGAAACTTCATGGTGTTTGCCCCCATACCTTTTGGCCCCAAAGAAACCCTCACCGAGGAGAGCCTCTACCCCGAAGGACGTGTTGTGGTTACCCTCCTGCCCATCCCCCGGGCCGGGAGTGTTAATATCGCATCCGACCTGACCATCGTACGCTCACGTGCCGCCGCTCCCTTTTTCGCAAGTGAGGAACAAGAACCCACCAAGGGAACCCCGCTTACAGCCACGTGGCCCGTCGACTCGGAACTGAAACGGGCGATTGAGGCCCGCTTCAACAACAAAGCTGCTCCGGCTCTGCGCAAAACCGTGACATCGAGACTGCCTCCTTATCCCAAAGCGGAGCTGTCGCTTTCCGCGTTCAACACGCGATCACGTCCACCATCCTCCGTTCGCTTGACCCTACGAACGCCCGAACCGAAGAACCAGCGCCACGTCATTCCGCTCAACGCTGATTCTGAACCCTCCGGCAGCGTTCCGGACATATGGACCACGCTCGACCCTCCTGACAGACAACAGATCCAGGAACAGGCCGAAATTTGCCGCACGCAAGCCGTCGATCCCCTCATCATCACGGTTGCCGATCGCCGCTATCGGGCCGTCTTCGACAACGGCGTCACCTGGCCCCACCCCCCGATCGCCGGTCACGCGCTTGGCATCGACAGCGCCGGACGTGATGTCCTGTCCCGCATTATTCACGGACTGCGTGTCTCGCTTCTCTTCAGCGTATTGCTGGTGTTCAGTTCCATGCTCATCGGCATCTCTGTTGGCGCCATACAGGGATTCTACGGCGGCATTGTTGATATCACCGGCCAACGCATCATCGAGATTTGGAGTGCAATCCCCTTTCTCTACGTCATGATTCTTCTCGGATCGATCTACGGTGCGCACTTCTGGCTCCTGCTGGTCTGCTACGCGATTTTCAACTGGATCGGCATCTCTTACTATATTCGGGCTGAATTCCTGAAACTGCGGCACCAGCCTTTTGTGGATGCTGCCCGCGTCCTCGGCGTCCGTCCCCGCCGCATCATCTTCCGGCACGTACTGCCCAACGCCATCACCCCGATCATCACCTTTATGCCCTTCTACCTGGTGGGAGCCATCGCATCCCTCGCCGCCCTCGACTACCTCGGCTTTGGACTCCCCGCCCTTACCCCGAGCCTCGGTCAGCTCCTGCACCAGGCCCAGGCCCACCGCTCTGCCTGGTGGCTCATTCTCTATCCGTCCCTCGCCCTCTTCATCGTCATGCTACTCGGCGTCTTCGTGGGCGAAGGTGTCCGCGAAGCCTTCGATCCCCGCCCCCGAACGAGAATGGAGTAATCCCGTGGAACCGCTGCTGGACATACAGAGTCTGACCGTATCCTTTGAGACTGACGAGGGGCGTGTCGCTGCGGTGAACGATGTCTCGCTACAGATCAACAAGGGCGAGGTCGTTGGACTGGTTGGGGAATCCGGATGCGGCAAATCCGTCACCGCCATGAGCGTTTTGCGCCTCATCCCCTCGCCTCCCGGCAGCATCGACGGCGGCTCTGTTCTGTTGCATGACCATGAGCTGCTGCAGGGACGTGATCTGCTCCAGCTGCATCCCGAGGAACTACGTGGCATTCGAGGAAATGCCATTGGCATGATCTTCCAGGAACCCATGACCGCCCTCTCGCCACTCCACCGGGTTGGCGCCCAGCTTGTCGAGGCACTGCAGCTCCACCGGACCATCAAACGTCGGGATGCCTGGAAGGAAGCAGAAACGTGGCTCACGAAGGTCGGCATCCCGGATGCGGCTGAACGCATGTATGCCTATCCCCATGAACTCTCCGGGGGCATGCGCCAGCGCGCCATGATCGCTATGGCTCTCATGCTCGACCCCGCCCTCATCATTGCCGATGAACCCACAACAGCGTTGGACGTCACCATCCAGGCCCAGATCTTTGACCTGATTCGTGAGATGCGGAAGAAGGACACCGGGATGCTGCTAATCACGCATGACATGGGCGTCATTTGGGAAATGTGCACTCGTGTCGCCGTCATGTACGCGTCGGAGATCGTCGAGACCGGCACCGTTGAACAGGTATTCAATGACCCGATCCACCCCTACACCAAGGCGCTGCTTGCCGTGATCCCCGGGAAGGCCAAGCCTGGAGCGCCCCTCCCGGCTATTCCCGGCCAAGTGGCCTCGCCGCTCAACTACCCCAAGGGCTGCCATTTCCAGGATCGTTGCCGATATGCCTTTGACCACTGTCGGCGCGAACATCCCTCGCTATACTGTCACGGCGAGCGCACCGTCCGCTGCTTTCTTGCGGAGGAGAACCCATGAGTTCAGAAATCAGAGGTCAGCAGTCAGAGATCAGCAGTAGCCACCACTCTCCGAGTGGCAGGCCCGATACAGAACAACCGCTTCTCGAAATCGAGGACCTCTCAACCTGGTTCCCGATCCGTCGTGGCGTTTTCGCGCGTACCGTGGGTCATGTGCGAGCCGTAGACGGCGTCTCTCTCTCCATCGACCAGGGCGAAACGCTTGGTCTCGTCGGTGAGTCGGGTTGCGGCAAGTCAACCCTGGCCCGTAGCGTTCTCCTGTTGGACAAGGCAAGGGGCGGCTCGATCGTGTTCGACGGAATCAACCTGCTCGCAAGCCCCGGCGATGAAATCCAGGCACTTCGGCGCCGTTTCCAGGTCATCTTTCAAGACCCCTTCGCTTCTCTCAACCCACGCATGACGGTTCTCGACATCGTGGCCGAAGGTCTCATTGAGCACGGCATCATTCGCCGCCGCGACCGTGCCGATGCAACAGCCGCCTTGCTCGCCGATGTCGGACTCGGACGTGACGCCCTTCACCGCTACCCTCACGAATTCTCCGGCGGACAGCGCCAGCGTATCAGCATTGCCCGCGCCATCTCCCTGCGACCCGATCTCATCATCTGCGACGAAGCCGTCAGCGCACTGGATGTTTCCATCCAAGCCCAGGTCATGAACCTGCTCATCGACCTTCGCGAGAAGTACAACCTCTCCTATCTCTTCATCTCGCACGACCTCAGTGTCGTCCGCCACATATCCGATCGTATTGCCGTCATGTACCTCGGCCGCATCGTCGAATCCGGACCAGCGGAAGCGATCATGAAACACCCACGTCATCCCTACACAAGGGCACTCATCTCGGCCATTCCCAGGGCAGGCGAACCCAAACAAGACAGGATCGCCCTCCCCGGTGACGTCCCCTCTCCCGCCAATCCGCCGCCCGGTTGCCCATTCCATCCCCGCTGCCCCCACGCCACGGAAGCCTGTGCCACCGAATGCCCCGATCTCAGCCCCCTAACCGACAACACCTCAAACCATCTCGTCGCCTGCCTCAGAAAGAATGAACTATGAGTAGAACAGAAACCAGAAAGCTGAAAACTGACATGGAGAATATGGAGAAGACAATCACCCCTGGCCCCCTTCAGCGTTTTTCGTATTTCGCCGCTTGCACCTCGTCCCTTCTCCCCATTTTCGTTTTCTGCTTTCTGCTTTCAGCTCTACTCTTTTCTGCCTGCGCCAAGCGCGAAACCCGGGTTGAACTGGGCGACCGCAACCAGGAGTTCCACTTCGGTAACGGGTCGGAGCCGAAGGATCTTGATCCGCACATCGTGACCGGCGTCACCGAACACAACATTCTCGTCGCTTTGCTGGAAGGTCTGGTGGCTGAAGATCCCAAGACCCTCGAACCCGTTCCTGGCGCAGCCAGCCACTGGGAGATTGCCGATGATGGACTCACGTATACGTTCCATCTTCGCCCCGAGGCCAAGTGGTCGAATGGCGAGACCCTAACCGCGAATGACTTTGTCTTCTCGTATCAACGCATGCTGACTCCCGCCCTGGGCAGCCCGTATGCCTACATGCTCTACTGCATGGAGAATGCGGAGGCCTATAGTAGCGGTGAGACGACAGACTTCTCGACGGTTGGCGTGACGGCGGTTTCTCCACAGACACTTGAAATCCGGCTCCGTGCTCCCACGCCGTATTTTCTGTCGCTGCTCAATCATTTCTCATGGTTCCCCGTCCACCCCGCCACGATCCTGACCCACGGGGAGATAGCCACGCTAGGCAGCCAATGGACGCGAGCCGGCAACTTCGTCGGCAACGGGCCCTTCACTCTCGCCTCCTGGCAACCAAACAAGCAGATATCTGTTGAGAAGAGCTCGACCTACTGGGATCGCGACAACGTGAAACTCAACGCCATCCACTTCTATCCCATTGGCGACCACACCATCGAGGAACATGCGTTCCGAGCCGGCCAGCTTCATGTCACCGGAACCATTCCGATTGACCGCATCGCACACTACCAGAAGAAAGCCCCGGAGCTTCTACGCCTCGACCCCTATCTCGGGTGCTATTACTACCTCTTCAATGTTGAGCGTGAACCCCTCAATGACCCCAGAGTTCGCCGAGCCCTGGCTCTGGCCATTGACCGCGAGAAGATCACGAAGTTCGTCACGCGTGGCGGCGAAGTACCTGCCCGCCACTTCACGCCGCCCGGCACCGGCGGATACACGGCCCGGGCCAAGCTGGCGGGTGGCCTGGCTGAAGCACGGCAACTGCTCGCCGAAGCCGGCTATCCCAATGGCGAAGGGTTTCCAACGCTCTCCGTGCTCTACAACACCGCCGACTCTCATGCCCGCATCGCCGAAGTCATTCAACAGATGTGGGTGACCGGGCTTGGCATCAACATCGAACTCGTCAACATGGAGTGGAAGGTCTACCTCGCGCAGACCCAGAACGGGGACTATGACATCGCGCGCGCCGGCTGGATCGGAGATTACGTTGATCCCAACAGTTTCCTGGACATGTGGGTCACCGGTGGTGGCAACAACCGGGCCAACTGGTCGAATGCAGCGTACGACGCTCACATTCGAAGCGCATCAGAAACACAGGATCCCGTTAAGCGGCTCGAGCAGTTTCAGCAAGCAGAACAAATCCTGATGGACGACGTTCCCATCATGCCAATCTACTTCTACCGCAGCAAATCCCTGGTGCAGCCCTCCGTCCGCGGCTGGCACCCCACCCTCCTGGATCACCACCCCTACAAGCATATCTGGCTTGAACCCACCGGCTAGCATGCTAACGTTCATATCTTCCGAACAGAACGTGCGACAACTAACAGCGAGAATACCCATGTGCGAAGACTGTGGCTGCGGCCTGGCAAATGCGACTCATTCGCATCCCCATGACCATCATCATCACGGCGACCATTCCCATTCCCATGATCACGACCATGATCACGAGCACCCCCATACGCATGACGACGCGGGGCGTACGATCATGCTCGAACAGAAGATTCTCTCCAAGAACGATGAGATCGCTGACAGGAACCGCGCATGGCTCGAGGAGCGAGGCGTCGTTACCATCAACATCATCTCCTCCCCCGGATCGGGAAAAACCTACCTGCTGGAACGAACGCTGGAGCGCCTGCGTGGTGAAATCGGCTGTGCGGTGATCACCGGTGACCAGCAGACTGACAACGATGCCAAACGCCTGGAAGGAAAAGGTGCCGTGGTCAAGCAGATCGAGACCATCAGCTCCTGCCACCTCGATGCCGAGCAGGTATCTCGCCTTCTGCCCGAGACCATTGATGATGAAACCAGGATCCTGTTCATCGAGAACGTTGGCAACCTGGTCTGCCCCTCCGCGTTCGATCTTGGCGAGCAGTTCAAGATCGCCCTGCTCTCCACGACGGAAGGCGAGGACAAGCCCGTGAAGTACCCATCACTCTTCACGCAGGCCCCCGTCGTTGTCTTAACCAAAATGGACCTGGCGCCGCACCTCGACTGGGAGCTTGAGACCTGCCGCAAACACCTGCGATCGGTACGCCCGGGCGTGTTCGTCTTTGAACTCAGCGCTAAGACGGGTGACGGAATGGATGCCTGGATTGATTATCTGAAGGGCTTGGTCGCCAAGGCCTGAGGAGTCCACGATGTCAGATTTGGCTCGTTTCAGTGTGTCGCTTGACAGCAATCTTCTCGAACGTTTCGACTCGCTTGTGGAGCAGGACGGGTACCCCACCCGATCCAAGGCAATCGCCGACCTGATCGCGGGAAGCCTCATCCGGGAGGAATGGCGTACCGGCAGCAATGTGGCCGGCGTGATCATCATGGTCTACGATCACCACAAGCGAAACCTGTCGCACGAACTCACGCACACGCAACATGATTTCCACGAACTGATCGTATCATCCCAGCATATTCACCTGGGCCACCACAACTGCCTGGAGCTCGTTGTGGTCAAAGGCGACCCGTCACGCATCACGGAGCTTTCGCACCGGCTGAAAACACTCAAAGGGGTCAAGTACTGCACGTTGTCTGCCGCCGCCAGCGGGTAGAACGGTTCGAATACACCTGTGGCCACAGGCACAGGCTCCCTCGGGGACTCGGGAAGCCTGTCCTACAACTCCAGATGTCGTGAAGACCGTGTAGGACTGGCTTCCCCGATTCTCATCGGGGAGCCTGTGGCCGTGCGTAGCCCTCTACCCCTGCGAGAACGAAACGGCGTGTGAGAGCTCCAGCAGGCTGGCAACGATCCTGGAATCGATAACCGAAACACCCTCCGGCGCAATCACGTGCGTGAGCGCCATATTCAGGAGGCCTTTCACGCCCGCATGAACCAGCAGATCGGCAACCGACTGCGCCGCTGTGGCCGGTACGGCCACAATACCCATCGTGACATCATCACGTTCCACCACCGCGTTGAGCGCATCCATGGGCTGAACGGTGAGCGAGCCGATTTCCGTACCATGCTTGCTCGGATCGGCATCGAAAATCCCAACGATGTTGAATCCCCGGCGTGCGAAGTCCTCGTGGAGGGCAAGTGCATGTCCCAGGTTTCCGGCACCAACCACGACCACCTTCCATTCCGTATCCGCTCCCAGGATGCTCTTGAGCATGCTCTGCAGGCCGCTCACTTCGTAGCCGCGCTTGGATATACCCGAGAAATCAAAATAGGAGAAGTCCTGGCGTACTGTGGAGCTGGTTAGCCCCAGCTGCTCAGCCAGCTCCGTCGACGAGACCCATTCGGTCTTCTCGGCATGCAACGTTTGCACATAGGCGAGGTATTTCGGAAGGCGCTTGACGACAGATTGAGGAATGCTCTTTTTCACGGATTGCATTCGGAGATGATATGCGGAAGCCCTACATTTGTCAAACTTTTGACGAAACCGAGGGTGTTCCTGGTCAGGGGATCTGAATCCTCACGGATCCAGCTACACAACTAGATGGGTATTCCGTCTCCCTGTAGCCGGATTCGTGAGAATTCGGCCGCGCATAAACTCGACGCCGCCGAAGCTGGAATGCCAAGACGCTCAGACCAACACTCTGAGCAACTCCCCCGCCATTCGCTTCATCGCGGGAAGATCCGGAAACGTCCGTTCGAGAACTCTGAACGCTTCAGGATGGTCATAGCGTTTACCGTTAGCACGGTCACTGGGGACAACAGCATGCAGCATCTCGTGAAACACAATGTACTCAACGAAGCAGCGCGGAACACGCTCATCGTCCAGGCGGGGGTGGATGGAGATCGTTCGCGTCGCCCGAGACCATGACCCATAGCGAATCGAACGGCCACGGCGTCCCTTGCGATCCGCCCGACGCCGGTCCTGCCCCCAGCCAATCTTGTACTTAATGCAACCGTTGAAGAACTGCCCGTTCACGGAGCGGGCAATCTCCCGCAGATCATGCACATCCCCCTTTTGCCGCAGTTGGCGACGGCGAATAGGACGGGACTCGGAGGAGGTGTCAATCGTCTGAGCATGCGTGGCCACGACCTGCCAGGCACTACGACGGCGCGTCCGGAGATAGCGTCCCAGGGCGTCCCAGACTTCCTCCGGCGCCCTTAGAAACTGCTCATGAAGCCGCACCCGTGCATGCCCCTCACGCACAAATTCAAGCGATGCCATCGAGACACGGTTTCGCGTTAGCTTCAGATCGACGCGGCAGTTACCGTTCTCTGACAGATAGCGGCGCAGGGCTTCAGCCGAAGCCCCTGCTGATGAGGCAAAAAGATCGCCCTGCACCGGCGAGCTCATGCAGATCCTCCACCCGGCTCCCATGGCGGTGTTTCCGGCAAACATGCCTTGAACTCAGCAACCAGCGTCTCCTCGTAGTCGCCCGCATAGTCGCCAGACAGGAAGCGCCCATAGGCTTCATCATGGAGCCGCTCCCAGGAAGTCTCTTCGTCTCCCGGCTTGATCGGATAGAAGCAGCCGTTCACGGCACGGGCGGCAGCCAGGTCGCCCAGCGCATCACCAATCAGCATGACACGGCTCTCTTCATACTTCCCACCGGTTGCCATCTGGAGGTGTTCGGTCTTCGTGCCAAGCTCCTGGCCTGCGATCACCGAGACAT
Source organism: uncultured Victivallales bacterium (assembly GCA_964497125.1). Classification (GTDB taxonomy): domain Bacteria; phylum Verrucomicrobiota; class Kiritimatiellia; order UBA8416; family UBA8416; genus CAYLXP01. The sequence continues at coordinate 104,669 of CAZCDU010000001.1, read as the reverse complement.
ACTGATCGATGTTATGGAGCTGCCACTCCTTGATAAGGGCCGGCTCCGGCGTCTGCGATACGACAATCGTATCGGCGTGCGCTTTCAACAGCGGCAGGCATTTGAGACTCCCCGAAAAAGGAGGAATCTCAACCATATTCCTGTCGATATCATCAGTAACCGCATAACTCCATTCAAGCACACGCCTGAGCTCCGGGTCTTCCGTGCGCGCCACCTCGGAACTCAGCGAGGGCTCCCCAAGGACCAGTCCCGACTCAACGTAGGCTCTCAAGGCGGTTAGGTCCGGCAGCTCAATACCCGTAGCCGTCACCACATCCCAACGCTTCAGCAGCTCAAAGACCTTCAGCAGACTGGGAAAACGATTGCCACCCCGCCATGTTGAGTAGAGGTTCACGAACTCAGCTGCGGCTCGCAGCTGCTTCTCAATAGCCTCCAGGCCCCATATCGAAATGATCAGCGGGTGAAAGTGATCGCACTGCTTGATATTCATCGAGTCAAAGACACACCCATCCGAATCGATACCGACAAACGCGTCATGACTCGGTTGCAGCCCAACGAGATCTTCTTTGCTGTAAACGCCCATCCTAACCTCCAAACAGAAACTCAACGCCTCGACTGCCGCCAATCTAGCAACCCCCTGCCCTCCTGTCGCGCATTTCTGCTTTCTGCTTTGCCGCTTCGCTGCCAACGGAGCGTTGGCCAGTTGACCTACGGTCTGCGCTGCTTTACTCTCCCGCCATGCTTAAGTTCCTAACACGTCGGCTGCTAGCCATGATTCCCGTTCTCTGGGCAACCGTGACGCTGACATTTATCCTGGTGCGCCTGGCCCCCGGCGGGCCGTTTACCGAGGAGAAGAGCTACCCGCAGCAGGCCATTGATCAGCTCAATCAGCACTACGGACTGGACCAGCCTATGCGCGTCCAGTACGTCCGCTACCTGGGGAAGCTGCTACGCGGCGACTTCGGCCCATCACTCAAATACCAGAACCGCTCCGTTAATGAGATCATCGCCGACACATTCCCCGTATCGCTTGAACTGGGGTGCTGGGGTCTCATCGTTGCCCTGCTGCTGGGGCTGCCCGCCGGCATAGCGGCCTCCCTGCGGCCCAATACCGCTCTCGATTACGTGCCCATGTCGCTTGCCATGGTGGGCATCTGTGTACCGGCGTTTGTGCTTGGACCGCTATTGGTACTGGCCTTTGCCCTTGGACTCGGCTGGGTCAACGCCGCCGGCTGGAACCTGCCATCGGATCGCATTCTGCCGGCCCTCACCCTCGGCTCTGCCTATGCTGCCTATATTGCGCGGCTATCCCGGGCCGGCATGCTGGACGTGCTACCCCAGGACTTCATCCGTACCGCACGTGCCAAGGGCCTGCGCGAAACACGCGTCGTTGGCGTCCATGCCCTGAAACCCGGTGTCTTTCCTGTGATCTCGTTCCTGGGACCGGCTGTTGCCGGGCTGATTACCGGATCGTTTGTTGTCGAAACCATCTTTCACATTCCCGGCCTGGGGAAGATGTTTGTGATGGGGGCGTTCAATCGCGACTACACCCTCGTGCTCGGTCTCGTCGTCTTCTACTCGGTGCTGGTGATCCTCTTCAACACCATCGTTGATCTCGCCCTCGCCCTCCTAAACCCGCGACTGAGGGTCACGAGATGAGTAACGCACCGAGAGTAGAGGCAGCTGACCGCAGACCACAAACAACAGACCTCAACCCACAATCCCCGTGGGTACAGATGTGGCGACGACTGAAGCGCAACAAGATGGCCATGGCAGGCCTTGTCGTTCTCACGCTCCTCACGGCTGCCGCACTCTTGGCTCCTGGATTGACTCCCTATAGTTACGAGCACCAGGACCTCGAGCTGGGAGCCATCCCGCCCTCGGCTGCACATTGGCTTGGAACGGATGATGTCGGACGGGATTTGCTCACACGGCTTCTCTACGGCGGCCGCGTCTCGCTGGCGGTCGGCGTCTGCGCCACACTCGTTTCTTTACTGATAGGCGTAACCTACGGCGCCATCTCAGGCTATGCGGGGGGACGCACCGACGATGTCCTGATGCGCCTCGTGGACATCCTCTACGCCTTGCCCTTCACCGTCTTCGTGATCATCCTGATGGTCGTATTCGGTCGCAATTTCCTGCTGCTCTTCGTGGCCATTGGGGCCGTGGAATGGCTCACCATGGCTCGCATTGTACGCGGTCAGGTTCTCGCCATAAAACAGCAGCCCTTCATCAAGGCCGCCGCCGTGCTCGGATTCTCACATGCCCGCATCATCTCGCGTCATATCATTCCCAACGTCGTGGGCCCCGTCATCGTCTACACCACGTTGACGATTCCGCGCGTCATGCTTCTTGAATCGTTTCTGAGCTTTCTCGGACTCGGCATCCGAGCCCCCATGAGCTCATGGGGGCTGCTCATCCGCGATGGTGCGCGCATGATGGAGACCTATCCCTGGCTGCTGATCTTCCCGGGCATCACGCTCTCGATTACGCTTTTCGCCTTGAACTTCCTTGGCGATGGTCTCCGCGATGCCCTCGACCCCCGCTCCCCCGGAGGTGCACATTGATCGCACCGGAACATGAGGACACCGCAGCATGATCCGACGCCACATGGTACTGCTGGCATTGTGCCTCTCCGCAACCTGCTCGACGGGGGCGAATCTAACGGTCACCGTTCGCGAGATCCCCGGCACATCGGGGGCCGGCGTCTTCTCGCTGTACGATTCACAGGCCGCCTATGACAGCAAGACCCCACTGCGAGAAGCACGTATTGCTGTCGCCGACGGCCAGTGCGTCTGGTCAGTAGAGGACCTTCCGGAAGGAGCATACGCGATCCGCTTCTTCTTCGATGCGAACGGCAACAACATCATGGACCGCAACACGCTGCGGATCCCACGCGAACCCGTCGCATTCTCGAATAATGTTCGCCCCCGCTTTGGGCCGCCCCGCTATTCCCGCATGGTGTTCAATGTTAACGGTGAGGATGTCAACCAGACACTGAAGGCGTTCTCCGTCCTCGGCAGGCGCGGACGCCTCGGTGTTGGTCTCGGGACTATTGTCAACCAGAGCCCGTATGCCGGAGCGGATGCCCGCGTGATCGCCATCCCCATGATTAGCTACGTCGGCAACCGGCTGTTCGTTGCCGGACCGATGGTGAACGTCCTCGCCTACGGCGGCAAGCGCACCAAGGTGTCCGCCACATTGCAGTACCGGTTTGATGGCTTTGATATCGACGAATCGGAGAATCTCGATGGCATGCATGAACGTGGCGACACCTTGATGGCCGGAGCACGCGTCGGTTTCGAACCAAAGGTCCGCTGGCGAACCCGGGTGGAAGTGCTCACCGACGTTCTGGGTGAACACGATGGGCAATACGTCACGGCGGAGTTATCACGCACGTTTCAGTTTGGTGACCTTCGAGCTGAACCGGCGATTGGCGTCGAGTGGATGAGCTCGACAATGGCGGACCACTACTATGGCGTACGTCCGATCGAGACCACGGCGGATCGCCCCGTCTATGTGCCGGGCGACGTCTTCAATCCAACACTGGCGCTAGGGATCAGCTATCCCATCACCGATGCCATCAATGTCATCGGCCGGGCGCAATGGTCGCCACTCGATCATGCCATTTCGGACAGTCCCATCGTCGTCCGCGACAGCCTAGCCTCCATGTTCCTCGCAAGCGCCTACGCGCTGTAGGCGTTCCCGTGGGCCACCGCGAGTACATCGGAACATTCGTGCAAGGCAAAGAATGCCACCCCGCCGCCGTCACTAGCAGTTTCTCTGCGACACCAGTCACCTGCTCCTGCCGACTCATCACCCATGCAATTCGTGATTGCATGTTATCATGCGTTCGTGTATACATGATGACATGAAAACGATAAGTCTGACTGATGAAGCCTACGAGCGGCTCAAGGAGTGGAAGAGTGAGCCAAACGACTCATTCTCGAGGGTGGTTCTGAGGATCGTCCCGGAGAAGGGCACACTCGGGCAAATGCTAGAGGATGTCGGGCGGCTCCCAGAACTAAGTTCGGCACAGGCAAGGGTGATGGAGGAGTCCGCAAGTTACGGGCGTGATCCAGAAGGGAGTAGCGACCCGTGGACTTCGTAGCAGACACCGGCTTCCTGATTGATCTGTGGCGCGAATCACGTCAACCGGGAGCCGCCACGCGCTTTGCCCAAGAGAATGCCCACAAGCAGGTGGGAATCTGCTGGGTCGTGGAGGGCGAGTTCTTAAGCGGCAGCGAATTGGCAAACCACGATACGGAAGTCGTCAGTACATTCCTGGGGCACTATCCCGTTATCCATTCCAACAACGCGATCGTGCGACGGTATGGCGAACTCTTTGCCAATCTTCGGCGCCAGAATAGGTTGATCGGACCCAATGACCTGTGGATCGCCGCTGCCGTTCTGTCACTCGGGCTCCCGCTTTTGACTCGAAATGCTAGTGGGTTCGAGCGTGTACCGGAACTTGATGTCGTTGACTATACCGCCCTTGCGTCCTGACACCGCCCCCCGGCATTCCTGCCACACACGGTTGCTATAGCTTAGGCCTGATCCTCACCTGTATCCTGCCTTCTGCAGATATTCAGGACGCCACGGCCTGAACCCAGGACCTTGTGGCAGGCCTTGGCGCAGAAGCCGCAGTTTGTGCAGATGTCGCCATCACTCTCCTTGCGCACATTGAGCTCGTAGGGACAGCCCCGATCACAAGCCATGCAGTTCACACAGCGCCCCGATTCCGCGTCGAACTTCATCACGGACGTGGTGTCGGTCTTGAACAGTCGCATCAGGATACCGTACGGACAGGCGTAGACACAGAAACGCCATCGCAACAGGCCAAAGTGCACGACGAACCAGGCAAACAGGGATACTCCCACGATAACGTAGGGGCTCGAGAAGTCGCCGGCCGATAGACAGGCGACCTGGTCCGATATGGGCACAAAGCACGTCACAAGGGCCTGCGTTACAAACGCGGCACAGACAACAGCAAAGAGCCATTCTGCCGGCGTGCTCCAACCCCTGGCACGATGCGCAACCCAGCGTGTTCCTTCGAGATAGAGATGTGTTGGACAGAACCACGAACAGAACACCCGCCCATGCCGAAACGTGAAGATCACGACAGCAAGCACAATCAAAGGCAGGGCGACGGCCAGGGCTCTCAGGTCTAGCTCAAAACCAAGCAGACGGCATTGCAGGGGAAAGAACCGCAAGCAGGTCCATTCGAAAAGCATGGACACCAGGATGATGATCGGAATGTGCTGTAGGGATCGACGAGCCAACATCGTTAGACGCTTTCAGACAGCAAAAAGCCCCAGCCGGCTTCCCGACGGGGGCTTTCTGCGAATATTCAGTCCATATCTACTCAGTCGGGACTTCTGTCGGGGCCTCGGGGGCAGGCACAGCCACGGGAGCAGGTATATCCACTGCGGGTACTTCCACCGGTATTTCCATTGGCGCGGGGGCCACAGGAGCTGGTGCCGGAGCAGCCTCGATCGGCATCGGTGCCGGCGCCGGGACGGGGCCACCCGGAATCGGTCCCTGTGTCGGGACAGGCTGTGGAATGCTTCCGAGGTCCGTAACCGATGACACCGTGTCACGTCGGGCCGTGAGCATCGTTAGCAGAATGGTATTCGCCAGGAAGATCACCCCCAGAACGACCGTCGATTTGGTCAACACGTTCCCCATGCGAGAGCCAAAAATGGCTTCCCCCATGCCGCCGCCGAACGCAGTGCCGCCCATGCCGCCCTTCGTCTTCTGCAGGAAAATGACGCAGATCAGCAACGCGCTGACCAGGGCCTCAACCAGAATCAGAAATCCGTAGATTACACTCATATCAGGTCCTTCTCTCTACTAATCGCCCTGTGCAATACGCACCAGCTCAACGAATGAGCGAGCTTCGAGGGCCGCGCCCCCGATCAAGCCACCGTCGATGTCAGGCTGGGCCAGCAGTTCCTCTGCATTGGCCGGCTTCATGCTGCCACCGTACTGAATGCGAACCGCTTCGGCAACATCGGCATCGCCGATCTCAGCCAACACGCCGCGGATAAAGGCATGCATTTCCTGTGCTTGCGCAGGTGTGGCCACTTCACCGGTGCCAATTGCCCAGACCGGCTCATACGCAACAATCACGCGCTTCAGGTCTTCGACCTCAATGCCGGCCAGGCTGCCTTCAAGCTGGGTCTTGACGACCGTCTTGTGCTGCTCGGACTTGCGTTCCTCGAGGGTCTCGCCCACGCATACGATCGGAATCAGGTTTGCGGCCAGGGCAGCCTTGGTCTTCTTGTTCACGATCTCATCGGTCTCACCGAAAAAGGAGCGACGCTCACTGTGGCCAAGGATCACGTAGTGGCAGTAGATGGAGCGGAGCATGTTGGACGAGATCTCACCCGTGTAGGCGCCATCGCCTTCCCAATGCATGTTCTGAGCACCAAACTTGATTGCCGTGGATTCAATCACTTCCCCGACGGTGGCGAGGGAGGTGAATGGAGGACAGAGGACGACGTCCACATCGCGGCATTCCGCGAGCTCACGCTTGATGTCCGAGGCGAGGTCTTTTGACTCCGCGACAGACTTGTTCATCTTCCAGTTGCCCGCAATAATACGTTTTCTCAACTTACCCATGGTACGTTTCCTTTAGTTACTTGTCGCTCAAAGCTGTGATACCGGGGAGGTCCTTGCCCTCAAGGAACTCAAGGCTTGCGCCGCCACCAGTGCTGATATGTGTCATCTTGTCGGCCAACCCACTCTTGTTGACCGCACTCACGCTGTCTCCACCACCGATGATGCTCGTGCAATCGGCGGCGGCAATTGCATCTGCCAGGGCCATCGTGCCCTTGGCAAATGGCGCCATCTCGAAGCATCCCATCGGCCCGTTCCAGACCACGGTCTTCGCGTCCGAGACAGCCTTTGAGAAGAGCTCGATCGATTCCGGTCCGATATCCAGAGCCATCCAACCGTCGGCGATGCCATCTTCAGGCACAGTCTGCGTATTCGCGTCTGCGCTGAAAGCGTCAGCGATGATGTGATCCACGGGCAACAGGAAGTTGACACCTTTGGCCTTCACTTTGTCCAGTGTTTCTTTGGCCAGATCAATGCGCTCTTCTTCCACCAGCGAGTTGCCAATGGGCAGGCCCATCGCTTTGTAGAAGGTATAAACCATGCCGCCACCCACGATGATCGTGTCGACCTTATCCATCAGGTTCATCAGGACGTCAATCTTACCGCTGATCTTGGCACCACCAAGAATGGCCACAAACGGGCGTTCAGGGTTGGCGACGGCATTACCGAGATACGCAATTTCCTTCTCCAGGAGGAAGCCGGCGCCGCACTCTTCAAAATGTTTAGTAACAACAGCCATCGACGCATGTGCGCGATGGGCAGTTCCGAAGGCGTCGCAGACGTAGACATCGCCGAGCTCGGCCAGCTGCGCCGCAAAAGCAGCCTGTTTCTCTTTCATCGCGGCCTTGGCCGCAGCCTTCTCGTCATCACTTTCGTCGCCCGAGAGGGACGGCTTGCCCTCTTCTTCGGGGTGGAAGCGCAGGTTCTCAAGCACGAGGATCTCACCGGGCTGCAGCGCGTCTGCCATGAGCTTCACCGCGTCACCCACGCAGTCCGGAGCAAACTTCACCTCGCGACCAATCAGCTCTGCCAGGTGGTCAGCGGCCGGCTTCAGGCTGAACTCCGGCTTGGCTTGCCCCTTGGGGCGACCCAGGTGGCTCATCAAAACCAGCGACCCGCCCTGGTCCAGCACATGCTGAATCGACGGCAATGCAGCGCGGATTCGAGTATCATCGCTGACGGTCGTGCCATCCAGCGGAACATTGAAATCCACGCGCATGAGCGCACGTTTGCCCTGGAAGTTGATATCGCTGATCGTTTTCTTATTCATCGAGCCGTTGTCCTTTGTCGCGCTTATGCGCTGCCTTTATTATGTAACAAGGACACTGAGGCCGTATATGACCTCAGTGTCCTCACATTGGTTTCAGCTAAAGCCGTTCCGACTTACGCAACTGAATTCATGTGCGCTACGAGGTCGAGGATCTTGTTAGAGTAGCCCCACTCGTTGTCATACCAGGAGACAACCTTCACGAAGTTGTCTGTCAGTGCGATACCGGCATCGGCGTCAAACACGGAGGTACGCTCTTCGCCGATGAAGTCGGTCGAAACAACTTTGTCTTCCGTGTAACCGAGAATGCCCTTGAGATCGCCTTCAGCCGCAGCCTTCATGGCAGCCTTGATCTCATCGTAGGTGGCGCCCTTCTCGAGGCGGCACGTCAGGTCGACAACGGAGACGTCGCTGGTCGGGATGCGGAATGCCATGCCCGTGAGCTTGCCGTTGAGCTCAGGAATGACCTTGCCCACAGCCTTGGCTGCGCCCGTGCTGGACGGAATGATGTTGAAACCAGCTGCACGGCCACCGCGCCAATCCTTGGCGGAAGGACCGTCTGCCGTCTTCTGCGTTGCCGTTACAGCGTGCACAGTCGTCATCAGACCTTCAGCAATGCCGTAGTTGTCGTTCAGAACCTTGGCGATCGGAGCCAGGCAGTTCGTCGTGCAGGAAGCGTTGGATACGAAATCCATGTCCGGGGTGTACGTGTCGTGGTTTACACCCATCACGAACATCGGGGTGTCGTCCTTCGACGGAGCAGACATGACGACCTTCTTGGCGCCCGCATCGATATGACCCTGTGCGCCTTCCTTCGTCAGGAACACACCGGTGGACTCGATGATGTACTCAGCACCGCAGGAAGCCCAGCCGATGTCGGCAGGATTGCGCTCTGCGAAAACCGTAATAGCCTTGCCGTTCACGACAAGCTTGCCATCCGCAGCACTGACTTCGCCTTTGAAGCGGCCGTGGACCGTGTCATACTTGGTCATGTAGACCATGTAGTCTACGTCGATGAAAGGATCGTTAATACCGACGACTTCAATGTCCTCACGTGCACATGCTGCACGGAAAGCCAAACGCCCAATACGACCGAACCCATTGATACCTACTTTGATTGCCATCTTCCCTACCTCCTGTATTGATTTTGCCCAAACTTGAGAAAAATTTGGCACACCTTAGCAAAGCCCCGCCGCAAGTCAACACACCAACGGCTCTTTTTGCATACGACCGTAGTTCTACCGCTGGGCCTGCCTTCGCGCATCCGCTTCAGACAGCGACATGAGCTTCAGGTTGTCCTTGAGGCGCGCAGGACGGTTGCGTGTCAACCAGAGATGCTCGAACGCGGCAGACAGCTGCGCCATATCGTCGGCCCAGGCGGTCAATTTCGGGGCACGAACGCTCTCACCAGCCCGCAATTGCTGCCCCAACAGGGCACGCCGGGCAGCCAAAACGTCCATTTCCGTTGCCAGGTGGCAGTCCAGCAGCGCCAGGGATTCAAATGCGTCCAGCTTGCGCGCCGGCTTGTGCCAGAAATTCCTTACCTTAAGCGTATCAATCACACGCTGCAGGTCTTCGCGTGCCGGCCGATCAATCGCATTGGGAATCGCCGTCGGGTAGTGCGACGCAATCGGCACTCGCCGAAAACTGTTAATGAAACGGTTGACCGGCGGCACGAGGGGCTCGACCAGGGCGTGATAGAGACAGTAAGAGTCTTTCAGCATGTCGCCCGCCCCCCCCAGCATCCGGAGGGCGGCAGCCAGCTGACCATTTCGGTCGCCGAAGACATGAAACGCAAAAGTCTCGGTAAAGGTCTCATCATCCACCGCTCGGCCGTTCCACGAGTGCGCGGCCCCATGGGCGTAACCATGCAGACTCACCCCCAGCGGATTCCGGTGCCCGAAGTCTCCCCAATCCGTATTGAGCATGCCTTCAACCTTGTAGCGGCGCCCAATAGCAGCTGATTTCGCAACATTGGGCATAGCGTTGGGCATGTCGGTGCCGTGCCGCTGCCAACTGCTCGTTCCCGGGCAGACCATGGCGGGCTGACCAGCCTCAACCAGCTCTTTTGTACGCGCCATCCGGCCGCACCCGGCGCCGTAGTCCCAGTTCAGCATAACCATGTCGGACGGCAGATCGGAGATCAGCTCGGGGTACTTCAATACAATATCGCCCCAGGCATTCATCCGTTTGCCGTGCCGCTCGCAGAGCCCATGGACCTTCTTCAGGAAGTCAAAGTAGACCGGACCGGACCCCCGCCTGTCGGCCACGCGCTTGCTGCGACCCTTTCCGAGCTCCCACGGTTCATCGCAGCAGACATTCATGTCATCCGCCTCGAACAGCGGCACAAATTCCGAGTATAGCGACTCAACAAACTTGAACGACTTCGGGTCTGTCGGGCACAACATCGTGCCGCCTTCCCAGCCGTAATGCCCGGGAAGCTCCGACAGGTGGCGATACTCGGGCAACTGAAGGAACAGCTCATTGTGGCTCAGCGTGGCCAACGACGGCACAAAGCGAACGTGGTATCGTTTGCAGTGGGCCTGGACCTCAAGCAAGTCCTCCGGCGAGAACGGGCTGAAACCACGCCCCAGCTTGGGGTGCCCTTTCCAGACAAAGGTATTCTTGATGTAGAGCTGCAGCTCATTGATCTTCCAGCGCGCCAGCCGCTCGACCAGCTCCTTGAGGTGCTCAACCGTGGGCACTTTGCCGCGAGCGCAATCGCAGTAGACGGCTCGACGGGCAAAATCGGGCGAGTCATCAATCCGGCAGCACGGAAGCCTTTCGCCATGCATGGTGATCAGCTCATGAAGCGTTTGAATGCCGTAAAACGCGCCTGCATCGGCGCTAGCCGTGATCTCAACGCCGGCGGGTGCAATCAACAGCCGATAGGCTTCGTCTCCCTTTACTTTGGCGGAACGTACGATCCGCACGTCACCCGTATTCGCGGCTGTCCAGACCAGCTTCGAGGGCCGCTTGAAGTCGCGCTTTAGCCGTACCTGGAGCCCCTCCAACGCAACGCGATCCGCGTCGCGGGGACTACTCAGCACCAGGCGTTTAGGAAGCACAAATTCTCCCGGCAGGACCTTGTGACGACGAACGGGAATCAGAAATGATGACATGGACACGACCTTTCATTTGAAGATGTTGCGCCACGCTATCCCCAACCCCTTTCCCAGGCAACAGAAAAGCGCGGATTCGTTGACCCTCCTTCCCAAAAACGCTACGGTCGTCCCGCAAGCATTAGTTATAGGGAGCAGGACACGTGCGTTAGGCTGCAGTATGTGTCCCAGCGGAGGAAGCACCACAATGTCTAGTATTCATGATCTTCTGGAACGCGCAATCAGTGTCAGCGCCTCTGATATCCACCTCAAGACTAACCAGGAGCCTTTCTACCGTGTCAACGGTGAGCTCACGGAAAGTGGGTATGCTGCGCTGACGAAGCAGGATCTGCAGTCGATCGTGAATGAGATTCTGCCGGACTACCTGCACGACAACTTCGCGCGTGATCACGAAGCTGACTTCTCACACAGCGAGGAGAACGTGGGTCGATTTCGAGTCAACGTATTCCTCTCTCAAGGCCTTCCGACAGTCGCCATGCGCCATGTTAAGGATCAGATTCCTACATTCGAGGGCATCCGTGTGCCGACCCAACTCGGCACACTCGCGCATGTAAAGCGAGGCATCATCCTACTTTCAGGAACCACCGGCAGCGGAAAATCGACAACCCTGGCCGCCATCATCGGGGAGATCAACCGCACACAACGTCGCCGTATCATTACGGTTGAAGATCCCGTCGAGTACGTGTTTACAGACGACCAGTCCGTCATCACGCAGCGTGAAGTCGGACTGGACACCTTGAGTTTCGAGAACTCGCTCAAGCACCTTATGCGTCAGGACCCGGACGTTATCCTGATTGGTGAGATGCGCGATACCACCAGTATCCGTACGGCCTTTCTGGCGGCCGAGACGGGCCACCTCGTTCTTTCCACACTGCATGCGGGCACGGCCGACCTCGCGGTTCCCCGTATCCTCGACGTCTTCCCCGCCGAAGAGCATGACACGATCCGCATGGCGATTGCCGCCAACCTTCACGCCGTCGTGTGCCAGCGCCTGATCGCGGACACAAGCGGCAGCGTTGTTCCGGCTGTTGAGATCATGATTAACACCTCTACCGTCCGAAAACTGCTTGAACGCAACCAGCTCGACGTGCTGGGGGCTGCGATCGAAACGGGCAAAGAAGACGGCATGCAGTCGTTCAACCAGTCGATCTACGGCCTGATCAAGGCCGGTCTCATCACTGAAGCCGAAGGCATGCGGCATGCCACCAACCCGGAATCGCTGCGCATGAACCTCCAGGGAATCTTCCTCGACGAAGACAAGCGCATCCTCGGAGGCTAGACCCCGGCCGGCCTAAGCACAGAACACGCAACACGGAACTCCCGTCATGTATCCTGATCTCAGAAACAAGGCGATTCTCGTTACCGGCTCCACGCGGGGTATTGGACGGGGCATCGCAGAGGCCTTGCTCGCCGAAGGCGCGCGTGTGGGCATCCATGGGCGCAATCGTGACCAGGTGGAGGACGTCTGCCACGAACTGGGAGCAGACCGCACGGTTGCCCTGTCCGGCGATCTTGCTGACGAAGCTGCCGCCGAATCGATCGTTTCCGCTTTTCATGACACGACCGGCAGTCTGGATGGCATCGTCAACAATGCCGGCGGCGGGAAGGCCATTGCGTTCCGCGGGCTCACTCCCGAGAAATGGCAGAACACGTTTCGCGTCAACCTCGAAGCCGCCGTTCGGGTCTCGCAAGCCGCCTACGCCATAATGCGTAGACAGAAGCAGGGCGCCATTGTGAACATTGCCTCCCTGGCCGCCCATGGCCCCGGCAAATGGATGGGGGCCGACTACGCAGCCAGCAAGGCAGGCCTGGTCAGCATCACGAAATCACTGGCCTTCGAGGCCGCCCGACTCGGCATCCGGGTCAATGCCATCTCACCGGGCATGGTCGAAACGGATATGACCGCGGTACTGTCGGACACGCTTCGACAGGGATTGGATATCCCGATGGGGCGCTTTGCCTCTCCACAGGAAATTGGTACAGTCGCCGCGTTTCTACTTTCTGAGGCATCAAATTATATCACGGGCCAAGTACTGCATGTCGATGGCGGCCAGTGGATGGGCAGCGCATAAAGGAGCACAAGCATGTCGGATAAGCGACGCGTCGTAGTTACCGGACTGGGGGCCGTGTCGGCCTATGGATTTGGCGAAAGCCCTATCTGGGAAGGCCTGGCTGCCGGCAAAACCGGAATACGTACGATCACCCACCTGGACACCAGCGGACTCAAAACCACTGTCGGTGGTACCGTTGACCGCGAAGCACTGCAGGAAGCCCTGCGCGAGCTTCGCATGCGCTATACAGACATTACGGTTGATAGCGGCATCTTTGCCGCCGACCAGGCTCTGAAACAGGCAGGACTCATTGCGGGTGACCCGCCCTACGAGCCGCAGGAAGTCGCCACCCTCTTCGGAACCGGCATTGGAAGCGCAGAGAGTTACCACACCTCGGTCCAGAGCTATTTCGACAAGGGTCCGAGGGGGGTGCGCCCCACAACGGTTCCGCGCTGTATGGCCAACGCCGTCTGCTCCCAGGCCGCCATCCGCTATCGCCTCACCGGACCGAATTATGTCATGACCTCCGCCTGTACCTCATCCACAACAGCACTTGGCGTTGGCTTTCGCATGATTAAGGACGGCTACATCAACACCGCGCTTTGTGGTGGCGCTGATACCGTCTTCGACCCGCTCACGATGACCGCTTGGGATCGGCTTGGTGTCATGTCCAAGAATCCCGACCCCGCCACGAGCTGCCGACCCTTCGACCGCGATCGCGACGGATGCGTCATTGGCGAGGGCGCCGCTGCCCTGGTGCTGGAGTCACTCGAGAGTGCGCGTGAACGTGGCGCCACGATCCGGGCTGAGATATGCGGCTATGGTGAATCATCGGATGCCAAGCATATCACGGCACCAGATGCAGAGGGACAGGCACGCGCCATCCAAGCGGCGTTGGCCAGCGCCGACATCGCGCCCGATTCAGTCGGCTACATCAATGCCCACGGCACCGCCACGGGAGCAAACGATCCCTCCGAATGCACGGCTGTCACGATGGCTCTGGGCGATGCCGCCCCTGATGTACCGATGGGATCCACGAAATCCTACTTCGGACACCTTCTCGGCGGCTCGGGGGCGATTGAGGTACTGGGAACCGTCCTCGCGCTCGAGAACGAGACCTTGCCGGCCAACCTCAACCTCGAGAATCCTGACGAGGCATGCCAGGCTTGCCTCGTAGGGTCCACCAGCCAGGCACTTGCAAGACCCTACGCGCTGAAGAACAGTTTCGGTTTCGGAGGAAACAACGGTGTTCTCGTGTTGCGGCGGTGGGAAGATTAATATCGTCTGAAATGGAATATTGGCATAAGGTCTTGTGGACTCGGGGCGTTAATCTTCCCCTGGAATATCAGATGATTTGCACTAACAGCAATACCTGGAGCCGAGGAGAAAAGGGCAGGCTGCGGCGCTTGGCTGCCGGTGGCGCATTGCTTCTGCTTGCTCCGGGCGAGGTGCTGGCGAGCATGGATGCACTATGGTTTCTTGATCCCTCCGGCCCGCACCTGGGATACATCATTCTCATCGCCACGCTGGTTGCCATCATTGCGTTTCTATTTGCCTACCGACTGCAGGTCAACCGGGTGCTGCACGAACTCTCTCAGCGCCGCAACCAGATTGAAATCGCTCTCGAAGGCGCCACCATGGGGCTCTGGGAATGGGACATCGCTTCGGGCGAGTTCACGGCCGATGAACGCTGCGCCCAGATGCTGGGATATGAAATCGATGAGCTTGAGCCTCATTTTACGTGGTGGTCTGAGCAGACCCACCCGGATGACCGGCGGCAGGCAAAAGCCTCGCTTTTGAATCTATTCGCCGCCGAGACACCCGTCTACCGCGCTGAGTACCGGATCCAGACCAAGTCTGGAGACTGGTGCTGGATTCTAGATCGCGCCAAGATCGTCGAATGGAGTCCTGACGGCACGCCACTCAGAGCCACGGGAACCCATGTGGATGTCTCGATGCGTCACCACGCAGAGACCCAGCTCCAGCGACTCGGAACGGTCGTCGAGCAGGCTGCCGAGACGATTATCATCACCAACTCCGAGAACGAAATCGAGTACGTGAACCCGATGTTCACAACGAAACTTGGCTACCCGCTGGAGGAGGTCCAGGGGAAGACCCCAAAGGTCTTCCGGAGTGGACGCCACAACGCAGCATTCTATGAAAGCATGCGGAACGACCTGACCCGCGGACGGGTCTGGCATGGAACCCTCGTCAACCGCTGCAAGGACGGCACGACCATTGAGCTGGAGACCACGATTTCTCCGGTCAAGGATGATAGTGGCGAGACGACCCACTACGTGGCCATCGGCAGAGACGTTACCCACGAATCCCTCTTGGAATCGCAGCTGCGGCAGGCACAGAAAATGGAGGCCCTCGGCACCTTGGCGGGTGGCATCGCGCACGACTTCAACAACATCCTGAGCGCTGTGATTGGCTACACGGAGCTGGCCATGCAGGACACTGATGACGAAAGCCCTGCTCACGCCAACATGAAGGAAGTGTTCAAGGCCGCCAAGCGCGCGGCAGACCTCGTAGCCCAGATCCTCACGTTCAGCAGACGCACCGAACAGGAACGCAAGCCACTACTGTTGGCGCCGATTATGAAGGAGGCCCTCAAACTCCTGCGCGGCACGCTGCCATCAACGATTGACATACAGCAGAAGATCGCTGCCGACTGCCCGCCTGTCCTGGCCGATGCCACCCAGATGCACCAGGTCATCATGAACCTCTGCACCAATGCTTACCATGCCATGCGGGAGCAAGGCGGCATGCTGGATGTCAGTTTGGGCGTAATCGAGTTTCAGGAAGAGAAGGAAGCCGGGAATCTCATTATCCCCCCTGGCAAGTACGCCCGCATGTCGATTTCCGACACAGGGCACGGTATGTCACCAGAGGTCCGAGACCGGATCTTTGAGCCCTACTTCACCACCAAGCGTGGCCGCGACGGAACAGGACTTGGACTCTCTACCGTGCATGGCATCGCAAAGATCCATGATGGGGCCGTTACCGTCTACAGCGAGGAAGGTGAAGGCACAACCTTCAACGTCTTCCTGCCGATCTGTTCCCCCGACGTGGAGGAACAGGAGAAGGGCAAGGCGGCGCCACCTCTGCCACGGGGAAATGGTGAGCTGATTCTCGTTGTCGACGACGAAGAGGCCATTGTGCAAATGGTGGAGATCGCGATGCGTCACCTCGGCTATGACGTCGAGGCCCATGGCTCCAGCGTCAAAGCACTTGAAGCGTTCGAGAACAACCCAGAGCGGTTCGACTGCATCATCACGGATCAGACGATGCCGACGCTCACCGGCGCCGATCTCGCCCGACGTGTCCTCCAGGTGCGCCCCAACATTCCCATCGTGCTCTGTTCAGGCTTCAGCGAAGCGATCAACGATGAGAAGGCCCGCGAACTGGGTATCCGCGAGTATATCATGAAGCCCATGACAACCCGGGTTCTCGCCGAGGCCGTGCATCGCATTCTGAGTTGAGGACCGTACCTCGGTTGCGGTAACCTTACGTCCCATGCAGCTTTCCGACACACTCAAAGCCAAGCTCAAGGCACTTCCCGATAAGCCCGGATGCTATCTCATGCGGGATCAGAACGGGAAGATCATCTACGTCGGAAAGGCGCGTTCGCTGCGCAAGCGCGTTCGATCCTATTTCAGGGAAGCCTCGCTCCGCAGCGCGACCCCGAAGGTCCGCGGTATGGTCAAGAGCGTCAAGGACATCGATACCATCGTCGTTCACAATGAAGCCGCCGCCGTCCTCACCGAAGGCAAACTCATCAAAGCCTACCGCCCGCGGTACAATGTGTCGTTCAAAGATGACAAACGGTTCCTCCTGCTGCGAGCCAACCCATCGGATCCTTTCCCCCGATTCAAGCTTGTCCGTATACGGCGCGAGGACGGCGCCGTATACTTCGGCCCCTATGCATCCGCGGCAGCGGCACGTGCGACACTCGACTTCGTCGAGAAGCAGTTTGGCCTGCGAAAGTGCGCTCCCCGCCGTCCGGATGCCGAAACCTACAAACACTGCATCAACGATGTCGTCCGTTTCTGTAGTGCCCCCTGTATCGACAGGATCACCGAAGCCGACTACCACCTGCAGTTCGAAGAAGCATGCGCCTTTCTTCGCGGACAGCGCCCTGATCTCCTGAAGGAGCTGCGCGCACGAATGGACGAGGCATCGCAGGCGCTTGATTTCGAACGGGCTGCCGGCCTGCGAGACACACTGTTTCTGCTCCAGCGCGCCGTCCGGCAGCATGCCAATGTGGCCCCGACACCGCAGATGCGGAAAGAAGCAGCCCTGCGTGGGCTTTCTGAGCTCCAGGAGGCACTGAATCTCCCCGCCCCCCCCCGTGTCATTGAGGCCTTCGATATTTCGAACATTTCAGGCACCTACGCTGTCGCCAGTATGGTCTGCGCGATTAACGGTCTACCTGCCAAAAACCGCTATCGCCGGTTCCGAATCAAGACCGTAGAGGGCATTGATGATCCCGCCATGATCGCCGAAGTCGTACGGCGACGCGTGACGGGACTGCGGGAGGAGGCTGCCCCCTTCCCCGATTTGATCCTCGTTGACGGCGGCATGACACAGCTGAATGCGGCGCGAACGACGCTTCGCGAGCTGGAATGTGAGGATATCCCGACAGCTGGCCTGGCAAAGCGCTACGAGGAGCTCCATTGGCTGGATGACGGCCCGCCGCTTCGGCTTGAGGCCAATTCGGAAGCACTCAAGGTACTGCAGCGGCTTCGCGATGAAGCGCACCGCTTTGCGATCACGTACCACCGGCAACTCCGAAGCAAACGTATCCGGGAATCCGTACTCGATGACATCCCCGGCATCGGACCACGCCGCAAACAGCAGCTCCTTACTCATTTTGGTTCGGTTCGCCGCATGCTGAACGCCGGCGTGGACGGCATTGCCGCAGTCCCCGGCGTAGGTCCCAAGTTCGCCCATACCATCTGGCAGGCACTACACGCTTCAGACTAATTTCTGCTTTCTCCTTGAAAGTGAACTTTAGTTCTTATACGCTGTTTTCATGCCGGAAGACACCCCCATCACCATTAGCAACTATCCTCGCGCGATCATCCATTTGGATGCCGATGCCTTCTTTGCTGCTGTCGAACAAGCCCTGGTGCCCGAGCTGCGGGACCGACCGGTTGTGACTGGAAAAGAGCGCGGTATTATTGCCTGCGCGAACTACCAGGCCAAGGCTCTCGGCATCAAGCGAGGCATTCCCCTTTTCAAAGCCAAACGCATCTGCCCGAAACTGGTCATTCTTCCCAATGACTACGAAACCTACAGCCTCTATTCCAAGCGCATGTTCAACATCATGCGTCGCTACACCCCCATCGTAGAGGAATACTCGATCGATGAAGCGTTTGCCGACCTGACCGGGTTACGCAGAACCTACCACGCCTCGTATGAAGAGATTGCGCTCATGATGCAAAAGGATATCTACCGGGAGCTAGGCATCACCGTATCCGTAGGCTTGAGCCCAACCAAAGCCTTATCCAAAATCTGCTCAAAGTTCCGTAAACCGGATGGATTCACCGGCGTGCCCGGACGTTACATTCATCTCTTGCTGCAGCGGACGCCCCTGGAAACCGTATGGGGGTTTGGCCCCAACACCGTGAACCTACTCAAGAAGTATGGCATGCGAAGCGCCTATGACTATGTCTGCAAGCCTGAGCGCTGGGCCCGGCGCATGCTACACAAACCCGGGCGTGAACTATGGAACGAACTACGCGGAAACAGCGTCTGGCCGGTAACGCCCCTGGAGAAGTCAACCTACGCCACCATTCTCAAATCCAAAACCTTCACGCCACCCTCGGAGGATCGAAACCTGGTCTATGCCAAGCTGGTGCGTAACGTCGAATCGGCCTTTATGAAAGCCCGCCGTTACCGGCTGCGCCCCAAGGCCATTGGCGTTGTTCTGCGCCATCATGATTTCCGGCATGATGGACTCGAAGCGCGTCTCAACCGCCCTTCATCATCAACGCTGGAGGTCATCCCCCTGGTTGAGCAGCTTTTCGAAAAGATCTTTCGTTCCGGCTCCCGCTATCGATCCACCATGGTCGTACTGGGAAACCTGGAAAGCGACAACACCGAGCAATACGAACTCTTTGAGGACCGCCTGGCCATCGAGAGCCTTCGGCGGATCACCGAGGCCGTCGACACCATTAACCACCGCTTCGGAAAGCACACCCTCCGCTCCGGCACATCGCTGTTCCTTCCCAAGAAGCCCAAAGTGGCCAGGGACGATGCCCCCGAACGCCGCAATCTCAAATTCAAAGGCGAAACCCCACGCCAACGCCTCGCCATCCCCCGGATGTCAATACGAGTATAACAGACACCCAAGCTTGCCCCCTTTCCGCGGCTATGGTAGCTTGCATCCGTTCCGCAGCAAGGAGAGCAGACCCATGCCGACATTTCCAGAACGTGAGCTCAAGATCGCCCAGATCATCGGTGCAGCTGTATTGGCTGTGGCCCTGCTGATGGGGCTTATCGGCGCTGCATGCCTGAAACAGAAGGTGGGGCTTCCCGAGTACATCATCGGGCTTCGCAACACCGGATGGACCCTCGCTCTCCTCGCCGGCATCTGGACATCCCTCGCCACCTGGCGCCGAGTCTCGAAATGAAGATTCTGGTTACGGCAGGGCCCACGCGGGAAGCGCTTGATCCTGTTCGGTTCCTGAGCAACCGCTCATCGGGCAAGATGGGCTATGCAATCGCAGAAGCCGCGGCCTCGCAGGGACACGACGTGCGACTTATCAGCGGCCCGGTATCCCTTGCAGCACCGCAGGGAGTTGCCGTGTTCCGCGTGATCTCAGCAGCTGACATGCTGGAGGCCGTTCTCGCGCAATGGGATTGGTGTGACGCCCTGGTTATGAGCGCCGCCGTGGCAGATTGGCGACCAATGTCAGTTGCGGACGGAAAACTCAAGAAGTCGGAGATGTCGGCAACACTCGAACTGGAACGTACGGCTGACATTCTTGAGACCCTGAAGGCCATCCGTCAGGATCAGGTAGTCGTCGGTTTCGCCGCGGAAACATCCAATCTGCTCGCCGAAGCCAGGCGCAAACTCGAGACCAAGAGACTGGACATGGTTGTGGCCAATGACGTGTCGCGCCAGGATGCCGGCTTCGAGGTGGATACCAATGCCGTGACGTTTGTCACGGCGGAGGCTGCACAGGAACTCCCGTTGATGAGCAAGTCAGATGTCGGGGCACACATTGTGAGCTGGCTTGAAGAGAGGGCTCCTCGCTAGCGGATGTCCCCGCCGCCCTCGGCGATGAAACCGTGCGCGACATCAGCCAGTTGCGAGGCGTACATATTGATCTTGATGGCTGAATCCTGCCCGATGCCAATCAGCAAGCCGCCAAACACGGCCCTGAGGTAGAAGTCATCTGATACCGCGAAGATGTAGAAGAGCGAATACCCCGGCACCAGCAGGCAGAGGATCCCTTGCATCATCCCATCCGTCATGGCTTTGAGCACGACGATGATGTGGAAGGCCATGAACACGATCCATGAGTACTCGGCCGCCAGGGCTAGATACTCGGGCGGAAGCCCCCCGCCGTACCGCAGGTAGCCCATGCCACCACCCAATACGAGGAAGAGGATACCGGCGATTGTGGCGTGGCTGACCTTTTTCGTATCGGGGATGACTTCGGGACGAAGCTCCAGCGGCCCATCTTCCCCTTGGGGGGCAGCATCGGCAGGCGTATCGACAATCGACTTGAGTACATCATCGGCGCCCTCCTCCGGCTTGGTGTACTCGCGTTTGCGCTTTGCGAGCCGCAACCCCGATTGCGTTGGTGGTGGCGGGGCCGCCTGGGATGCCTGTTCCGCCTCCTTGTGAGCCGCCACTGCGGCCGCGAGCGCTCCCGGCTTTTCGATACGGGCACCACAGGAGCGGCACTGAAGATTCGAGGCGTCAGCAAATTCAGATAGGGTGGTTGTGGCTGAGCACTTGGCGCAAGTGATTTCGATATCAGCCATGGTTACTCCCCCAATACCTCATTCAGCTGCTCATCGTGCTTCTTCGAGATTGCCTCGATCCGGTTTCTGGCCTGCTTCCCCGCATCCACGGCAGTCTTCCCCGTTGCGCCATTGATAGCGGTTCGAAGCGTGCTTTCCTTCTCGGGCTTGGATTGCGACTCTGTAGACCGAGTGCAACCTGCTGCAATGGCGATTACGGCGATAAACAATCCTAGGCGCATAGTCTCTCTCCTGATCTACAGTGTGTTAAGTTGCCGCTCAACTTTGGCCACTTCCTGTCGTAGGCGTTGAAGCTCGGAGTCGCCCTCGAGGTCCGGTGCCTCTGCAGGGGGGGCTTGATCTTTCCACGCCGCGTATTTGCTCTTAGCCGACTGATAGGCTTCCTCGATGCGCGGCCGGGCAAGTTTCAGACTCCGCAGCTCGTTAGCAAGCTCCATGCGACGAGGGCCGCTTGCCGCTTCATACTCTTTGAGGAGAGCGTTGTTCCGCTTGGCAAACTGCTTGTACGCCCTTGAGGCCTTCGCGTATTCAGCTTTGTGTGGATTGTTGCCGGTGGAGGCATCGCGGAGTTGGGTCTCACGGGCCTGGATGCCGGCCAGCAGTTTCGCATGGCGAACGCACAGACTGCGCTGTTCGGCTGTCGTGTCGGCCAGGGCACCACCATGCAATACCACGTCGCCCTCGCGAATGATGGCCCGGGGGTGTTTCTTGCCGTCGACTACAACGGTACAGACGATGAGGTCGCCCTTTGAGGACGTCTTGCTTGCGAGCACCTTGAAGAGGCTTCCCGCCGGGGCGAGTCCAATCGATTTCCCTTCCAGGTTGTAGACCCTGGCCTGCGGGGCCACGGTCACACCCCACCCACCCGATTCGGCAGTGACAGCTGGCGGTGATGGCATGTCAGGCAGCCCCGGTGCCGAGGGGATGCCCGGGGTGTCGGGCATAGACGGCATGCTTGGCATTGTTGGCATTGTTGGGGGAGCAGGTATCTCCGGCAACCCGGTTGAAGCTACCGTGGGGGGAGGAGATGAGGGGAGTGACGGCGGCGGATCAAGTAATGGTGACGGCGGCGCAGGGGGTGCATCTTCACCTTGCCGGGCATCGTACTTCGCAAACAGAAACGTCACGAACTGGTCAGGAAGAATCATCGCTTTATCCCATGGTGGCGCGGTCTCCTGTATCAGACGGTCCGGAATGAGGCGAATGCGGACAGCTGAAATGGCGCAAAGCACGAGTACCGTGCCGAGAATGGCACGTATCGTGTAGCCAAGAAGGAAGCGGGATGACGGGCTCTTCATCGTGGTGTCGACCTCACTGTTTTGTGTCCGCAAACATGCCGAGTACGGACAGGATCCCTACCACCACGCCAAACCCCATATAGGCCAGGTGTGCACCGCCGCTCAGGCCGCTGGTGATCTCCCACCCCCAACGGTAGGCAAAGAGGTAAGCGAGGATGATGCCGGTGCGCGAATAGCGAAAGAGGAGCGCAAGCGAAAGCAGAATCATGAGCATCACGAGTTCGAAGGCCGGCAGCGTAAGCTGCGAAGTGCTGATGACTTCCGTTAATTCCTCTAGCATCGGTTCTCCCTAATAGATCCTGCTTCGATTCAATGTTAGCTAACGGGCTACTTTATATCAACATGATGGGACGTAGTGAAACAGAAAACTGGCAAAGGGGTCGCTTTTTGCCCTGCTTCATGGACCTGGTTGCGGATGGCCGCTTGTGTCACTTTTGCGCTTGCCGCAGAGCATACGTAGATCTAGAGTGGGTCAAATTGACGCTTTTTCTGTGGAGGAAGGATGCCGATTCGTTCACCGTTTCTGGATAAACTGATTGACCGGCTGGACCGTGTTGATCCAGAGAGCCTGCAGACGCATTTCCTGCACCTGGCCCAGGAACGCGGTCTTCTGGAGACGATTTTCCAGTCGATTCAGGAGGGGGTCCTGGTGATGGATGGCGAGGGGAAGCTCAGCTATGCGAACCTCGCAGCGGGTGCTTTGCTGGGATTTAACCCGGAAACGGCAGTTGGTCGCCCCGTAACACGCTATATGCGCGAAATCGACTGGGATCGCGTGCTGGATTTTGACGAGGGCGAGTGGTCAAAGCTGATCACGCGCGAGATTGAAATCACCTACCCGGAACACCGCTATGTGAGCTTCTATGTTGTTCCGTTGAGCGGCGAGGACAGCGACAACAGCGGCGTGGTGGTCATTCTGCGTGATGTCACTAAGGACAGGCTGCAGGAAGCTTCGGTCCTTGAATCGGAACGCTTGAATGCCGTGAAACTGCTGGCAGCCGGTGTCGCCCATGAGATCGGCAACCCCCTGAACGCGTTGAACATCCACCTGCAGCTGCTGGATCGCGAGCTGCGTACCGTACGTGACGAGTTTGGTGACACCCGGGCCTCCCCTCCGGAACCCGAACTGCTTGCAGGCGAGATAGGCAACCTGCAGGAACTGGTTGACGTGGCTCGCAATGAAGTGTCGCGGCTGGATCTCATCATCACGCAGTTCCTCCGAGCGATCCGCCCCACGAAGCCCAAGATGGAGGCGGTCCAGATTCAGGCGCTGCTGGAAGAGGCCTTGACGCTGCTACGACACGAGGTGACCAACCGCGACATCGATATTGAGATCGTATCCCCCGAACCGGTTCCGAAGATCCAAGTCGACCGGGACCAGGTCAAGCAAGCGTTCTTCAATCTCATTAAGAACGCGTTTCAGGCCATGCCCGACGGCGGCTCACTCCGGATTTCGCTCAAGGCATCTGACCAGTTCCTTGAAGTGGCCTTCCAGGACACGGGAATCGGCATTGACCCGGATGACCTGGGGCGCATCTTCGAACCCTACCATACAACGAAATCGACGGGGTCAGGGCTGGGGCTAATGATTGTACAGCGCATCGTGCAGGAGCACGGCGGACACATCGAACTGATGAGCAAACCGAAAGAGGGAACCCGATTCACGATTTACCTGCCACTCGCCGAGCGCCGTATGCGGCTGCTGACGGCTGCGGATGGCAGCGATTCGGAACCACAGGACGACCGCGGTATGCGGCGCGAAGAGGATTGAAGTGATGGACACAGACAGGACGAAACCCCGTATACTGGTTGTGGATGATGACAAGAACACACGCGACGGGCTGCGGCGAGCCCTGCGACGCAGCTACGATGTGAGCGTGGCGGAAAGCGGCGATCGTGCCCTCGAAATCCTGGGCCAGGGAGAGATTGACGTGCTGCTCAGCGACGTCCGTATGCCCGGCATGGATGGCGTGACCCTCCTGCAGCGTGCGCGGGCACGCCAGCCTCAACTGATATCCGTGCTGTTGACGGCGTACGGTAACGTCGAGATCGCGGTCGAGGCTATGAAAGCCGGTGCCTACGACTTTTTGATGAAGCCCGTTAACCTGGACCACCTCGACCTGCTTCTGCAGCGGGCCTTGCGCTCACGCGAGGTGGAGGCCGAGAACATACAGCTGCGGGAACAGCTTGATGACAAGTTCGGCCTGGAGAGCATCGTGGGCAACTCATCGGTCATGCGTGCGATGTTTGATACCATTAAACAGGCTTCCCCCACGCAAGCCACGGTGTTGATCCAGGGAGAAAGCGGCACGGGCAAGGAGCTCGTGGCACATGCCGTGCATCGGCTGAGTACTCGCGCCAAGGGGCCATTCGTGGCCGTGCACTGTGCGGCCCTCTCGTCGAACCTCCTGGAGAGCGAGTTGTTTGGTCACGAGAAGGGCGCCTTTACGGGCGCGGTCTCACAGCGTAAGGGCCGCTTCGAGATGGCCGATGGCGGCACGCTGTTCCTGGATGAGATTTCAGAGATTGATGCGGCTGTACAGGTAAAGCTGTTGCGTGTGCTTGAAGAGCGGCGTTTCGAACGCGTCGGAGGCGATCGATCCGTAGAGGTCGACATTCGACTGATCGCCGCCACAAACCGTGACCTGAAGCAGTTGGTCGCGGAGGGGTCGTTCAGGGAGGATCTCTTTTTCCGGCTGGATGTCGTCAACATCGAGCTCCCTCCCCTTCGCATCCGCATCGACGATGTACCCATGCTCTGCCGCCATTTCATTGATGAGTTTGCGGAGAAGAACGGCAAGGCTGTCGAAGGCATTACCCCCGACGCCGTCAACCTGCTCATGGCCTATGGTTGGCCCGGCAACGTCCGCGAGTTGCGCAACACGATCGAGAAGATGGTTGTGCTGGCACGCGGCGATCGCCTGACGGCACGCGACATCCCGCCCAATATCAAGAGCGAAGCCAGGCGTGGCGGCGATGGCGACGTGAGTGGCGGGCTTGCGGTAGCTCCGGAGAGCTCATTGGCCGACGCCGAGAAGGCCATGATCTATGCCGCCATAAAGCAACAGGGCGGCAACCGCACCAAGGCGGCGGAAGCCCTGGGGATCAGTCGTCGCACACTGCATCGTAAGCTGCGGCAGTACGAAGACGAAGAAGTCGAGTAAAGCGGAAACCAGGAACCGGAAATCTGACGAGAGGGACCGTATCCAGGCGCATCGCGCGAGCAAGGGCGGCGTCCCCCGGGAGTACATATGCTATGTCAGTGCTGAGAGAGAAAGTGCAAGGGGTAGTTGCAAGCATGGATTCAGGGCTGGGCTTGGTCCTGCTTCGGTGGCTGCTGTACGGGTGTCTTGCGACTGCACTCATCGGCGGCTATGCAGCAGTCCAGTTTCGTGGATTGAAGACGGCGCAATCAATGGAGCTTGCCCACGTGGCCCGCAACCTGGCCTCGGGAGAGGGATTCTCGACTCGCTGCGTCAGGCCCTTTGACGTCTGGTACCTGGGACAGCGCGAAACGGTGCAGTTCTCCGAAGCACAACCAGCGCGGATTCCGGAGTTGCGCCATGCCCCCGCTTACCCAACGTTGCTGTCGTGGGTCTACCGGATGGTGCGCCCCCGCTTTGCCTGCACGCGGGTAGCCGGGATGCTGGATGCCGAATACAAAGCCGTTCTGCCTCTCGGCATTCTTCTGACACTGTTGTGTGCAGCTGCGCTCTTCGGTTTTGGCCATCGTCTGTTTGGTCCCCGCGTCGCGGGGATGGCGACAACGATCTACCTCGTCTCGAATGTGACACTAAAGGGCGCTGTTTCGGGACTGCCGTTACCACTGCTCAGCTTGGCTGCGACACTCGCCTGCGGTTTCGCTATTCGGGCAATCCAGATATCCGCTACGGGGCGCCAGGTACCCAAACTACTACTGGCCATCGTCGGGAGTTCTGCCTGCGCCGCCGTGGCCGTCTTAGCCGACGTGACGATGATCGCCGTGGTGGCTGGGGTGCTTGTGCTCCTTGGGCTCCAGCTCCAGCGGCTGCGCTGGGTAAACCTGCTTCTGTTCGTCCTGGTCGTGGCCGCCCTCGTGGGGCCGTGGCTATTGCAGAACCGTAGTCGGGGCGTTGGACTGCTTGGAGCAAGGCCATACGGGGCAGTTGCGGACACCGCTCTCTTCGCGGAAGATGCGCTGGAGCGATCGGTTGCCCCGGAGTTCAACTCCTATCGCGTCACGCGGGCGATTCGGCACAAGATCTACCAATCTGTTGCGGCCAGCCTTTCGGGACGGGGAATGATGGCAGGCGGGATCATTGTGTGCTTCTTCGTCGTGGCGCTCATCCATCGCTATGATGATCCCATCGTTGCCGGCATGAAGGGATTCATCCTGGGGACCGTGGTACTACTCTTACTGCTTTCGCCGGTCGTGGGACCGGGCTACGGCGTCATCAGTGCTCTCTTCCCCCTGGTCGTACTCCTGGGGGTCACCGCATTTGTCGACTATATTGACAGGGAAGAGTTCTTTGATCAAAGCCTGCCGACCGCATTGACGTGGTTACTCGTCGCCGCAAGCGCGGTGCCCGCTGTTGCCCAGGTGATGACCGGCACACCATCCTCCTATCCGCCATACTACGCCCCCATTCAGCAGTTCGCTGCCGACCTAATCGTGGACGATGAGCACCTCTACACAGACATTCCCTGGGCGACGGCATGGTACGGCGATCGCACATCAATTCTGTTGCCATCCGAGGTGGATGATGTCGACCTGATCTCAGGAGGGTGGGATCGTGTGGGTGGACTCTACCTGACGACCGAGACCTCGGATCGTCCCTTGCGGGAGCACTCGGCATGGCGTCCCATATTCGACAGAACAATCCCGGCCACGATGCCACTGAAGCATGCCATTGAACTTCCCACGGGGCGATCCGATCAGCTATTCCTGTCCGACCGGCCAAGGTGGGAACGAGAGAGCGGGACGTAGAACACGGGCATGCGTGCCGGCGAGCGGCTGAACGGAACCGTTACTCCAGCCCGAGGACGGCTTCGAGGTCGCGGTCTGGCTCAGCGCCACCGAAGACTGCGCGGCGGTAGTGGGCTCGTGCCGCATCAAAATCAGGTTCCTCGGCACGAATGAGTAGCTGGGCGAGGTTGTAGTGGGCCTCAAGGCTATCCGGGGCGAGGGCAACGGCTCTCTGTAGTAACGTGGTCGCCATCTCGATATCCCCATTTCCGGCACAAGCTGTCCCCAGGATGAGATAGGCTGGCCCACAATTGGGGGTTGTCTCGATTACGGCCTGTACCGCCGCCTCTGCTTCTTTGTAGCGCCCGTTGCGGCAGTGTTCTATGCCCTCGGCGATGGCCTTGACCAGCTCCGGAGCCATTGGTTCCGGCTTGTCTTCAGCGGGGGCCTCAGTGCCGGCAGCGGCGGCTCGTTTGGCTGCGAGAAGGCTCATTAGCTGGTTACGGCAATAGGCAATTCGAAACTGGATGAGCTCGACCCAGGCATCCGGGAAGTTGCGGTGAAACTCCTGATACGCCGCAATCGTTGCCCCGTAGAGCTGCCCGGCGGATTCGGTATCACCGGCTTCGCGCTTTTTGTCTGCCTTTTCCAGGATGCGCGAAATCGACTCGAATTGGCGGTCAATCTTGTCCTGCGACGCGGCCGGTGCACTGGCTGCAAGCACCGAAACCCCAATGGCCACACTGATTCCAAAAGATATCCATCTCGTATTCATATAGCTCCGCACTGTACTCCCCCAGGGTGAGTCATGGCAAGAATGGAGTCGGGCATTCCTGCTGGCGTGAGGCAAGGCCCAGTCTGCGCTGCTGCAACACGCTGATTTCAAACTCCTTGCAGACACCGCAGATTCTCCTGAAAGTGGTCTCAGCGGAATTTTGCACTTTCGCGCAGTCTGGGTTTCGAGTAGAACAAACACATGTCGAAAACACGGGTAAAGAAGACACGCAGGAAGCAGATGCGAAGCTATCGCAAGGCGAAGCTCTTTCTATGGGCATTCGCGATGGCAGGACTGGCGCTGGGGATTGCATTGATCGGATGGTTCGGACTCGCAGGAAACTGGCACCTCACCCGCGTCGGGGTCGTGTATGTGCTGGTGTCAGGCATACTCTTCGGCATCCGCGGCGTTCTGGCTCACCATGATGACGAACGCAAGCGGCGACGCTCCCTCAGAACGAGACCCCGCGTATCTTCATGAGTGCAGTATCGAAACCAACGGCGGCATGGGCCCGTACCTGCTACGGTGTCGACGATGCCAGCGGGTGTGTTGTACGAGCCGAACGCAACGGTCGACGCGTCAACTACGAGGTCATGTCCCCTAGCCTCTCCGTGACGGCAAAGAGCACGGAGGAAGGTGCTGCGGTTGCTGCGGCCATGCCCGTGGGAGTAGGGATCGCGGCATGGGTAGCGGCACCGTTCGCCTCGATATCAAAAGCGCAAAAAGTCTTCCCCACGCTACTCGACATTCAGCTTCCGTTCCCGCTTGAGGACTGCCTGTCCAGTTTCTCTGAACCCATACGACTTTCTCCCGGAGATACGATGCCTATGCTCCCGCGAGCAATCCCGGGCGAGCAGAAAGAGGAGCCGGCGGGGCGTACCAATCCGTGCGTTGCGTCCCTCGCGGTTGCGGCGCGCACCACGGACGTGGAGCGGCGGCTGGCCGAGCTGGATGGAATGGGTGTCGACCCTCACGCGCTTGATTACGAAGGCGTGGCGCTCTGGACTCAGGCATTGCGCGAGCAGGACGTCGTCTCCGCCGCCGACACCGCGATGAACGTCGTTATGTTCTTAAGATCGGCAGGCGCGGTCATGGTGATTGGGCGGGGAGAGCATTTCTGCAGTGCCCACCGAATCCGCATAGAAGATCCGTCATCGCTGGATCGTTTTCTACGCGCCCAGTCCCGCCAGCCCCACTCCGATGCCGAAGCAACCACGCTTCCGGTGAATTGGTTCTGGGGTGGGACTGGACTGGCAGTGGGAGAGAAGGGCGCGATGTTGCGCTCAGAGGTAGAGGAACGCTGGCCGGGCAGCTCCACAACGCTGGACACGCCCGACTCCTTCCTGGCGAGAGCTCTCGCCACGCGGGCCTTGCTGCCCGGCCCGTCCCGGACCAATCTGCGAAGCGGTCCGCTTGCCCATATGGGGGCGCAGTCGCGTACTGAGCAAGCGCGCATACGAACAGCAGGACTGTTGCTCCTGGCAGGGATGCTGCTCTGCGGCAGCGCCGCCTGGTGGGAATCGTCGATGGCGTCGCATCTCGGCCGCTTTGAAAGAGCCTTCCGGTCTCGCCTGGATCGCCTCGTCGGGTATCCCGTTCGGGCAAAGGGAGCCAACGCGTTGCTCATTGCCGATCGTGAATTAGCCGAGCGGTCCGAAAGGTTGGCTCCGCTGGCCGCGGCGCTTGAAAGCACCGTCGTAACGGACCTCCAACACGTATTGGTGACGATTGGCCGCCATGATGTACGGATTGAGAGGCTCGACGCCTCAAGTGGCACATTCAGCATTCGCGGCAGCGTGTCGTCTGTGGCACATGCGCAAACACTTCGTGATTCGCTGGCCGCATCAGGATACCAGGGAGATCTGACGCTTGGTGATGAGGCCGATGGCGTGACACGGTTCGTCCTCGATGTCGTACGGGAGAGCCCGGATGAGTAGACCTAAGGCTTCTTCTGTTCTCTGCGCCCTGGCCTGTGTGGTCTTTCTTGTGGGCGTCATAGCGTCGGCTCTGAGCATCTCACGCTACGGCACGGTTCAACAACACCTTGCAAAGGCTGTCAGGGCGTCAGGTCAGCTCGACGATCTCGAACAGCGGTTTGCTGCGCTGGATGCTGTCGTCGAACCGTTCGACAGACTCCGCTACGACAACCTCATCGACCCCGAAGTGCTGATGAACTCAGCATTTGGCAACGATCATGTGGAGGATGTCCAGCGGGATACCAAGACGTGTAATGACGCGTACGTCGTCAAACTGACCGAAGTCCGCCTTAAGCACGTTGCGCTCTCCAATCTCCTTGCGACGGTCCGGATGGCTGAGTCACTACGTCCCCCTCTGAGGCTCACCGGCTGTAAGATCCATGCCTCCGCAACCGAAGCCGGCCACGGTGACGCTGTGCTGAAGCTCGAACGGATTGAGCAACGCGTGGAATGACGGAGTCCTCGGAGCACGAGTCAAGGCACGCCGTGGGTTCCATGTCTTGCTGCCCTGCAAGACGGCAGAGCTTCAGGCAGCCTGTCGTTATCTGTTGATTCGAGGCCCGCCCCTATTGCCGCGCGGACCCTATTGCCGCGCTAGGAATCACGGTGTGGTGACTCGATAATAGGCGTTACTGACCGGCGGCGAGGGATCGCGCAGGACAAGTGTGTGGCCGCCATTGTCCTCGAATTCCTGCCCGGCAACCAGCGTCCAGTCGTTGGAAAGGAGATTCTCGGTGCGATAGAGAGAAAGGCCTTCATGATGGAACCAGCCGATCTCGACGTTGAAGTCCTCATCGCCGTCCATGTAGGCGTCATGGATATACGGGGTATTAATGGTGTCAGCGAGCTCGTTCGTCAGGCTGTCATAGGCAGTCTGCTCCTCCTCGGTCAAGGAATCGGAAAGCAGGTTGGTCGCTTCGAGTGGATCGGCCACCATGTCAAAGAGAAGGTCGGAAGATCCTTCGATGCGGATCAGCTTGTACTGGCTATCACGGATGGCCCTGCCGGAGGTCGTGCCGCCAAACAGAATATCCGTTTCCATTAGAATCCGATCATCCTCGGGCAGGAACGCCTGGTCCTTGATAATGGGAACCAGTGACCGAGAGTCCTCCCCCCCGATGGCCGGCATGGTTCCCCCCGCCAACTCGAGGATCGTCGCGAAGAGATCGGCGCAGTGGACGACCGAATCGTTTGTTCGCCCGCCATTAACAACATCGGCGCCATAAATCAGGAACGGGACGTGCGTGCCCCCCTCATAAAGAGACCCCTTGGCACGCCCGGCGCTGTCATACGGCGGTTGAATAACGTCCGAGTCTGTTCCGTTGTCGCCGAGGAAAATAATCGTGGTGTCATTGGTGTCGATGTGGCTTATCAGCCTGTTGATCTGAAAATCCATCGCTTCGATCATCGCTTCAAAATAGGGGCGCGAATTGGTGGAAATATCTGATGATGTCCCCGACAGGTAATCGTAGCTGTGCATGATATTCGGCGGCTTATGCAGTGCTGTATGCGCCGCATTGAACCCTACCCAGAGCAACCAGTTGGTGGTGCCTTGGGTGTCGATCCAGTCCATGGCATCTTCCACATTCCTGCGGGTGGCATACATGGTTTCATTGGAGGCAACGCCATTCACGACCCGTGTCCAACTGCTGTAGTTGGGCATACCCCCACCGAGCGATCCGGCAAAATACGGCCAGCCACCTACATAGTTGGGACTGTCGTTGCCGTTACCCAGATGCCATTTCCCAACACTGCCCAGTCCATAGCCCAACGCCTGATCGGCCATCACCTCGGGCAGAGTATACTCATTGGTGGAAAAGTTGGCCATCGTCTCGGGGCTCAGCACACCCGTGCGATAACCGTAGCGCCCCGTCAAAATCGACGCACGTGTTGGCGAACAGGTAGGATAGGCGTAGCCATTCGAAAACAGAATCCCGTTCTCGACCATCGAATCGATCGTGGGTATCGGCGGGTAGGTGGCGTTCGTATCAGTGTTCGAGATGTGCAGGCTATCGAGTCCGATATCGTCACCAATAATCAACAGAATGTTGTTCTGCTGCGCCTGAACCGTGAGACACAACAACGATACAGCCGTTATTAACCATGGAGTCTTCATATCTAGCTCGTGCATGAGAGGGAGACAGGGCCACGTCTTCATTTTTCACACTTCGCCTGCGCCTGCGCCGTCACCTCTCGAAGTGCCTGATCCTCTCCAGCCTTCTTCTCGAACCGTCTGATCGCCATGGCTACTGCTGTATAGTCCATGTCGCCAGCAGCGCGACCGACTTCCTTCAGCGTCATCCCTCCGTGCCGCCGGGCCGACCATCTGCTGTTCTGGCAGATCTACTGGGCAGTACCTTCCACAGGCCCACCGCAATCAGGCCGGCGCCCGCCATTCCAATGACGATTGAAACGGCAAAGGCAGAAGTTCGCTCGTAGTCGGCAATCTCTGCGCAGCCGATTACTGCTGAGACCAGGCCAAAGGTGAAGGGGTAGCCAAAGAAAACCAATGACAGGAAGGAGCGCCGGACGGCAAAGACAATTCCCGCCACAATACCGACTGGCACGATTACCATGATCTGCGGCCCGATCATCAACAGAGAACCAGCCGTGACAATAGCTGTGAGCAGCAAGACAACGATGAGTTTAGTTAGTCTGTTCATTCTTTAGGTTTCCTTTCCAGCCGGACGTTCAGCCTGGACAGCGCATTCATGCGTACGCGCCAGGCGCTTGATTTCAGTTTTCTCACTCTAGATCATCTTTGTAAATGTCGATGTTTGCCCAACCAAGAAAGAAGTCCAGGAGTTCGCCGGGATTGAAGACTAGACGAAGGGTGCCAAGAACACCTCCGGCAACCTCAATCTGCGTGTAGTACGAAGGGCACGACCGATCAAGACGGTAGAGAAACGGGGTAATCCTCTCTTCGCCAGTGTTGGTTTCATAAGCCGTGCGTGCTTCATAGATCTTGCGGCGTTGCTTGTTGTAGTGTCATTTTCATGTGGTCCTCCAATCGAACGCTTCGAGCAACCGACAAGTGATAGCGCAACTACCATTTGCACGGTTCACTCGCTTGTTCTGCCTCCTTGCTTGACCTTGTTATTCACAACGAGTGCTTCTGCCGAATGTTCGCGTTCATGTGTACGGCTTCCCGCGTCGCTGTGCAATGCTCTGGACTTGGTCAATTCCAATCATTCATGGGGTTTTCGAACCAGATGACGCCCCAGCCACCATTCTCTTCTGTGGTGGCAATGTCCGTATCACCGTCACTATCCAGGTCAACCAGAAAGGCATTGTCCATCTTCTTGCGTGATTCCGGACTGGGCATGTCCATCAGAGTGTTGGTCCAGTTTTCGGGAGACATGCCGTCGCCGGACATGGTCAGGTACCACAGCTGTGCCTCGTATTCCGGGATGATGACGATTTCCGGGTGCTTCGGGTCTCCGTTCATCTCCAGAAGCGCAACGCCCTTAGGCTTGGCGTTGACCGTGACGATATTGGGTTGGGTCGGTCTCGCCACGTCGACCCTCTTGTAGGTGGGTGCGCCTTTGTCGTTTGTGCGCAGAAAGATATGGATCTTGCTCCCGGCCTTCACCAGATCGAGTCGGCCATCGCCATTCACATCGCCAAGGGCCATGAACATGCCGCCTGTTGTGGCATCAATCACCTTCACTGGCCATGGTTCGGTCACCTTCTTTGTGCCGGGGTTGTCGAAATAGAACGTGCCCTGCTTCCTGCGCTCCTGGACAAGGATGTCATTGTCCCCATCGCCGTCCATGTCGGTGACAATACATGTCATGGGCCATTTGGCTTGCCCAATCGCATAGCGTTTCCAGCTGGCAGCTTCGTGCTTGCCTTTGACGGGCTGCTTGTACCAAGCCGCGGCGCCGACAATGAGATCACTGAGGCCGTCACCATCAATATCGCTGACGACCGGATTGCGCGCCTCATTCTTGAAGAGGGTCATGCGGGTCCACTTCGCGGGATCTCGCAACGCTTCTCTGCCGGGATTGAAATAGACATGCCCACCGTTGGCTACGTAGTCAACATCACCGTCGCTGTCGAGATCACCAATGCCGGAGTCCTCGCATTTGCCATGCCTTGCCAGCTCGATGTAATCGGACCATGTCTCTCGGATCTTGCCGTTGCCGGGGTTAAAGTAAAGGCGGCTGTATCCGCCTTCTTCGAAATTAACGAAGACATCCAAATCTCCGTCGCCATCCCAGTCATGGTGGTTAAAACCGTCCGGTCCATGATCATGGGGGTCCGGCTGAATGACATTCACCCGCCAGCCGCTGGGTCCCGTCTTACCGACATACTGCTGCCAGGCGTTCCGATCGACGCGCTTCTTCTCTTTGGCGAGCACCTTGGAACTCATGCATGACAGAGCACAGACGCATACAATCAGCCCGATTCCTTTCAAGTGGTGTTGTCTGTTCATTGTATCGCTTTTTGCCCAACGTCGCAAATCATGATTTGGCGCGGCTACGCGACAATATCATGCATTTGTCTTGTTGGCCTCCAGCAAGTCTACGTGAATCACGACGATGTCGTCGTGATGAAAGTACGTTCCTCTTAATCTCAATTCCATCTGCCACAACGGGAAGAAGAGAACGGGGAATGGGTCTTTCTTCGGTTTGAAGTTCGCATCGAAATACGAACCGTGTCCGACATCGGACGCGTAGATTGTGCGCTCGTGGGTCCGGGAGTGCGGGTGGATCTCCAGCCACTCACGCCGGACTAGGAACTTCGTGCAACGGAGAGCACAGTAAGACGTGGGGTACATGAGCACTCCGACGAGCAGCCCGATGAGCACTTTCTTCCTTCCGTTCATCTCTTGAGTCCAACGTGATCGTCACCATTTTCTGAGCAAGGCCGAGAAACGGCGCTGGTGAGAAGTATGCGTAGACGAATCTGTTATGCCGCCCGTTTCTTACAAGACAAAGCAAAGCATAGGCAGTAGCCATAATCCGACAGCTATAATGCTCAGGACTAAAGCTGCTATTGCATGCTTCCTCGAAATGTTCCGGCTTATTGCCAGAATACTGAGTATAACACCTGCCACAGGTCCTAGTAACAGAGTGATCCCAACGAGACCACTGAAAGGTGAACCTCAGCCAAAGCCAGGCGCACCGGCCATCATGCAAAGCATGAAGAGCCAAGGTGCTAATGCAATGAGTAAACTTGTTTTGCCTATGTTCATAATCTTCTACAGCATAACATCGAGCGTGAGGCTCAAAATGGGGCGGGGCCGCGCGCCCATTTTGTAGCTCTCCACGCTCTTGTTATGCCGCTGCCAGTCTCTTGACGTGCAGCTTCGGTGCGCGCCGCTCGGCCATCCAGAGATCGTATTGGACCTGCTGATTCAGCCAGCTCTCGGGAGTGGTGTCAAACGCCTTTCCAAGGCGTATGGCCATCTCGGGGCTGATGCCAGAGTGACCGTTCAGGATGGCGGAGAGGGTCTTTCTCGCCACACCCAGCGCTTCGGCTGTGGCGGTCACGGAAAGCCCCAAGGGCTCCAAGCAGAGCTCACGCAGGATCTCTCCAGGGTGAGGGGGATTGTGCATTCTCATCTCACTTCTCCTAATGATAGTCTTCGTAATCAACATCGACCACATCCGCACCATCAAATGCGAACGTGATTCTCCAGTTCCCGCTTACCGAAACAGCCCATGCGCCCTTCCGTTTCCCCTTGAGCGGATGCAGTCTGAGGCCAGGCAGATCCATGTCCCGGGGTGATGTGGACACATGCAGACGACCAAGAATGAGCCTGATCCGTTTCTCGTGCTTGGCTTGGATGCCGGCCTTCGTCCCTTTCAAGAAGTACCGCTCAAGCCCACGATGGCGAAATGCCTTGATCATTATGCTACTGTAACGTGATACGTAACGGGTGACAAGTTGTTTCTTTTCTCAGGCATAACGCTGGAAATGCCGTGGCATTTCCTAGCGTCCATGCGGATGTTCGCTCCCGCCTTGACTCGTACCGTGCTTTGCTCTGGTACAGGGCTTGCCCCGTACCGTGCTTTGCTCTGGTACGGGGCACACTCCGTGCCCGTTGATTATGCGGAGTTTACACTGAGGTGCAATGCATGTCTATCGGGGAAAGCCCGGTTCTGAGGGGGGGGGGTGGAGGGTGGAGAATGTGGGATGTATTCGGCACGTTGTCCGCCAAGTATTCAGTCTCGCTTCGCGTACCGGCGGTGTGAGGTAGGCGCCGCGTCGAAGACGGCGGGAAGGTCTCGGGGACTCAACCATTCCTGCCCTACAGTCGGATCTTCATCCCGATCATTGTCTCTGCCGCTGTCTCGGGATCTCTGGCAACGACACGCCCCCTAGCGACAGGAACTTGCGTACACGTAAGTTCCTCATCGTTAAACAGCATTTGACGGTTGGGATTGACTGGCTTAATCTGGGCATTCGGAACTAGACGTATACGGTCATAGCGATAAGGAGGCAGTGTTGTGGATTATTCGGCAGGGATGCACACCGTAGATGAGTTACAGGAGATGATGGAGCTTCGCAAGCAGATGGAAGCACTCCAGTTGCGGTACAAGACGATTCTCGAACGCCCGCTCAAGAAGGGCGCTGACACGCCCCCCGCCGCACCACCACCTGCGCCGGAAAAGCCGGCTCCCACACCAGCGGCTCCCGCTCCAACACCTGTCACCCCCGAACCCACTCCCGTAGTCGTCACGCCGACACCCACGCCTGACACGCCGGCTGACAAGCCAGCCGAAGCAGCACCGCCGGCACCGGCGCCTGACAAGCCGGCTGCAGAAGCGGCAGCCCCATCCGCGCCGGCTGCGCCCCCCACCCCGCCGACACCACCCGCTCCCGCGGGCAATCAGCCGAAGCCCGGCTCTCTGCGTGACGCCATCACAACAGTGCTCAAAGCTGCCGACAAGCCATTGAATTTCGATGAGATCTTTGCGGCACTGGAGGCTGGCGGCCACAAGCTCCCGGAGCAGAAGCCAAAGCTCATGGTCCGAAAGACGCTCTTCAACAAGGCTGCTTTCACCATGGTTGGCAAGGATAAGGCCGGACAGGGCCAGTATGAAGCCGCTAGCTGAGGCTGGGGGCTGGGGACTGGATTCTGGTTGCTTGGCTTGAGAACGGGGGCTTGTCAGTGGGTGATGACCGTGTGGCGTTTTCGGGAGTTGAGGGGGCCCCGGTTGCTCCTGAGCACGCGCGGCACCCCTTGCGTCGTGACGACCTGCTGCCAGATCCGGTAGCGTTGTTTGACCGCTGGATCAAAGAGGCCAGTGATCTGCCACTCGCCAATGCAGTGGTCCTGTCGACTGTAGGTGATCGCGGCATGCCTTCATCTCGCGTCGTCCTGCTGAAGGATCATGACACGACGGGCTTCACGATCTTCACGAACTACGAAAGCCGCAAAGGCTGCGAGCTCGACACCAACCCCGCCTGCTCACTGCTCTTCTGGTGGCGGCCCCATGTCCGCCAGGTCCGGATTGAAGGGCATGCTTCACGACTATCGCCAGAGGCATCAGATGCCTACTTCGTGAGCCGCCCCCGCGGAAGCCGGATTGGTGCATGGGCGTCGCCTCAAAGCCGCCCCATCACGGACCGTGCGGACCTAATGGAACGCGTCGACGCGTGCGAGGATGAATTTGCAGACGGCCCGATAGCGCGTCCCGATCACTGGGGGGGATACTGTATCGTGCCGCAGCGGCTCGAGTTCTGGCAAGGCGGGCGAGATCGCCTGCATGATCGGTTTGTCTATACCAGGCAGGATGACGGACGTTGGCAGATAGAGCGACTTGCACCGTGAACCTGCGCACAAGGAGAGACACTATGAGTCATTCGTTGTTTGCTGTCGGCCAGGGCTGCGCCCTTCTTTCTGCGTGCCTGGCCCTCTTTCCCGTGAATGGCGCCACGGCAGCTCCGCCGGAGCAGCCCAATTTTGTGATCATCTTCACCGATGACCAGGGCTATGGCGATGTCGGGTGCTATGGTGCTGAAGGCTTCGAAACACCCGCGTTGGATCGTATGGCTGCGGAAGGAATGCGTTTCACCGACTTCACCGTGGCAGATTGTGTCTGCACGCCATCGCGTGGATCACTGCTGACGGGACGCTATCCCAAGCGATGGGGTCACCAGGGCGGAGTCTATTTCCCTCGCAGCAACGGCGGGATGAGTCCCCGGGAGATCACGATTGCCGAGGTGCTCAAGCCACAGGGGTATGCCACAGCAATCGTAGGGAAATGGCACCTGGGACATAAGCCACCATTCCTGCCCACGAACCAGGGCTTTGATTCGTACTTCGGGATTCCCTACAGCAACGACATGTCACAGGATGGCCGCGAGCCAGTCTCAGACGATATCGTATTCAACGATGGCATGACACTCGAGGAGTATCATGGCTATCGAGGTGACGAGTCCGGACGGGCTGAATACAGAAGCTATGCGGGCCGCGTCCCCATGATGCGGGACACG
Source organism: uncultured Victivallales bacterium (assembly GCA_964497125.1). Lineage (GTDB taxonomy): Bacteria > Verrucomicrobiota > Kiritimatiellia > UBA8416 > UBA8416 > CAYLXP01. The sequence continues at coordinate 66,159 of CAZCDU010000001.1, read as the reverse complement.
GAGATTATCGAATGGCCTGTGGACCAGGCCCAGATCACGCGTCGCTTTACGGAAGAGGCCCAGACGTTCATTAGGGCCAACAAGGACAAGCCGTTCTTCCTCTATCTTGCCCACTCGATGCCACACACCCCGCTGTTTGCTTCAGAGCGGTTCAAAGGCAAAACGGAGCGAGGCCTTTACGGCGATGTCATCGAGGAGATTGATTGGTCGGTGGGTGAGATTCTGAAGACACTGCGTGAATCCGGGCTGGCGAAGAAGACGTTTGTGGTCTTCACGACAGACAATGGACCGTGGCTTATTAGGGGTGACCACGGCGGATCGTCGGGCCCCCTCCGTGACGGCAAGGGCTCCTCTTACGAAGGAGGGCAGCGCGTTCCTTGCATCATGTGGTGGCCGGAGTCCATTCCTGCAGGAACCGTCTGCGATGTCCACGTGGCCTCCATGGACCTCATGCCGACACTTGCACACCTGGCCGGCACTCCCCCACCCCGGGATCGCGTGATTGATGGATTGGATATGCGCGAGGTCCTGAAAGGCAACTTCAGCAAAGCCCCGCAACGCGAGTTCTATCTCTATGCGCGCAAGGAGGCTATTCGCGTTGGGGATTGGAAATACCGCAAGGGAAAAGAGTACGGAAGCTGGGCGAGAAAGGCGAAAAAGAAGAAGAACCCCGTTGTCGTCCAACTCTTCAACCTGAAGGACGACTTCGGCGAGAAGAACAACCTGGCTGAGAAGTACCCCGAAAAGGTGGCGGAGCTCGCCCGCCGCCTTGAAACCGAATACGCAGAGGTGGCGGCCAAAAACCCCGACGCCAGGGACATGGCGGAGGCCTTGTTCAAAGCGGTAACGACGGGAAAGGCCGTGCCTCCCCTGAGCGTAACCGCCGGGCGCGACCTTGACATCGACGAAGCCTATACCATTCAAGAGCGGTTCAACGCCAGGATGCAGGAACGTTTCGGCAAACCGAGCGGCTACAAGGTCGCTTTTTCCGCCAAGCCGGCCCAGGACAAGTTTGGCATCACGACCCCCGCGTTTGGGACGTTCTTCCAGAAACAGCGGGTTGAGACTGGCGGATCGGTCAAGGCGGCTGATTTCATTGGCTTCGTCAACGAGGCAGAGATCGCGTTCACGATAGGCAAAGACATCAGGCACAGCATCGCAACGATTGAAGACCTGATGCCCTACATTGCCTCTGTCCATGTCGGCCTGGATGTGCCGGACATCCGTTTTGACACAACAGCGGGAACGATGACAGCAGGCGACGTGATAGCCATGAGCTGCGCTACCCATACCTATGTGCTGGGCGAAGGCGTTTCCCCGGGCAGTGTGGACTACAAGAACACCCGGGTGACGTTGTCTCACGATGGCGACGAAGTCTACGCCGGTGATTCATCGAACGTGCTGGGCGACCCTCGCAAGGCCGTCTTGATGCTGAACGACCACCTGCTCGCACATGGCTCATACATCAAGGCCGGCGATGTGGTTCTGAGCGGCTCAGTCGGGAAGCCCTATACCCCGACAGCCGAGTCCCGCAGAGGGATCTATGTGGGCAAAGCGGGCGGCATGCCCCCGGTGAAGCTCATTGTCGAGTAGGGCCCCTAGCAGGCGCCATACTCCCTTCAGCCTAGCCCAGCCCCGAGTGCACTCGGACTAATCAGGGGTGAAACTTGGAGACCGGAAAAGGTGGACGCCGGCGTCCCGACGGCGTCGTGCAAGTGATGAGCCTTCCAAGAGACGGGGGAGCACGATGTTCGATACTGTCTCTTCACAGGCACTTGCTTTGCTCGACCGCGTCGGGACGCCGCGGCCCACCTTTGCAGAATTCGGAACTGAGGGTTAAGTTCCAGACTACCCCCCCCGAGTGAGCTCGGATCATGCAGGGATGAAACGTCACGGTATTTACGGCCTAAAGGCCGAACTACGAACGGGTTTCTACACGAGGCAGGCGTTTGTAGTTCGGCCTTCAGGGCGTATCCCCAGACGGGAAGTTTCAGCCTAGGAACTCCGCGCACTGCTGATAGACTGCCGCATGCGTTCGCGTGCATCTTCAGAAAGATGCGCGTCTGACGTCAGCTCGTCTTCGTGCTCGCGAAAGGCGCGGGCGGTGTCCTGGAACACCATGATGTTGTGGTTGAACCCGTGGCACATGAAGCACATGGCTACATGCATCCTCAGCATGAACCTGCGAAACGGCGAGAGATCTTGATAGTCCCCGGCCGCTAGTGCTTTGTGAACTTGTTTGCAGGTCATCATGTCAGATGGTCTCTTCCCGGTCCCAGTTCGATTCCAGGCAGGTTTTTAGCTGTTTGCGTGCCCTATGATTCAGCACCCATAGATGATTCGGCTCTATGTCCAGTACCTTACAGACTTCTTCCGTCGGCATGCCTTCAAGCATCTTCAAGACGAACACCTGCTGCATATTGCCCTTCAGGCGGGAAACGCATTTCTCGAAAGCACTCCAGAACTCGGTCTTCTCGTACTCACGGTGGGGATCAAACTGCCACGGCTGAGGCGAGCGATCAGCGATACCAAGCGCTTTGAAGGAGATCGAATCAAGGATATCCATGCCCTCACGGTCATCAATGGGGTGTTCCCGCACGCTCTTCCGAATATGGTCAACGATCTTGTTGCGCAGGATTCCCCGAAGCCAGTACTTGATGTCGACGCTGCCGTCGAAGCGTTCCAGCCCCTTGATGCCGGCCAGGAACGTCTCCTGGACCGCATCCTGTGCAGACGCATCATCCTTGAGCCGCATCAGGGCATAGCGATAGAGATAATCACCATACTCATCAACCCAATCCTCGGGCGGGGTTGTTTTGCGTTTCGGCTTGTCACTCATGGATGCCATCCTCCCATGCGACGCGCGCTCAGGCAAGACGGGAATTCCCCCTAGGCGTTGCGATAGGTCAGTTCCGCCCCCGGGTGGACTCGGACTAATCAGGGGGGAAACGTTGCGATCGGAAAGGTGGACGCCGGCCTCCGGACGGCGTTGAGCAAGTGACGAGCCTCCCAAGAGACAGGGGAGCACGATGTTCGATACTGTCTCGCAGAAGCCTCAATGGGTTTTGACGGCGCGTCGGGATTGGGATAGCCTCGGCCGCATGGTAGCCGAAACTCAACCTGGTCGCTGGACGCGGTTTGCGGGGCTTGGCATCGCCGCGGCGATTGTGGCCGCCTATGCCAATAGCTTCGCAGGCGTCTTTCAAATGGATGACGGGATTCGGATTCTGCGGGCTACGAATCTCGGCAGCCCATTAACTGCCGTGGCCGCGACGAGTCGGCCGCTAGTCGGATTATCGCTCTGGTTGAACATGACTCTTGGCGGCCGAGCGGCTGATTTTCATCTATTCAACCTGTCTATTCATGTGGTGGCCACGTTGCTGCTGTTTGGAATCATCACGAGGGCCTGCCGCAGCCATGGATGGAGCGAGAGCGCAGCCACAAGCCTGGCGGCACTGGGCGCCCTGCTCTGGGGACTACACCCGATTCAGACACAGAGCGTGACCTACATCATACAGCGCGCGGAATCGATGATGGGGATGTTCGCACTGCTAACGCTCTACGCATACGTACGATCCGGGGACGGCGGGCATCCCAGGCGTTGGCAAGTGCTTTCGGTAGCGGCGTGCGTACTTGGCATGCTGTCCAAACCGGTTATGATCGCCGTTCCCGTAGTGATCTGGCTATGGGCAAGGGTCTCGCGAGACGGAAGCCAGCCTTCGACGAAAACGGCGAAGGCCTACTTCATCGCGCTGTTTGCGACGATGGTCGTCGGCATCACGTTGGTCCTCCTGCCCAATGAGTCGAGCACAACGGTAGGACCGTCGGCCGGGCTCGTGTCGCCGTGGCGCTACCTGCTCACCCAGTGCGCCGTGATCATCCACTACCTGGGGCTGATCGGCTGGCCCCGTGGGTTGTGCCTGGACTATGCCTGGCCGGCGGCAACGGGAATTGGCCAGGTGTGGTGGCAAGCACTGCTGCTGTGCGGGCTTCTCGCAGTCGCCGTCGTTGGTGTAATGAAGCGATCCCTCTTCGGTTTCGGGCTGGCTACCTTCTTCATTCTGCTGTCTCCCACGTCAAGCATACTGCCCGTGGCGGATGCCGCCATGGAACACCGTTTGTACCTGCCGTTGGCGTGCCTCATCATTAGCGGTGGCGCCCTGCTCGCACGGCTACCTGGAAAACGCGTCGGCAGCCTGCTCATACCTGCAGGGCTCGCCCTTGTGGTCGCCTACGGCGGACTAACGCATCTGCGAAACCGGGACTACCAATCCGTTGAACGCATGACCAGGGCCACCCTGGCGCAACGCCCCGACAACTTCAGGGCGCGCAGCACACTGGTCATGGATCTTCTTGATGGTGGTAAGTTCAACGAGGGAGAGAAAGAGGCGCGAGAGCTGGTGACACGCCTCGAGAGAGGGATCGCCCAGGAAGGTGCGTTTGCGGAAGTAGGCGGCATGAACGCAGAAGGCTACTATCCCGTTGGTCTAAATCAGCTCGGCCGCGCACTACTGTGTCTCAACCGGATACCCGAGGCCATTGCCTACTTTGATCGTGCCCTGGCGGCGCTGCCGACACACAAAGAGGCTTGGCTGAACAAGGCACTCGCCCTACACATCGGCGGCAACACTGAGAGCGCGTTGGAGGCCATTGACGAGGCCTTACGGATCGACCCGAGCTATGGGAATGCGCTGGCAGCCCGTAAGGTATTCCTTGAAGGGGGCCGCGACAGTGACTGAGTCTCTGAACAAGCGCATTCCGCTTCTGCTTGCGGCGGCCGTGGGACTGGTAACGATCGGCGTGTTCAGTTCCGGCCTCCACGGCCAAATGATGTTCGACGACTATCGCAGCATCATAGGCAATAGCGATATTGAGCACTTCCCCGACGTAATCCTGGGATCCACCCGGCCGCTCACCGAGCTGACTTTCTTCGTTAACTACGCGCTGCATGGGGCCTCAGTGGTACCGTATCACGTGGTCAACATCCTGCTGCATGCGTTGGCAGCCATGCTGCTGTTTGGTGTCGTGCGCCGCACATTGCTGCTGCCACAGCTGGCACGGAGCTACGCCACTGCCGCGCCGTGGCTGGCCGCCTCGGCATCGGCGGCGTGGGCCCTGCATCCCCTGCAGACCGAGAGCGTGACCTACATTGTCCAACGTGCAGAATCGATGACGGGGATGTTTGCCCTGCTGACGCTATACGCCTTTGTGCGCAGCGCAACGTCGGACGACACCGCTGCCCGCCGCTGGTCGTGGATTGCGGTTGCGGCCTGCGTGCTGGGGATGCTGAGCAAGCCGGTGATGATCGTGGTGCCACCGCTGGTGCGTCTCTACGACTACGTATTCCGCGTATCTGGTGGCCGCTGGCGGCGACACCTGGGCCTTTGGGCGACGGGCTTGATTCCGCTGGTCTTGATCGTGATGCCGAATGAGTCGAGCTCCTCAGCCGGAATGTCGGCAGGCCTGCTGTCGCCCTGGCGCTACCTGCTGACGCAGTGTGATGTGGTTGTGCACTACCTGCGGCTATGCGTCTGGCCCACTCCGCTCTGCATTGATTATGCCTGGCAGCCTGTGGATGGCTTTGGGGAGGTGTGGTGCTCGGCAGCCGCGTTGGCCGTTCTTGTGGTGATTTGCGTGACGCTGGCTACGCGCAGGCAGGCGCTCGGGTTCCTGGGCTGCTGGTTCATTCTGGCCCTTGCCCCCACGTCGAGCGTGATCCCTGTTGCGGACCTGGCAGCAGAACGGCGCATGTACCTTGCCCTGGCCGCGCTCACGGTAGTTGTCACCGTGGCAGGCTGGGAGGGACTTCGACGGCTTGCAGCCAAGCTGTCATGGTCGCAGGGACGCATGGCAGCCTTGGCCGTAGTGCCGGTTGCAACAGTCCTGCTCGTATTCGGGGGGCTAACGGTTCAACGTAATCGGGTCTACGGTTCCGAGGAGAAGATGTGGCAAAGCGTGCTAACGGCACGACCGGAGAACCTGCGTGCGCGTCTCGGATTGGGGGCGTTGGCACTGGCTAAGGGGCAGCTAGCGGTTGCCGAGACCCAGTTTGAGGCCGTCCTGTCTGACCTGCCCCAGACCATTCCAGCCGACCCCCCATCGGCGACATCAACACTCTATAGCCTGACACGGACCAATCTCGGAGTCTTGCGCGAGCAGCAGGAGCGATACGTCGATGCCGAGTTCTGTTTCAGGGAAGCCATTCGCGTATCCCGACAGAATGCTGATGCGCGCGTTAACCTTGGCATCGTGCTAAGCCGAAAACGCATAGATCCCGAGTCCCGCCGCCTGTGGCTGGAGGCTCTCACGATTGAGCCCAATCATACCAAGGCGCACTTCTGCCTGGGATGGCAGGGACTCAAAGAGGGGGATGTCCATACGGCACGAAAACACCTCGAACATGCCGCCCATGGCCGTGGCGAACTGGCCCAACAAGCACGGGCACTGCTTGCGAACGTGGATGGTGGCGGGTAGGCCGTGGTCCGCGGCTACTCTGTGGTGCGTTCCCAGCTGACGAGAGCCACGTTGTCAAAAATGGATTGTGCACGTCCGCCACCGAGAAGTTCAATTCGCAGCGGCTTTCCCAACCCCGGAGGAGCGTCGCCGGTGGCAAAGCTCCAAGTCCAGGTTTCATAGCCATCATCAGATTCGGCACCGTTGACAGGGGTAGGGCTCTCTATCGCGATCGGTTTCAGAAGACATTCACCATAGAAGTCATTGGCGGCGCCGTCACCGGTCGTGCCGTCGTCCATGCCATTGACGTACCCCAGTCGAAGTTCACCACCGGGGAATGGGTTGGCAAAGGTGGCATCAATAGCAACGACACTGAGTTTGTAAATCGTGTTGGCAGCAACGGCACAGGAGAGAACCTGGTAGATGTCGTGCGCCGGTCCGTTATTGTAGGCGAAGAGGACACCACGATCAGGGAGCATATCGATGAAGTCTGCCTGAATGTAGTCGGCGTGGGGTTTGCTGAAGAGCCCCGCCAGTCCGGCACCGGTCCGGGCAAACTTCCAGGCTCCATCGCCCTCGAAGCCGGGCTCGACAATGGTTGCGGGGACGCCGGGGCCAGCGGGAGTCGCGACCGCCTGCTCTGTCGCCGTGCTCGAATCGGGGCTTCCGCCATCCGCCGTAGCCGCACCTTCGAGAATGAGCGTCTCAAGCATCGGCGCCAGATGCTTAGCCGCAAGCAGCTTGCCTTCGGCAGTAAGATGCACCCCATCACCGCAAATGACCCTTTTGAGCAATGTTGAATCCTGTTCAAAACCATCCCTGAAGGCGGTATGGAGGTCGCAGAGCAGGACATTCTTGCCATCGGCAAGCGAACGCATCGCACTGCAGAACTCCCTGTCCATATACTCATCAAGGCCGCCCTCCTCCTTGAAGTTCTTTGCCCAGAAGTGTCGATCGTTGTCGAAAGGCGTGCTTGTCATCAGAATGACGCGGGCCCCGGCCTCCCGCAGTGACGCAATAGCCCTAACCAGGCTTGCCCGGAACTGCTCGGGCTTGCGGCCACCGGCATCGTTCAGACCGAACGAAATGGTGACGATATTGGGCTTGTGCGACAGGACATCCTTCTGCAATCGACCCAACGCGCTTGTCGCATTGTCATACCCCTTGCCCGCGTTAATCATGACGGGGCTCAGCCCGGAACCGCTCAACCGTTCATCAAGCGCGCGCTTCACAACGGCCGGCATTCCCCGCTCAGTTGTGGAATCGCCAAACATAACGATCACGGGCGCCGTGCTGGTTGCTTGATCCAGGTTCCCCCAAGTTGGACTGATCGCGCCGCCCAACATCGTGCACATGACCACAGACCAGACCGCTCTTTCACACCTTCTCATACGATTCATCTCCCCTATTGAGCAGACCACGCTTCAGAAACGCAGATCACCTAGTTGACTGTAATTGTATTCGCGCCACCGGAGATCTCTATCTCGTTTGAGTGGGCAGGGGCGTTCGTACCATCTGTCGCCAGGACCCGGAATGAAGGCGTATTCGTATAAAGGTCAGTGATATCAAGAGTGCTTTCAGCAGCCCCGACAACATTGCTGTATACACCCTTCCGCCTTTTCGTCTGCCACTGCACATCACCGACCTGCCCCGTGACTCTGAGTTGAATGCCTTCCACCCCAATAGCGCCACCGTCCGACGGTGGCGGAGGACCGGAGCTCTCAATATCCACATGAAAGATCATGTCTCCATTGGGTGAGTCTGTTGTCGATGGGTCGCCATCGCTTCGCTTATAAGCGTTACCATCCGCATAGCCCGCAGCACCGTCCCGGCGCAGATAGGTAATGCCGTCTCCCCATGCCCCCCCATTCACGTGTTCAAGGTCGACGCCGTAGAGCGTATCAGGCAGGAGCGTGACGGGCGTATCGAAGGTCCAGGTCAGCCAATCGTCTACGGCCCACGCCCCCGCGTCGTATACAATGTCGCTTTCCGAGACCAGGGTGGTCGTGTTGCCACTGCCATCCATCGCCACCACCCGTATCGTGTAGTTCATGCCTGCGGGCGTCCTGCCGGCCGTGCTGTCAACATTCAACTGAAACGAGAACGCGTTCAAGGTACCGCCACCGCTACCCGTCGTGAATGATTGCCCCGGGTTAGTCGCGTCACTCCACACTTTTTCGCCCCCCGGCGAAGCCGTGGTCAGGTTCGCGATATCCTCCCCATTGACAACCGGGGTGTAACTGCTCACGCCAACGCTGCCTGCCCGCAGCCCCCCCGGCCAACCGCACAACGCAGCGACAACGACCACCGCCCCAACGGGTAGGATTCTACTCTTAAGAAACATCTCTTTTCTCCTCTTTACTCGCTCTTGTGCCGCGTCGCCTGCACGATCATTCCGCAGGACCCCCTGCACCTTATCCACAATAGCCCGGCTACGCCCCCACTGATCAGAACAGACAGAACACCGTTCCTGACTTACCTTCCGACACGTTCATCGCGGCCGAATAGGCGGGCGCGTTGGTGCCGGAGGTCGCCTTCACGCGAAACCAGGGGGTATCACCGTACAGCTCGGTGACATCCAGAACAAAACTTGTTGCACCAGGCAGGTTGGTGAACGTGCTGCCATTGCTACTCGCCTGCCACTGAATGCTCCCGACAAACCCAGCGACGTTCAACTTGATGAAGTCGACGTCAACCGTGCCCCCCTCTTGCGAGGAGTCATCGGGGCCTGGCCCCGCTACATCCGGCGTCTCCGCCACCGTGATCATGGCGGCAGCCACCCAGGCTACGGCCAACAGGCCTATACATAGAGCTCTCTTCTTCATCGTTCTCCTTACATGTTGCGTCGTACTCAATAATTGGGGAATTGCGCCAGTCGACCACCAGGCACGGCGAGTGTTAGCAGAAGAGATCGAGCCGGCTTACACGGAGCCCGGCACGCCTCTGCGCTAAATAATGATGTCCCTGGCTACCTGAAGCGGAACACGGTTCCCGGGGAATTCGGCGTCGTGAACCGCCATGTTACCGTGTCGGTGATGCCTGCGAAACCATTCCCCGCCGTATCCGTGATCGCCCCTGGATCGATGAGGACCGCGTGTACATTCTCCCAGGCGAGCTTCGCCGACGGGTTGATGGTCAGAGTGTTGCCGGAGATCGAGATCTGCGGATCTCCGATCGGGATCACCAGTGACGTCGCGGCAGTCACATTCCGAACCGTGACGTTGCCACTATTGGCGACCACATCCTCATCGAAGGTCACGACCAGGTCTGCCTCAGGATCCACCTCCAGAGTGTTGTTCGCAGGATTCAGGGCCACAACGGTGGGCCGAACGGTGTCCATCGACGTAATGGCAACTTCCGCGAAGCCTACCCTGTCGCCACTGCCCCCGTTCGAGAGAAGCTCAAGCGCGACGTAGCGGGCCGTGTTGCCACTCAGACTGACGACCTGGCTACCATTCCTGGCACCGGTCAGCGGAGCCCCGTTGACCTTGGTCCAACCACCACCAAGATGGAAGTCGTAGTCCGTCGAACTCCCATTACCGCCCGGGCCGTGTGGGACTGCCACACTGGGAGCTTCCGCGACATAAACGTTGAAGCTTGCAGTGTAGCTATCGCTACCATTGCGCACATTCCAAAGGTATAGGTCCACAACGGCAGTGGCGGCACCAATATCGAAGACAGTCCATCCAATCTTACCGTTGCTTGGCGTCTCATCATCCAGGAGATCCAGCGAGACCCACTCCTGCTGATAGGCGTTACCCGTCGCCGCCCACGTCGAGGGAGCGCCCTCGCCCGCAGGCCATCCCGCGTTGCCGTCGTCCCCATAGCCGTTCATTCCGGACCCAATGATCATATCGTCGATCTTGCCGCCATAGTTATCGCCCTCGTTGTGCCCGAAGACCGCATTGATTCCGACCGGCAGCGCGGTGGCGAGTTCAGTGACAACCTGCCAGGAGGCGCTGTCTGAGATCCCGGAGAGCGGGTTTCCGACCGCATCTTCAACGGCGCCCGACTCAATCAGGATCGCGTACGTATCACCAAGATCAAGGAAAGGACTCGGATCGATGGTGAGCACGCTCCCCGAGATCGAGATCTGTGCGTCGCCAATCGGAATCACAATGGAAGTCGCATCGGACAAGTTGCTAACCGTCACGCTTCCGCTACCGGCCGCGATGTTGCCATTGTACGTGACCACGAACTGTGCATCACCAGCCACGCCGGTCGACCCGTTCGTCGGACTGAGGCCAGTAATCGATGCCCAATCCGTCGTAAAGCGCCACGTCGTCGTATCGCCTATGCCCGTGTAATCGTTGGCGGAGAGATCCGTAACGGCTCCCGCGTCAATCAGTACCGCGTAGGTGTTACCCAACTCAAGGTCGGTCGTCAGGTCGATCGTCAGCGTGTTGCCTGAGACCGAAACCTGGGTGTCGCCGACCGGAATCACGGTGCCGCTTGACTGGGTCAGGTTGGAGACAACGATGCTGCCGCTGCCGACAACGATGGGCTCGTCAAAGGTCGCCACGAGGTCGGCGCCGATCGAAACAGCCGTCGCGTCATCAACGGGACTCAGACTCGCGATTCCAGGCGCGGTCAGGTCGACACTTGCGGTCTCGAAGGACCAGACGTTCGTATCGGCGATGCCCCCGAAATCATTACCCGCCTCGTCAACCAGCGCACCGGCATCGATCAGCACGGCATACGAGTCATTCGGGTCGAGATCCACTGTCGGATTAATAGTCAGTACAGTGCCCGAAACCGAGACCTGGGCATCATCGATCGGAATGACATTGCCCGTTGCATCGGTCAGGTTCGTGACGACGATGTTGCCGCTGTTGGTCACGATCGTCTCGTTGAAGGTTGCCACGAGATTGGCACCAACGACCACTTCCGTGGCTGCGTTGGTCGGACTCAGGCTAGAGATCGTGGGTGCCGCCAAATCCACCATGACGGCCCCACCAGCGCTCAGTTCCTGAATGCGCGTCACCGAGAGTGCCTCCCGCCAGATGGCGGCGTCAGTCATCAGGCCGATCAAGTCCTCGCTGTACTGGTTCTTGCCACCGAGCTGTAGCTGCTTAGTGCCGACACTGCCCAGTGATGAATCCTCCTTGAAGAAGACGCCATTGGTGTAAACCTGGGCTTTGCTGCCATCATAGCGCAGGACCAGGTGGTTCCAGGCCCCGTCGGCTACGTTGTAACCATTCATGTCCCAGCCCGAACCGGAAACCTTGCCAACGGTCATTTTGATACCGCCGTCGCGCCCGCCCATGATGGTGTCGTCACCGGCCACGCTGCTCTTGACCCAGACCGACCAGGTGAACGGCTCGCCCAGGACGATACCCAGATTGCCAGCCGACAGACGGCTGCCCTGAACCGTGTTGAGTACGATACCGCGTTCGGCATCATTCACCCACGTGTTACCCCCGCCCTCAGCCACGGCATTCGTGGCCGGATGGTCAGCCGAATCGATGACATCGTCCAGGCCGGGCTGGGTTGCAACGGTAGCACCATTCGCGATGGTGCCAATGGTGCTGTTGGTCAGCGGCCAGTAAGCAACCAGGCTCCAGTTTGCATCCGTTGTGACGGTGAACCGCCACGTGCTCGTGTTGGCGATTCCGGCGTAAGCATTGCCCGTTCCATCTTCGATGGCGCCCGCATCGATCAACACGGCATAGGTGTCGCCGAAGTCCAGGTCTGCGGCGGGGTCAATCGTCAGCGTGTTACCCGATAGCGTAATCTGTGCATCCGCGATCGGGATCGTGACGGCGGTGGATTCGGTCAGGTTGCTGACCACGACGTTGCCGGAGCCCACCGACATGTTCTCACTGAACGTGGCCACCAGGCTTCCGACGGGGCTTACGCCAACCGCATTATTCGTAGGACTCACGGAACTGAGTGTTGGAAGCGCATCGACGACGAACTGCCAGGTACCAACATCGCTGATGCCCGTGAAGTCGTTCGCGGCCAGGTCCTCGACTGCACCCGCATCGATCAACACGGCGTAGGTATCTCCGGACTCGAGATCGGTGGACGGGTTGATCGTCAGGTTGGAACCCGAGACGCTAACCTGCGCGTCGCCGATGGCGATGACGGAGCTGGTCGAGTCCGTCAGGTTCGTGATGGTCACGTTCCCGGTACCAACCTGAAGTGACTCGCTGAACGTCGCAACCAGATCGGCTCCTACGAGGACATCCGTAGCATCATCGACCGGACTCAGCGTTGAGATCGTCGGTGCCACGAAGTCGCCTGCGACGGTATGGAAACTCCACACATTCGTCGCGGTAATCCCGGTGAAACCATTGCCCGCGGCGTCCAGAACCGCGCCCGGATCAATTAAAACCGCGTAGGTAGTATCCGCGTCTAGATCGGCCGATAAGGTAACGGTCAAAGCCGCACCTGCAGCCGAAATTTGAGCGTCACCCATGGCAATCGTCTGACTCGATGCTGCCGTCAGGTTCGAGATAATGACGTTGCCGGTATTGGTGGCAATCGTCTCATTGAACGTGGCCACCAGGGGCACGTCCAGCAGAACGTCCACCGAGCCATTCGTCGGGCTAAGGGTGGATACGCTCGGACGCATCGCATCCGTTGCCGTGATGCCGATTTCTGCGAGTCCGACCTTCGTGCCGTCGCCGTTGTTCGTCAGGAGCTCGATGGCAACATAGCGTGCCGACGCACCACCCAGGGAAACAACTGCGCTTGCAGGATCAGGGGAGCCTCCGTTGTCAGGCAACGTCAGCGCCCCACCGCTGTTGACCAGCGTCCAACCGCCCGAACTGAAGTCATAGTTGACTGCGGAGCTATCAGTGGGCGCCGAGGGCGGTGCCACGGTCGGTGATGTGGCGTGGTAGACGTTATAGGTCACAACACGTCGGGCATCGTTCTCCCTGAGCTGCCAGATGTAGAGGTCGGCCAGCCCGCTGATCGTACTGCCGAGATCGAACGACACCCACCCCACTTTTCCGTAGGTGCCGGCATTCAGGATTGCCCCGGATTGCCATTCGGCCTTGTAGGACGCACTCGTGGCCCGCCAGGTGGAAGGACTCCCCTCCCCGGCCGGCCAGCCAACGTTGCCGTCATCACCGTAGCTATTCATGCCCGCCCCTGTGATCAGGTCAGACATATTCCCGCCGTAATTGTCTTTGTTGTTGTGTCCGGTGACACTGACGACAGGAACCGCCACGGCCCCAGGCGCCACCGTGGTGAAACGCCACGTGCTGGTGTCGCCAAGGCCTGCAAACGTATTCCCGGCACCATCCTTGACAACGCCCGCATCCATCAGTACGGCGTAGGTATCGCCCAGGTTAAGGTAGACCGTAGGATCTATCGTGAGCGTCGAGCCCGAGATGGCAATCTGGGCATCGCCAACAGGGATGACGATGCTGGTCGCATCCGTGAGATTGCTGACGACCACGTTACCCGTATTCGCGACGACGTCCTCGCTGAACGTCGCTACAAAGCTCGCGTCACCGGCCACACCTGTCGCGTTGTTGGTAGGATTCAGCGTCGTGATGGACGGCGCAATGAGGTCGAAGACGGTAATCCCGACCTCGGCAAAGCCCACCCTGTCGCCACTGCCACCGTTGGTCAGCATCTCGACCGCGACGTATTGACCGCTGTTCCCGCTCAGGCTTACCACCTGATTGCCATTCCTGGCTCCGGTGAGTGCTGCGCCATTGATCTTGGTCCATCCGGCTCCCAGGTGGAAGTCGTAGTCGGTGGAGGTTCCACCTGTCGGGCCGTGCGGCACGGCCACAGTAGGAGTCTCCGCCACGTAGACGTTGAAGCTGGCCGTCCAGCCATCCCCGCTATTCCTGGCGTTCCAGAGGTAGAGGCTATCCAGAGCGAAAACAGACCCTATATCAAAGACGACCCAACCAATCTTGCCGTTGCTGGGGCCTTCATCATCAAGCAAATCGCCGGACACAAACTCCTGCTGGTAGGCATTGCCGGTCACGGTCCAGGTCGACGGAAGACCTTCACCCGACGGCCAGCCGGGGTTGCCGTCGTTCCCATAGCCGTTCATCCCGGAACCAATGATCATGTCGTCGATCTTGCCGCCGTAGTTCTCTTTCTCGTTGTGGCCAAACGCCTCGACGATGCCGGCCGAAACCGGGGTGGGTGTACCAACCGTGAACTGCCACGTATTCGTGTCTGCGATACCACCATACGGCGTGCCGGTTAGAGACTCGACGGCACCGGAATCGAGCATCACGGCATAGGTCGCTCCGGGCGTGAGATAGGAGGCGGGAGTGATCGTCAGAACCGCACCTGCCGCGGCGATTTGCGCATCCCCCATGGGAATGGTGATCGCGGTCGAGTCGGTAAGATTGCTGATGATGACATTGCCGGTGTTCGTGGCAATGTTGTTGTCAAAGGTTGCCGCCAGTTCGGTATTCATGGGTGCCGCCGTAGCGCCATTCGTGGGACTCAGGCTGGAGAGCGCCAGGATGACGGAAGCGTCAGTTGTGAAGCTCCATGCATTGGTGTCCAGCATACCCGTGAAGTTATTGCCCCAAGCATCCTCAACCGCATCGCCATCAATCAGAACCGCGTAGATGGAACTGGGTTCAAGGTTGGAATCCAGGTCGATTTGCAGTTCGTCATTGGCGACGGTCACCTGCGCGTCCGGTAGCGTGATGCTGGTGACACTGCCGGCCGTGATATTAGTCACCTCGACAACACCGCCGGCGATCAGCTGGATATTCTCATCAAACGTCGCGACCAGCGTCTGCACGATCGGCACGCCTGTGGAGGAGTCAGCCGGGTTCAGACTTGAGACCTGCGGGGCGACGGCGTCGGCAGCTGCGACAGCGAAGGTCCATGTCGCGGTGTCGCTGATGCCGGCGAACGTGCTGCCCGCGGTGTCGGTCACGGCGTTACCGTCTATCAACACGGCATAGGTCTTTCCGGCCGTGAGGTCTGACGAGAGATTGATCGTCAGGTTTGTGCCATCGACAACGGTGACCTGCCCATCAGAGAGCGTGATCGTAGTCGCGGTGTTGTCCGTCAGGTTTGTGACCGTGATGACACCGCCCGGGACGAGCGCAATGCTCTCATTGAATGTGGCCACGAGATCGGCTCCCGGCAGGACGCCTGTTGCGTTGTTTGTTGGGCTTAACGCCGAGACGACGGGAGGCACGTCACTCGTGAAGCTCACGTTGGGTGTTGCCCAGAGGTTCGTCACCGCGTTTGATGCCACCAGCGAATAGTAGTAGGTGGTGTCAGCCGTGAGCCCCGACACGGCTCCGGTCACGGCAACCCCGGAGATGTTGGTGTAGGTGCCCACTGTGGCGGTCAGTGCACTCGTATCCGCTTCCCAGGCGGCGGCGTCTGCATTCTCGTTCGTACTGCAGTAGGCCACCACGGTAAAGACCGAGCCGGTTCCATCCAGAACGCCAGCCAGATTGGCTGTCGTGTCAGTGACGCCCGTTGCCACGGTATTGGAGACGCCAATCCCCTCCCCGACCCCAGCCGTGCCAGGAATGGCGAAGATCTGTGCAACTTCCTCGTCGGTGATCGCGCGGTCGTAGATGTAAACATCATCAAGCTTCGTCTGCGACCAGCTCCCATCCCAGTTGCTACCGTTGCGCTTGTTACCGAAGCTCAACGCTTCAGTGGCATCAGGAATCGTACCGGTGTCTGCGATGTCTGAGGCCAGACTCGCCGTGTTGCCATCGAGAATCAGCTGACGTCGCACGCCATCATACCGAGCGACCAGATGATACCACGTGCCGGGATTATCATTGATGACCTCCGTTGCTGCGGGGCTCGGATCATCATCACCTGTGGTGCCGCGGATGGTGAATGTCACACGTGGGTCCCCCCCCCGGCGGCGAAGCTGATAACCCTTGTTGTCCTCACCGCGCTTGGCGATGTAAGGCTCCCAGCCACCATCCGGGATTTCCTTGACCCATGCAGCAATCGTAATCGTGTCGACGTCAAAGTCATTCTCATCTCCGCCGATCAGGATGCCCTTGTCGCCGCCGTTGAAGTCGACGGATAGGCCCGATCCGGCG
This sequence comes from uncultured Victivallales bacterium, assembly GCA_964497125.1. Lineage (GTDB taxonomy): Bacteria > Verrucomicrobiota > Kiritimatiellia > UBA8416 > UBA8416 > CAYLXP01. The sequence goes on along the minus strand of CAZCDU010000001.1, from coordinate 49,690 downwards.
GGGGTGTCCGCTGCATAGGTTGGCGAATTGTGATCGGTGCCGTCGTGACCGTTGCCAGAGACGTCGGCGGCGGTACCATCATCGAAGGTCCACATACCGATCAGGCCGTCGGTCGGATAGTTCGCGCCGCCCTCAAGTGCCAGCGTCGAGAATGTGGCGAGATCTGACCACGCCGTATCCACGTCATTGGAGACATAGACGCGGTAGCTGTATTCAACGCCAAAGAACGCATTCGAAATCGCTACTGAGAAGGGCGCGTCCTGATCAACGCTCCCGACCGATACGGCATGATCCCAAGCGCCGGTGCTGCCTGTACCACCATCGGCGGCTCCCCAGCAGATGACCGCCGTTGCGGTCACGCCATTAGTCAGCTCGCCTCGCAGCGTTGCTGCACCAATGGCAATATCCGTAGCACCGCCGCCCGTGGTCGCAGCAGGCGTTCCTTGCGTGATAAAGCTCGCGGCGGGAGTTGCCCACAGGTTGATCGTAGCGGCGGTATTGGTAGCCCGGAACGTGTAGTAGTATTCCGTACCCGTGCTGAGGCCGCCGATGGACTGACTCAGGGCCTCACCGATCTCATTGGTGAAAGCGCCCACATGGGTGCTGGCGCCATAGGTTTCCCAATCGGTCGCAACCGTTCCCCAGTCGTTCGTGCTCCAGTAAACGCGTGCATGCAAGATCGTCCCCTCACAGGAGAGCACCCCGTTGGCGGTAGCGGTGGCGCCACCTACGTCGGAGACAGGCTGGTTCGCCACCGAGAGCGTGGAGTAGAGCCCCGTCAGGTAGACACGCTTGGGTGTGCTCGTTTCGTCGTGCACGATTGAGAGGGTATCGGTCTGCCAGTCGGCAGGCATCTCACCCGTATCGAGCGTGGGCTGGTAGAACGTGCCTTCGTCGTAGTCCTGCGTGTAGGTGAAGAGCGTATACTCCGTGCCGGGCAGAGGTGCGCCACCGGCACTGACCAGCTTCAGCTTCCATCCATTTTCGAGACGCAGGTCACCGGTGATCTCAACCTTGTCATTATCGGTACCACCCAGTTCCCATTCGTAGATCGCACCGGAGCGCATCTTGAAGTGGCGGTCGCTGTCGTGGAGCGTCACATTCAGAGTCCCGACGCCGTCATCCCCCGGGGTCAGAACGCCGCCACCGCCCACGTCAACCTTCTGACGCATCCATAGTGATCCGGAACCGCCCAGCTGCTTGGTGTTGCCGGTGTTGCTCTGAACTTCCAGCACCGCCCCCGTCGCCGTGCCATTCACGATCAAGGAACTACGATCCCAGAGATAGACTTCCTGCATCCCATTCGGCCAGTCGGCAAGCTTGCCGCACACGAGCGAGGCGCCCGCGGCAATCTTCAGCGTTGCGTCATCGTTCAGGCCGATCCAATCCGAGTTGTTGTCCTGCCGGGTCCAAAGCTTGTTCTCGACCACAAACAGACCGTCGCCTCGAATGCGGAGCTGATTGAACCCTGTCCACTCGCCGGTCGCCCGTGAGTAGTCCCCGGTCGAATAGGCGTTGTCGAACACGTACATCTCGCGGTTGTTGTTCTGACCATCGACATCGTTGGCCATTGTCACGACATCGTTGGCCGTGCGGGAACCGAGCTGGAGTTTCCGCCCGCTGAAGCCCACGTTGCCATCGCCCCACAACAGGGTCGCGCCACTTTCCAGATTGACGGTCAGGGGAGCGCCCCAGGCCGCGAACCCACCGCGGTCCGCCCAGTAGACGTTGTTGCCGTCGGAATTGGCGATGTCACGCGTGAAGGTCCCGTTCGACTCGAACACGGCCGGACGCTGATCGCTGTCCCCTTCGAGATAGAGTCTGGTGTTGCTGGGAAGGCCCACGCCGTCAACTGCACGAACGGCGCCGTCGTCGATATGCATGCGCTCGGTAAAGGTGTTGGCGCCGGTCAACCAAAGCGTACCGTCTTTGCGCTTCCGGAGGGTGCGGTTGCCGCTCTGGCTGATGTCGCCAGAGAGCTTCGCCACGTCCTGATCCGTATCGGTGTTATCGAAGACGTTGACGTATCGCTGATCATCCAACTCGATGTCGTTGGTGATCTCGACGACGTCGTCCGCGTAGATGGAGTTCAGCTGCAGGACGCGGCCATTGAGGCCTGAATTGCCATCGCTCCAGTCGATCATCGCGCCGCCTTCAAGCGTGATGGCTAGCGGGCCACCGCGAGCCGCGAAGCCACCGCGGTCTTCCCAGTAGATCTCACCAGCGCTCTGCCCGATGGCACGGGCAATCGTCCCCGTGGAGATGAGAACGGCTTCGCGGTTGTCATCGCCACCGCTCAGGCGCAGGCAGCTGATGCTCGGCAGGCCTTGGCCGTCGATCGCATAGACGTTCATGTTGTCAAGCACGGTACGATGCGGATAGGTGTTCGAGCCTGTCAGTTCGATGAGACCGCTGTCCGCGCCGTTCCCACTTGAGTCGTTAAAGCGGAAGTGCCGATCGCTGTTTGCACCAGTGCCCTGGATGTCGCCGGAAAGACGGGCTATGTCGGTCTTAAGGCTATCGTTGTCGAACACCTGGACGCGGCGATCCGAGTTGCCGAGATCAATGGGGTTGGTGAGTTCGACCAAGCTGTTGGCGTCTGTCGACCCAAACTGAATCGCGTCCCGGTTGTTGAACCCGTCCGTGCCACTGCTCCACGTCAGCTCCGAGCCGCCTTCAAGCGTCACGGTCAGATCACCGCCGTAGGCCGAAAAACCACCACTATTCTGCCAGTAGACTTCGCCTGCAGACGTACCGATATTGCGTGCGAAGGTTCCGCTAGTCTCCAGGATGGCTGTCTGGTCACGGTTGTTCTGATTGAATACGATCCGGCTGGTTGCCGGGATACCCTGGCCAATGTCGGCGCGCAAGACAGCACGTTCAATTTCGGTCCTGCCTCCGTAGGTATTCGCCGCGGTTAGCGCCACGTAACCGTTGTTGTTGTCGTTGTCACCCGCGTGCAGGTAGGCATTGCCGGTGAGCTGATTGTTGATAGTCACCGTTGGTTCGAAGCTGAACTTCGTCTCTGCCGTGATTGCGCCCGGCGCGGACACCGAGCCGGCGATCAGCCACGAGTCGGCCACGAGCGGAACGTCGTCGGTCAGGGTCGCGCCACTGCTAACGGTGACGACCGCATTGGAGACATTGAGATTGGCGCTGCTGAAGTCGAGATTGGCGCCCACCGTCATGGCATTGGCTACCGTCAGGTCGTAGGAGCCCGACATCGTAAACGAACCGCCGGCACCAATCAGAGATCCCGCGGTAAGGTCGTTATTGGCCGTCAAGGTCCCGCCGCTGAGCGTCACGGAGCCCAGGTTCGTCGACGTCGTGGCGAGACTGATGCTACCCTCGGTTACGTTCATATTGCCGGACTGGTTGCCGCGCAATTCAAGCGTATAGCTGTCCGTCGCGCCCACAGAAAGCGTGCCGCTACTGACCGTAATGTCGTTCCCCACGCTGCCGAGGGAAACCGTCACAGGGCCACTCACGCCACCGCCGTGTTGCCCCGCCGTAAGCGTACTGTTGGCATCCACGCTCAGCGCCTTGTCATAGACCTGGTTTCCACCGGAACTCGATAGCGCCAGTGTACCGCCGCTTAGTTCCAGTACCGCTGAACCGAAAGCTGCCGGAATCACGCCGGCAAGTGTTCCTGCCGTCACGTCGAACTTGGCCCCAGCCGGCACGTTGCTCGCAGCCTTGTCAAGGATCAGAGCAGCAGATCCGCTCTTGGTGATCGTGGCGGATGCCGAGGATCCCTCCAGGCCGCTCGTGTCCGTCAGGGTCGTGTCCACCCCTATATCGAGCCCTGCCGCCGTCGAACCCGGGGCAATCGTCGCATCTTTGAACGTGACTCCGGTGGCTGAGCCGGAAACCGTCAGCGTTGCATTGTTGGTGACCGTCACCGCACCCATGGCCGAACTAGTGTCGCTGAGCACGTTGATCGTCGCGCTGCCGGACACCGTAACGGGCAGGTTGGTCAGGTCGGTAGCGCCATAACCGAGAACCTTCGCGCTTGTGGCGGTGATATTGTCGACAGCCGTATGCCCCCAACTGTTCTGTTTTGTATCGTATACACGAATGCGCACCGTATCGCCGACGTAGGGCGTGGTATCCCAGGTCTTGAGCGTCCAGTTCCAGTTGTTTTGACCCGTTGCGCTCTCGATCATTTCCCAATCGCCCGGCGCGACCTCGCGCTCGAGGTTCACGCAGGCCATGTCCGCGTTCGGTGAGTCGGGGTCGCCGCTGAAGGCATGATTGCCGGCTGAAATGTAGAACGTGATGCTCCCCGCCGAGTCGATGACGAAAGAGTCCGTTTCGATGATGCCTGTGTAGGAGTCCGAATTCCCTCCCCCTTGGCGGTAGTAGGTCCGGACGGACCACGTGCCCTGCTGGGCCCCCGACGAGTAGGGTTGGTATCCGTTGTTGAAGATGTCGCCACTGCCGTGTGTGGTGGGAACAACGGTCCAGCCGGTCAGATCGCCGGACTCGAAATCCCAGGTGAGGGTACCGACGACGGGAACGATGCTTCCCTGCACGCCCAGCGTGCCACCGCTGAGCTCGGCCGCGTTGGCGCTAAAGTTGCCGGTGTCGGCCAAAGTCAGCGTACCGCCGGAAACAGAGAGGTCACCCGAGAGCGACGCACCGACGCTCAAGGTATTGTCGCCTGCCGAGTGCGCCAGGCTACCGGCTGTGAGTGAGCCGGGGCTCGCGTTCGTGTCCACAAAGTCATAATCGCCGCCACTGATAGTGATATCCTGAACGGTGTAGCTGCTGCCATTGAGGTCAACATCGCCGGCACCGAAGCCGCCAAGAGTCGCCGGCTCGCCGGCGGTGTCCGGCACATTGCCGTCTGACCAGTTCCCCGCAGTCCCCCACTTATCATCGACGGCGCCAGACCACTCGCCGGCGGCCAGCGTTGAAAACGAGCCGCTTGGTTCGACCCACTTCACTTCCGAGCTGTTCGTGCCACGGAAGGTGTAGTAGTAGATCGTACCGGACGTTAGAATGTTCGTCGTAAAACTGACAGCAACGGTCTCGCTTGACGTACTGCTCCACGAGCCGACATAGGCGGAATTCGTCCAGTTTGCGGTGTTGGTTCCACCATCGCTCGTATTCCAGTATACGGACACCTCGGCATTCGTCCGATCCACAAGCAGAGAAGAATGGAAGGTGGCGGACTGCTGCGTCACGTTTGAGATGCTCAGATCTGACACAACAAAGGAGGGGGCCGAGTCACGCGAGATTCCCACTTCGGCGAACCCAACCCCGTTGCCATCGCCGTTATTCGTCAGCATCTCGATCGCAATATAGCGCGCAGCCACCCCGCCCAGCGCATTGGTGTTGCTCGCCGAAATCGGCGCGGATCCGGGCGCATTGAACGTCTCCGTACCCCCCACCTGTGTCCAGCCGCCACTCGCAAAATCGTAGTCGACAGAGCCGCTTGCAGGGTGCGAGGGCGCCACCGTTGGCGTCGTTGAGTAGTAGATGTTGCCGGTAACGGTCCGTTTGCTGGAAGCCTGACGAATGTTCCACGTGTAGAGATTCTGGAGGCCAGTCACTTCGCTGCCTAAATCGAAAATCGCCCAGCCGATCTTCGAATTCGCGCTTGATCCCGAATTGAGAAGCCCCTTCGACTGCCACTCATCTGCGTAGTGAGGCCCGCCGGTATCCGTCCACAACGATGGAGAGTTGGTTGGCCAGGACCAGGACACCGGAGGCGCATACTGATCAAAAGCATTCCCGTTCATCCCCGTGCCGACAATCATGTCCCCCGGCTTGCCTCCGTAATTCTCACCCTCGTTGTGAACAAACACCTCCGAGATCGACACCACCTCTTCACCAGCTGGAGCCGGCCCGGCCAGGAATCCGAATATCGCCGCAATTGCAGTCGCCATCAGTGTTCGTGAACGTATCTTCATTGACTTCGCTCCTCTGGTTGTTGAGTGACTTTTCATGGTTAACAACCATTATACAGTCCGACGGCGAAGCGATGCATAGAGTAAATATGCGAGGGAATTCTAGCAAAATTGCGTCAACAGAGAGAGAGAGGCAATATGGAGGGTCGGAAAGCTCCCGGAATCACGGAAGATCCGCAGCCGGTGCACGCCACTTCTTTGGCGTCGTACCAAAGGCGTTTCGAAAGACCTTGACCAGGTAGCTGGCAGAAGTGAATCCACAGAGTGGCGCAACATCAGCCACAGGCAGATCCGTCGTCTTCAACAGGTGGCAGCAGCGCTCCAGGCGCTTGCGGCGCAGCTCGTCGTTCACGCTCCGCTCGAGCTGACGGCGAAAGGCCCGCTCCAGGCTTCGGCGCCTTGTGTTCGTCGCCTCGGCAATGTCGTCTACCGACATGTTCCGTTCAAGATGATCCCACATGAAGCGGAGCGCCTGCGCAACATTGAGATCATCGACGGCAAGCAAATCCGTGCTCTGTCGTTCGACGACGCCGACAGGCGGGATCACAATCGGCGTTTCTGGCGCTTGCACCCCTTTCAACATATCACGCATCAGGAGCATCGCTCGCCGCGTTCTGGCGCCCATGGCAGGGTCCACCGACGACAGTGTCGGCGTTGTTACTTCACAGATAGACGGCAGGTTGCCCATCCCCAGCAGGGCAACTTCTTCAGGGACCGAGATACCTGCATGACGACACATGATAGAGATGCTGGCGGCGTACAAATCGTTGAACACAAACACGCCCAAGGGCCTCGGCAGATCCGCCAGCCACTGGCGGACCCCGTGAGTGCGGTACTCGTACGCGCTTATATCAGGAAGGGGCCGCCCCCGATCAACCGCATGCACGTGGAAGCTTGCACCTTGATCCTCGACACACTGGCGGAATGACAGGTACATCGGGTGGTACAGGGAGTCCGGATCCTGCGGGTCGTTGCCAACATGGGCAATCTCCTTGAAACCACGCTCCAGGAAATGCTGTGCGGCCATGCGCCCGACACGCGCCAGATCCGGAAGAATGGCAGGTGTTTTGCTATCCAGGGGATGCGGTGCCTGCCCCAGCCGAACCGCAAGACAGCCCTCTACGAGGAGTCGTTTCACAACGGGATGCGTAGGCAGCTTGTCGCTGATGATCGCTGACGGCATCACACCTTGTGGAACTGTATGTTCGGTCAGCTCAAGATCCAGAAGACCCCAACCCCACTCACGCGCCATTTCGATGCAAACCCCGCGAGGGAAATTGCCAAAGAGCATGACCAGCGGTCGCGCCCGTCGAATAACTTTGTCCCCTTGCGATCCGGTGGAACCCGGAGTCGCCTTGTCGCTGTGTCCGAGAGGCACGCCAGGGCGGCCTATACCTTTTCCGCGCTTGGCAGGAGGTAGCGCGCTGTCTTCATCTGTTGCAGAACTGGTCTCTTCCGGTGGACGTTGATGCAGGACCCCCCTCAGGGCTCGCATCGACTTCTCAATCTGCGAGAGCCGTCCCCGCAGTTTCTCCCGCTCCTGCTTGGCATCGGCATACTCGTCGGACTCGCCTGGACTCAGCTCCCGCTCGTCTTCTGCGCCCTTCTTGCCGCCATCGGACTGGACAAGGAAGTAGCGCTCGCGTCCCTTTACGACGCGTTTAACCAGGCTGCCGGGAGGAAGCTCTTCAAGGGCTTGCTCGCAGGAAATTCTCTGCAACTCCAGGGCCTCGAGCGCTCTGCTGATCTCACTATGGAATGACACGACTCAGACCTCTACGTACAGGTTTAGACGCAACAGGCTCAAAGTGTACCCCTCCCGGCAACCGCAGTCAATCGCTGGCGCAAGCGCCATTGCCCCAAACCAAGCTTCCTCACAGGGCCGGAGACATGGTATGATGCAGCCGTGATGAGCTCATGTATGCAACAACAGGCATCCCGACGTGACTTCCTGCAGGCGCTCGGACTGGCGGGGCTGGCCGGTGGCATCTGCGGAGCTCCCGGCTCTGCGTATGGCACAGCCGCCACCGACCTGCTGCCGGCGCGAGAGGCGCTCTACTACAAACCAATGGCCCACCGTCTCGTCCGCTGTGGCCTCTGTCCGCGACACTGCGTGGTGTCTCCCGGCGAACGTGGGCATTGCGGGGTCCGCGAGAATCGGGACGGCAAGTATGTCACGCTCGTGTATGGTCGCCCGGTTGCCATCAACAACGACCCGATCGAGAAGAAGCCGCTCTTTCATGTCTACCCCGGCAGCAAGGCGTTCTCCATTGCCACCGTTGGCTGCAATATCGACTGCAAGTTCTGCCAGAACTGGGACATTTCACAAGCCAAGCCCGAGGTAGCAAAAGGACCACTCGTTTCACCCGAGCGCATTGCAGACGCCGCACAGGCCGCCGGCTCGAAAGTCGTCGCCTACACCTACAACGAACCCACGATTTTCTATGAATACATGACGGACTGCGCCAAAGCCACCAAAGCGCGGGGATTGGGTAATGTCGTCATCAGCAACGGGTTCATTGAAGCAGCTCCCCACCAGGCGCTGCTTCCCTCCCTCACCGCCTACAAGGTGGATCTGAAAGCTTTCACACAGGATTTCTACGGCAACATCTGCAACGGACGCATCGACCCGGTCAAAGCCACGCTTAGACGACTCAAGGACAACGGCGTCTGGTTCGAGATCGTCAACCTGATGATCCCGACGTTGAATGACAACATGGACGATATCAAGCGCATGGCCAACTGGGTTGCCACGGAGCTCTCCCCTGATGTCCCGATTCACTTCACCCGGTTCCATCCGATGTACAAGCTGCGCAACTTGCCGAGGACGCCTCCGGCAACCCTGGCTGCCGCTCGCGAGACCGCGATGCAGGAAGGGTGCAAGTTCGTCTACACCGGCAACCTGCCGGGCAACGAAGGGGAACACACCTACTGCCCGCTGTGCAAGAAGGTCGTCATCAAACGCTACGGACACATGGTAGTCGAGAACCGGCTCAACGATGGCGCTTGCCCGGACTGCACGTGCGCTATTCCCGGTGTCTGGGCGTAAGCACACTCATCGCCCCCACGAGGCAGAGCAGTGCGGTGCCCTTCACCCCCGCGAGTACCAGCCCGGTGGATGCAATCCCCAGAACAGGCAAGAGCAGGACCCCGATTACCAACGCGCCCAGGGCAGCCCCCAGGTGATCGGAAGCATCCGCCAGGGCCGCCGCGGAGCCTACACTCACGCCGGTGCGCCGCAACAGACCATTGGCCAACGGGAACTCGGCACCGATAGCCCAACCCACGACAACAACACAGACGCCAATGAGCCCCTCCCCCGCGCTACCCGCCGCCGCAACAACTCGCATCGCGACCGTCACACTGCAGGCAAATAGCAACAAAAGGGCCTCGACAGCACCGAGCGCCCATGCCGTCGCCCTGTAGCCGCGCCTGGCAAGAGATCGCCCTGAGGGCGCGCCGAGAACCAAACCCAACATGAATAACCCGACAATCAGTCCAATCCTCCCATAAACATGGCCATACACGGACTGATAAACAAAAATCAGAATCAACTCCATCGCCATACCACAGGCGCCCGTTGACGCCAGTAGCAAGGCAACCAGCCCCCGCCCCCATACAACGCAACCGGCCTCGGAGCACCAGTGACGCATTCCCATGCTAACGACGAAACAAATTCCTCCCACCCATGCGACGACACCTAGAACAGACATCAACCGCAAAGATCTCAGCCGTCGCAACACCCCCTCCGCACCGGAACCACTGAACCGACTCCAGACCACCAAACTGCTGAAGTAGATCGCCGGATGCGCGGCCCTGTTGAGTCCGCCCCCCGAGTCACGGAAACGCTGCCTGACGCGCGCCCGCTTATCCGCGTTCAGGGCATCCTCCCCCAGGAAATACTCAGGCCGGAAGAAGCGAGTATCCACACCGGCATTACGACTTCGATCATACAGCGTCCGGCGGTCGAACGTTAGCGGTGCCCCGGCAACCCCGGCCAGGAATCGGGTTTCAGCTTCCGCTGTCACAAGCACCGTATCGAACACGTGCCCCAACGTACGAAACAGGCTGCCACCCAGGATCGCCGCATCGTCCATCAGCCGCTCTGACACCTCCAGAGACGTGTAGACGAATCCCCGTTCCGAGAGCACACGCTTCACGCTACGAAAGAACTCCACCGTGTAGAACCGATTCGCGGCCGCCGTGGTCGGGGCGGGCGCATTGATGATCACGATGTCGAATTCTGCTTCGCAGGTCACCAGGTAGCGGATGCCATCCTGCGCCACGCAGGTCAAACGCGAGTCGTCGCCAAGCGCAGACATCGCCTGCGGCGATGCAGACCTCATGACGCTCGCGACGGCTGGATCCAGCTCAACGGCAACAACACGCTCAACGGGGTACTTGAGAAGCTCCTGGATCTCGCCCGGGGGAGAGCTGCCGAGGACTAGAACCCGCTTGGCGTCGGGGTTCTGAGCCATGATGAAATGCATCGCATGTTCATCGCTGTGGGGGTCGGGAAACGTGAGCAGCACCTCGCCATTGCCATAGAGGGTATATTGCCCTGAGAGTTCGGTGACGGTCAGGTTCTGGTAGATGGAGTCTTGTGAGTGCAAGAGTTCCACGCCATTCCCGGCAGCGGCATCGGAAAGCACCCCAAAAGCCTGCCATCGTAGTCTATCCATAGCCCGCTCAAGCGGCTGCTGCCAGACCAGGCACAGGAAAACGGCAATCAGCTGACACGCAACAACGCTTCGCCCCAGCCATCCTCGATACAGCGGCACACACAGACCGGCAGCAAGCGCCATGAAGGCAAGTCCTGTTGCCACGATTGCAATGACGGAACATCGGGGCAGCAGCAAGAAAGTCACACCAAGACCTGCCAACATACTGCCCAGTGCCTCCAGGGCGTAGACACGGCTCACGACCCGCGGATCACTGCCATCGTCGCAACTTGCGAGCGCAAGCAGACGACAGGCCACGGGAAAACTAAACCCCACGGCAAGACAGGCCGGGCCGCAGACGGACAGCGCTCCCAGCACAACGTGCGTTAGCGGGGCGAACTCACCGAAGGCGACACCAAGAAGGCTCCGCAACGAGCGTGCCACAATCAACGCCAGGGGCAACGCCATGAACAGTGCAATGGAAAGACCGAGAAGGACACCTTGGGCTGCCGCACCGGAAAGCCGATCGCTCAACCGGCGAGACAGGGCGGCACCGGTGCCGACACAGACCAGCCACGCCGCAAGGATCGCTGCAATCGTGAGCTCATTGCCGAAAAACGCAACCAGCAACTCCCGCATCAGCACAACTTGCGCGACGGTCGAGAACACCCCCAGACAGAACATGAATCCCAGTACACGGTAGCGTATACGATGGCCCATGCGTCCTAGTCCTTTGACAGTACGACACTGGAGAAGACCTTGAACTTGGCACCACTGCGCCACGCATCAGCGGGGAGTCCCGCTTTCTGACTAAGCGAGGATAGTGTCTGTTCTACGTCCCAGCCCTGCTCTGGAGCCACTTCGGGGAGGTAGACAGCCCGGCCGAACCCTTTCTCAAGGATAATCCCGTGTTCGCCAAGCTTGAACTCATCGATGCCGCCGATGGGAACGATGGGACTGAGAACGGAGATATGGACTTCCAGTTTGGGGAGCTCGTTGCTGTCAACCGGCCTGAAACGGTGGTCCCTCAGTGCTGCATTGACGGCGTTGTCGTGCACCGATTCGTAAAGGGGAGCCACCGGTGCCAGCGAACCAATGCACCCGCGTAGCATGCCGCGAATCTTTAAGGTCACGAACGTCGCCATCGGGGTCTTCAGTTTCTCCGTCAGCTCGTAGCGCTCAAGATCAAAACTGCCTTCGCGCCCTTTAACGCACCACGCCAGTGTATCATCGACAATAGCGAACAGCGTCTGACGCTCCGCATTGCTAAGTCCTGGCGTCCATTCGCCGCTGCGATGTTCTTTCACACCCACCTCCTGTGTTACAGGGCTCTTTTCCGCCCCCTTGCCGGGCACACTGAGAGCCGCTACCATCACCAGTGAGATCCATACCCAGATTCGTTGACTCTGCACCTGCATATCGTGAATTTTTCTCCTAATGATTTGTCGCCCGTCTGCGTCTTTGAGTATAACTAACTGAAACCCTATAGAAAGGAAGAACCCATGTTTCGAGCAACCATTGTTATCGTCACGCTACTGACCATCCCATTCCTCGTATCAACCGCTTCAGCGGAACAGAAGGCAGCCCTGCTTGCCTCGGCAGACGAGGCATCGTCTCTTGATGTATCCCTGCAGCAGGAGATCCGTGCAGCCATCAATCGCGGTCTTGACTGGTTTGCCGCAAACCAGAAGGAGAACGGGTCCTGGTCAAACGAGAGCTTCCCGGCCCTGACCGCTCTGCCGACATGGGCATTCGCAAGATCCGACTATGCCGCCAAGGACGCCGCCCTGGCCAAATCAGTTGCCTTCCTGAAGTCCTGCGTTCAGCCAGACGGCGGAATCTACCAGAAGGTCGAGGGACGCAAGGGTGGCGGCCTGGCGAACTACAACACCGCCATCTGCATGACCGCCCTGCACGGCACCGGCGACCCCGCCTTCACGCGCATCATCCAGAATGCCCGCACGTTTGTCGCCAAGGGGCAACATACCGGGGACGACATCTACAAGGGCGGCTTTGGCTACGACAAAGACACCAATCGCGCCTATGCGGACCTGATGAATACGCTCTACGCGGCAGAGGCCATGCGCTTCACACAAGACGTCGAAGACCTACGCCCACGCTCGGAGGCCAAGGCTGACTTGGATTGGGAAGCCACCGCCAAGTTCATTGAGAAGATGCAGAACAAACCGGCTGCCGGCAGTGATGAAGCGGGCGGTTTCTTCTACAAGCCGGGCGAATCCAAGGCCGGCACCACAACGAACGAGAGTGGCGTCGTCGTGTTTCGCTCCTATGGCAGCATGACCTATGCAGGGCTGCTGGCCCTGATCTATGCGGATGTTGACCGGGATGACCCACGTGTACGCTCAGCGTTCGACTGGTCCTGCAAGCACTGGAGCCTGGAAGAGAACCCCGGCATGGGTGCCGAAGGGATGTTCTTCTTCTACAACGTCCTGAGTCGTTCGCTCAGCGCCTACGGTGCAGAGGTCGTCCCCGTTGACGGCGCGTACCTCAACTGGCGCAAGGACGTTGCGCGGAAATTACTCTCGATGCAGACGATCGACCCCAAGACCGGTCATGGATACTGGGTCAACACCGATGGCCGTTTCTGGGAACGCGATCCCACTCTGGTTACCGCCTACAGCATCCTTGCCCTGGAGCATGTCCTGGGGCAGTAGGCTGACCTGACACTTGAACCGTCTTCTTGATGCTTACGCATCTAATTGTAGGGCGGGAATGGGCGAGTCCCCGAGTCGTTGGCCTCCAAGTATTCAGCCTCGCTTCGCGTCCCGCCGCTCTTGATGCACGCCGCTGTATCCGGGAACGGCGGGAAGGTCTCGGAGACTCAACCGTTCCCGCCCTACAGTCGGGGGGGGGCATGATCGACGGAAGACAGCTGTCCCACGCTGAGAGCAAGAGTTTCACCCCTGTATAATCCGGCGGAGGAGCACAAAAAAAGAGCTACAGCGAAACGCTGTAGCTCTTTTCATTTGGTGCTTGAAGTCGCCTAGATGATGGCGTCTTTGGCAGCCTTGGCAATACGGAACTTAAGAACCGTCTTGGCCTTGATCTTGATCTTTTCGCCCGTAGCAGGATTGCGGCCCCAACGAGCCTTACGACGCTGCTTGATCATCTTGCCAACGCCAGGAATCGTGAATCCGTCTTTGGACTTGGCGCCCTTGTAAGTCATATCGACGATGGATTGCAGTGCAGCAGTTGCCTGCTTCTTGGTCAGCTCTGCGTCTTCGGCGATCTTAGCGATGATCTGGGCTTTAGTCTTCGGGGTTGCTTTCGGCATCTTCCGGCTCCTTGTTGTGTATTACGAAACACCTTTAAACAGGGGCGAATATAGACACACGTCCAGAAAAGCGCAACCAGAAACCTGCTTTGTTGGGAACTTTTTTCCGATGCGTGACCGCCTGCGCTTCTCTCCGTGTTCGATCTTCCCTTTGCAGCCCAATTGGCGTACCCTCTCGGCGCTATGAAATATATCTGCATTAACTGTGGCTACATCTATGACGCTGCGGCAGGGGATCCCGGAAACGGGATCGACCCCGGCACCGCGTTTGAGGACCTGCCGGATGACTGGGTGTGTCCGATTTGCTATGTCACGAAGGACAACTTCGACCCCATGGAGTAAGCACCATGCCAAGCCCTAACATCATACAGCGCATGCATGATGCCCCGGTAGTTTTCGACGGCGCGATGGGAACCATGATCTATGCGCGCGGCGTATTCATTAACCGTTGCTTCGATGAAGTCTGCCTGGCAGATCCCGACCTGATCCGCAGCATTCACACCGAGTACATCCAGGCTGGCGCCGACGTCATCGAGACCAACACCTTTGGCGCCAACCGCATCTGGCTGCGCGGCTATGGCCTCGCGGAGAAGACCGTCGACATCAACCTGGCCGGCGCCCGACTGGCACGGGAGGCAGCCGGGGACGATGCCTACGTCGCAGGTTCGGTAGGCCCCTGTCTGCGCCCCGGGCAGATGCTCGGCGATGAGCATAGGAAGTCCGTGCAGGACGCTTTCCGGGAGTGCACCACGTCACTCGCGGAGGGTGGCGTCGACTTCATCATGCTCGAGACCTTTACCAACATAGAAGAGCTTCTTCTTGCCGCCGAGACCGCTACGGAGACGTCCCTGCCGGTCGTTGCATCTTTCACGGTGGACGACAACGGCCAGACTGCACGGGGTCGGCGTATCGAAGACATTGTGCCCCTGCTAACGGACTCTCCTCACATCGCCGGCATCGGCATGAACTGCGGTACAGGCCCCGCCCCACTCTACCGGGCCGCAGAACGTGCCATTCCTCTCACCGATAAACCGTTTGTTCTAATGCCAAACGCCGGCCTACCCCAGGAGGTCGAAGGCCGCACGCTCTACCTCGCCAATCCCGAGTACTTCACGGAGTACGCCAAGAAGTTCATCGAGCTCGGAGCCAGGGGTGTGGGAGGCTGCTGCGGCACAACGCCGGACCACATCCGGGATGCCGCACGCTCGGTTCACTCGCTGAGCGGCGTCAAGCACCACATCGAGATCAAGTCGGTCGAGAAACGTGATGTCGGGGTGGAACCGACCCCCATGTCGGACCGCTCCCGCGTTGGCGCCAAGCTGGCAGCCGGCGAGCTTGTAACCTCTGTCGAGATCATGCCCCCCCGCTCCTGTGACCTCGCCCCGATGCTGAAGAAGGTCCAGCTCTGCGCGGATGCCGGCATCGATGCGATCAATATCCCGGATGGTCCACGCGCCAGCGCTCGCATTTCTCCCATGGTCACGGCCATCGCCATTCACCAGCAGATCGACATCGAGCCCATCCTGCACTACTGCTGCCGGGATCGAAACCTGATCGGCATGCAGTCCGATATCCTGGGAGGCTACGCGGCCGGCATCGCCAACTTCCTGATCATCACGGGGGATCCGCCGAAGATTGGCGACTACCCCGACGTAACCGGTGTGTTCGATGTAGACGCCATCGGGCTAACCCAGGTGGCCAGCAATCTCAACCACGGCATCGATATCGGAGGCAATCCAATCGACCCGCCCTGCAGCATCACGATCGGTGTTGGCGTGAACCCGTGCGCCGTGGAGATGGAGCGCGAGCTGGACCGCTACAAACGCAAGATCGAGGCCGGCGCCGAGTACGCCATCACCCAGCCCGTTTTCGATATCGAGGCGCTGCTCCGTTTTCTTGAGGCCGTGAGTCATTTTCCCAAAACCATCCCCGTTGTCGCCGGTGTCTGGCCATTGACAAGCTTCAAGAACGCCGAGTTTATGAAGAACGAAGTGCCGGGAGTCGAAGTGCCGGATTCTGTGTTGGAGCGCATGCGCCAGTGCACCTCTCGCGAAGACGGATTCAAGGTGGGCTGTGATATAGCCCGCGAGATTCGCGCCGGCATCAGCGATACCGTGGCCGGATTCCAGGTCAGCGCCCCGTTTGGCAAAGTGGAGTTGGCTATCGATGTCCTCGCCTGACCTACTCTATGTGCTACAGATAACCGTCGACGATGAGCTGGTTGAAGCCGTCGATGCGGCACTGGCTCTGTTGGGTGTCAACGTAAGCCGCTGGGAAGATTCCGATGGCGGGAACGTACGATTCGATGTGTTCTCGTCTTCACCCGATGAGTCCAGCAAGCTGGAAGGTGTTCTCCGGGAACAGCTCTCGAAAGCCAGTGGCGACCATAGCTGGAGCATAGCAGACAAAACGATTGCGAACGAGAACTGGCAGGAGTCCTGGAAGGCCTACTTCCATGTTGAGCGGATTTCGAAACGCATCGTGACCAAGCCGACCTGGGAGCCTTATCAACCGGCACCGGGCGACTGTGTGATCGAGATTGATCCCGGCATGAGTTTTGGCACCGGGCAACACGCCACAACCAAGGGTTGCCTCTGCTTCCTCGACACACTGGCTGATGGCCATGCTTCACAGAGCTTCCTGGATCTCGGCTGTGGCTCTGGCATCCTCTCGATCGCGGCGGCCAAGCTGGGCTATGCCCCCATTACGGCTGTCGACATCGACCCCGATGCCGTCAGGATCGCGAACGAGAACTTTGAAGCCAACCAGGTGGAGCCCAGTGTCGGGGCAAGCGTTGCCGACGTTTCCGATTGGGACATCCCCGGGAAGTACACCGTCGTCGCCGCCAACATTCTGGCCCCGGTCCTGCTGGCGAATGCCGAACGCATTGCCGCAGCCGTCAGCCGCCCCGGAGGATCGCTGCTGCTTGCCGGAATTCTAACCACGCAGTTTGATGAAGTCGCCGCCGCCTACAGCAAACTCGGCTTCGCAGAACACCAACGCATGACCGAAGCCGAATGGACCAGCGGGTGGTTTAACGCGCTTGGCTAGACGCCGACCGCCTTCTTAGCTCCTCACGCATCTTGTTGTAGGGCGGGAATGGTCGAGTCTCCGAGTCCTTCCCGCCGGCTTGAGGCACGCAGGTCTGCATCGGCGAACGGCGGGACACGAAGCTAGCGTCGCGACAATGGCACGGACAGCGTGCCGTTGAAGAACTCGATGATGTGGCCACGGTCGATCAGCCAGTAGAGCGGCTGCAACAACTCCTTTACCGCATCTGACTCTGGATCTTCGCCGGGCCGCAGCGCTTCCACCATCTGGGGACGCGTACAGCCGGGGTGGTCATGCAGGTACGTCAGCACATCATGAATCGAAGGGATGGCAGCCTGCGGATCCAATGGCGTCGGTTGGACCGCCGTCACAAAATTGACACCCTTGCCCTTGCCCGCTTTGAAGACGTGCAGGTGCTTATGCTTGAATGCCGCCCGCAGCGCGAAAGAAAGCCTCAAGGGAAAACGGGACTCACGCTGCCATTCATCACGGAGTGCGCGTTTGACGGACAGATCCTTGACGTTGTGCGCAACATCCTCAGAGATCACGGCGCGCTTTGTGCGAGCCACGGCCTTGGGCACAACCTCCGTGCGCATGTAGCGCTCAGCCTCGACCTGCGACATCGCCTCGCGGGTCTCGCCGGCGTCTTCGTTTCCTTCTGACGCCGTTTCAACCGGTGCTTCGGTCGGGACTTCGGCTCCCTCCTCAGTCTCCGCGGATTCTGTCACCGCTTCCGGCGCCGCGTCTGCCGCCTCCTTCTCGTCGTCAGACTTCAAGCGATAGACGACCTTTCGTGCGGCTTCAGCCTTCCACCGCTCCACGTCCTCTGGATCATGTGACAGCTTGATGTGGTCTTTATAGGTATTGAAATCAAGATGCGCAAAGCGGGAGGCGTGCATCCGACGCACGGTTTCAGCGTAGCTATGGTGATTTGGCGGCCCCAGAAGGGCGCCGCTATGCCCGCATTTGGCGACACAGACAAACGTGCCCGACGGCGCGTCTCCTTCGACTTCCTCGACATCGAAGTAATCGCCCATGTGATCGCTAAGAATGTGGGACTCGATCTGCTCCCGGTCCGCGGCAACAATGCGACACAGTTTGCACTGGAAAAAGGCCAAGTCGGGGGCCTCGTCCGGATTGATCTCCAGCTTCACGAAACAGTATCCCGGCTTCGACATCAGCAGCGCCGCCAAATCCAATAGCGGATAGGCTCGCTTCGTTCCCGAGACCTGCCGCACCAAGCCTGCCAGCGCTTGCTGTTCAGGAAGGAAGCGCACATGGACCGGAAGCGGAGCGGGACGGGAGTCGTGGTAATCGGGACGACGAGGTCGACGGGGTGCTCCCGAATAGGCCGGTGCCCGGTCTTGCGTCGGTTCATGGGCGGGGCCGGCCTGGCCACCAGGGCGATCGCGGCGTGGGCCACCATCATCACGCCTGGGACGTCGATCCCGTGACTCCCGGGAACGGTCGTTGCGATCACGTCCGCCGCCGGGACGCCCGCCGCCGGGACGCCCTCTACCGGAATAACCACCACCCGGGCGTCCACCACCGGAACGGCCACCGCGCTTTCCGCGATGTCCACGGTCCGATCCCCGATCATCAAAGTCAGCGTAACGCACTTCACCGGGCGGCTTACGTGCCCACTGCGGAACGAAATTCAGATCGAGAACCAGGTCTCCGTCGGGCGATCCCGACGCTTTCCCGGAGGACGTGTGTTCTTGGTTTTCAGCCATTAAGTGGGTCTCCATACAATGCGGCAATGGCGCGTATTGTACCGAGACCTGGCATTAAAGCCAACCGTGAATCCATCTAAATACGATCGGGCGTTTCGATCCCCAGCAGAGCCAATCCGTGGCGAAGCACCTTCGCCGTAATGCCGCAGAGCTTCACGCGGCTCTCCCGGATGCCCGCTTCGGCCTTCAGGAATGGCACATTCTGATAGAAGGTGCTGTAGCACTGGGCCAGGTCATAGAGATAGTCCGCCACCGTGCTGGGCTTGTAAGCTTCTGCAGCGCGGATGACGACATCCGGGAAGCGGAGCAACTTAATCACCAGCTCGCGCTCAACCGGCTCAGTCAGGACAAGCCCGTGAGCGTCAAGGTCCCCATCGGGAAAACGCTCCGTGTACTTATCGTGGACGCTGGCAATACGAGCATAAGCGTACTGGAGGTAGGGGCCCGAGTTGCCATCGAGGGCGAGCGCCTTGTCCCAGGTAAAGGTCACGGTCGTCTGCGGGTTCTGGCTGAGGTCCGCGTATTTCACAGCCCCGATTCCGACGGCACGTGCGACTTCACGGCGCTTGTCTTCCGGCATTTCCGGACTGGAGGTGCTGACAATGTCGAATGCGCGCTGCTCGGCTTCATCAAGCAGGTGCTCCAACTTGATGACGTTGCCCTGGCGCGTCGAGAAGGTGGCATCCGGTAGCCGCATGAGGCCGAACCAGACGTGCTGAAGGTCGGTTTCGTAGCCCAACTTGCCGCAGATCGTAAAGAACTGTTTGAAATGCAGCTGCTGCCGTTCATCCGTCACGTAGACAATCTTATCCGGCGCAAACTCCTCGACCCGGGACGCCACCGTCGTAATGTCCGTCGTCGCGTAGTTGAAGCCGCCATCGCTCTTGCGAACGATGCAGACCGGAAGCTTCTCCTCTTCGAGGAAGACAACTGTCGCGCCTTCGCTTTCTTCGGCCAGCCCCTTCTCTTCCAACAGCTGCACCGTACCGGCGAGCTTGTCATTGTAGTAGCTCTCACCGCGGACCTCGTCGAACGTGACTCCCAACCGCGAGTAGATCCGATCGAACTCCTTGAGGCTGAGCCCTATGAACTCGCGCCATAGCGCCGTATTATCCGGGTCTCCCGCCTGTAGTTTCACGAGCTCCTGTCGGCACTGTGTCAGCCACGACTCGTCTTCGCGCGATTTCTCATAGCTCTTGACGTACACCCGCTCCAGCTCTTCTACCGGAGACGCTTCCAGTGCCGCTTTATCGAGGAAGTGACGGTAGCCCATGATGATGATACCGAACTGCGTCCCCCAGTCTCCGATGTGGTTATCCGCGATAACGCGGTAGCCCAGGAATCGGTGCAGGCGGTCGATCGCATTGCCGATGATCGTCGAGCGAATATGGCCAATGTGCATCGGCTTGGCCACGTTGGGGCTGGAGTAGTCCACCACCACGGTATGCCCCTCCCCCTTCGTGGGGACACCGAGCTGCGAATCATCTTCGATGGCTGCGACGCTCTCGAGCAACCACGCATCCGAGAGGAAGATATTGATGAAGCCGGGCCCCGCCACTTCGAGCCGGTCAACCGCCGGATGGGCGGGTGCGTTGGCCACAAGTGCTTCCGAGATAGCACGAGGCGCCTGTTTCAGCACCTTCGCCAGCGACATGGCAGCGTTACACTGGTAGTCGCCAAACTGGCTGTTGGCGGTTTCGACGACGCCGATACCGGACAAGTCCAAATCGTCGCCAAATTGCTGCACAAATGCTGCCCGGATCCATGCCGACAGCGCTTCCGTAATCGTATTCTTTGATTCTGCGTTGGTTGTCATGGGGCCTTGGTATAGCGGATCATGCCCCCCACGGCAACAAGTTTGGGGTGCTGAGCGGGAACTCACTCCGCCAGCCTGCACGAAAACGTTGAGCCGTGGCTCTGTTCTGCGGTAGGGTGTCGCGCATGAAAGCAGTAATCCAACGGGTAACCCGCGGTAGCGTAACTGTTGATGGCAACGCGTGTGGCCGAATTGGCCGCGGCTACGTGGTCCTCCTTGGCGTGCGCACAGGCGACACCGCTGACGAGGCGCGCTTCCTCGCGCAGCGAACGGTGAACCTGCGCATCTTCCCTGACGCCAATGACCGCATGAACCGCTCCGTGGTCGATGTTGGCGGCGAGGTGCTTGTGATCTCGCAGTTCACGCTCTATGCCGACACGCGCAAAGGGAATCGTCCCAGCTTCATCCGGTCGGGTGACCCGCAGATAGCCAAAGAGCTCTACGAGGAATATGTTGCCGCCCTGCGGCGGGAATTGGGTGATGAACGCGTACAGACAGGCCAGTTCGCGGCCTCAATGGAAGTGGAGATCATCAATGATGGACCTGTGACCATTGAGTTAAATACGGACAAATAGCGAAAAGGGCTTCCCACAAAACGGGAAATGTCAGAGACTATTGAGATGGCAAAGGAACACGACAGCTTCGATTTCTGGTACGCGGTCAACAACACCGACGTTAAACTCATGCCGGCAAGGCACTTAGAGACGTTTGGCACGACCGTCCTGAATTACCACCTCATCACGCAGTTGATGGATTCGGTAGATCAGATACGCATTCGCGAGGGTCGACTGGAAGCGGGACGCCCCCAGATCATCACGCCTGACGCCTATTCGCAAACCGCCCTCGAGGGGTTCGGCGATGAAGCGCGGCAGTATGTGGAATGGCTGAAGGAACACGAGCAGGACATACGCATTCTGCAATACGGCTATAAGCTGAAACAGGAGTCTTTCACAGAGCACATCGTCACTGACTCGCTTGACCCGGTCGTTGAGCGCGTCAAGGAGACCGTCGAGGCAAGCGGCGATCCGATGAGTGCCGTGCTGGTCGGTGTGGATGACCCCTGGGACGTCTGCCTCGTGCGGCTCTTTTGGGAAGTGATCCAGAAATCAGCCCTTGTCAACATTCGCGAGATGCAGAAGCAGAGCCTGTTCGACAACGAACATGGCGTGCCCCGCGGTGTCCGCAACGACATCGAGGCGGCATTCAAGGCCGCCAACCAGGATCCATCCCGTATCCAGGCGCTTGGAGCCAAGCTGCATTCGCTCGGTCTATTTGACGAGTACGAAGATCGGTTCTTCTCCCTCGTAAAATCGAAACAAGATTAGGTCATCAAGGAATCTCACATGGCATCGACGATAACTGAAAAGATCCTGGCGAAAGCAGCAGGCCAGGAGAAAGTTGCCCCCGGCGACAACATCTGGATCAATGTAGACGTTCTCCTGACGCACGATGTGTGCGGCCCGGGAACGATTGGCGTCTTCAAACGCGAGTTCGGGGACGACGCACAGGTTTGGGATCGCGAGAAGATTGCGATCATTCCTGATCACTATATCTACACGGCCGATACCAAGGCACATCGCAACATCGATGCGCTACGCGATTTCGCTAAAGAGCAGGACCTCCCCTACTTCTATGACCCAGGCACAGCGACGTACAAAGGCGTTTGCCATGTGGCGTTGCCCGAAGAGGGACATGTACGCCCCGGCGAGATCATCCTGGGAACCGACTCCCATACCTGCACGCATGGCGCACTCGGAGCGTTCGCGACAGGAATCGGCAACACGGACGCGGGATTCGTCATGGGCACGGGCAAGCTGTTGGTGAAGGTGCCCAAGACTCTCCGTTTTGTGCTGGATGGAGAAATGCCAGCCGGTGTCGTGGCCAAGGACATCATTCTGCGCATTATCGGAGACATCGGGGTCGATGGTGCAACCTACTGTGCCATGGAGTTCTGCGGGACGGCCATTGATGCCCTCAGCATCGAAGAGCGCATGACCATCTGCAACATGGCGATCGAAGCGGGTGGCAAGAATGGCATCATCGCACCTGACGAGAAGGCCCTTGCTTACATCAAGGGGCGCACGGACAAGCCGTTCGAACCCATCTATGGGGATCCCGATGCCGCGGTCGAAGCCGAGTACCGCTATGATGTGGCCACGTTCGTGCCCTGCGTCGCCGAACCGCATCTGCCGGATCGCTATGCCCCGGCATCCGAGCGCAGCGACGTGAAACTCGACCGCGCCTATATCGGGTCCTGCACGGGTGGCAAACTGACCGACTTCATTATGGCCGCCCAACTTCTCAAGGGCCGCCAGGTAACCATCGATACATTCCTCGTGCCGGCCACGACGGAAGTCGCCGACGGCCTCATGACCGAGACGATTGATGGCAAGAGCCTGGTCGAGATTTTTGCCGAAGCCGGCTGTCTCGACATTGCCCCGCCATCCTGTGCCGCCTGCCTGGGTGGACCCGAAGACACCTTCGGGCACGCACATGGAAACGAAGTCGTCATCAGCACCACGAACCGCAACTTCGTCGGGCGGATGGGATCGAAGCAGGCCGCGATCTACCTGGCGTCTCCCCTGACAGTGGCTGCATCTGCGGTCGCGGGCCACATTGCCGATCCGCGGGACATCCTCGGCGCCTGAACGAGAACTTGAGAGAGGACAACACCGATGGCTAACACATCTGACACCATACGAGGCAGCGTCTACGTCGTTGCCGATAACATTGACACGGACCAGATTATCCCTGCGAAGTATCTCAACCTGGTACCCACCATCCCGGAGGAATATACCAAGTTGGGATCGCATGCCATGGCGGGGCTACCTGAGAACTACCCGCCATTCGTTCCCGAAGGCGAAGACAAGGCACCCTACGCCATCATGATCGGCGGCCGCAACTTTGGCTGTGGATCGTCCCGGGAGCACGCCCCCATCTGCCTCGGTGCAGCGGGTATCCAAGCCGTTGTTGCCGAGTCCTACGCCCGCATCTTCTTCCGCAACTCCGTGGCCACCGGGGAAGTATTCCCCCTGGAGTCGGAACTGCGGCTTTGCGATGTATTCGAGACTGGCGATGAAGCCGAAATTGACATTGCGAACAACCGAATCACGAAGCTAAGCTCCGGAGAGGTATTCGCCCTGATTCCCGCTGGTGCGGTCGCCCCGGTGATCGAAGCGGGCGGTATTTTTGGCTATGCCCGTGCAACGGGAATGATCAAGCAGAAGGACTAGCACAATGGCAACACGTGTTCTGGCAGTCGCCAACCAGAAAGGCGGAGTCGGCAAGACCACCACGGTCATCAACTTGTCCGCCTGTTTGGCCGAGCTCGGGAAGTCCGTGCTGGTCATTGATCTCGATCCACAAGCCAATGCCACGAGCGGCCTCGGCCTCCCCCGCCAGAGCGACACCAGCCTCTACCGGGTCCTGCTCCGTGAACGCACCATCGACGGGCTGATCCAGGGAACGGTCGTCGAAGGCGTTCATATCATTCCCTCCGAACTGGATCTCGCCGGCGCCGAGATCGATGTCGCGCGCATGGAAGGCTACCTGCACTGCCTCAACATGGCGATGGCCCCGTTGATCCGCAGCCAGGCCTATGACTTCATCATTATCGACTGCCCGCCATCTCTCGGCATTCTGACCATGAATGCACTCACGGCAGCGCAGGGACTACTGCTGCCGATTCAGTGCGAGTATTACGCGCTGGAGGGGCTAAGTGTCATCACCCACATCATGGAGCAGCTTCGCGATGGCCGGGCGAACCCCAACATCGACATCGAGGGAATCGTCATGACGATGTTTGATGCTCGCACACGGCTCGCCGCCGATGTTGTGGCCGAGGTACGCTCCCACTTTGGTGACCGGGTCTATAAGACGGTGATCCCGCGTAACGTGAGACTGAGTGAGGCCCCGAGCTTCGGGAAGCCCGTCATCATGTACGATCCGCACTGCACCGGATCCATTGCCTACCGGGAGCTGGCCAAGGAAGTCGTTGCGCGCGTCGATCAGCCGATTGAGGACGAACCGGTTGAAGAACCGGTTGAAGAGCCAGAACGGGAACCGGCAGAAGAGCCCGTGCCGGATGTCGAGGAGACCGTTACGCCAGCTTCGATTCCCGCTTCAGACGCTTGAGCTTGCCTGCATTGGCAACTTTCTGCACCGCGGACATGTAATCCACCAGCAGCACGCCGTTCAGGTGATCCATTTCATGCTGGATAGCTCGGGATAACAAACCGGCGGCACCGATTTCCTGTCGTTTACCCGTCAAGTCCGTGTAGGCAACCTTGACGTGCTCCGCACGCTTCACGTTGATAAAGACACCCGGAAAACTGAGACAGCCTTCCTGGCCAACTTGCTCACCCTCGGATTCCGTGATCTCGGGATCGATCAGCACCATCGGCATCTCGAGGCCACAGTTGGATTCCTCGGGCACATCAATCACAAAGATCGCCTCATCGCGGCCAATCTGCTCGGCCGCCAAGCCAAGGCCGTTCTCGGCATACATGCTGGAAAGCATGTCCTTCGCCAACGCGCGAATCTCATCAGTCACCTCGCCAACCGGCGTTGCCTTCGTTCGTAGCACCTGGTTCCCAAACTTCACGACACGGTATGCTGACATCTGCAAATCCTCATCTCAACGGGGTTCAATCGGAGAGCAAAACTACGCTATCGCACCATCAAATGCAATCGCAACAAAGACTTGCCGCTCTATCGGCTGTCCGCTACTCTGCCCACCATGTCGCGCAAACTTGTGATAATTCCGACATATGACGAGAAGGACAACGTCTGCCCTATCGCACAGGCTGTGCATAAGGTCTGCGAGGATGCGGAGGTCCTGTTTGTCGATGACAACTCGCCAGACGGCACCGGCAAAGTGATTGATGAGCTGGCCGCAAAGGAATCGTGGGTGCATGTCCTGCACCGGGATGCCAAGAATGGGCTCGGGCGAGCCTATATCGCCGGCTTCAAGTGGGCGATTGAAGAGCAGTATGACCTGATCTTCGAGATGGATGCTGATTTCTCGCACGATCCTGCCGAGATTCCCAACTTCGTCAAAGCCGCGGAAACCGCCGACTTGGTCCTGGGCTCGCGCTATGTCAACGGCATCCGTATCACGAACTGGCCCTTGAGTCGCCTGATGCTGAGTAAGGGCGCGTCAACCTATGTACGCCTGATCACGGGCATGCCTATCACCGATCCGACCGGGGGATTCAAGTGCTTCCGGCGCGCTGTACTTGAGGCCATCCCGCTGGACGATGTCATCTCCAACGGCTACTCGTTCCAGGTAGAGATGAACCACCAGGCTTGGATGCGTGGCTTCCGGATTGGTGAAATCCCAATCACCTTCGAGGATCGTCGGGCAGGATACTCCAAAATGAGCGGAGATATTTTCAGGGAAGCCGTATGGCTTGTCTGGAAGCTCGCCTTCCGAAACAAGTTGCGACGCAAACCACCTCGCCAGTAACCGCTGGAAACGGAGCACGCGATGACACCAGGCAAAGAGCGCCAATCAGTTGTCGACCTGTTCCTCGCCATGCGTCCCAACCAGTGGACCAAGAACAGCATTCTGCTGGCAGCACTGATCTTTGCCTATTGGGATAAAAGCCAGTCGATTGATCTTGGGGTAAGTCTGGGTTCCATCATCCCTGGCGTGCTGCTCTTCTGTCTCGCCTCCAGCTGTATCTATCTCCTGAATGATGTTCGTGACATTGAGGCCGACCGCGCGCACCCAACCAAGCGCTTCCGCCCCATCGCGTCGGGTCGGGTAGCGATACCAGCCGCCCTGATGACAGCCGTAGCGCTGTCGGCATTTGTGCTGGCCTGTTCCTGGGTGCTTTCACATGCATTCTTTGCCGTGATCCTAGGGTATCTTGCGCTTCAGATTGTCTATTCGTTCGTGCTCAAACAGGTTGCGCTGGTCGATATTTTCGTCATTGCCTGTGGTTTCGTATTGCGAGCTATTGCCGGCGCTATCGTCACGGCTGTCGACATCTCGCCCTGGCTATTGCTCTGCACCTTTCTGCTGGCGCTGTTCCTGGCGCTCTGCAAACGCCGGCACGAGAAACGGATTGGCTCAGGCGACGATAACGAACACCGTGCCAGCCTGGACAAGTACGACCCCCAACTGCTGAACCAGCTCATCGCCATCGTTAGCTCGGCCACCATCGTTTCCTACGCCCTCTACACACTCTGGCCCGATACTGTTGACAAGTTCGGCACGACCAAGCTGGGCTTCACCATTCCATTCGTGATGTTTGGCATCTTTCGCTACCTGGACCTCGTCTACCGCCATGAAAAAGGTGGGCACCCCGAGAAGATCCTCCTCAGCGACATCCCCCTCCTTGTGAACATCTTCCTCTATGGCGTGGCCGTCATCGCCATCTTCATGCTCCAGGCACGCATCAACTGATTGCACTCAGCGCCTACCGCGTATAGGATACCGCATCATGAAGAAGCGTGATTCATCCGATGTGATGCTAAGTGCCGTGGCGGTTGCTTTTGACACACTCGCCATCTTTGGTGGGCTGGCATTTGCTGCCTGGGCCAGATTTGAAACTGGCTGGATACCGCTGTACCGGGAGCCTCCCGTCAACCTGTTCGAGGTTTACGGCTGGGGGTGCGCGGTCGCAACGCTGGTGTTCCTCTTCATCTTTCTGAAACAGGGACTCTTCATTCGCCCGCAGACAGGGTCATTCATTGACAAGATCCCCAGGATCACCAAGTCGACGCTTATCGGCACGCTATCCATCGCCGTGCTCGCATTTGCCTTGCAGAACACCGTCGATATTGCCCGTCTTGTCATTGGCATGTCTTTCTTCAGCGTCGCCTTTCTCGTGCTGCTCGAGCGTTACATTCTGTTTCGTATTGAGTGGAACCTGGCCCGGCACAGCAATCAGAAGAGCAACGTTCTCGTGCTTGGCACCGATCACGTCTCGGTGCACGTCAGGCGTACGCTCCACAAGGAACCGATGTTACGTGCGAAGGTCATTGGTTTCCTGCGCACAAGTCTCGACACGCCGCATAACGACATTCCCCACGACATGGTCCTCGGGGCACTGGATGAGCTCTCATCCCTGATCACGTCGACAGACGTCGACGAGATCGTCCTCACGGACTCGCGCCTGCCGCATGATCGCATCGTCCAGATTCTGCTCCTGTGTGAGCGCAATCTGATTACGTTCAAAATGGTGCCGGATCTGTTTCGCATCATGACGACAAGCATGGATGTACAGTCACTCAACGACATCCCGCTGCTTGGTATCAGTACATGGCCGCTCGATCAGTTCTGGAACCGGATCGCAAAGCGGACCGAAGACATCCTTGGCAGCCTGGTTGGCCTGCTTCTCTCCGCGCCGATTATCGCCGTCGCTGCGATATTCATAACGCGCAGCTCCCCCGGCCCTGTTTTCTATCGCCAGGAACGTTGCGGCGAAGAAGGACGCGTTTTTGATCTCTACAAGCTGCGTACCATGCCAACCGATGCGGAAGCCAAGAGCGGCCCGGTATGGACAACCGAGGACGATGACCGCCGCACAGCCGTTGGCGCCTTTCTGCGCCGCCTCAACCTCGACGAACTGCCCCAGTTCTGGAACGTCCTGCGCGGTGACATGAGCCTGGTCGGTCCCCGACCCGAACGTCCTCACTTCGTCGAGCAGTTCAAAGAGGACATTGGCCGCTACATGTGGCGCCATGTATCCAAACCCGGGCTGACCGGATGGGCGCAGGTGAACGGGCTGCGCGGCAACACGGACCTGCGGGAACGAATCAAGTACGACCTGTTCTATCTTGAAAACTGGTCACTCGCCTTCGACTTCAAGATTCTTGTCAAAACCCTCTTCGCGCGTACAAACGCGTACTAACCCCGAGAAGGGCACGCCACGTGAACGTTAATTTTGTTGAGCTCTTTCATAACCCCTGTTTCTGGGCCGCGTTCTGGTCCTGGACTGTGGCCCAATGTGCCAAGATGCTGTGTGGTTTTTTGAGCACGCGACGCGTCAACCTCAACTACCTCGTCAGTACGGGAGGCATGCCGAGTGCGCACTCGGCCTTGGTGACGGGAATCGCGACATCCGTGGGTCTCCAGGCAGGGTTCGACACGCCCCTGTTCATGGTCGCGCTGGCCTTCGCCGCCATCACGATGTTCGATGCTGCCACGGTGCGACGGGCGGCCGGCATCCAGGCGCGCCTGCTCAACGAGATGGTGGATGAGCTATTCCGGGAACACCACCTTTCCGAACGCAAACTGAAGGAGCTCCTCGGCCACACCCGGCTGGAAGTCTTGATGGGAGCCATCGTCGGCATCCTGACCGCCATGCTGGTAGTCTCCTGCACCGTACTAGCAACATGAGCACCACACCCCACAATGAGCAACGCCACACCCCGAGCCAGCGCTACGCCCGGATCGTAGGCAGTCCGGGCGTCCGCGTACGCATGGCGGGGCTGCTCCGTACCCAGTGGCCGCTTCTCATCGTCGTGGCGCTGGCAGGCTATCTCCTGCGAGCGGCCCTCCCCCACCCTCACATCGGAAGCACGATGGCAGGACTTCTTTTCCTGGCGCTCGCGGTTGCCGTAGCCGCGGCTGCCAACCATAGCCGGGAACGCATGCAGGCCTTCCTCAAGGGCGCCAAGGGCGAAGAGACCGCCGGTCGCGCGCTGGCGCTGCTTCCCGAGACATTCACCGTCTTTCATGGCCTGGCTGCCGCCGGGCCTGGAATCCTCACCCAGGGAGGCGCTGACTTCGATCATGTTGCCGTGGGACCCACCGGCGTGTTCGTCATCGAAACCAAGAACTGGAGTGGGGAGATCGCTGTGCAGAACGGAGAACTGATCTGCGACGGGGACCGCCCCTCGCGCCCCCCTCTCGACCAGGTGAAAGCAGCGGCGACGTTGATGCGTTCCCGGCTCAAAGATGCGACGGGACTGGACGTGCCCGTCTCCCCTGTGCTCTGCTTCGCATCCAATCCGCTTGCAGCCGGCCAGCAAGGCTCGGCAGGCGTGTTCGTCTGCAATGCCGACCAACTCACTGATGTAATCCTATCCAAGACAGACTCCCCGCTTGCGGATCCCGATCAAGCGGCTATCATCAAGGCGCTTGAAGAAACCACCGAACCGTAGCCCATAAGAAGCAAAGCAACGTATACTGACCCATGCATGAGATTCCACGCCAAGTCCTGATCAAGCTTCCAACCCTATGGGGCATCGATCTGAGCATCACCAACGAGGTGTTGCTGCTGTGGATTGCCGCAGCTCTGACGTTCGTCGTTGTCGCCGTGGCTTGCCGGCGGCGCGAGCCCGTTGCGCGAGGGGCCTTTCATAATTTTATGGAAGCACTCATAGACTTCATTGATAAGAGCGTCGGCGACGAAATACTTGGCGAGCACCGCCATCGCTGGTCCCCTTTCCTGCTGACACTCTTCTTCCTCATCCTCTTCTCGAATCTGCTGGGGCTGGTGCCGCTTCCGTCTCATGTCAAAGCGATGACCTCCAGCATCAGCGTAACAGCGGCACTTGCGATCATCGTTTTCGGCACCACGATTGTGGTCAATATTCGCTCACACGGACTGCTCGGCTTTCTCAAGAAATTCGTCCCCGGCGAAATACCCCTTGCCGCAAAATGCCTGGCGGCGCCCATTGAAGTCATCAGTTGGCTGGCGCGGCCGCTGTCACTGGCGATTCGTCTTTTCGCCAACATGCTGGCGGGGCACGCGTTGATCCTGATCTTCCTGGGCATGGCCGGATCAGCCATGTGGCTGCTTAAACCGCTTCCCTATGCGGGCGCCGTTATCATGAGCGCTTTTGAGGTCTTCGTGAGCTTCATACAGGCCTTTATCTTTACTTTGCTGGCCGGAATGTATATCAAAGACGCCTTGGACGCACATTGAAGAGAAGAGTGGATCTCCCTGCAGAAACTGCCTGAATCCTAACGGATCCAGCTAATAAGGATGAGGAAAGAGAATGGCACCTGAAGGATTTGCTTGGATTGGCGCTGGCTTGGCAATTGGCCTGGCTGCCCTGGGGACGGGAATTGGCA
This sequence comes from uncultured Victivallales bacterium, assembly GCA_964497125.1. Taxonomy (GTDB): domain Bacteria; phylum Verrucomicrobiota; class Kiritimatiellia; order UBA8416; family UBA8416; genus CAYLXP01. Next base: position 19,186 of record CAZCDU010000001.1, on the reverse strand, counting down.
TCGGTAACCTTGCCGCGCGGAGCGTGGAAGCGACGGCACGGCAGCCGGAAGCAGCCGGACAGATCCAGAAGCTGATGGTATTGGCAATCGCGTTTATTGAAGCGCTCTGCCTGTATGCGCTGCTGGTCGCGTTCACGCTTACCACCAAGGGCAAAGCGGAAGAACCCGAGATGCCGCACGACGCCGATCGTCCGGTAGCCGAAGCCCACGAATAACGTCGTTTTCCTCATAACTTGATACGGGAGCACTGATGGGCCATTTCGATGCAGGACTGTTTTTCTGGGCCCTTGCGACTTTCGCCGGGCTAATGCTGCTCCTCTCGCGCTTTGCTTTCAGACCCCTTCGAAGGCTGCTCGACCAGCGCGAGCAGGGCATCCGCCAGGCGATCGAAGAGGCCAAGCAGGCTCGCGACGAGGCCCAGACCGTACTTGAGGAGCACCAGGCGCAGCTGCGCCAGGCCCGGGATGAGGCACGACGCATTGTGGATGACGGCAACCGTATGGTGGCCGACAAGCAGCGCGAAGCCGAGGAGCGTGCCAAGGAGAGTGCCGATCAGCTCATTGAACGTGCACGCGACGAGATTGAGCGAGAAACGCGAAAGGGCCTCGATGATCTCAAAGGAACCCTTGCTACCCTATCGGTTCGTATCTCCCGACAGGTCATCCGCGAAAATCTGAATGAGGAGCGCCACGAAGAGCTGGCCGACCAGTTCATCGAACGCCTGAAGAAGACCCGCAATGCCAACCCACGTCGATAAGATCGAACACTACGCCGATGCTCTGCTTTCGCTTGGGAAAGCGGCAGAGTCCCTGCACGTTATCGAGCATGATTTCATCCACCTGCTGGATTTTGTTCGGGAAAGCGAAGACCTGCAGCGTTTCCTGGATTCCGAAACCGTAGCCAACGAGGGCAAGCGCCGCGCCATCCAGGAAGTCCTCAAAGGACATAGCCACCCCATTCTCGTTGACTTCCTCATCATGCTCGTGAGTGCAGGCGACCTGCCTCACCTTGCCGCCGTGGCAACGTGCTTTCTTGAGAAGGCCGCCGAAGTCCGGGAGAGCGTTTCCGGTGAGATTCAACTGGCGGCACCTCTCTCTGACCGTCACCTGGCAGAAATTGAGACCGAGGTGGGCCGCATTCTGAACAAGCAGGTTAACCTGCGGCCACGGGTAATGCCGGGGATTCTGGGCGGGGCCCTCGTCAAGATCGGTGACTTCATTTTCGACGGAACGCTTGAGCGTCAGCTTGACGACGCAAAAGGCCAACTTCTGGCCTAATCCGAGGTCCGCGATTTATCGAGAAAACGCTTGCTATTCGCTGCTTTTCGGCCACAATGAACCCAACATTGTGTGGCGCCGCCGGTGGCGCCATCATCATAACAAGGAGAGTCACCATGACCAAAACACAGACGATCGCATGCCTCGCCGAGAAGACCGAACTTTCGAAGGCCCAGGTTGCAACGTTTCTTGAAGAGCTTGCCAATCTATCTTATGTCGAAGCCAAGAACGGCTTCACGCTGCCAGGTATCGGCAAACTCGTTCTCGTGAATCGCAAAGCTCGCATGGGTCGCAACCCGGCAACGGGCGAGACCATCAGTATTCCGGCAAAGACGGTTGTGAAGTTCCGCGTTGCCAAGGCCTGCAAAGAGGCTGTTCTCTCCGCGTAGAGGCATCAACAAGCCAATTTGGCAGGAATCGGGGCGGGTGCTGTGCTGCAGAGCACGGAAACCCGCCCTTTTCCTTTTTCTGAACATGAGGACACTCAAGGGGTGTTCTTCCTCTCGGCATATGCTATATTGGATGGATTGATGAATGCCAGGCAGCGATACGAAGTCGACGAAAGGGAAGATGAAGCGTAGCAAACAGGTTCTGTCACTAGTCGCCATACCCGTGTTGGTGGTAGGGGTTTCCGGTGCGCTTTCGCTCCGACCCGAGGAGCACTACGCCAGGATCGTCAAGACCGTCGCCCGTGAGCTCCCCCGGGAACACCTTTCCCGCCATACGCTCGACGATTCTGTATCAGAGCGCTTTCTGGAGAACCTGATATCCTCTCTCGACTACGAACGCGTCTACTTCCTGGCATCCGATATTGAGAAGTTCAACCGTAAAGAACTGGTGCTGGACGATGAGCTGCGCGACGGAGACGTTGAGTTCGCCTACGAGGTCTTCAGCGTCCTGAAGGAGCGTGTCCGGAACCGAACCGCCTTTACCCACCAGCTACTGGACGAAGGATTTGACCTGGCCCGGGATGAAACGTACCGCTGGAAGCGGAAAGAGGCCCCATGGTGCGAGACCCCGGAGGCGTGGGACGACCTGTGGCGCAAACGCATCAAGAACGAATACATCCGACGGCTGGTGGCCAAGGAGCTCGCAGAGGAAGCAGCACCCGAGGAGATCGAAGAGCCCGAGCAGGATGAGGGAACCGAAACGCACCCTAACCAGCAGGCCAACTCGCCCGCGCCGGACGCAACAGAGCCACAGAGTCTGACAGCGGAGACTGAAGAAAGTGGCGAAAGCGACGATGACGATGAGCTTACCGAGGAGCTTCCCGAACTGAGTCCGGAAGAGTTCATCCTTGAGCGTTATGATCAGTTCCTCAGCACGCTTGAGGACAGCGACAGCGAGTGGGTACTACAGAAGTACCTGTCCGCCTTTGCCAGAGCCTATGATCCTCACTGCGACTACATGTCCCCCGCCACAGCCGAGGACTTTGATATCGAGATGAAGCTCTCCCTGTTCGGCATTGGCGCCCTGCTCCGTCCCGATGATGGCACCGCCAGAATCGTGCGCCTCATTCCCGGAGGACCGGCTGCACGCGACGAGAGCAAAGGACGCCTTCGTCCCGGGGACAAGATCATTGCAGTCGCCCAGGACACGGAGAAATCCGTTAGCATTCTCCATTGGCCACTCTACAAGGCCGTACGACTGATTCGAGGACCAAAGGGCACTCGCGTCGTGCTGACCGTCATTCCCGCCACAGATCCCACGGGCACGTTAACCAAAACCGTAGAACTCATCCGTGACGAGGTGAAGCTGGAGGACCGCGCGGCGAAGTCCAGCACCGAAATCGTGAAGGATGAGAATGGGGACGAATACCAACTCAGCATCATTGAACTGCCAGCATTCTACGCAGATCTCAAGGGCAAACGGACGAATCCCGACTACAAGAGTTCATCCCGCGACGTCTCACGCATCCTGCGCGACAGGCGCGAAGAAGGCGTGGACGGCGTCGTTCTGGATCTCCGCAATAATGGCGGCGGTTCGCTGCTTGAGGCCGTCCTGATGACGGGACTATTCATTAAGACCGGCCCAACGGTACAGGTCCGCGAACGCCGCGCCGTGAGCATCTTGCCCGACAATGATCCCGGCATCGTTTATGGAGGCCCCCTGGTCGTTCTCGTTAACCGCCTCAGTGCATCCGCCTCAGAGATTCTGGCGGCAGCACTCCAGGATTACGGGCGCGCCGTCATCGTCGGCGACTCCAAGACGCACGGAAAAGGCAGCGTGCAGACGATCCTGAATCTCAGCCGCAGCAATGCACTAGGGTCCATTAAGGTCACCAATGCCCTGTTCTATCGCATCTCTGGCGGATCAACCCAGCTACGCGGTGTAGAACCCGATGTCGTGGTTCCCTCGGCCTTTGATTTCATGGAGTTCGGTGAGGACTTCCTGCCAAACCCCATGGAGTGGTCTACAATCCGCTCCACGATCTACTCTCCCTTTGGCGAACTGGATGGCATTCTCCCCGTTCTGGCCGAGCGCTCCGCCACGCGCCAAAGCAGTGATGACCGACTCATCGCCTACCACAAGCTTCTGGAACGGATCAAGGCCATGAACTCTCGAGAGACATTGTCACTGGACCTCGAGACACGTAAGGCCCAGGCGAAGGCCGAAAAGGAGCTTCTCGATATCCAGAACTCACTGATGGCGCAGGGCGAGGATGATGAGGATGAGGACGAAGACAATGATATCGTCAAGGATGAGGCATTGAATATCCTCGTGGACCTGATCAAGATCACGGCGCAGCGCGAGAAAGCCATTGCCGAGGTCGGAACGCCACCCTCCTTCCAACGGGGACTAAGCGAAACGCATTGGACGGAGTAATGGGCACGTCTTTCTGGAAGATGCACGGTGCCGGCAATGATTTCATCCTCATGGACGATCGCTCCCGGCGCTTTCAGGAAGATCCCGGGCAAATCGCCTCGCTCTGCTGTCGGCATACGGGAATTGGAGCCGATGGACTCATCCTGATCCGGCCATCCGAGGTCGCGGACTTCCGTATGCGTTTCTTCAATCCTGACGGCAACGAAGCCGATATGTGCGGCAATGGCGCCAGGTGCGTGGCACGGCTGGCCCATGATCTCGGAATCACGGGAACCGGAATGACGATCGAGACCGAGGCAGGGACGCTCGAGGCCGCTGTCCTCGATGAGGCGATCCAGCTCACGCTGCCACCGCCCTCGGCATGCCGGGGCGACGCATCCCTCACACTGCCTTCAGGTGAGAGCATCGACTACGACGTTGTGAACACGGGGGTTCCACACGCCATCATCATAAGCAAGGACTTGGATACGTGCCCGGTGGTGGAGATCGGAGGAGCGGTGCGACGACATGCGGCATTCGCCCCTGAGGGCACTAACGTGGATTTTGTTGAGATTCGTGACACCGACTCGATCCGGGTGCGTACGTACGAACGCGGCGTCGAGGACGAAACGCTCGCCTGTGGAACGGGCATCACGGCTTCCGCAATTGCAGCCGTACGCTACCACGGCGTTCAGTCGCCCGTCGCATGCCTGGCGCAGAGCGGGGATGTCCTCAGCGTAGACTTCAGCATCACAGACAGCGTCGTCAGCGATCTGCGACTCACGGGACCCACGGTGCTGGTATACCGCGGGGAGCTGCGAGACCAGCACGAGCAACCGGAGCCATCCCATGCGTGAAATGCTGGCAGTGGGAGTCGGGGGCTTCGTGGGCGCCATTCTTCGCTACCTGGTGAGTAGTGGCATTCAACGTCTTTGGGGGCAGTCGGGATTTCCAGCCGGGACGCTGGCCGTGAATCTGACGGGGTGTCTGATCATTGGTCTGCTGGGCGGGCTGGCAGAGCACCGCGCATGGTTCGGTCCCCATATTCGTCTTGTCATCTTCTTTGGCATTCTCGGGAGCTTCACGACCTTCTCAACGTTCGGATACGAGACGCTCACACTGCTGCGCGACGAGCACGTCGTTGCCGCCTTCGCCAGTGCATCGCTCCACCTCGTACTCGGCTTGGCCGCCGTCTGGGTCGGCTACACACTGGCCGCACTTTCCTGAGCGTGGATAGCTTTTTGGCTCCCGCCGCCCCCGGCGTCGTTCCTCCGCAGGACTATTCAGGAGAGAAACGCCCTTATGTAGGCCGGGAACCCTTCCCGGCAGTGGAGAAGGGACAACAGGCGGGAATCCCGCGGCTGCGGGACCGCCCTACAAAAGAATGTAGAAGCCGCTAGGACTTGCGTCAGGTTTCAGGTCAGCGAAGCCCCCTGCGTCGTGCCTCCGCCGGATCATACAGGGGTGGAAACTTCTTCCGTAGGTCGGTCCTCCCGGGCCGTCCTTGAGGCAAGACGGCCGACAAAGAGAGAGATGACAGACCAAAGGGCATGCTTCTCTCTATCCGTCATCAGACGTGCCGCCTGGACGGCGCAGGAGCACCGTCCTACGAAAGCCGAAGACATTGGAAAACCGGCCAAGTTTCAGGCCAGCGCCGCCCCCGAGTGAGTTCGGATTATACAGGGGTGAAACGTTCCGGTATTTACGGCCTAAAGGCCGAACTACGAACGGGTTTCTACACGAGGCAGGCGTTTGTAGTTCGGCCTTCAGGCCGTATCTTCGGACGTGAAGTTTCAGGCTAGCGGGGCCACCGCGCGCTAGGAATAATCAAGGGTGAAACTGAGAATGAACATCGAACATCGAAGTTTGGAATTCTCTCTTCGTTCGATGTTGGGCGTTCGATGTTCGATGTTCGACGTTCGAAACAAGCGAGTGTAACGAGTGAAGTTTCAGGCCAGCATGCGAGCAACCGTCTCGGCGAGGAAATCAAGATCAACGGGCTTCGCCAGGGCGGCACTGAACCCGTACTTTCCGTAGTCGGTGAACACGGGGCTTTCTGCATAGCCGCTTACAACGACGGCCTTCACGTCACCATACTTCTCTCTCAGCTTCTCGAGTGTCTCTTTCCCTCCCATGCCCCCATCAACGACGAGGTCCATCAGAAGGAGGTCACAAGGCTGCTGAGACTCCACGCTGCGCTCGTACAACTCAATCATCTTCCTCCCGCTATTGACCGGCACCACGGCGTACCCGAGGCTTCTCAGCTGCTCCACCATCATCTGCCCGAACGTCGCATCATCTTCCAGCACCATAATCCGGGGAACAGTCGTGTCCGAGTCCGACTCCCCTGCATGCGCCCAGATGCTGTTACGGGCGCTCTCGGCCGGTATGAAGAGAGAGACATCGGTGCCTTTGCCATACGCTGACCTTACCGTGATGAAGCCGCGATGTTGCTGCACGACGGAGCGACATACGGTCAACCCAATACCGGTCCCCTTCTGAGAGCCGCGTTCCTTGGTCGAGAAGTAGGGATCGAAGATGTGCGGCAAATCCTCCTCTTTGATGCCGCACCCGTTATCCTGGATAGTTACCTGGACGTACTCGCCGGGCACCAACGGCAGAGGAGAGAAACCGGTGATGGTCGCGTTCTCAGCGCGAATGATGATGGTGCCGCCGGATCGTAGCGCTTCACGGGCATTCTGCAGCAGCTTACTGAATACCTGGCGCATCTGCAGTGTGTCGACAGGAGCCTGCCAGAGGGTGTCCGGGATATCGAAACCAACAGAAATGGACTCTGAGTCCTCAAAGTCGGGACAGGCATCATGCAGAAGAGCCCCGAGCGAACAGGACTCGAGCACTGGCTTGCCGCCACGTGAGAACGTCAGAATCTGCCCGGTCAGCTCACGCGAGCACTCAATCTCCTTTACCGCGTTGGTCAGCAGACTGGAGGCCCCGGCATCAGCCGGCAATGCCATTTTCGCCAGCTCAATATTGCCGAGTAACCCGGCAAGCAGGTTGTTGAAATCATGAGCAATGCCGCCGGCCAGGAGTCCCAGCGACTCCAATCGGTCTGCCTTGCGCGCCTCTTCTTCGTTCTCAAGGCGGTGCGAGATATCACGGTCAATGCCCTGGTAACCTACGCACTGGCCCTCGTCATTCAGAATCGGACGAGCGCTGGTTTCCATAACCAGGCTGCCTCCGTCCTTGCAGACACAGCGATTAACGACCCCAACCAGAGGAGTCGCGGCCGCAACACTCTCGGCAAAGACATCCTTGATTCGATCTGCCTCCCCGGGGTCGATAAACTCGTAGAACCCCCGACCAACGATCTCATCTTTGTCGTAACCAAGAAGCTGTGTCACGCGCGGGTTCGAATATGTATAGATCCCCTTCTGATCAACCTCCCAGATCCAGTCGCTCGACGATTCGACAAGCTCCCGATATCGCTCCTGACTCTCGCGCAACTTCGCTTCAACACTCCGTCTAACCGTAATCTCATCATGCAATTCAACGTTCACCGCCTTCAGTTGCGCTGTACGATCCTCAACCGTTTTCGCCAGTCCATCCTTCAGCTGGCGCAGCGAGGCCTCTGCCTCCTTGCGATCTTCGATCTCCCGCAGATTCTCCCGCCTCAGACGTAGTGACGTCGTAAGAAGATCGCTTATCTTGCCCGACATGACTGTGTAAGCTGCCGCATAGAGGAACATCATGATCCCCATCGTGACGTGAAGACTATCACCAATCACGATCAGGACAGTAGCCAAGGGAACACAGACTAGCAGAACATAGGCACGTGTTGTCTGCTTCAGGGGCGCCATAGTAGCGGCTGCGCCAGAGACAACGCCACCAAGCACAAAGGCCAGAAACACGTTGATGTAGGGTTGAGAATGCGAGTGAAACACAACAGGGGCGCTCCCCCAGGTGGCAGCAGCAGTCAACGCACAGCATGTGTATAGCCAGCGCCATCGCCGAGGCGATACAGCGGCCTTGTCGGATCCACGAAAGATAAGAAAGAGCGTCCAGCGTGCAGCAACGACAGCATGCACTGCGCCAAACCATATAGCGAGCGGCCTCATACCGAAAGTATCGCGCAGCACAAACACCACAAGCGCCGCAAGCGCCGTCGTCGTGATCAATGAAAGTGGAAGCTCCGAGTAGACTTGCTCGATGGCCTCGGCTTGTATCCCACGCTCTTCAGCCTCATCAAACCCGTTTGACATAGTCAGATTCTAGTGACGAATCACGCAATCCGTCAAACCCGAATCGTAAGAAGCGGTGGCGACTGGCGAGCGGCAGGTGACGCGGTCAGAAGCGGTAGGTCATCTTCGCGTAGGCACTGCGCTCAACTTCGTAGACGCGGAACTCATGGTGCCACTCTTCGGCTAGGTTCTGTCCTACCAGGGCTAGTTCCAACTGGTCGCTGGGGCGCCACGCCAGGCGCAGGTCGAAAGTTGCGTAATCCTCGGCGCCGACGCCCTCGATGTCATCGACGAAGCGCACGGTCAGGTCGCACTCAAGCGCACGCGTGATGTCCCACTGGGATTGCACCGAGAAACGGTGACGGGGACTGTTACCCTCGACGGCCGTTACGCCCGGAATATCAAGGGCACCGGGACGCGTCTCCAAGTCGATCTCAATGTACGTGTAGGATCCCACGAGCGCCCAGCTGTCAAAGACGCGCCATGTCGACCCCAACTCGGCACCGTAGCTATAGCCCTTCTTGCCGTTGTTTGGCGCAACGCGGAACACGTACCGCGGCGGATCGGCGGCGAGGACATATCCCGGCGTGAGGACCGCAAACGAGCGCAGCTTCTCGTACTCGTTATAGAAGATAGCGGTATCCAGCCAGAACCGACTGCCGGGATGATAGCGGAGCCCAATCTCATAGGCCGTCAGCTCCTCCGATTCGGGATCCCCTTCCGCAATTTCATGGCTGCCGGGAAGTCCTGCACCTTGCAGCGGAGGAGGCAGCGCCGAGGGAGGCAGGAAGGCGGCGTTACCGGAAACATCAGAATCCAGCCGTGCCGGCGTTCGCACCGCTCGCGCCACAGCCCCCCATAAGGTGTGGTGCGGAGACAGACGACTGTTCAGACGCGCACTGGGTTGGACTTCCCAACCGGTATAGTCGTTGTGCTCCACCTTCGTCCCCAGTCGCAAATCCAGTTTGCGAGGAATGACCGTAATCTCATCTTCAGCAAACAGTGACACCAGGTGCTGCTCACGCTTGACCGGATTAAAGAAGGTCACACCCCATTCCGGATGTGTAGTCAGCTCATCAGTTAGAAAACGATATCCGGCACCACAAACAATGTCGTGTCGTGCACCAACCGGGAACCGCCACTGCGTATCGAGGTCATAGGTCTGGTAGTTCAGATCGGCATTTCCGAATTCACTGTGATCACCATCCGTATACGCCTGGATGGACCATTCTGAATCCGCAGACGTGCGATGGGCATACCGCGCAAGCAGATGATAGAGGTTCCCCCTGCGACGATAGGTGGCGATATCACTGTAGGGCGGAACCATGTAGAGCCGACGGAACGATTCATTGGCCTGGACCTCATGCCAACTGCCCTGGATGCTCAGCAAATTCGGCGTCGCAGGGTCCCAATCGTAGCGGAACCCAAGCGCAACGCTCTCCCAGTCATCGGCCAGGCGGGAGTTGAGCTCGATCGGGTTCCGATCCGGATCAAGCTGCTCACGCGAGAACACTTTGGCCCACGCAGCCCAGTAGGCATCATCGCCAACCTTGTCGCCAAAACGGGTCGCGATGCTGGCGCGGTCCAGCGTCCCGGCAGTGACGCTGACCACGGCGCCCTGCTGGTCGCGGGTGTGCTTGGTAATGATATTAATCACACCGTTGACAGCGTTGGCGCCCCACATGGCAGCGCCCGGCCCACGGATAACTTCAATCCGCTCGATATCCTCCATAACGAGATCAATCTCGTACCAGAAGACTCCGGAGAAGATCGGCGAATAGACCGTCCGCCCATCAATCAACACGAGCACTTTGTTCTCGGTCTCCTCGTTGAAGCCACGTATGGAGACATACCAATCGTTGTCATTGGCACGTACCACCTCTACGCCCGGGACGTTTCTGAGAGCTTCGGGAATCGATGTTGCACCAGAGCGTCGGATATCTTCCGCGGTCAGCACGAAGACAGCTGAAGCCGTCTCGGCAACCGATTCCGGCTTGCGTGATGCGGAGGTCAGGCGGACGAGCGACAAGTCTGCCAGGCTCAGCTCCGCCAGGGTCGCTCCCGCTTCCAACTCACTGGTTGCTATGGCGCATACGCCAACGGCCAGGCACAATATGATAAGGTGTCCCAATTTCATGCTCTTCCCTTTCCGTTGTCTTCTTCTGTCAATTCCGGCTCACATGACGGTCGACGCGGCACTTCCATAAGGACCGTGGTCCCTTCACCCGGCGCCGATACGACATCAAATCTCCCGTGGAGGCTGTTCATACGCTCACGAATACTGACAAGCCCAAATCCATGCGTCCCCGGCGAGGAAGGCTTCTCTTGGGGGAAAAAACCGACGCCGTCATCCGAAACCGTCAGACTGATGCAGTCAGCCTGGCGTGACACCTCGATGGTTGCGTGCTCAGCTTTGGCGTGCTTGGCTGTGTTTGTCAGGACCTCACGGACGGCCCGGTACAGAAACACGTTCAGTTCGTCGCCATACTCGCGTTCAACGTTATCCCCGCTGAGCTCGACCTGCAGGCCATAGCGACGTGACATTTCGTCTGCGAGCGTCTTGAGTGCAGGACAGAGGCCCAGGTCGTGGAGAGCCGGCGGGCTCAGCTCGAAAACGAAAGATCGCACCTCGGTAAGCGACTCGTCAACCATGCCCTGAATCGCATTGAGCATGTCCTGCCTTTCCGAGGTCTCACTCCCGTCGGATAGTTTCTTAAGGTGCATGCTGGCAACCCAGAGGAGCTGACAGATCGAATCATGCAGCCCCACCGAAATACGACGGCGCTCACTTTCCTCGGTGAGCAGGACCCGGTCAGCCATATCCCTCAGTTCATCCTGGTAACGGCGGAGTTCGGTCTCGTGCGTGCGAATCTGCGCCAGCATGCTGTTGAAGCCCCGCACCAGGTCACCCAACTCATCCTCCGATTCAACGTCGACACGGAGGCTGAGGTCCTTCTCCCGTGAAACACGATCAGCAAGAGTCGTCAACTCGAGAATAGGTCCGGAAACCTGCGCCTGAAGCCTACTGGCCAGCAGCCATGCAACGGTTATGGAAAGTAGCAGAACGAGTGACATAACGGTGACGTATCGAACCAGGCGAAGGTGCACCGTGCGAAGGCTGTAGAGGATGCAGAGCATACCAATGCATTCCTCCTCAAGGACAACAGGCTCATAAACGCGCATCATGCCATGATGATAGGTAATCGCCGCTTCACCATGGTGGGGAGGACAGAGCTCGGTGAGGTCCGAATCCTGGCAATAGACACCAAGCGTGACTCCCTGCCTGTTCCGCACAGAGGCGCATCGTACATCCTGCTCGCAGCGCAAGACAGCCAGGACCCGGGTGGCTACCTCGGCATCCCCAAAACTGACAGCAGCCGTACTGTTTTCACTAATAACGCGCGCCAGGGTCTGCACCTTGCTGCGCATGGATTCCCTGAACGAGAATTGGTCGTAGGTAAGAAAACAGACAGAAGCGACAAGCAGCGCAATGCCGCTCGTCAACAGGCTGATGACGATCAGCTTCCACTTGATTGGCATGTTGCGGAATCTCTGCATACTATGGATTCTCCGCTTCCCGATACTGGTCGCTTACCTCGATGAGTTGCGAGCTCAGACGGAGTCCCGCGCGCTTTGCGGCATCAAGCCGTACCGAAAAATGCAGGCGCTGTTCTTCCTCGTGAAACGCGATGATGCCGCCCCAGCGGTTGAACGACTCGCCATCACCAACAGTCAGAATGTGGCTACCTTTGACGAGAGCCAGGGCGCTCTTGACCCTAAGATCGTCAGGGTCGTTGAAGTAGAGAATGTGGCACTTCAGCATGTCCTCGCGGGTCAGGCAGGCGTGGAACTCCACAGGGCGTCGCTGCGCCTTTCTATCGGCAATCAGGTTGGCGGCGATAAGAAGGGGCGCATCACTCAGGACCCCGACCCGAATGGGATCGCGCTCAGTTCCCATCACGCGAGGCGGCCACCGGACGAACTTGGCGAAGTTATAGAGAAAGAGGACCCTCAACTCCTCCGGGGTCGCAACTGCAGGGGGCGGTTCAGCGGCCCGGGCAACATGCAACGACGACAGAAGCGTCACCCCGAGAAATGTCACCAGCAAGAGTGCCGGCACGAAGCGACCGGCGCTCTTCGCAAACGTCGATCCAGCGCGGAAAAGTCCCTGTACTCGACCAGGCGCAAACGGCCTTTCCATGAAGTGACCTTGCCTTGCTGCTCTCATAAGCCAGAGGATACGCTAATATTGGTGGTGGCACAAGCATGGCAATGATGTGAAACCACCATAATGTAGAAGATTCAAACCGCAGGATTCACGGATGATCACGGATTCCTGGACGGGGTTCTGTTCGCTCCACGCCGCGCCCTTTTACCTTCACCTTTCCTGTGCCAGGGATTAATCTCCAAGCACAAATACGAGTGTTACATCGAGAACACCGCAGGCATGGAAGATACCGGCGCCATCTCTACACGAATCGCACCTACACCCCTAAACCACGAGGAACACCCATGAGCTTCGACTACCACATCCCAACCAAGATCTGTTTTGGCGCAGGAAAGCTAGAGCAACTGGCCGAAGAGCCACTGCCTGGCACCAAGGCTCTGATCGTCATTTCCTGCGGCACGGCAATGCGCAAGCATGGCTATCTTGAGAGGGTCGAAGCCCTGTTGGCGCAGCAGCAAGTTGAGGCCGTGGTTTACGACAAGATACTACCAAACCCAATCAAGGAACACGTCATGGAAGGGGCCGCCCTTGCGAAGACAAGCGGCTGCGATTTCGTGATTGGCCTGGGGGGAGGCTCATCCATTGACGCCGCTAAAGCGATCGCAATCATGGCCGTGAATCCTGGTGACTATTGGGATTACATCGGGAGCGGGACAGGCAAAGGACTGCCCGTGGCGAATGGGGCTCTGCCCATCGTCGCCATCACCACCACAGCGGGCACCGGAACCGAGGCCGACCCGTGGACGGTGATTACGCATGGGGATGAAAAAATCGGCTTTGGGGATCCAAGCTGCACCTTCCCCGTGCTCTCAATCGTCGATCCCGAACTGATGGTTTCCGTACCGCCCCTGCTGACGGCTCTTCAGGGGTTTGATGCGTTCTTCCATGCCGTCGAAGGCTACATTGCCAATGTGGCAACCCCCATGAGCGACCTATATGCACTGGAAAGCATCCGACTCATTGCCAACTACCTACCGCGTGCCGTTGCCGATGGCGGCGATATCGAAGCGCGCGAAAAGGTAGCCCTGGCCAACACGCTTGCAGGTATGGTCGAATCGACTTCGTGCTGCATCTCGCAACACTCCCTGGAACATGCCATGAGTGGACGACACCCAGAGCTGCCACATGGCGCAGGACTGATCATACTTTCAAGAGCTTACTGCACCCACTTCGCCGCACTGATCCCCGAACCGTTCGACAGGATGGCCCAGGTCATGGGAGGCACGTCCTTCATCGAAGCCCTTCTCCAACTCCAGAAAGCCTGCGGCGTAGACGAGCTCAAGATGTCAGACTACGGCATCCGGGAAGATGAACTGAAGGCGATTGCAGGGAACGCCCGGGAGACAATGGGCTTCCTGTTCGATCTCGACCCCGTCACGCTTTCCGAGGCCGACACCGAAGCCATCCTGCGCAGTGCATTCAGATAAGCGGTACGCAGGGACACATAAGAAAGGGACGCGTCTAAGCCATTTTTTCACGCCTCGGCTGCATGTTGAATATCCAACGGCCAACAAGGAATTCCCAACCGAACACGTGAAGACTTAGACCTTTCGGGGCCGGTCTTTTCGCGCGACAATCGACCTTTTCTCACCTTGGACATTGGAAATCCCTTGTTGGATATTAGGTGTTTAATCCGGTCTGCATCGTGACACCTCTGTTTCCTGTGGCTACTTAACGATCATGACGGACCCTCGAAGGGGCTCCCTTCCCATGGTCTCCTCGAATGAGAGTCCAAACCGGATTTCGTCAACGCTCGAAATCTGCCGGTTGGCCATACCCAACGTGTCAAACTGAGATTGGTCCAGATCCGCTGTCACCGTCGCAAAGGCTGTTGCTTCCGCCGGCTCCTCGCTCAATGGGTCGGAGACGTTGAACAGCCACAGGCTGTCGTCACTTCCGTTGGGCGCCCATTCCACCTTGCCGGCGACCAGGAACGTGTTAACCGTGGTGTTGGTGTTGTCGATCTTGCCGATGCTCTTCGCAGCGACGCCCTCATCAATCGTATAAGCAAAGATGTCGATTGTGCCGCCGCCTCCAGAGCCACTCAGATGAACACCGATTCCCTCGCCTGCTGTGATCGTCGGCAACGTCCCATCAGTTGTGCCCGCTGCCAGCGCATCCGAACCGAACACGAACGTGCCGTTCTCGTTGCCCACGGAGTACCGCTCATTCTTGACAAGCACACTGAACCACATCGTACGGGCTGAGGCCGTCAACGCCGTCTGAGACGCGGGAGATATGGCCCGGTGCATCTCGGCGCCCTTCGGGGCGGAGGGGCGCTTCGCTCTTACTGCCCCCGTTGTCGGTAGGTTGGTAAATGACAACGCCCCACCCACCATGGCGTATAGGACGCCACTGTCCGCTGTGCTCGTCGTCCATGCCCCGGACATACCGACGCCGCCTGCCTGGCTGGTGCCGTCGATAGCGCCCGCCGCGTAGTCGAATGGCTCATAGACCGTGGGCGCCGACATGGCCCCGTCAACACAGACGGTCATGACCACTAACGCTATTGCCATCAATACCACGTTTTGCTGTCTCATCATCACCTCTGTTTGCTCAATCAGGCTCTGGGCCAAGGCCAGCTCGGCAGCGGCGCTGCCACTGGCAAGATCGGCCACGAACAGAAACAATGTGCAATCCGCCACGTTCGCAACCATTCGACCGACGCACTAGTATATCACTAGCCTTCCCGAAACGATAGCCTTTGCCGGCGGATTCCGAAACCGAATCAACCTGCACAGTCACTTCAGACGCCATCCAGGGATAGGTCCCGCCGCATGTCGGAAACAGGCAGATTCCGTTAGCGCGCAGCCGGCAATCTCAGCGCCTCATGACCACCACCCGAAAACCGGAGCAACGAAGTGCCGAAACTTGGCCGCGAGATACGGGCTGAAGGGAGTGTTGGGGTATTGGACGGAGGACGGACCTCAGTCCCGAAGGGACAATACAAATATCGCCTGGGGCAACGCCCCAGGATGAAGAAGGGAACGGTTTCAGTCCTGTAGGAAATGGCTAGGGACATACAATCAATGCAGCTCCAATGCTCAGCAATGGTTAGGGACACACCAATGGTTAGGGACACACAATGGTTAGGGACACACAGTTAGTGCAAAGCGGTGCGGACCTCGCCATCGTGCGCCTGCTGGTAGGCCGATCACCGCGAGTGGGCGTCGATGAGTCGGGGCAATGAGCGCCAGTTCCGAGGCAGTTGAGTGCTTGGAGCTCGAAAAGGGGGTATCGCAGGCAGACTGGGGCCACGAGAAGGCGCACTCCACCTGTGAATGAGACGCTCGGTTACAGTATCAGTCGTCCTAACCGGCAGCAGGAGGTGTGATCACCTCGAGTCGGAGCCGGCGGGCGGTACAGAGACCGCCCCACTGTCCGCCAGCCATCGGCCTGGGTCCTGATTTTCGCTTGGGGCTGAATCGATGTCGATGCCGCTGGAAGACATCCTCAACAAACGCCCTGCTCCCAAGCACGGCTCCGTCGTTGAAGTAACGCACACGACAACGCAACGCCTCGTTCACCGGCAGCGTTCCGCCGGCAGCGAGGACCGCTTTGACAGCGTCAGCGCTGAAGCCCGGTTTTGCCGGTCTCCCGTTCTTAGTCGTGCCACGGGCCTCAGCCTTTGTGTAGAGCAACTTGCGGTATGATCTGGATACGTCACTCCAACCCGGCGCCTGTCCCAGAGAGCTCATTACATGGGACAGCCCCTTCTGCGCCCGCTTTGAACCGGCCACTGCTTCGCCATATCCGCAGAATCGGTAGTCCTTCGGATCACGAACAAGGCCCGCTCGGACGGCATTGAGATCGACATAAGCGGTCACTGCAGACAGAGCCCCCTCATTGCCCTCAACCAGGATGCTCTTGAATCGCTCTTCCCATAATGTGCCTTTGCGGTCGTGACGACGGTTGTAGGACATCGTGACCCGCTGCTTCAGGGTCTTGGCAAACTGTGAGACATCATACATGCGGTATGTGAAGCGGGCCTTAAGGGCCTCCGCCTCCTCGTGTAGACCGCTCTCGCGCAGCCCGGCAAGCTCAGTGATCACCGCGGCTGCCCGCCGCGGCTTGTAGAGACTGCGCAATCTTAAGCCAAACGTAGTGTCGCTAACCTCTTCTCTCTCCGGCACATACAGGACAATGTGGAAGTGGTTAGAGAGCACGGAGTGAGTCAGAATCTCGACCCCGCTGAATGCCTCCGCCGCCCTCATCGTTCGGCAGAAGCGCTCTTTTTCATCGTCATTGAAGATCTTCCGACGGTCCACCACGCGCGACAAGATGTGATAGTAGGCCGGTCCCTGCTCCTTGATTCGTGCGTCTCTCATGCTCGTCTCCCCTGTTGCATGAGGAGTTCCATCACTCCCCTGCACCCTGTAGAAGGAACAAGGTCGGCACTTTTCCGAAAATATCTTCAACTTTTTTCGGATAGACTGTGTGTCCCTTGCTTCGGGGTTGAGTGATGGTGAGTTCCTTGTGGGGAGGATAGACGGTGGCAGATGGAGGATCCACGGTGTGTCCCTAGCAGAAGAAGCCGGTGGATAGGATGTGTGTCCCTTGTGGTGCGTCCCTTGTGGTGCGTCCCTTGTGGTGCGGGTGGACGGAGGACGGACCTCAGTCCCGAAGGGACAATACAGAATGGCGCTTAGATAAGCGCCGAAGAAGAACCCACCCCTAACCCCTCCCAGGAGGGGAACTTCCTGCACCGGCGTACTTTACGCGACATCCCCTCTTGGGAGGGGCAGGGGTGGGTTGGTGCAACCTAACCTGGGGCGATGCCCTCGTTGTTCTACACATCTTCAGGCCCCCACCGGGGTTGCCCTGTCTTTTATACACAATCGAAAATGGAGGGTCCCGGCCGTCTCTGGCAGCACAGGGCAGGCCCAACGGGCCGTTCTCATCGTAGCCCAGGCCGCAGGCCTGGGAATCGAAGTAACGCGCGTGTGCCCTGAAAGGGCACCTCACCCGACTGCACCGGTTGATGTGACCTTTCAGGCCACGGAATGGGGATGCCCCAGGTTATGATTGTATAGCCCCGTTGGGCATTCTTCAGAGCAAAGGAGCAGTACATCAACACGCCCTGAAGCTCGGACACCATGCGCCGTCTTGCTCACATAGCACCACGAGCTATCACCATCCAACGCTATGCAGCGGCGAACTCAACCACGTAGCCTTGGTGGCGGCGGACGTTGAATACATTGCCGTTGTCGAAGAGCAGATACTGCCCCTTTATGCCGGCAAGGATGCCTTCTATTACCGCGACCTTGTCGAGGGTGACCGATCGCACCTTGGCTGGGGGTGACGCCAGTGGGTACGTGATCGCCGTTACCTCATCGCTTTCGACCGTGTGCTCTGGAAGCGCGTCGGCAATCTGTGCCAGAAGCTCTCGTTTGAGTGCGGGCATGTCGACTTCCGTGCGGCCGTTGCCCTGCGTCAGCATCCTTCGCCAGTTGGTCTTGTCGGCAATATGGGCCTTGCATGCCACTTCTACGATGCCGGCCAGGTATCGATTCGGAGTCGTCAGGACGCGGATGGCCCGAACTGCTCCCTGGTTGATCCAGCGGGCGGGAAGATTGGCTTCACGGGTGACCCCTACTTTCATGCCGCTCGTTTCGGCAAGGTAGACGATCTGAGGTCGCAGGTGATGCTCACGTGCCCAGTCCATATCCCTGGCAACGCCCTCGTGTGCCCTGCACAACTCTGGCTTTATGATGCAGGGGGAGCACTCCGGCACCGTCTTGAAGCACCGATAGCAGTATCCGCCGGAGAAGGACTTCGATGTCGCCACACCGCAACTAACACATAGGATGCTGCCGGCATATTGGATCGACAACCGCTGTCCAATCAACGCATTCAGCGGGAGCCACGTCTCCCCGCAGCCAAGGTCATAACACACCGGTTCCTCGAACGAGGTCCGCAACATTCTCAAAGGGCCTTGCATAGACAGACCGCCTCCCGAAACTATCGACAACAGTAAAGACCCGCATGCTCCACTCCGCAGCCCGTCGAGTCAAGCCAGAGTGAGAGTTGGTGCGCTTAGACTGGTGCGGCTTAGGTAAACGTGTGACCACATGCACAGGCTCCCCGGAATACCGGGGAAGCTTGTCCTACACGGCCTGTTGTAGGGCGAGGTCCCCGAAGGGAGCTTGCGCTCTCGTGCGCAGATAAAGAAACTCCTTGTGCGTGGAAAGGGGTAGCGCCTGGGCTGGTGATTACCTTAATGTCTTGTCGTATGGAGAAATCTGAAAGGACAATCTCATGAATAGGCAGAACGCAGGCATGACGCGGCGTGAATTTGTTGAGGGTATTGGTGTCGCGGGTGCAGTCCTGGGACTGGCCGGGATGACGGGAAAAGCAGTGGCCGCGGACGCGCCCAGGGACGCGGACGGCAACATCATCGCCGGGTTCGATGACACGGGCAAGCCCACGACACAGCCCTCCGGCGTGTGGCAGCCGTACTCCGACCGGAAGGTCCGCGTTGGCATTGCGGGGTGTGGCTTGTGCTCTTTCGGTCTGGCGTTCTTCTTTCAGAATCATCCCAACGTCGAGGTGGTTGCGGTCACCGATCTTATCCCGCACCGGCGAGCCAGGATGGCCCAGGTCTGTGGTTGCTCGACAACCTACGAGTCGTGCGAGGAGATGGTCAAAGACGACAACATCGAGGCTGTCTACATCGC